>NZ_QRUF01000001.1:0-60131 GCF_003458415.1 Collinsella sp. AF25-2LB
GACGGAGAGCCTGTTATATACCAGCGGAGCAATCGAGGCGCCCGGCAGTGTGGATCAGGGAACAACGAGAACGGACACCATGTTTTTAGAGCGGCAGCGTGGAATCACCATTCAAACGGCGGTCACTTCCTTTCAGTGGCACGATTGTAAGGTCAACATTGTGGATACTCCTGGGCATATGGATTTCTTAGCGGAGGTCTATCGCTCCCTTGCCATTCTTGACGGAGCGATTTTGGTTGTTTCTGCAAAAGACGGCGTTCAGGCGCAGACCCGTATTCTGTTTCATGCTCTGCAAGTAATGAAAATCCCAACTGTTATCTTTATTAACAAAATCGACCAGGACGGGATTGACCTGCCAGGTGTGTATCAGTCTATCCGAGATAAGCTCTCCGCAAATATGATTATTAAGCAGAACGTGCAGCTTTCCCCGGATATATCCATCATGGAAAACATGGGGCTGGAGAATTGGGATACCGTGATTGCGGACTGTGATGAATTGTTGGAGAAATATATTGCCGGAGAACCAATGGACAAAGAAGAACTTCTGCGGGAGGAAAACAGGAGAATCCAAAGCGTCTCTCTGTTTCCGGTCTATCATGGCAGTGCCAAGGTAAACTTGGGAATCCGACAACTCATTGAAGCGGTCACAGATACATTCCAATCACCCACCGGGCAGAACAGCTCTGAATTGTGCGGAACTGTGTTCAAAGTTGAGTACGCAAACCAGAGCCAACGCCTTGCCTATCTGCGGTTGTATAGCGGTACGCTTCATTTGCGGGATTCCGTAGCCTTGGCAGGGAAAGAAAAACTGAAAATTACGGAAATGCGTATCCCCTCAAAGGGTGAGATTGTCCGAACAGAGATTGCCCATGCGGGCGAGATCGTCATTGTACCCTGCGACAGTTTGCGGCTGAATGATGTGCTGGGAAACAAACTGCTGCTGCCCCGTGAAACGTGGAGCGACAATCCTCTCCCTTTGCTGCGGACAGCAATTGCACCAGAGAAACCAGAACAGAGGGAACGCTTGTTAAACGCCTTGACAGAAATTGCGGATACCGACCCGCTTCTGCGCTATGAAGTAGACGCTGTGACCCATGAGATCATTCTCTCCTTTTTGGGCCGGGTACAATTGGAAATTATCTCTGATCTTCTGGTGGAAAAATATCAGCTCAACACAACTGCAAAAGAACCTACCGTCATCTATATGGAGAGGCCATTGAAAGCGGTAAGTCACACCATTCATATCGAAGTGCCGCCCAATCCATTCTGGGCGTCCATCGGGCTGTCCGTCACCCCTCTCCCCCTTGGCACCGGAGTGCAGTATGAGAGCAAAGTTTCCGTTGGATACTTGAATCAGAGTTTTCAAAACGCTGTATTGGATGGTATCCGCTACGGTCTGGAACAAGGCGTGTATGGATGGAAGGTAACGGACTGTAAAATCTGTTTTGAGTATGGGCTTTATTATAGTCCGGTCAGCACTCCCGCAGACTTTCGGTCATTGGCACCTATTGTATTGGAGCAGGTGTTGAAAAAGGCGGGGACGCAGCTATTGGAACCATATCTTTCTTTTACACTCTATGCGCCGCAGGAATATCTCTCCAGAGCTTATCATGACGCACCAAAATATTGCGCGAGTATTGAAACGACCCAGGTTAAAAACAGCGAGGTGATTTTTACTGGCGAAATCCCTGCCCGCTGTGTGCAAGAGTACCGCAATGACCTCACCTTTTATACAAACGGGAGAAGCGTTTGTTTAACAGAATTGAAGGGGTATCAAATCGCCAGCGGCGAACCAGTTTTTCAGCCACGCCGCCCAAACACCCGGATTGATAAGGTGCGCCATATGTTCAACAAAATTCTCCCATCAATGATGGACTTATAAAATCCCTTTGGAACAAAGGGCGCACTTCTATACATGGTCTGCGACCATGTATCGTGCGCTCTGCGAGGCTACGGCCCGGACTTCCGAAAGTCCGGGCCGTTTGCGTCGCTCCGCTCCGTACAAGGGGCTGCGCCCCTTGCGCCGCTTTGCGGCTATCCCTGCGCCCTCGCTGGAAAGGTACATCCGCTCTGCGTCTGCACCTTTCCAGCGAGGCTAAAACCGAATACCGTTACCCTTGACCGTTTACCCGACACAGCAGGTAGACGGTCTTTTGTTTTGCCAAGAAGGAGGTCAAACACGATGGACAAGTCACGCGAAGAATTAGAGAAAGAGTATGCTGAGGCCACCGCTAAGTTGGAGCAGTACCAGCACAGAGGCCAGCGGTATGAGAACCGCATCCGCTACTACACCCAAGGCGAAAGGAAGAAGCGAAACCACCGACTTATCACCCGTGGCGGAGCGGTGGAGAGTATCGCCCCGGAGGTGCGCGGCATGAGCGAAAGGGCCTTTTTTCTTTTGATGGAAAAGGTCTTTTCCCTGCCGGAAGTTGCCGCCCTGGTGAGCCAAGCCACTGACCAGCAGGAAAGCGGATAATTGGCCCTGTTCCATCTCCACGTTACCCAGGTCAAACGGAGCGCGGGACAGTCTGTTGTCACGTCCGCCGCCTACCGAGCCGGGGAGAAATTGTATAGCGAATACTATGGCGAGGTCAGCGACTACACCCACAAGGGCGGCGTGGTCTGCACAGACATTCTCCTGCCGCCCCAGGCCCCCAACCAGTACCAAGACCGCGCCACCCTCTGGAACGCCGTGGAGAAGGCCGAGCGCGGCAAGAAAGCCCAGCTTGCATATAGCTTTGACATTGCCTTGCAGAACGAGTTTTCATTGGAGGAAAACATCGCTCTTGCAAGGCAATTTGTTTCGGAGTAGCTTGTGGGCCGGGGCATGATTGCCGACTTTGCCATCCACCAGCCGGACAAGGAGGACGGCGGTATTCCTAACCCGCACTTTCATGTTCTCTGCCCCATCCGGCCCATTGAGCCAGACGGCAAATGGGGGTGCAAGCAGCGCCGCCGCTACCGTCTGGACGAGGACGGGAACCGCATTATGGGAGAGGACGGCAAGCCCCTCTTTGACGCTGTTCCCACTACCGACTGGGGAAGCCCGGAAACACTGGAACATTGGCGGGAGGCGTGGGCCGCTATGGTGAACGCCAAGTTTGAGGAAAAGGGGCTGACCTGCCGCATCGACCACCGCTCCTATGAGCGTCAGGGCCTTGACCTGCTGCCCACCGTCCATGAGGGCGTGGCCGTCCGCCAGATGGAGGCCAAGGGCATCCCCACCGACAAGGGCGATCTGAACCGCTGGATAAAAAAGGCCAACAACATTCTGCGGGATATTCGGAAGAAAATCGCCGGCCTGACGGATTGGATTAAGGCCATAAAAGAAGAATTGAGCAAGCCCCAGGCCCCGACCCTTGCCGCCCTGCTGACCGACTACTATGAGGGCCGGAACGCCGGAGCATGGAGCCGCAACGCCAGGATTGGAAATCTTAAAGGTTTTGCCGAGGCCATCAATTTTCTGACCGAGAGGGGCATCGCTACGCTGGAAGATTTAGAGACCCATATCGCCGCCCAGAGTGAACGAACGGAGGCCATCAACACATCCATGAAAGCGAAGCGTGACCGTCTGAACGAATTGAAGGAACTGCTTCGCCTTGTTGACCTCTACCGAGACACCAAGCCCGTCTATGACGAGTTGCAGGGTATCAAGTGGAAGGGCAAGCGGGAAAAATTCGAGAGGGAGCATGAGAACGAGTTGAGGACGTTCCACATGGCCCGCCGGAAGCTGGACAAGCACCGTTCCCCTGCTGGTAAAATCCCCGTTCATGCGTGGGAACAGGAACAGGCGAGGCTTCACCAGGAGTACACAGCCGAGTATGAGCAGTACAAGCCTATCCAAGACGATTTGCGGCGGCTTCAACAGGTGAAGCGGAACGCCGATGCTGCCATACACCAGCAGGAGCAGACCCAGCAGAAACGCCGGGAGGTGGAGCGGTGAACGGCATTCCCCGACTGACCTACCAGCAGTACCGAGCCGTCCGGCGGCTGGTGCATGACTGCTGCAATTATGACGGCGGCAACTGTCTTGCTCTTGATGACGGCTGGGAGCCTTGTGTCTGCGTCCAGAGTATCACCTATTCCCTGGTCTGTAAATGGTTCCGCGCCGCCGTCCTGCCAACAGACAAGGGGCCTTCGGTGCCCTTGTTCTCGTCGATAAAGAAGCGCTTGTACCAAATGAGGAACGTCAGCGTGGTATAGATCTTGCGCTGGTTGAGCGCGCGGCCCTCAAAGTGATCGTCGAGCAGCTTCATGAGCGCATCGGTGTCAAAGAAATCGGCAGACCACGGTGCGGTGAAGTACTCCTTGACGTAGTCGTAGTATTTCTGCTCGCGCAGCCAGAACTTAACTGGCACCGGGAAGCCAACCTTCTTGCGTGTTGCCCACTCATCGGGCAGCGTGCGATTGGCGGCGTGGCGCAGGACAAGCTTGCAGCCCTCTTCGTTGACACGGTAGTTGGCGGGAATATGCTCGGCGAACTCCATGACCTTTTTGTCCAGGAACGGAACGCGGAGCTCCAGGGAGTGCGCCATGCACATCTTGTCTGCCTTGAGCAGGATGTCGCCCGGAAGCCACATGTTCATATCCAGATATTGCTTCTTAGAGAGCTCGCAGCAGTCGGGGACCTGCTTGTAGTACTCTGCGCACATTTCGGAGGCGTTCTTGCCGGTGTCGTAAGCTGGCTTGAGAACCTCGTCAACCTCGGACGGGTCGAACACCTTTGCCTGGCCCACGTACCAGCGCTCGGGGACCTCGGCGCACTTGGTCAGGAAGTTGTGACCCTTAAAGTAGGGGAGATGCTGAACGAGCGAGCCCAGGGCACGGCGCACGCCGAGCGGCACGCGCTTCTTGAAGGATCGCATCTCGGGGGTGTCCTCGTACCACTCGTAGCCGGCAAACAGCTCGTCGGCGCCCTCGCCCGAAAGGACGACGGTAACTTCCTCGGCGGCCATCTGTGCCAGATAGTACAGCGGCACGCTGGAGAGGTTCGATTGCGGCTCGTCCATGTGGTACTGGATATCGGGTAGCGCGTCGAAGAACTCGTCGGCGGTGATCATCTTGCGCACGTTCTTAATGCCAAGCTTGTCGGAAAGCTCGGCGGCGTAGTTGGTCTCGTTGAAGTTCTTGTAGTCAAAGCCGACGGAATACGTGGTGTCGGGCATGAGGCAGGCGGCAATGTAGCTGGAGTCGACGCCGCCGGAGAGGAACGAGCCAACTTTAACATCGGCGATGCGGTGCGCGGCAACGCTCTCGTGCACGACCTTGTCGCACTCGTCCACGTACTCCTCGAAGCTCTTGGAGTTGTCATCGGTAAAGTCGCAGCTCCAGTAGCGCTTGATATCCATAGTGTTGGTCGTAAGGTCGTACGTAAAGCAATGCGCGGGGGCAAGCTTGAACACGCCCTTAAAGAACGTCTCCTCCGTGGCAGGGAACTGCAGCGTGAGGTAGGGACGCAGCGCGTCGCGGTTGACGGCCTTCTCAAACTTGGGGTGGTCCAGGAAGCTCTTGATCTCGGAGCCAAACAGCAGCGAGCCGTCGGAGGCCCGGTAGTAATAGAACGGCTTGATGCCAAAGATGTCACGGGCGCCGAAGAGCTTGTTCCTGTTCTGGTCGTGAATCACGAACGCATACATGCCGCGCAGGCGGTTGACCAGGTCCTCGCCCCACTCCTCGTAGCCGTGCACCAGGACCTCGGTGTCGGCGTTGCAGTGGAAGACGTAGCCGGCAGCCTCGAGCTCGGCGCGAAGCTCCTGGAAGTTGTAGATCTCGCCGTTGAAGACGATGGTGACCTTGCCGTCATCGCTCGACATGGGCTGAGCGCCAGCCTCGGAAAGGTCGAGAATCGAAAGACGGCGGAAGCCGAGGGCGACGTCATCGACGATGTGCTGGCCACCCATATCCGGCCCGCGATGGATGATGCGATTCATCATGGCCGTGAGAACCAGCTCACTCTGTTCATCTGTACCGGTAAAACCGACAAAACCGCACATGCAAGATCCTTTCTGCTGACGGCTTAGGTGCGCTGCCGCAAGGTTTGCAGCAGTCGATATCAATCAATCCTTACTATCATGCCAATCTTTTGCTTCGTGATGGGGCATAAGCGCCGAGGGGACCGAAAAACCACGGCCCGCACGTTGGGTGAAGCGGCGGGCCGCGGCTACGACGATTGCTGTGTGTGAGAGCGCGAGAGGGGCTAGCGCTTGCCGCGCTTGGCAAGGCGGTGCTCTACCTTGGTGACGACGTGGATGAGCGGAATCGTCACAACCAGATAGTAGGGTGCGGCGCAAATGTAGGGTGTGATGTTGCCCGTGGTGGTCGTGAGGTTTTGGAGAACAGCATGAGTTCCATGACGCCGACGCTCGAAAGCAGCGACGTGTCCTTGTAGAGCATGACAGACTCACTGGTCATTCCCGCATCACGCGCATTTGTAGGGCGGGGGTTTTGTTATTTCGAATTAACCGTGTGCTGGTCCTTGCAAGTTTTTAGGGTGCTGAGACACTCGCAAGGTCAGGTGGCATATTAGGATGGTTGATAATACAGGGGCGCGACCGGATTCATCTGGGACGGTTTTTGCTTTTAAGGTTAGGTTTAGCGAGAAAGGTCGTTATATGTCGGGTACGACGAAGGAGAAGCTGGCTTTGATGCGCTATGTGGAGCTGCTCGAGGCCGAGGCCCTTGTTGTTTCCAAGCCGGATACTCTATGCGACCAGCACATCGAGTTTGCGACCGACGACTCGCGCCAGGTGCGTCCGGGTACATTGTTTGTCTGCAAGGGCCGTGCGTTCAAGCCCGAGTATCTGGTCTCGGCGATTGCCGAAGGCGCCGTGGCGTACGTGTCCGAGGTCGATTACGACGTCGATATTCCCGCTGTGATCGTCAACGATATCCGCCGTACGCTCGCTGTGGTGGCGGACGCCTATTACGGTCATCCCTCGGGCAAGGTGAAGGTCTGCGCTTTTACGGGCACCAAGGGCAAGTCGACCTGCAGCTTTTATCTGCGTGGCATTCTTGCCAACGAGGCTAAGCTCACGGGCCGTCATCGACCAGCCCTCAACACGGGTATCGAGTTCGATGACGGTATCGAGGTCGGTCCTTCTAAGCTAACGACCCCCGAGTCCTTCCTTTTGCAGTCGCGTATCGCACATGCCGCCGAGGCGGGCGCTCCGTGGCTGGTCATGGAGGCGTCGAGCCAGGGCCTCAAATACGAGCGCACGGGCAAGATTGACTTTGAAGTGGGCGCCTTTACCAATATCGGTGAGGACCATATCTCGCCGATCGAGCACCCCACGCTCGAGGATTACTTTGCCAGCAAGCTCAAGATTTTTTCGCAGAGCCGCTTTGCCGTGGTCAACCTCGATATGGACCACGTCGACCGCGTGCTCGAGGCGGCGTCCCGCTGCGAGCGCACGGTGACGTTCTCGCTGACCGATGGACGCGCCGACGTGCGTGCGTTGGCCATTCGCAACGGCGATTGCGGCGTGATCGCCACGGTCCGCACGCCGCGCTTTACGCGTGACATCGTGATCCCCACGCCCGTCAAGTTCAACGTGTCCAATGCGCTTGCCGCCATTGCCTGTGCCGAGGCCCTCGGCATTTCCGAAGAGGGCATCGTCCATGGCTTTGAGGGCGTCTTTGTTCCCGGTCGCATGGAGCTCTATCCGTCTGTATCGGGCAAGATTTTGGGCGTCGTTGACTATGCGCACAACGGCATGAGCCTCGAGACGCTTTTGCGCGACCTGCGCGAGAACTATCCCGAGCGCGAGCTGGCGGTTGTCTTTGGTGCAACGGGAGGCAAGGGTGTCGATCGCCGTACTACGATGGGTATCGCTGCCGGCAAGTACGCCGATCGCATCGTGATTACCGAGGATGACCCGGGCCCCGAGGACGTCGAGGACATCTGCGCCGAGATCGCGCGCAATGTCCAGGCGCAGGGAAACGATAGCTGGCAGATCGTGTGCGACCGCGCCGCCGCTATCGAGACGGCCGTGCGCGAGACCGACCGCCCCGCTGTGGTTATCGTGACCGGCAAGGGCGAGGAGGAGTGCATGCTGCGCAAGAACGGACCCGAGCCCTGCGAGCGTGATGGCTCGGTTCTCAAGCGCATCCTTGCGGCGTACGACGCCTAAGCGCCGCTGCCTTTGGGATGGCGTTTGCGAATCATCGACGCCCGATGATGCGGTGCCTCTCAAGCGTGTTCACCTTAGGGAAAACGCGGTACCAAGATTAAGTCTTTTCTACGTAATAAATGGAGTGACCATGTCCCACAACATCCTGCCGACCGTTGCCGAGCTTTCGGGCGAGATGCGCGAGCGCCTTGCCAAGGTCAAGTATGTCTTTACCGATCTGGACGCCACGATGCTCGCGCCCGGCTCGTGCGTGCTGCGCGACAACGACGGCAATCCCTCGACCAAGCTCGTCGAGGCCGTCGTGGCGCTTGCCCGCGCTGGCATCCAGGTAATTCCCACCTCGGGTCGCAACCGCACCATGATCCACGAAGATGCCCGCGTGCTCGGCCTCAACTCCTACATTGGCGAGATGGGTGGTCTGGTCATGTACGACCTCAAGGCCAACGACTGGGAGTATCTGACCGGCGACATGCCTTACGACCCCGCCTGCGGCCTTACGCCGCACCAGGTGATTGAGCAGACCGGCGTGTGCGAGAAGATTCTCGCTCGCTGGCCGCACAAGATCGAGTACCACAACGACATGTCGACTGGCTATAAGTACCGCGAGGTCACCGTCGGCATGCGCGGCGATATTCCCGATGACGAGGCGCAGGCCATCCTCGACGAGGCCGGCTGCGGTCTGGTCTGGGCCTGCAACGGCCACTTGACTCATCTGTCCAAGCCGACGACCCTCGAGCTCGATCGCGTCGAGGACGGTCGTGCCTTTAACATCAATCCGTCGGGTCTCGACAAGGGCGTGGCGGTCGCGCGTTTCTGCGAGCATCTGGGCATCGAGCGCGACGAGACGCTGGCACTCGGCGATTCCGAGTCTGATTTCTACATGGCCGACCACGTGGGCACGTTCTGCCTGGTCGAGAACGGTCTGACCAGCGCCGGCGCGTCCGAGTTTCTTGCGTCCTGCGATAACGCCTTTGTCACGCGCGGCAGGATCGTTGACGGCTGGGCGGCGACGGCGGAGCTGCTCGTCGCGGCCCGTTCATAGCGCAGTGCCGTTACGCTTGGCCATATCTTTTCGAGAGAGAATCTGGTGAGGTAATGTCCGATATCGAGAATCTGGCCGGTGATACGCGCCCCATCGGCGTGTTCGACTCGGGTCTGGGCGGCTTGACGGTTGCGCGCGCGATTGCGACGGCGCTTCCGCACGAGTCCGTCTACTACTTTGGCGATACCAAGCGCTGCCCTTACGGCACCCGCACCGAGGACGAGGTGCGCTCGTTTGCGCTACAGGCGGGGCGCTGGCTTTCGAGACACGACGTCAAGATCATGGTCATCGCCTGCAATACGGCGACGGCAGCGGCGCTTCGCCTGGCTCAGCAGGTGCTCGATGTCCCCGTGATTGGCGTAATCGCGCCGGGCGCGCGTGCCGCCATCAACAGCACCCGCACGCGCCGTGTGGGCGTGCTCGCCACCAACCTCACCATCCGCTCGGGCGCCTACACGCGCGCCATCCAGGACTTGGATGCCGGCGTGGACGTGTATGGCTGCCCTGCCTCGAGCTTTGTCGAGGTTGTCGAGCACGAGCTCGCCTCGGGCGCGCATCTGCAGGAGCAATGGCTCGAGAACGAGGATATTTTTGATACGCCAGCCGTTCGCGCGCTGGTCAACGCCACAGTCGAGCCACTGCACGATCGTGGCATCGATACCGTGGTGCTCGGCTGTACGCACTTTCCGTTGCTGGTGGGCCCCATCCGTCATGCGTTGGGGCCCGGGGTGCGCGTGGTGAGCTCCGCCGAGGAGACCACCCGCGAGCTGACCGATATCCTCACGCGCCGTGAGCAGCTGGCGGGCAACACCGCCGAGCCGCAGCATCGCTTTGCCACCACGTCCGACAACATTGCCGAGTTTGCGGTGGCGGGCAGCTTTATCTTTGGCCAGCCGCTCAAAAGCATCGAGCATGTCGATATCGACGAACTCGGTTAGGCACACAATGTCGCCGGAGTCTTCGCCACATCTTTTGCCGAAAGGATAGTTCCATGGAATATATGCAGGTCAACCGCGCCAACGGCCGCGCCGCAAACGAGCTGCGTCCCGTTAAGCTCACCCGCGGCGTCATGAAGCACGCCCACGGCTCGTGCCTGGCAGAGTTTGGCGACACGCGCGTGCTGTGCGCCGCCACCATCGAGGATGGCGTGCCGGGCTGGCGCAAGGGTGCCAAGGCCGGTTGGGTAACCGCAGAGTATGCCATGCTGCCGGCATCGACCGGTAAGCGTTGCAAGCGCGAGTACGCCAAGCGTAAGGGCCGCTCCATGGAGATCGAACGCCTCATCGGCCGCAGCCTGCGCACCGTCGTCAACATGAAGGCGCTCGGCGAGTACACCGTCACCGTCGACTGCGATGTGATCCAGGCGGATGGCGGCACGCGTACGGCGAGCATTACCGGTGCCTGGGTGGCGCTGCACGACGCCCTTGCTATGTGGGTCGAGGCCGGCAAGATCGAGCGCATTCCGCTTACCGGTCAGGTTGCCGCTATTTCCATGGGCGTCGTCGACGGCAACACCCTGCTCGACTTGGATTATTCCGAGGACAGCCACGCCGAGGTCGACATGAATCTTGTCGCTACCGACACCGGCGAGATGATTGAGCTCCAGGGCACCGGCGAGCAAGCGCCCTTCGACCGCAAGCGTCTCAACGCCCTGCTCGACTTGGGCGACAAGGGCATCGCCGAGCTCATCGAGCTTCAGCGCCAGGCCCTCGCCTAACCTGCCAAAAAGGGACAGGTTTATTTTGGCAGGTTTTATCTGGGAAAACGTCGAAGTATAAGACTGCCGTTGATTGAGAGGGGAGAGGCGGAGGCCCTCGTCGCCCTCGGCGCGGCATTGCTATAGAGACAAGGAGACCACTCATGGCACTTGAGAAGATCGACATCGACACCCTCGACCCGGCAGCGACCATCGTCGTGGCAACGGGCAATGCCCATAAGCTCACCGAGATCGAGGCCATTCTGGGCAAGGTCATGCCTGAGGTGCGCTTTGTGGCGTTGGGTCAGCTGGGTGATTTTGAGGACCCCGAGGAAAACGGTACGACGTTTTTGGAGAACGCCATCATCAAGGCGCAAGCCGCGGTAGAGGAGACGGGGCTTATGGCCATCGCCGACGATTCGGGCCTGGTCGTTGATGCCCTGGACGGTGAGCCGGGCGTGTACAGCGCACGCTATGCGGGCGTGCACGGCGACGATGCCGCCAACAACGCCAAGCTCCTCGTGAATCTGGAGGGCGTGGCCGACGAGGACCGCACCGCGCGTTTTATGAGCGTCGTCGCGCTTATCGACACGGACGGCCTGGTCACCTATGGCGAGGGCACCTGTGAAGGCGTTATCGCGCATGAGGGCCGCGGTGACCATGGCTTTGGCTATGACCCGCTGTTCCTGCCGCTCGACACGCCGGGCAAGACCATGGCCGAGCTCACGGCGGACGAGAAGAACGCCATTAGTCATCGCTTCCATGCGCTCGAGCACCTGTCTGCCAAGCTGACGGGCGAGGAGTAGGCCGTGCGTGCGGTGGTGCAGCGCGTGCTCAATGCCGGCGTGACGGTCGACGGCGAGTGTGTGGGAAAGATTGGCCGCGGTTACCTGGTACTGCTGGGCGTGGGCCATGGTGATACACGCGCCGAGGCCGATAAGCTGTGGAGCAAGCTCCGGGGCCTGCGCATTAACGAGGACGAGAACGGCAAGACCAATCTGGCGCTTGCCGATGTCGACGGTGAGGTGCTCATGGTGTCGCAATTCACGCTGTTTGCCGATTGCCGTCATGGCCGCCGCCCGTCCTTTACGGATGCCGGCGCGCCCGATGTGGCCAACGAGCTCTATGAGTACTTCCTGGCGCTGGTGCGCGAAGACGTCGAGCATGTGGCGCACGGCATCTTCGGAGCCGACATGAAGGTCAGCCTCGTCAACGACGGCCCCTTTACCATCGTTCTGGACACTGACAACCTTTAGGTTACGCATATAAGTAGAGATTCGACTTGCGTATGGTGACAGCAGGGTGCTATAGTATTAGAGTTTTGTCTATCTTAGGGGTATTATCCCCTTTTTGAATTGCACCTTCTGGAGGCCCTGTTCATGGAAGAGATGGAAGTCAATCACGTCGACGACATCCACGAGAAGCTGACCGATATGGTGGGCGATCGCGTCAAGGTGAAGGCCAACATGGGCCGCACCCGCGTCGTCGAGCGCATGGGCACCATCAAGAGTGTTCACCCCGCCGTCTTTATCGTCGAGGTTGACGAGCGCCGTGGCCGCAAGTCGCGCCAGTCCTACCAGTATATCGATGTCCTCACCGGCCAGGTCGAGCTGTTCGACCCCGAGAGCGGCGAGCACATCTTTACCCCGCTCGGCAATCAGCTCGAGGAGCACTAACGGTGACCGATTGGTCCCTGACCCTTTCTGCGCCGGCAAAGATCAACCTCTACCTGGGGGTTCATACCGAGCGTGACGACCGCGGCTACCACAAGGTCGATTCCCTGATGGCAGCCGTCGGTCTTGCCGATATCGTGACGGTCGCCCCGGCGCAGGAGCTGACCGTCCAGACGGTTCCGGCATCCGACTTTCCCATGCAAAAGAATACGGCGTATCGTGCGGCGGCCGCTATGGCCGAGCGTTATGGTCGGGAGGCCAACGTTTGCGTGACGATCGAGAAGCACATTCCGCTGTGTGCTGGTCTGGGCGGTCCCTCGACGGACGCCGCGGCGGTCATTGTCGCCTTAGCGGAGCTCTGGGGCGTCGATCGCAGCGATCCTGCGCTGGATGACATCGCGCGCGGCATTGGCGCCGATGTGCCGTTCTTTTTACACGCGAGCCCCGCATTCTATGTGGGCGGGGGAGACGTGCTGGCAACCGAGTATCCCGCGCTGCCCGCAACGCCCGTTGTGCTGGTCAAGCCGCGCGAGGCGAGCGTTTCAACAATTGAAGCCTATCGACGTTTTGATGAGAACCCGGTACCGGCAGACAAGCCCGGCGCGATCGCTTCGGCCCTGCGTGCTGGGGATGCCGAGACGGCATATACGCTCATCCACAACAATTTGGGCGTCATTTCCGCGCAAATGGAGCCTCAAATCCAAACGGTTCTCGACTGGTTGCGTGCGCAGGACGGCACTATTGCCGTGGATGTGTGCGGGTCGGGTGCTTGCTCGTTTGCCATTTGCGACACCGCAGCCACGGCATCCAATCTCGCGGCATCCGCTCGGCAAAATGGCTGGTGGGCCTGCGCAACGGAGCTGATTTCCAACGCGGTTCGCATCGAAGTGCCAAAGAAGTAAAAAATTTTCTAGCACATGGCGGAAATCTTTGTTACTATAGTCGAGCTAACGGGTTGTGGCTCAGTTTGGTAGAGCACTGCGTTCGGGACGCAGGGGTCGCTGGTTCAAATCCAGTCAACCCGACCAGAGCATGAGGAGGGACCGCTTCTTGCGGTCCCTTTTTTTAGCTATTGTTGTGATACCGCGACACCCGCGGTATACTCATTCGAGCTTGTCTCGCTGTATTGTGGAGGTCTACATGTTTGGACTGAGGGCTCCTGAGCTCATCATTATTCTCGTTGTTGTCCTGATTATCTTCGGGCCCAAGAACCTGCCGAAGCTCGGCAAGTCCCTCGGCTCTACCGTCAAGAATATCCGCGAGGGTATGGAGGGCGACGATAAGGGCGAAACCAAGCAGGCCGAGGAGGTCGTGGTCGAGCAGTCCGAGGAGGACAAGGAGATCGCTGAGCTCGAGGCCAAGCTCGCTGCTGCCAAGAAGAAGCAGGCAGAGGACAGCGACGCGGACGCAGAGTAGTCCCATCCCTTTGGGGTGAGCACCTGACCGGCTTGCCCGCAGGCTAGCCGGTCTTTTTCGTTTTGTTGACAGTTGATCGTTACATCATAGTTGGGGAGATATCCGTATGGACGCAAGCCAGATCGTACTGACCGCTGAGGGCCGCCAGAAGCTCGTCGAGGAGCTCGCTTGGCGTGAGGGCGATTACGCCAAGGAGATCGTCGAGGACATCAAGGAAGCCCGCGCGTTCGGCGACCTTTCGGAGAACTCCGAGTACGACGCCGCCAAGGACAAGCAGGCCCAGAATGCTGCTCGCATTGCCGAGATTCAGGCCATCCTCGCCAACGCTCAGGTTGCTGCCACCACGGGCGATCTGACCGTCTCCATCGGTTCCACCGTTTCTCTGATCGATCCCAACGGTGAGGTCATGGAAGTCACGCTCGTCGGTACCACCGAGACCAACTCGCTCGAGCACAAGATTTCCAACGAGTCTCCGGTCGGCCACGCCATCATTGGTCACGGCGAGGGCGACTCCGTCGAGGTCGTTACGCCTTCCGGCAAGACCCGCATCTACACCATCGCCAAGATCGCACGCTAGACCACGGTCCCGCGTAAAGGTATGTTTTCGCTCCCTGGGACCGAATCCTGGGGAGCGTTTTAGTTTGAGGAGCTAACTATGGCAGAGAACCAGAACGCCGCCGAGCAGGCATCGACGCTCAACGACGAGCGCGCCACGCGCCTGGCCAAGCGCGCCGCCCTGTTCGAGGCGGGCCAGAACCCCTATCCCGAGCACTCCGAGATTGAGGACTACGTCGTCGACATCGAGACTAAGTACGCCGAGCTCACCGATGGCGAGGACACCGAGGACGTCGTGAAGATCGGCGGCCGTGTGGTCGCCAAGCGCGGTCAGGGCAAGATCATGTTCATTGTCGTGCGCGACGCGACCGGCGAGATCCAGCTGTTCTGCCGCATCAACGATATGGACGAGGCCGCCTGGAATACGCTCAAGGCCCTCGACCTTGGCGATATCCTTGGCGTGACCGGCGTGGTCGTGCGCACCAAGCGTGGCCAGCTTTCCGTTGCCCCCAAGAGCGCGACGCTGCTGTCCAAGGCCGTTCGCCCGCTGCCCGAGAAGTTTCACGGTCTCTCCGACAAGGAGACCCGCTATCGTCAGCGCTATGTCGACCTGATCGCCAACGACGACGTTCGCGAGACCTTCCGCAAGCGCTCGCAGATCCTCTCCACGTTCCGCCGCTTTATGGAGTCCGATGGCTACATGGAGGTCGAGACCCCTATCCTGCAGACCATCCAGGGCGGAGCTACTGCCAAGCCGTTCATCACGCACTTCAACGCGCTCGATCAGGAGTGCTACCTGCGTATTGCCACCGAGCTGCACCTCAAGCGCTGCATCGTCGGCGGCTTTGAGCGCGTTTTCGAGATCGGCCGCATCTTCCGCAACGAGGGTATGGACCTCACCCACAACCCCGAGTTCACCACGATGGAGGCTTACCGCGCCTTCTCCGATCTCGAGGGCATGAAGGCGCTCGCCCAGGGTGTCATTAAGGCCGCTAACAAGGCTATCGGCAATCCCGAGGTTATTGAGTACCAGGGCCAGACCATCGACCTTTCCGGTGAGTGGGCAAGCCGTTCCATGACCGATATCGTCTCTGACGTGATTGGTAAGCAGGTCACCATCGACACGCCGGTTGAGGAGCTTGCTGCCGCCGCGCGCGAGAAGGGCCTGGAGATCAAGCCCGAGTGGACCGCCGGCAAGATCATCGCCGAGATCTATGACGAGCTGGGCGAGGACACCATCGTCAACCCCACCTTCGTGTGCGATTACCCCATCGAGGTTAGCCCGCTTGCCAAGCGCTTTGAGGATGACCCGCGCCTGACCCATCGCTTTGAGCTGGTCATCGCCGGCCACGAGTACGCGAACGCGTTCTCCGAACTCAACGACCCGGTCGACCAGGCCGAGCGCTTCGCCGCCCAGATGGCCGAGAAGGCCGGCGGCGACGATGAGGCCATGGAGTACGACGAGGATTACGTGCGCGCCCTCGAGTACGGTATGCCTCCCGCGGGCGGCATCGGCATCGGTATCGACCGCGTGGTCATGCTGCTCACTAACCAGGCTTCCATTCGCGACGTGCTGCTGTTCCCGCACATGAAGCCCGAGAAGGGTTTCCAGTCCGGTGCCGCTGCTGCCAAGGCCGCCGAGGCCGGCAACGCCGCGAGCCCCTTCGTCAAGCCGCTTAAGCCCACGGTTGATTATTCCAAGATTGCCGTTGAGCCGCTGTTTGAGGAGTTCGTCGACTTTGATACCTTCTCCAAGAGCGACTTCCGCGCCGTGAAGGTCAAGGCATGCGAGGCCGTCAAGAAGTCCAAGAAGCTGCTGAACTTTACGCTCGATGACGGCACCGGCACCGACCGCACCATCCTCTCCGGCATTCACGATTATTACGAGCCCGAGGACCTGGTCGGCAAGACCCTACTCGCCATCACCAACCTGCCTCCGCGCAAGATGATGGGCATCCCCAGCTGTGGCATGCTCATCAGTGCCATCCACGAGGAGGAGGGCGAGGAGCGTCTCAACCTGATCCAGCTCGACGATTCCATCCCTGCCGGCGCAAAGATGTACTAGGGGGTTACGCGGGTTTACCAACCCGCGTAACCAGTTGACGCTGCGCGCCGCCCAGGGCGACAATTTGTCATTCAAAAGGCAAGGCATGACCAGAAGGTCTATGCCTTGCCTTTTTCATGCCAACTTGTTCGCCCTGGACGTCGCTCGCTGTCCGTCCTCTATCTGCGGTGTTGCCCTGGTTGGCACTTAGGGACGTTCCTTTTCTGCCGGCACTTGGGGACAGTCCTTGTCAAGCTATTGGTGCAAGGGAGACGACTGCCCAACGGATATTGCGCACATGGCTCGCGTGACAGTCGTCTCTTTTATGTTTCCTTTAGCCGTTGCTGTCTAGGATGGGGGTTAGTCGGCAGGAAGGGAGCGTCTATATGGACGACGCGAGCGAGCGTGCAATCGAAGAGGACATGCTCGATCAGTTCAACTACTTTGATGATGAGGACGAGGAATTGATCGACCGTCGCGAGCCGGCGGCGCTCGATACTTTCGACCTTATTGATGAAGAGCCCGACGAGGACGAGGTCGGATCAGCGGAGCCCCCACAGTCTTCGCGCCTTGACTCGCTGCTTTCGAGAGCCCCCATGCACCACGGTGTTCGTGCCGGCGCACTCCATATGAAAACAGACTGGCACCAGATCGTGACGGCAGGCGATGAGCTTGCCGTCGATGCGCCGCTCACCGATAAGTCATCCATCATCTGCCGCACCGGTATGCTTATGCTCGCGAGCGGAACGGGTGCCTGGCGTGTACGCGATACCATGAATCGCGTTGCCGCCGTACTCGGTGTCACCGTCCACGTTGACTTAAGTCTTCTGTCGTTTGAGTGCACCTGCATCGAAGATGGCCACTGCTTTAACGAGGTTGTCAGCCTGCCCACAACGGGAGTCAATACCCATCGCATTTGGATGATGGAGAGCTTCCTAAAGGAAATCGAGACGTATGGGCGCCGGTTTACCGTGCACGAATACCACGAGATGCTCAAGACCGTTGAGAGTTCAAAACCCGATTACTCTCCCTGGCAACAGGGCCTTGCGGCAGCTTGTGCTTGCGGCGCCTTCGTCTTTTTGCTCGGCGGCGGCCCTATCGAGATGGCCTGCGCATTCGTAGGCGCTGGTGTTGGCAACTTTGCTCGCTCTCATATTCTCAAGCAGGGTCTTGGCCAGTTTAGCGCGCTGACGATTGGCGTTGCGCTCGCTTGCGTTTCGTATCTGCTGGCATTGCTCGGCCTTGGCCAGGTCGTACCGGGGGCAATGTCGCACCAAGAAGGCTATATCGGCGCCATGCTCTTTGTGATTCCCGGCTTTCCCCTCATTACGGCAGGCCTCGACATCGCTAAGCTCGATATGCGAAGCGGCATTGAGCGTCTTTCGTATGCCGTGTCGATTATTGTGATGGCGACCCTTGTGGGCTGGATGGTTGCCGAGTGTGTGGGGCTGGCACCGGATGATTTTGCCCCGCTCGGCCTTTCGCCGCTTGCCCTTACGCTCCTGCGCGTGGTGATGAGCTTCGTTGGCGTATTCGGCTTCTCGGTGATGTTCAACAGCCCGGTAAAGATGGCCGCGGCAGCTGGGCTGATCGGCGCCGTGTCCAATACCTTGCGTCTTACGCTCGTCGATGCGCCGGCGCTGTTTCCCTTCCTGGGCCTGAGCGTAGGTATGCCTCCCGAGGCGGCAGCGTTTATTGGCGCGCTGGTATCGGGGCTGCTCGCGAGCTTAGCCGAAATCAAGCTCACCTACCCACGTATCGCCCTCACGGTGCCATCGATTGTCATTATGGTGCCGGGCTTGTATCTGTATCGCTCGATGTATTACATGTGCACCTTCGACACGGTCAATATGCTCGGCTGGTTTGTGCGTGCAGTGCTCATCGTGGCGTTTTTGCCCGTTGGCCTGGGTGTGGCGCGTACGCTCACCGACCCTCGCTGGCGCCACACCAGCTAATTGGTGCAAATGAAACTGATCCGCAAAACATGAACGTGGATAATCTCCCGTTTTTGGCCTGTTTACGGGCTCAAAACGGGAGATTATCCACGCTCGTGGAATGGGTGTCCGAAAATCCACGCTCGTTGGGCCGATGCAGACGCACCTGGCAATTCCTTTTTTGTAGACGTTGTCGTATGGCTGCATGCGGAAAAGGCCCCAGCGGTTAACATATACTCCATATGGGTAAAGAGACCAAAGCGCCGCCACGAGTGGCGCTTTGCGTTTGAAAAAAACTAGCTCGTCTAAGAGGAACTAGCATGTTAGACCGTTTTACCGATCGCGCGCGCAAGGTCATGTCCATGGCCAAGCAGGAGGCGCTCGATCTTCATTCAAATAAGGTGGGTACCGAGCATCTGTTGCTCGCGCTCGCCAAGGAGGACGAGGGCATTGCCGCTGAGGCGCTGCGCTCGCTCGATATCTCCTACGACGACATCATGGATACCCTCAAAGAGGTCCAGACCACGGTTCCCGAGCCCAGCGAGGAGACCGAGGCTGCCAAGCTTGCCTTTACGCCGCTCGTCATTAGCGTGATGGAGCGCTCCTTCCGCGTGGCGCGTGAGAACAACCAGACCTACGTGTCGACCGAGCACTTGCTGATCGGCATCGTCGAAGAGGGCAACGGCATGGCCATGGACATCCTCATGCGCCTGGGTGTGTCGTCCGCCTCCATCAAAAAGGCTATCGAGAAACTCACCGCCAAGGATCAGGACAAGAAGCGTCCGCTCGCCGGAGCCGGCGCCGGTCGCCCCGGTGCGGGCTTGCCGTTCTTTAGCGGCTCGGATGCCTCTCAGCAAAAGGGGGGCGGCACCGACACGCTCAAGCAGTTCGCCACCAACCTCACGCAGAAGGCGCGCGACGGCGAGCTCGATCCCGTGATTGGCCGCGAAAAGGAAGTCCAGCGCATGATGGAGATCCTTTCGCGCCGCACCAAGAACAATCCGCTTATCCTGGGCGATCCCGGCGTGGGCAAGACGGCTATCGTCGAGGGCCTGGCGCAGCAGATTGCTGCTGGCAATGTGCCCGAGAATCTTATGAACCAGAATATCTGGACGCTCGATCTGCCGGGTCTTGTCGCGGGTGCCAAGTATCGCGGTGAGTTTGAGGAGCGCCTCAAGAACGTGATCCAGGAGGCGACCGAAGCCGACGACGTCATCTTGTTTATCGACGAGATGCACACCATCATCGGTGCCGGTTCTGCCGAGGGTTCTATCGATGCGAGCTCTATGCTCAAGCCCGTGCTCGCGCGCGGTGCTTTCCAGATCATTGGTGCCACCACGGCTGAGGAGTTCCGTAAGTACCTCACTAAAGATCCGGCCTTTGAGCGCCGCTTCCAGACCATCGATGTCGAGGAGCCGAGCGTCGAGGACACGGTCAAGATCCTGACCGCGCTCAAGCCGCGCTACGAGGAGCACCACCATGTGCGCTATACGCAGGGTGCTATCGAGGCCGCCGCGAACCTTTCCAACCGCTACATCCAGGATCGCTTCCTGCCCGATAAGGCCATCGACCTCATCGACGAGGCCGGTGCCCGCGCTCGCATCGCCGCGAATCGCGCGCCCGAGCCGGTGCGCGAGGCCGAGCATCGTATAGAGGAGCTCAAGGCCGCCGCGCAGGAGGCCACCGAGAGCGATGACATGAACAAGGCCGCCGAGATCACCGAGCAGCAGAAGGCCGCCGAGATTGAACTCGCCGAAGCCAAGGCCGCCTGGACCGCCGAGCTCGACGCCAGCCCGCTCACCATCGACGTGAGTCAGATTGCCGACATCGTGTCCGTGACTTCGGGCGTGCCGGTTTCCTCGCTCACCGAGAGCGAGAGCCGTCGCCTGCTGCAGACCGAAAGCGTGCTCAAGACCCGCATTATCGGCCAGGACGAGGCCGTCGAGGCCGTCGCCAAGGCCGTGCGCCGCAGCCGCTCGCCGCTCAAGGACCCGCGTCGTCCCGGCGGCAGCTTTATCTTCCTGGGTCCCACCGGCACGGGCAAGACCGAGCTCGCCAAGACGCTCGCCGAGTATCTCTTTGGCAGCAAAGACGCGCTCATCAGCTTCGACATGTCCGAGTTCGGTAGCGAGTTCGAGGTCTCCAAGCTCATCGGTAGCCCTCCGGGCTACGTCGGTCACGACGAGGGCGGCCAGCTCACCAAGGCCGTTCGTCGCCACCCGTACTCGGTCGTGCTGTTCGACGAGATCGAGAAGGCGCACCCCGATATCTTCAACATCTTGCTGCAGGTGCTGGAGGAGGGCCGCCTGACCGATAGCCAGGGCAAGACGGTCGACTTCCGCAACACCGTGATCATCATGACGTCCAATGTGGGCGCCCGCGAGATTGCGCAGGATGCGAGCGTGGGCTTTGGCACCACCGGCGAGCAGGGTCTCACGTCGAGTGAGATCCGTGGTCGCGCGATGGGCGAGCTCAAGCGCCTGTTCCGCCCCGAGCTGCTCAACCGTATCGACGACATTGTTGTGTTCCAGAAGCTCTCGGGCGAGAATCTCACCAAGATCGCGCACCTGCTGGTGGACGACCTGCGCCAGCGTCTGATTGCCAACGGCATGAACATCAAGCTCACCGATGCGGCCTATGACAAGATCGTGGCCGAGGGCACCGACCTCACCAACGGTGCGCGTCCGCTGCGCCGTGCTATTCAAAAGCTCATCGAGGACCCGCTGTCCGAGGAACTTCTGGCCGGCGAGTGGGGCGAGGGCGATACCGTCCTGTGCGACGTGGCCGATGGCAAGTTTGTCTTTAGCCACGGCACGGGCGAGATTCCGGCGCCGCGTCCGGCAGGTACGCTCGGTGGCGATACCACCCCGGCGGCACCGCACACTGGCAGCGCCGCGCCCGTGAGCGGCGGCGTGACCTCGGGCCCCGGCGGCATGATGCAAACCGGTTCCGGCGCGCTGTAGGGCGTAACAAAACCTTGTGTCCACGAGGGCGTTCCAAAGGAGCGCCCTTTTTCTGTTGGAAAGCCCCCTTCGTTCAAAGTAGATCTCATTAAACATATCAATGGCGTATGCATAAACGTTGATCAAGCGTTGAGGTTGGTTGAAGGGTCCAACGTCCCTTCGGCGCGGCCCGTCTAACCTGCTTTACCTTAATAAAGTGGCGTCTCCCCACCGTTAGCCGATGATGCAAGGGCGCTCGGCGTTTTCGACTGGTTTATGCACGCAAAGTCTGGGAATATACAAGGCGCATGTCTTACTGTCTAACCAGTTGCGCCAAGGAGGCACCATGGATTACAAGATCACCGGCTACGAGCCCGCCCAGCTGTTCCATTTCTTTGAGGAGGTCAGCGCGATCCCCCGTGGGTCTGGCAACGAGAAGGGCATCAGCGATTTCCTGGTTGCGTTTGCCAAGGAGCGCGGCCTCGATGTGTACCAGGACGAGGTCTACAACGTCATCATTCGCAAGCCCGCTTCTGCCGGCGCCGAGAATGCCCCGACTGTGATGCTGCAGGGCCACATCGATATGGTGTGCGACAAGTTGGGCTCTGTTGAGCACGACTTTACGACCGACGGTATCGACCTGGTCGTGAAGGACGGCGTCCTCACCGCTAACGGCACCACCCTGGGCGCCGACAACGGTATTGCTGTCGCTCTGATGCTTACTGTGCTCAACGACGATTCGATTGCTCACCCCGCCCTCGAGTGCGTATTCACCACCGATGAGGAGACTGGCCTGGTCGGCGCCGAGACGCTCGACAAGTCCCAGATTAACGCCCGCACCATGATTAACCTTGACTCCGAGGAAGAGGGCGTTGCCACCGTCAGCTGCGCCGGCGGCGTCGTTGTTACCTACACCTGCCCCATCGTGCGCGAGCACAAGACCGGCAGCACCCTCACGCTCGACATCTCCGGCCTACTGGGTGGTCATTCCGGCAACGATATCAACCTGGAGCGCGGCAACGGCAACCTCATCATGGCCCGCATCATCGACCGCCTGATGGTCGCCGGCGAGCCCGCCATCGTTAGCTTTAACGGCGGCACTAAGGATAACGCCATCAACCGTGAGTGCAAGGCCGAGCTGGTTTACGCCGACCACGCTGCCGCCGAGGCCGCGGCCCAGATCGCAAAGGACATCATCGCCGACGTCACTGCCGAGCTCGAGGTCTTCGACCCCGGTTTTACCTGCACCGTCGAGATTGCCGACGACGCCGAGGTCGAGGCCATGGATCAGAAGTCCGCGCTTGCCCTCATCCGCGCCCTGCGTCTTGCCCCTAATGGCGTGATTCGCCGCAACGTCGCCACCGACGGCTCCGTCGAGGTTTCCTCCAACATCGGCGTGGTCGCCACTTCCGACGACCAGGTCAAGATCATGCTGTCCCCGCGCTCCTCGATTACCTCGCTGCAGAACGAGTTCAAGGACCGCCTGCAGACGCTGGCCGATGTCTTGGGCTTCGACGCCAAGTTCGAGTTCGAGTATCCCGGCTGGAGCTATGCCGAGCATTCGCCGGTCCGCGACGTTTTTGTCGAGAGCTATCGCGAGCTCTTTGGCTCCGAGCTGCGCATCGAGTCCATTCACGCTGGCCTTGAGTGCGGCCTGTTTGCTGAGGCCCTGCACGGCCTGGACGCCATCGCCGTGGGCCCGACGCTCTCCGATGTCCACACCCCGGACGAGAGCATGGAGCTCGCTTCTGCCGAGCGCTTCTACGAGCTGCTCATCGACGTCCTCAAGCGCCTTGCCGCGTAAGGGTCGCGCTAGCAGCAGTTCGAGCCACGTGCTAGCGGATTGCAAATGACATTACGAGAGGGGGCATCCGAACTTTTGCGACGGGTGCCCCCCTCTTCTTTTAAGAAATGTGGATTGATTGGCGCCTAGCCCATATCCGCCTTGATGAGGTCGAGGGTGCGCTGGCAGTTTTCGCGGACGGGGCCGAGCATATGCTCGCGCAGGTCCGCCATGCCGGGCAGGTCGGCGTATTCGTCCATGATCTCTTCCATACAAATGGGCACCTCGTAGGCGAGGTCCATCATGGTCGCAAAGCAAAACTTCTCGGATAGCCCGGCATCGGTGAGCGCCGCCTCCAGCGCGGGGTCGCCCATACCGTGGTATCGGCGGATAGCGCCTGGACCGATGCGCCCCACTCGATTTTCGCCGCCAACGCTCATGGCAAGGCGCGCCCGGCGGCGCATAC
The DNA here is from genome assembly GCF_003458415.1 of Collinsella sp. AF25-2LB. Taxonomy (GTDB): domain Bacteria; phylum Actinomycetota; class Coriobacteriia; order Coriobacteriales; family Coriobacteriaceae; genus Collinsella. The sequence goes on from NZ_QRUF01000001.1 coordinate 23,681, forward strand.
GTTCGTACGCCAAGCCCGATGCGACATCGTACATGGGTGCGAGCGCTGCGTTTGTGCCTTTGCCTAGGATGAGCGAGTAGTTTTTAGCGTGTGCGTCAGGCGCTCCGATAATGGCGTTATAGAACAACATATAGGTAAAAAGCACAAGATTCATGTGGTGGGGGACTGTGTTAATCAGTCGTTCTTGGATGTCTCGTGTGGTTGGTCCTCCGTCGGCGGTGTATTTCTGGCTTGGCAATACACCGAGCGCCTGGCAAAAGTCCTCCTGATGCAGCCTTTCGATATTTCCGCTGCTATTGACCATTCTGTCGTACCGTTCAACGACGAGCGCGGCTTCGTCTTCAAATGTGCAATAGGAGACGTTGGCAGTTGGAATGCCAACACGCCGAGCCGTTTTCATGCAGACGAATTCGTTTAAGGCCTGATGTTTGAACCCAACGACACCATTTTTGAAGATATGGGTAGTGGGGGATGACCCTAGACATTCGCACCATTGGCCATCATGCCAAACTAGTGCAAATTTGCCTTGGTTGCCGCCCAGGGACCAGCTTTCGTTGGAGCCCATCCATGTCTCTCTTTCGTCATCGCGAATTGCTTTGAGCTTGTGAGCGATTTGAGAATTGGTAAGCGGGCGGTATGCCGAGACCCTGCCGCGGGCGGCGCCTAATTGATCGGTTCGACAAAACTGAACGGCCCCTGCGCAGTCAAGACCGATATGGCACAAGAGGGCGACGGGGTTGTTGGATGCAACGTCATACTCGGCGGCAATAGCGCGACGCTGCTCTTGGCTGTCGGGCAAAAGGCCAAATAGGAACGGGCGGACGATGTTATGGCCATACGTGCGATTGGAAAGCGGCATTGTAAGCGATAGTGGTGCTCCGCGATAGGTTGGGGCGTATACAAAGCTGCAGAGTCCATGCTCGTCTTGCCGGAGAGTGCCTGCGATTTCGCCACAAATGAGGGTCGCAAGCTCCATCTCTGCCATTTATTTCACAACCTTACAGCCAAAGGAGAGGTCTGAAGTGTCGGAAAGGCCTTGCTCGGCTGCGATTTGGGCCAGCAAGGCACCATAGGAAGATGGCGTTCCCTGTCGAGCGGGTCGTCTGCCTACGCTTGGCTTTGGCAGGGCATTCGAGTTCGCGATAGGGAGGTCCGCTTTCGTCGTCGGATGTTCGGAGGGCGATGCGATGGAGTCGTTATCGCTTTGCGCAAAGAGACCTATGCCGAGTGCGTTAAAGACGGACAGCAACTTGTCGAGTCGAATGCCGGTGGCGTCTCCTAGCTCGAGCGATGCGAGCAGGCGCTCCGAAACACTGGCCGTTTTGGCGAGGGCGGCACGGGTGAGACCCTGAGCCTCGCGTGCCTGGCGCACGTAGATGCCAGCTTGGCGCGGTGTGGTGATGGGAAGGGTATTCACGGCGATCTCCTAACGTGCAGACTTTTGCATATCAGTATGACATGCAAAAGTCTGCACGAAAAGGCCTCATGCAAAACTTTGCATGAGGCCTTATACTGGCGTTGAGTTTTGAGCGATTGTGTTTGGCGTTACAGCGCCAAAATCCCCAGATGCTCAAGCAAGATCTTAAGTCCGATGAGGATGAGCACGATGCCGCCCACGATGGTGGCAGGTTTTTCGTAGCGCGCGCCAAAGGTGTGGCCGATCGCTACGCCGGCGACGGAGAAGATAAACGTTGTGACGCCGATAAGCGATACGGCGGGAACGATGTCGACCGAAAGCGCGGCGAACGAGATGCCCACGGCCAGGGCGTCGATTGAGGTGGCGATGGCGAGGATCAGGTACTCGCTCAGTTCAATCTTTTCGGCATTCTTGCCGTCGCCTTCATCCTCGTCCTCGGTAAAAGCCTCCCACAGCATTTTGCCGCCGATGAAGGCCAAAAGGATAAAGGCAATCCAATGGTCGATGGGGCCGATGATGCCTATAAACTGGCTGCCAAGCGCCCATCCGATCACGGGCATGCCGGCCTGGAAGCCGCCAAAGAACAGGCCGAGCACTACGGCGACCTTAAGGTTGATCTTCTTCATGCCAAGGCCCTTGCAGATGGATACGGCAAAGGCGTCCATCGAAAGGCCAATGGCGAGCAGCACGAGCTCTACGAGTCCCATGGTTTGGCTCCCTCCTTGCGGGCGAACCCGCGTGTACTTCTGACAGGGGAGCAACAAAAAAGACCCGTGGCGTACGCGCTGCGCGTACAACCACGAGTCTCGTTCATTAAGGCAAGCCAGGCCGCATCGGCCAGTATGTTGACTTGCCGCGCCACCGGAGGCGAACCCGGTCACGCGACTACTCCCTCATTCATGTGAATCCCGATGCTACCACATGAACAGCTCATTTGGGTTGAGGCTCTCAGCGGTGTTCGCTCATTCTGTAAGCATCGGATTTCGCGAGCGCCGCGGGGACAAACCGTGAGAAACTATTTAGCGTTTATGGAGCGTATGCGATGGGAGCGATGCCTTGGATAAGAACGAGCTGCAAAAGCGTATGGAACAGGCCATCCGCCTGACGGCACCTGGTCAGCCGATCCGCACCGCCCTCGACATGATCATCGCCGGTCACCTGGGTGCCCTTATCTGCGTCGGCGACACCGAAAACGTGCTCGCTGCCGGTAACGACGGCTTCCCACTCAACATTTCGTTCACCTCGAACCGCCTGTTCGAGCTCTCCAAGATGGACGGTGCCATCGTTATCGACGGCGACCTCACCCAGATCCTGCGCGCCAACTTCCACCTCAATCCCGATCCCTCGCTTGCCACGAGCGAGACGGGCATGCGTCACCGCACTGCCGCTCGCATGTCGGTGCTCACCGATGCCATCGTGATCTCGGTCTCGGCCCGTCGTGCCGTCGTCAACGTGTACGTTCACGGCAAGAGCTATGAGATCCAGCCCGTCACCACCATCATGAGCTCGGTCAACCAGCTCGTCGCCACGCTTCAGACCACCCGTCAGTCGCTCGACCGCTCCCTGCTGCGTCTGACGGCCCTCGAGCTCGATGACTACGTTACGCTCGCCGATATCACCGGGATTTTCTCGAGCTTCGAGATCATGCAGCAGGCAAAGACTGAGCTTAAGGATTGCATTGTCAAGCTGGGCAACCAGGGCAAGCTCGTGCAGATGCAGCTCGAGCAGCTCGCCGGCTCCAGCATGGATACCGAGTACGACCTGATGATTCGCGACTATGCGAGTGATTCCTCCGAGGCCAATGCCGAAAAGATCCGCGCCAACCTGAGCCGTATGACGCCTAAGGACCTGTCCGACCCACAGCATGTGGCGGCGGTTCTGGGTTACGACGACCTGGACGAGGACTCCGTCATGACGCCGCTGGGCCTGCGCACGCTTTCGCGCGTGTCTGTTGTGCGCGACGGCGTGGCCGAGAAGATCGTCGACGAGTACGGCTCGCTGCAGGAGCTCATGGATGACATCAGCGAGGATCCGGAGCGCCTGGGCGACTTTGGCGTCAACAACCCTGCCATTCTTGCGGACTCCCTGTACCGCATGAAGGGCACCAAACAGGGGAACGCATAATGGCGCCCGTATGCGCCGTGGTCGTTGCCGGCGGCAGCGGCCAGCGCTTTGGAAATCCCGGCGGCAAGCAGCTCGTTAACGTGGCGGGCCGTCCGCTCATGAGCTGGTCCATCCGCGCGTTCGATCGTAGCAACAAGGTCGGCCACATCGTGGTGGTGTGCCCTGCCGAGCGCCGTGCCGAGATGCGCCGCCTGGCCATCGACCCGTTTGACTATGACACGCCCATCAGTTTTGCCGATGCCGGCGATACTCGTCAGGATTCCACCCGCGCCGGCGTGCACGCGGTGCCGGCGGGCTTTGAGTACGTCGCCATCCACGACGGCGCCCGTCCGCTCATCACGACCGAGGCCATCGATCATGCGATCGACGTGCTTGTGGGCGACCGCGCCCTCGACGGTGTCGTGTGCGGTCAGCCCGCGATCGACACGCTCAAGATCGTCGACGGCGATAATATCGTCGAGACGCCGCCGCGTGAGCTCTATTGGGCCGCGCAGACGCCGCAGATCTTTAGCGTCGACGCCATGAAGCGCGCTCACGCCGCAGCCATCGCCGAGGGCTTTATCGGTACCGACGATTCATCGCTGGTTGAGCGCATGGGTGGACGCGTCCGCTGCGTCCAGAGTCCGCGCGACAACCTTAAGGTTACGGTGCCCGAGGACCTGCGTCCCGTAACCGCGATTCTGCTTGGCCGTATGGCCGAGGGAGAGGACCTTCCCCATGTTCAGTAACCTGCGCATTGGCCACGGCTACGACGTCCACCGTTTGGTGGAGGGGCGTCGATGTATCATCGGCGGGGTCGACATCCCCTACGAGCGCGGCCTGCTGGGCCACTCGGATGCCGATGTGCTTGCACACGCGCTGGCAGACGCCATTCTGGGAGCCTGCCGCGGGGGAGACATCGGCAAGCTATTCCCCGACACCGATCCCGCCTACGAGGGTGCCGATTCGATGGTGCTGCTCGCTCGCGTGATGGACTATGCGCGCGAGCTTGGCTTTGAGTTTGTCGATGCCGACTGCACCATTGCCTGCCAGCAGCCTAAGATCACCCCGCACCGCGATGCCATGCGCGCCAACCTTGCCCATGCCCTGGGCGTTGACGTCGAAAACGTGGGCGTTGCCGCCACTACGACCGAAAAGCTCGGCTGGGAAGGCCAAGGCGAGGGAATTGGCGCCTGGGCCGTCTGCCTGCTACAGAAAACCGTTAAGGAGTAACGAATGCGTATCTACAACAGCGCTACCCATAAAAAGGAAGAGTTCCAGCCCATCGAGTCCGGCAAGGTCCGCATGTACGTGTGCGGCCCCACGGTCTACGACAACATCCACATCGGCAACGCCCGCACGTTCATCAGCTTCGATGTGATTCGCCGCTGGCTCATCGCGAGCGGCTACGAGGTCACGTTCGCCCAGAACCTCACCGATGTCGATGACAAGATCATCAAGCGCGCCAACGAGCAGGGCCGAACGGCCGCCGAGGTCGCGACGGAGTTCTCCGACAAGTTCATCGGCGTCATGCGCGCCGCCAACGTGCTCGATCCCGATGTGCGCCCCCGCGCCACCAAGGAGATCGGCCCCATGATCGCTATGATCAAGACGCTTATCGAGCAGGGTCACGCTTACGCCGCCGATAACGGCGACGTGTACTTTGCCGTGCGCAGCGATCCCAACTATGGTCAGGTCTCGGGCCGCAACATCGACGACCTTATGGTTGGCGCGCGCATCGAGGAGAACGAGGACAAGAACGACCCGCTCGACTTTGCCCTGTGGAAGGCCGCCAAGCCCGGCGAGCCCAGCTGGCCGAGCCCCTGGGGCGAGGGCCGTCCCGGTTGGCACACCGAGTGCGCCGCCATGGTGCATCGCTACCTGGGCACCCCGATCGACATCCACGGCGGCGGCTCCGACCTTGCCTTCCCGCATCACGAGAACGAGTGCGCCCAGGCCACCTGCGCCTGGCACCAGGGTTTCTCCAACACCTGGATGCACACGGGCATGCTGCTGGTCGACGGCGAGAAGATGTCCAAGTCGCTCGGAAACTTCTTTACGCTGGCTGAGGTGCTCGAACAGCACTCTGCCGCGGCCCTGCGCCTGCTGATGCTGCAGACGAGCTATCGCTCGCCGCTTGACTTTTCTTGGGAGCGCCTGGAGGGTGCCGAGAACTCGCTCATGCGTATCGCCGGTACGGTCGAGAACCTGCGCTGGGCCGCGAACCATGCGACGGCCGATGCCGATGAGGCAGCATCCGAGGCGTTTGCCGCCAAGGCCGCCGAGACCCGTGCCACCTTTAAGGAGTGCATGGACGACGACTTTAACACTGCCGGTGCCATGGGTGCTGTCTTTGGCTTTGTGACCGAGTGCAACCAGTACCTGGAGCGGGCGGGCGATGCTGCCGACAAGGCCGCTGCGCTTGCTGCTGCCGATACGCTGGTCGAGCTGCTCGATACGTTTGGCGTCGAGCTCCCCGAGCCCAAGGTCGAGTTGCCGCTGGGCCTGCTGGGCGTTGCCGCCGGCCTGGTCGCCTACACGGGTGACGACGTGGACGAGGCCGCTGCCAAGATTCTCGAGGCCCGTGCCGAGGCCCGTGCCGCCAAGAACTGGGATCTGGCCGACGCCATCCGCGACCAGCTCAAGGACCTGGGCCTGACGATTGAAGATACGGCCGCGGGTACTCGTATTAAGAGTCTCTAGTATTTGTCGACCGTTCGAGGTGCGGCAGATTGCCTTGAAAGAGGGGGGGGCATAGACCTGGTGGTCATGCCCAACGATTGAAAGGCAAGGTGCCGTGGCTCGGACGGTCGATTCTTGTTCGTTATCTATTTAAGGAGGCCGTTTTATGGCCGACAATCGCAAACGTGCACCGCGTGGAGGCAAGCAGGCTGCTTCTGGCTCGCGTGCGATTCGCCGCAACGACCGCGCTGCCACTCCCAAGGGCCAGCGCGAGCGCTCCCAAGCCCAGGCTGCGCGTTCGCAGCGAGATCGCAACCGCGACAATGTTCAGGTTCCCAAGGGCGAGTTTATCGAAGGTCGTCGTGCTGCCGCCGAGGCACTGCGTACCGGCTTTCCCGTCAAGTGCGCGCTCATCGCCGAGGGCGGGGAGCGCGATGCCGCCTTGTCGCGTCTGGTCGACGACCTCAACGCCGCGGACGTCCGCATTAAGTATGTGCCGCGCACGCAGCTCGATGCGCTGTCGAGCCATGGCGCTCACCAGGGCATTGCGCTCGAGGTGGGCAATTTCCCCTATGCCGATGTCGCCGATATTCTCGATCGCGCGGGTGAAGGACCGGCGCTCGTCGTCGTGCTCGACCATGTGACCGACGATGGCAATTTTGGTGCGATCGTGCGCTCTGCCGAGGTCGTGGGCGCAGCGGGCGTCATCATTGCCAACAAGCGCGCCGCCGGTGTGACCGTGGGCAGCTACAAAACCTCCGCTGGTGCCGTCATGCACCTGCCCATCGCGCAGGTTCCCAATATCGCCCGAGCGCTTGACGACCTCAAGGCCGCCAGCTTTTGGGTGGGCGGTGCTTCCGAGCACGCCGAGGGCAGTTGCTGGGATGCTCCCTTCGAGGGCCGCGTTGCGCTCGTCATGGGCTCCGAGGGCGACGGCATCTCGCGCCTGGTGCTCGAGAAATGCGACTTTTTGACCAAGCTTCCCCAGCGCGGCATGACCGAGAGTCTCAATGTGGCCCAGGCGACCACCGCGCTGTGCTTTGAGTGGCTGCGCCGCAATGCCGGCGAGCTCATGGGGGAGGAGTAGCGCATGTCCAAGAAGAACCGCGCCAAGTCCAAGGCCAAGCGCTTTGGCGAAGGCTCGGCCAAGCCGATTGTTTCGGCCGCGACCTATGGCGTGGGCGGCAATGCGTTTGCGCAGGCCATCGCCGACCCGGTCTCGACGGTGCACTCCAATAAGCCCGAGCTGCTGGTGGTCGACGGCTACAACGTGATCCACTGCACGCCGCGCTACGAAAAGCTCGTCTACGACCATTCCGATGATCCGTATTCCAGCGACGTTCACGATATGGCGCGCACGGCACTCATCAACGATGTTGCCGCGTTTGCCCAGGGCCGCTACGAGGCCGTAATCGTGTTTGACGGCGCGGGCAATATCTCCAGCGAGCGCCCCAACCTGCCGGCCCGCGGCGTGCGCATCGAGTTTTCGCCGACGGGCGTATCGGCCGACACCGTGGTGCAGAAGCTCTGCATCGAGGCGCGCGAGGAAGGCCGCGCGTGCTCCGTGGTGTCGAGCGACGGCACGATCCAGGCCGTCGTCATGGGTAAGGGCGTTACGCGCATCTCGAGCCGTATGCTGGTGGACGAGATCAAACAGATCGACAACGACGTTCACGAGGCAGAGGAAGCTCCGCAGATCAAGATGACCCTGGGCAGCCGCCTGAGCCCCGATTCCCTGGCCAAGCTCAAGGCCCTGCGCGGGAGGTAGGGGATTATCCATAGAGACCCGTTTCCCAATTGGCCGGTCCGTTGATTTGTAATCAACGGACTGTGGGTTGCCGTCGCCAAAACGAATAGTTTTTGGTTTTGGCGAACGGATAAAACTATTCGTTCTGACGAATAGTTTTGAGATGTGGTCGGTCAAAGGGTCTGTTGCGCCTTGTCAGCAATTCCTTTATTCTTAATTGGCTTCGCGCGAAAGCGCCAAGTGTGCCAGTGTGGCGCAACGGTAGCGCAACTGATTTGTAATCAGTGGGTTGCAGGTTCGATTCCTGTCACTGGCTCCATGAGAGTTTCGGGCTCTGTCTCTATATGGGACAGGGCCCGTTTCTATTTATGTTGACATGTCAGCGGGTTTGACTCCCACCAGGCTTTAGGTTTGTCTCGATCTGTAACACGGGCGGGCTGAAGACCCTCCTTATTGTTACAGATCGAGACATTGCCAAGGGACGGACGATAACATCTCGGTCTGTAACACGAAGAGGCTGAAAACCGTTCTTACTGTTACAGATTGAGACGTAAGCTGGGGTCTCTGCGTAATATTTCGACCTGTAACAGATAGGGGAGAAAATGTTCTCTATATGTTACAGATCGAGACAAAAGCCGTGTCGAGCTCGGCTGCCCCCCCCTGAGCGTGGATTATCGGACGTACGAGCGTGGAAAATCTCCCGCTTAGTGAATGATCGTGGATAATCTGCCACTTTGGCCTTGGGGGCACGCCAATAGTGGGAGATTGTCCACGCTCGATTTCAAACGGAAGAAAATCCACGCTCGAATCTGCCACGGAAGCCCGATCTCGACCTATATATAGGTGCAAATAGGCTGTTATCGAAGTTCGATCCTGAAGGTGTACTCCACTACGCCAAAGTGTTACCTTGGGAAATGTCACCTCTGTATCCAAAACCACCGTCCTTCATATCCAAACTCAATAAAACCGCAGGTCACGGCTATATAGATACGCCCGGAACCGTGTATCTAGAGGTTTTCGTTGACAGCCCCCAAGGTTGCATCGTATTATCTTTTTCGTTCGCGGGGGCGGCGGTCCAAAAGACCAAAGGACCTGCGGATACTTGAACGATTGGGAGTTTGCCCGAGTGGTTAATGGGGACGGGCTGTAAACCCGTTGGCTTTGCCTACATAGGTTCGAATCCTATAGCTCCCACCCGTCAAGTGCCTGTATAGCTCAGTCGGTAGAGCACTTCGTTGGTAACGAAGAGGTCACCAGTTCAAGTCTGGTTGCAGGCTCCATCCGGCGGTGTAGCTCAGTTGGTTAGAGCACACGGTTCATACCCGTGGCGTCACTGGTTCGAATCCAGTCACCGCTACCATAGGTAACACGGTGGCTTCTCAATAGTATGTTGAGAGGCCACTATGGTATAAAGGCAAAGTCCCGTCCGGGGACGACCTGTTAAGAGGAGGGCTTTATGGCCAAAGAGAAGTTTGAGCGCACTAAGCCGCATGTTAACATCGGCACCATTGGTCACGTCGACCACGGCAAGACCACGCTGACCGCCGCCATCACCAAGGTTCTCTCCGAGACCGAGGGCTGCAAGGCTGACTTCACTGCGTTCGAGAACATCGACAAGGCTCCCGAGGAGCGCGAGCGCGGCATTACGATCTCCGTCTCCCACGTCGAGTACGAGACCGCTTCCCGTCACTACGCTCACGTTGACTGCCCGGGCCACGCTGACTACGTCAAGAACATGATCTCCGGCGCTGCTCAGATGGACGGCGCTATCCTGGTCATCGCTGCTACCGACGGCCCCATGGCTCAGACTCGCGAGCACATCCTGCTCGCCCGTCAGGTCGGCGTTCCCTACATCGTCGTCTTCCTGAACAAGTGCGACATGGTCGACGATGACGAGCTTATCGACCTCGTCGAGATGGAGACCCGTGAGCTCCTCTCCGAGTACGATTTCCCCGGCGACGACATCCCCGTCATCCGTGGTTCCGCTCTGGGCGCTCTCGAGGGCGACGCCAAGTGGATGGACGCTATCCGCGAGCTCATGAACGCCGTCGACGAGTACATCCCGACGCCTGCTCGTAACAACGACCTCCCGTTCCTGATGGCCGTTGAGGACGTTATGACCATCTCCGGCCGTGGTACCGTTGCTACCGGCCGTGTCGAGCGCGGTGAGCTCAAGCTCAACGAGCCCGTCGAGATCGTCGGCATCAAGGATACCCAGAACACCGTTGTTACCGGTATCGAGATGTTCCGTAAGTCCATGGACTTCTGCGAGGCTGGCGACAACGTCGGTCTGCTGCTCCGTGGCATCAAGCGTGAGGACATCGAGCGCGGCCAGGTTCTCTGCAAGCCCGGTTCGGTTACCCCGCACACCAAGTTCACCGGCGAGATCTACGTTCTGACCAAGGAGGAGGGCGGCCGTCACACCCCGTTCTTCGATGGTTATCGTCCTCAGTTCTACTTCCGTACCACCGACGTTACCGGTACGGTCAAGCTCCCCGAGGGCACCGAGATGGCTATGCCTGGTGACCACATCACCATCGAGGGCGACCTCATCCACCCGATCGCCATGGAGGAGGGCCTGCGCTTCGCTATCCGCGAGGGTGGCCACACCGTCGGTTCGGGCATCGTCTCCACGATCATTGAGTAAATTAGCTCTTTGATATAGCTGACTTAGAGAACCCGGCACTTATATGGGTGCCGGGTTCTTTTCTGCAATGGATATTGAGCCGTTGCTGGTGTCGAGAGGATCGATAATGGTCCTGGATGCACCGTCGATTAGATCTCGATGGCTTCATTGATGTGTTCCAAATATGAATGGATCCACCGAGAACCAATTGACTCGAGGTTTTCATTGACAGCACTTACGTGGAGCTGATAAAGTAACAACTCGTGCCCGTACGGGGCGGAAATGAAAGGTTCAGGATACATGCGTACTCTAGTTACTCTTGCGTGCACTGAGTGCAAGCGCCGCAACTATACGACCACCAAGAACAAGTCGACCATGCCTGATCGTATGGAGATCAAGAAGTATTGCCCCTGGTGCCGTCACCACACGCTGCACAAAGAGACTCGCTAGTCTCTAGTCATATACGCCAGTAGTTCAATTGGTAGAGCATCGGTCTCCAAAACCGAGTGTTGAGGGTTCGAGTCCTTCCTGGCGTGCCAGTCATTATTCCGTAAGCTCCCACTTGGGAGCTTACGGTTTACTCATGTATAAGCGCATTGCGCGGAGGTAACCCAAATGGCCAACAAGAAGAACAAGAAGAAGGCTCAGCAGCCGGCACCTGCCAACAGCGCTGCCGCCAACTCCAAGGTTGAGGCCAAGAAGGCCGTTGCCAAGAAGAGCGAGAAGGCTGCGAAGTCCAAGAAGAACGAGAAGCCTGGTTTCTTCGCCCGCACCAAGAAGTATTTCGCTTCGGTGAAGTCCGAGATGAAGCGTGTCACGTGGCCCGATAAGAAGGAGCTCGTGAACTACTCGGTCGTCGTTTGCGCTTCTCTGATCGTCGTCGGCGTCGTCATCGCTCTGCTCGATGCTGGCTTTGGCGAGGCTCTTGCTCTGTTCTCTGGATTGAGGGGCTAAACCATGTCTAAGCGTTGGTACGTCGTTCACACTTACTCTGGATACGAGAACCGCGTTAAGTCCGATCTCGAGCATCGCATCGAGACCATGGGCATGCAGGACCGTATCTTTGATATCGAGATTCCTATGGAGCGCGTCACCGAGATCAAAGAGGGTGGCAAGCGTGAGACCAAGGATTCCAAGATCTTTCCGGGTTATGTCCTGGTCCGCATGGAGATGGATGACGATGCTTGGACGTGTGTTCGCAACACGCCCGGCGTCACCGGTTTCCTAGGCGGCAACGGCAAGCCCGCTCCGCTTTCCCGTGACGAGTACAACAAGATGACTCGTCGTCCCGGTAAGGGCGATTCGCCCAAGCGCACCTCGGTTGATATTCAGGTCGGCACGTCCGTCCGCGTCACCGATGGCCCGCTTACCGACTTTGATGGCAAGGTCTCCGAGGTTAACACCGAGGCTGGCAAGCTCAAGGTCACGCTGATGATCTTTGGCCGCGAGACGCCGGTCGAGCTTGACTTTAACCAGGTCGCTGTCATCGCTTAAGTTTTCGTCCGTTCGCGCGAGCGTGCTTCTTCTGTGACTGCTCATCTCAGGAGTGCTTCTAACACGTGCGTGCTTACGATATAGCAAGTACTTCACACTCGTGATTCGAAAGGAATGACCATGGCTGAGAAGAAGGTTGCCAACGTCATTAAGCTCCAGATTCCTGCTGGTGCAGCAAACCCCGCTCCTCCCGTCGGCCCCGCCCTGGGCGCTGCTGGCGTGAACATCATGCAGTTCTGCCAGGCCTTTAACGCCGAGACGCAGGACAAGAAGGGTGACATCATCCCCGTTGAGATCTCTGTCTACGAGGACAAGTCCTTCTCCTTCATCACCAAGACCCCGCCGGCGGCTCACCTTATCAAGAAGGAGCTGAACCTCAAGTCTGGTTCCGCTAAGCCCCAGGCTGACAAGGTTGGTCAGCTCTCCCAGGAGCAGCTCACCAAGATCGCCGAGATCAAGATGCCGGACCTCAATGCCAACGACATTGACGCCGCCAAGAAGATCATCGCCGGTACCGCCCGTTCCATGGGCGTCACCATCGCTGAGTAGCGATTTCTTTAGGTAATGACGGGTGCTCCGACCGGGGCGCCCGTTATATGTGTGCAATAGGGCACACGATACGATGTGGGAGGGCTCACGCCCGTTTAACCACAGGAGGTAATGCACATGGCTAAGCATGGTAAGAGCTATAACGCCGCTGCCGAGAAGATCGACCGCGCCACGCTCTACACCCCCCTTCAGGCTGCCAAGCTCATTAAGGAGCTCGACACCGCCAAGTTCGACGAGACCGTCGAGGCCCACTTCCGTCTGGGCATCGATACTCGTAAGGCTGACCAGAACATCCGTGGTTCCATCTCCCTGCCCCACGGCACCGGCAAGACCGTTCGTGTTGCCGTCTTCGCCGAGGGCGAGAAGGCCCGTGAGGCTGAGGCTGCCGGCGCCGACATCATCGGTTCCGACGAGCTCGTCGCCCAGATTCAGAAGGGCGAGATCAACTTCGACGCCGCTATCGCTACGCCGAACATGATGGCCAAGGTTGGCCGCATCGGTAAGATCCTTGGTCCCCGTGGCCTCATGCCGAACCCCAAGCTCGGCACCGTGACCATGGACGTCGCCAAGATGGTCTCCGAGCTCAAGGCTGGCCGCGTTGAGTACCGCGCCGACCGCTACGGCATCTGCCACGTGCCCCTGGGCAAGAAGTCCTTCTCTGAGCAGCAGCTCGTCGAGAACTACGCTGCCCTGTACACCGAGATTCTGCGCGTCAAGCCCTCTTCTGCTAAGGGCAAGTACGTCAAGTCCATCTCCGTGTCTTCCACCATGGGCCCTGGCGTCAAGGTCGATCCCGCTGTCCAGCGTGACTTCCTGGCTGAGTAACTGCTAGTTACTGCCTGAGTACAGCAAGCATTGCTAAAGAAACCCGGTTCTGCCTTGTGCAGGACCGGGTTTCTTGCTATCGCGTCAAAAGCACCATAAAGGGGACAGTGTCCCCTTTATGGTGGTTACCAGGGTGTTCTGGCTGTTGAGGACTCGATGGCATCGTGGCGTTTGAGCTCGCGGCGCATGGTTTGCGAATTGAGCCAGGCTGCCTGCCAGCCACGGATGGGGTAGCGCGTCTGGTCGAGCTCAAACTGCGTATAGCCGCAGGCGTTGATGATCGTCGTTCCACACACATGCTGCCGCTCGCGCTGAAAATCGTAACCGTAGCTTTGGTGTACATGCCCATGCACCATGTAGTCGGCCCCCCAGGATTCAAGCGCCGTGTTAAAGCACTCAAACCCTCGATGCGGCAGATCGTCCAGATCACCCATACCGGCGGCGGGTGCATGGGTAAGCAGAATGTCGCACCCGCCGACCATCCTAACCTTACGCGACAGCTTACGCATGCGCTTGGACATCTCGCGTTCGGTGTACATGTTGGCGCCGTCGCGATAACGCATGGACCCGCCAAGGCCCGCAATGCGAATCCCTCGGTACGTGTACACGCTGTCTTCTACGCAGATACATCCGCCCGGTGCATGACGTGCGTAGCGGTCATCGTGATTGCCACGCACGTAGATGAGCGGTTTGTTGATGACCGTAACCAAAAACTCAAGATAGTCCGGGTCCAGATCGCCGGCGGACAAAATCAGGTCGACGCCCTCAAAGCGTTCCTTGCGAAAGCACTCCCAAAGGCATCGTTCTTCGGTATCGGCTATGGCAAGGATTTTCATAGGGCAGGGACTTTCGGCTCATCGTCGAGCTGCGGAATGGTGCCTACCACGTTATCCGCCAGCCAATTCATCTCGACAATCTGCGTGCTCGGCAGCGGAGGGAAGCCTTCGATCTGTACCACGCCGTTCTGGCTGTGGAGCTCGCCGCCAAAGGGGTTGATGGATCCCTCAACAATGCCGTTACGGAGCAACTGCACGAGTTTGCGCGTCTGGTAGGGTAGGCCCGGAGCGTAACGGATGTCGATAACGCCAGAGCTCATGCCGTACCAGTAGTTGACGGCGCGCACTTGGTTGTCATCGCTGGTCTCGTCCCACGTGCCGTGCAGAAGGCTGCGAACGATGAGCTCGTAGTAACGGCCCCAGTTCCATACCGGCATGGCGATGCCGGTAACCTTGCCATCGACCAGGCGGTGAAGTCCGTAGGCCGTGGGGTCTTCGAGCGACTTTGACATGTCGGCGCCGGTCATGACGCTTACACCTTCGCGGCACATGGCCTCGGCAAGGCCTCCGGCGGGCACATCGCCCCAAGTCAGGATAATTTGCGCACGGGGGTCGAGCAGCGAGGCGCCAATCGCAAAGGCGTTGATCTCGCTGAGCGCGCCCGAGGCGAAGACCGACGCGTGGTAGCCGATGCGGTGGTTGTCCGCCATGCTGGCGGCAAGGGCGCCCAGGAGGAACTTGGCCTCGTACATCTTGCCAAAGTACGAACGGACGCTTTGATGGGGAAGGCCGATAGAGCAGTTGAGGAACCGAACCTGGGGATACTCAACGGCAGCCCTGAGCGTGTATTCCATCAGGCGGTGCGAGGTCGAGAAGATGACGTTTGCCCCATGTTTGACAGCCGTTTCCACGGCGGCGTAGAACACATCCGGATCGTGACAGTCCTCGAACGCCTCGGTGCGCACGATACCGCCAAAGTGCTCATCGAGATACTGACGCCCTTGGTCGTGCAGGCTGTCCCAGCTCGACGTCGCACAGGGGAACTCATGGATAAAGGCGATGCGCAGGGGGTTGGTCGCCGAATAGACGGTCTTGCCCATAAAGAAGTTGAGCACGCCGGAGGTGGACTTGGCGGGCGACTCCTCCTCGTCGACGCTCGGCGCTTCAACAAGATCGACCTTGTCCTCGTCATTTTTGCCGGCAATGACCAGCTCGCGCCAAATCTTGCACAGGCGGTTTACGACGATATCCGTTGGCGTATCCAGCAGGCGGTCCTGGTTGTACACATTGAGGTACACGAGCATGGCGTCGGCGGGCGTAATGTCCAGGTGGTCGCCGCCTGCGCGAAGGTAGGCGCGCTTAAAGAGCAGGAAGGTGTGGCGCAGGTAGTCGACCTTTTTCTGCGGCCATTTTTCGATAAGATTCTGACCGAGCATCTTGGCGAGCGTCTCGTAGCTTCCCTCACGCGAGAACTCGATCTCGTATAGGGGGCAGACGCGCCAAAACGCGCAGAATTCACCGTACAGGCGGCTTTCGACGGAATCCCATGTGCCGGGGTAGAGACGGGTGACCCTGGCCGAAACCGTTGGAGCGTCCAAGAATTTGAGGACACTGACGCGTTTATTGCCTTCCTGGACATAGAACCGATGCATGAACTCGGTGACGATGATGGGGTCGCGATAGCCCTCGGTTACCTGGATGTCGTAGAGGTTGGACCACTTGCGGGCGAACTCGGTGTTAAACGGCAGCAGGGGCATAAAGTTGCATGAAAAGGCGGACTGACGGCCCTTGGTGACAGTGCCGACGACCATTTCGATCGGAATATCCCGCAGGCCGACACTCACTCGCTGACCTAAGGGGAGCTGAGCAATCAAACTGTCGAGGTCCGTAAGGTATGGATGCTCGCTTTGGCTAATGGCGCGTCGACGTCCTTGCTCGCCGCGCTTGCGTGCTTGACGATAGGCCTCTTCCATGATGTTGCTCCCTTAGTCGTTTAAACAACTACATAAACCATGGTACCACGAATGAAAACCACCACAAAGGTGCCTGTCCCTTTTTGGCGGGTTAGGCGATGATGGGGGCGATGGCGCGGATGCAGGCGTCGGCTGCCGTGAAAGTAGTGCTGTCGTCGCTGACGATAAAGACGATCTTTCCTTTGATGCCAAAGTCGCCGATTTCGCTAAAGAGTACGTAGGGCTCCTTGTCAAAGCCCGAGATGGGAAGCACGGCGGCTTTGGTGGCGCTGGTCAGCTCGTCTGCCAGTGCGTCCAGTGAAGCCCACTTGGACGTGTCCTTGACCGCGACGGGCACGGCAACGCGCCCAAAGGGCATGAGGTGCACGAGCGTGTTCTTGGAGATGTTGGAGTTGGGGACGATGATGGTCTGCCCACAGGCATCCTCAATCGTTGTATGGCGCCAAGTGATGTCTTGGACCACGCCGGATACGCCGCCGACCTCGATATTGTCGCCGGGCTTGATGATGCCCATAAAGGTCACCTGCATGCCGCCGATAAGGTTTGACAGCGTGTCCTGAAAGCCGAGCGAGATGGCGATGCCGCCGACGCCAAGGGCGGCGACGAGCGCGTTTGCGTTAATGCCAAAGCAGTTATCGAGGATAAAGCTGCCGCCAATCATCCAGATGACGGCGCGCGCGATGTTGATGAAGATACTCGATGCCGGAAGCGGGTTATCGTCTCGGTTAAGCAGATGGTTCAGGGTCTTGGATACGACCTTGGCGGCGACGGCGGTGCCTATCGCCAAGATGACGGCCCAGATGATGTTGTGGACCCACCGTTGCTCAAAGAAATGAAGAATCGGCTCAAACAATTCCATGTAGGGAAAACCTCCTAATGATCGTTCAACCATGATACCCACCAAGAAGCCCGTCCGATCAAATTCGGACGGGCTTCTGTGCTCGATATAAGGTTTACGCGGCGGGGCTGTAAGGCCCGGCGGTGTAGCTTAGCGTCGACGCTTCCAGATAATGCCGAGCATGATGACGATGATGCCGCCGATAAGGCACGCGCCAACTACTGCCAGCGTGCGGTCTCCCGTTGCGGCGAGCTTACCGGTCGTCTTCTTGGTGATGACCTTCGTGGTCGTCGTGTCCGTCTTAGGCGAGGGCTTAGGCGTCGGGGCCGGTGTGGGCGTGGGGTCCACGGCAGCGGAGCCAAAGCTGATGGTGCCCGCGAGCGAGGTCATCTTGCTCTCCCAGCTGTCCTGCCCGATCAGCGCCCTTAGCGCTGACTCGCAGGTACCCCACTCGGTGTGCTTGGTGGCGTTTGCGAAGGTGGGGAAGTCGGTCGTGTTGGTGATGATGTAGTTGTTGGTGGCGACGGTATAGGTCTTGGCGGGGTCGAGCGTGCTGCCGTCTTTGGTGAGTGTGGCGCTCACAATGCGCTTGCCTTCGGGCTGTGTCCAATCAATCGTCACGTTGATGCCGCCAAAGGAGAGAACGCTGCCAGAGTCATCGCGCCACTTGTACTTGTCTTGCGCCTCCTGCTCGCTGTGACCGGCCGCCACATAAGCCTGCTGAAGCTCGTAGCTGTCGTTGCAATCGTCGCTGATTTGTAGCGAGTGCTCGAGCGCTGCGAGGAAGTCCGCGCCGGTCATGGTCCAGGTCTCCACAGTGTTGCCGTAGGGCGAGATGGCGATGACGTTGCCGGCGGTCACGTTGCCCGCCGCGATGCCGCCGCGGATGCCGCCAGCGTTTTCGATAGCGAAGTCCGCGCCCGTCAGGGCAAGATAGGAGCCGCAAATCACGTGGCCGATGGTCTGGGCCTTGGTGGTGTCGCCCTCCTTGCCGGGGCGGAAATCGGTGGTGCGCACCATTTCCCAACCATGCGTGCCTGCGGCGTCCTCGCCGTAGAAATAGTTGGTGGTGGATGTGCCGAGCACCTTGTTCGATTCGTTTTCAAAGTCCTCGTCGAGCGGCTTGATCTTGTTGCGGACGGCTTCAAGGCGGCTTTGGTAGTCGGAGCCCTTGTCGGGGTCTGTCAAAAGGTCGTTGACGTTCTTGGCGGTGTAGAGCTTCTCGTCGCTGCCGTCTGCAGGGACCGTGACCGTGTCATCGTCGGTCGTCTCGGTGCCATTCGTGTCGTATTTGTACGGAATGGAAAGCAGCCCCACCTCGGCAAAGGCGCTGCCTGCCTCGACAACGTGGATCGTCTTGCCGTCGGCTCCCGTCACCTTCTCGTTAAGGTTGATGTGCTCGTGGCCTGCGATAAGGGCATCGACGCCACGGAGCCGCGTGGCAAAGGTCTTTGCGTCGAGCGTGTGCGCGATACACACAACAACATCGCAGCCCTCCTTGCGCAGCTGCTCTGCCTCGGCATTGATGGCGTTCGCGGCACTCGAGAAGCTGGTGCCCGCGACCAGGTCCGCGCGCAGCGAGGAACCTAGCGACTCATCCATGGCTCCGACGACGCCGACCTTGATTTTGTAGTCGAATGTGGAGTGATCCTCGCTATCCTCCCAGGTGCGATCGAGCGTCTTCGTGATGCTCGAGCTCCATGCGCCGTTCGAGGACGTTGCATTCGCGCAGAGCATGGCGAAGGGCGTGCCGGTGGTGCTGTAGCCGGTCATGGTGCGGAGTTTGTCCGCGCCGTAGCTCCAGTCGTGGTTGCCTGGCGTGGTTGCGTCGTAGCCGTCGGCGTAGAAGGTGTCCATGAGCTCGGCGATGCTCTTGCCCTCGCTCATGGTGGCGAAGGACTGTCCGTGGAAGGTGTCGCCCGCATCGAGTAAAAGATCGGGGGCGCTGCTTTGGGCGCTATAGAGAACCGCCAGTCCGTCAAAGCCCACAGTGCCGGTGCCCTTGCTTGCGTTGTAGCTGTACTTGTAGCTGCCGTGGATATCGTTGGTGTGCATGACGGCCACGGAGCCGTCAATAGCGGCGGGCAGGTTTCCCGCGAAAGCGAGGCTTGGGATGCCTGCGAGCGCGCCGGCAAACAACGCGGCGGCCAACGCAAAGCGGGGGAGTCTTTTCATGGCAGTTTCCTTAGTTCTTAGCCAGAATGTCTGGTTGAATATCGGATTATCGACATAATATGCGAAAACCGCCGCAAGGGCCTCTGTCCCTTTGCGGCGGTTTTGGCGTTTGCGCAGATAAAACCTACCAAAATAAACCTGTCCCTTTTTGGCAGGTTTTAGCTTAGCAGCATGCGGTCGTTGGCGAGCTCGCCGCCCGAGACCTCCTCGAACTTCTGCAGCAGGTCGGCCACGGTGAGCGACTTCTTCTCGTCGCCGGCCACGTCGTAGATCACATGGCCCTCGTGCATCATGATCAGACGGTTGCCCAGACGGATGGCGTCGTTCATGTTGTGCGTGACCATGAGCGTGGTCAGGTGGTTCTCGTCGACGATCTCCTCGGTCAGGTTAAGCACCTTAGAGGCCGTCTTGGGGTCGAGGGCCGCGGTGTGCTCGTCGAGCAGCAGCAGGCGCGGCCTGGTGAGCGTGGCCATCAGCAGGGTGAGTGCCTGGCGCTGGCCACCCGAGAGCAGGCCGACCTTGGCGTTGAGACGCGTGTCCAGACCAAGGTCCAGGCGCTTGAGCAGCTCGACGTACTCATCTTTCTCGGCCTTGGTGACGCCCCACGAAAGGCCGCGACGCTGGCCGCGACGCTTGGCGAGGGCCAGGTTCTCGGCGATCTGCATGTCGGCAGCGGTACCGCGCATGGGGTCCTGAAACACGCGGCCCAGGTACTTGGCGCGCTGCGACTCGCTCAGGCGCGAGATGTCGGTGCCGTCGAGCTCAATAACGCCCGAATCGAGCGGGTACACGCCGGCGATCATGTTGAGCAGCGTGGACTTGCCGGCGCCGTTGCCGCCGATCACGGTTACAAAGTCGCCGTCATTTAGGGTAAGGTCGACGCCGGTGAGCGCGCGCTTCTCGGTGACGGTGCCCTTGTTAAAGGTCTTCTTGACGTGCGAGAGCTTAAGCATCTGCCTCATCCCCCTTCGTGTAGGAGCTGCGGAGCTTATAGCGCTCCCAAACCACGGGCACGCACAGGGCCACAGCGACAATTACGGCGGAGAGCAGCTTCATGTCGTTGGCGTCCATGCCCAACTGCAGCACGATGGCGCGGATAAGGAAGTACACCACGGAGCCAAAGACGGCGGAGGCAAGACGGACGCTAAACTGCGTGAGGCCGCCGGGCAGCAGACGGCCGAGCACCTCGCCGATAACAATGGCGGCAAGACCGATAACGATGGCACCGGTGCCCATACCAATGTCGGCATACTTTTGGCTCTGGCAGATGAGCGCGCCCGAAAGGCCGATGAGGGCGTTGGAGAGCACGAGGGCGATCATCTTGGTGGAGTTGGTGTTGACGCCCAGAGCGCGGATCATGTACTCGTTGTTGCCGGTGGCTCGCAGCGCCGAGCCGATCTCGGTGCCAAAGAACCAATACAGGATGGCAACGATAGCCACGGCGAGCAGGATGCCCAAGATGATGGCAACGGTGGACTGCGGCAGACCGGTCATATTGCTGACGGCCGAGAACACGGTGCCTTTGGCAAGAATGGGCGTATTGGACTTGCCCATGATGCGCAGGTTGATGGACCACAGGCTGATCTGGGTGAGGATTCCGGCGAGGATCGCAGGAATCTCAAAGACGGTGGTCAAAATGCCCGTGACGGCGCCCGCGATGGCGCCGGCGCACATACCGGCCAGCACGGCGAACAGCGGGTCGACGTTGTTATTGACGATGAGCACAGCGCAGACGCAGCCGCCGAGGGCAAAGCTGCCGTCGCAGGTCATATCGGGAATGTCGAGCAGGCGGAACGTGATAAACACGCCAAGCACCATAATGCCCCAGAGGACGCCCTGCGAAACGGCGCCCTGCAATGCAATGAGCATGCTTCATACCTCCTAGAATAGGGTGGACACGTGATTTTCCATAATAGCGGTAACAATGTATAAAAGAGCTGCGGACAGACGTTTTGTTTTACCTGAAACAAGCAGGGCGGACGCCGGTCTACAGCGCCCGCCCCTGTGGCTCAGATATTGAATAACGCGGCTGTGGCGCGCGTGCGGGCCCTAGACGCGTTACCGCGCATGGCGCTACTCGTCCAGAGCGGAAAGGTCGATGCCTAGAGCCTCGGCCATCTCGTCGTTCTTGACGACGACCAGGTCCTTGCTCGAGAGGTGCTTGATCGGCATATCTTCGGGCTTGGCCTCGCCCTTCAGAATCTTAACTGCCATCTCGCCCGCGGCGTAGCCCAGATCCTCGTAGTTGATGGAGAGGGTGAACAGGCCGCCGGCCATGCACATGCCCTCCTCGCCGGTCACGAAGGGGAGCTTATTCTCCTTGCAGATCTGACCGACCTGCGAAGCACCCGCGGCGATGGTGTTGTCGGTGGGGGAGTACAGCGCGTCGACCTTGCCCACGGCAGACTCGACGACGGACTGAATCTCGTTGGAGCTCGAGACGGTGAAGTCAGTGTACTCGAGGCCCAGCTTGTCGAGCTCCTTCTTGGCGGCCTTGATCTGGACGTCGGAGTTGGACTCGGCGGTGCAGTAGAGCAGGCCGACCTTTTTAACGTCGG
The DNA here is from genome assembly GCF_003458415.1 of Collinsella sp. AF25-2LB. Lineage (GTDB taxonomy): Bacteria > Actinomycetota > Coriobacteriia > Coriobacteriales > Coriobacteriaceae > Collinsella. Next base: position 45,444 of record NZ_QRUF01000001.1, read on the forward strand.
GCAGGACCTTCTGCATCATCTCGAGCTGCTCGGCGACCGGGGTGAGGTCGGAAGCGCCCGTGACGTTGGTGCCGGGCTTGTCGTTGTCCTGGACCAGGCCGGAGGCGGCGTAGTCGGTGATGGCGCAGCCCACGATGGGGATATCGGCCGTGGCGCCGGCGGCAGCCTGCGCGGCGGGCGTGGCGATGGCATAAATCAGGTTGACGTTGTCGCCCACAAACTTGTCGGCAATGGACTTACACGTGGACTGGTCGTTCTGGGCGTTCTTCTGGTCGATCTTGACCTTAAGGCCGCTCTTCTTGATGGCCTTGACAAAGCCGTCGTTGGCGGCGTCGAGTGCGGAGTGCTCGGTGAGCTGCAGAACGCCGACGGTGTAGTCGGAACCGGCGGCAGCAGAGCCGGAACCAGAGTTGCCGCCGCATCCGGCGAGCGGAGCGAGCGCGAGCAGGCCAGCAGATACCAGAAGGCTCCTGCGGCTGATGGTGATGTCCTTCATATCGTTACCCCCAGTATAGAAATGGCTGGAAACACTGCACTCAAACAAAGTGCAAGTGGAACTATAGTAGCGCGGATGTCCATTTTTACAATAACTTGGCGGGTTTTTTAATACAGAATCGGATGGGCGGTACGGGTAGTCGAATGGGCGGCGGAGGGTCTTATGCAGCGGAGGCGTCCTCCTCCTCGTCCAGGGCGGCGAAAAGCTTCTTGCCGTCGAGGAGACGTGTGGTGACGTTTCTCATGCGGCCAATCTCTACGGTACGCAGCGTGTCATCGGCGCCTCGGGCGTCATAGACCGTTCCCAGCAAATACGAGATGCCATCGCGCTGCCTGATGGCAAAGGGGCGGAGTGTCATCCGTGCTACTTCGGTTTCGCCACGTGCCGTGACGCTCGAAATATCAAAACTCACCGTGGTTCCGTGGTCGATGGCCTGCTCGACGAGCTCGCACGTGTCGATGCGCTTGATGGGCGTGCGTGTTGCCTTGGTAGCCTTGCTGCCTGCGCTTGGAGCGGGTTCGGGTGTATCGAGGTAGCCGCGAACGTCGGCGCTCGCCATGGCAACTAAGTGCTGCGCCATGCTCTTGCGGATAGCGATAGGCGTGGAGCGGTTGCGCATGACCATACCGTGGAGCCGGATGATCTCTTCATCGGTGAGCGGACGGGTAAGAAGTTTGTAGCCCACGCCGCGTTTGTACTCAATTTCGTATCCGGCATGGCGAAGCGCGGAGATGGCGGTGTAGATGCTGCGCCGCGCCGCCGAGATGGGCATGCGGGCGGGGTCGTCGGGATGGGCGAGGCGCCGGATCAACTCATCGGAAAGCATGGCCTTGTCTTCGCCGGTGTTTTCGCTCAAGAGCTGCAGGATACGAACGGCGCGATAGGCTGCCATCGAGGCGGCGCCTCTCGTCGTGGTGTCGTAGGTTTCAACAGCGGCTTCGGTCATCGTGCCCACGTCCTTTCCGTTTTGGGTGGCGACGGTATGGAGCCTAGGACGTGGGGCTTTCCCAGGGGCGCAGAGCGCTCTGGGCGGTCGGTAGTCGTCGGCAAACGGCGGGTTGAGTTTTCAACAGCCCTGCTCAACTGACCAAAACCTTGCCAAAAGCTTGACGGATGCTGTTGAAAAAAGCGTCTCTCGACTGATGTCGAGAGACGCTTATGCGATGAGCATTGGCGTGTGGCGACGCGAGCTAGCGTCCGACGATTAGAAGTCGGCGTTGCCCACGGTGCGCGGGTGCGGCAGGACGTCGCGGATGTTGCCCACGCCGGTCAGATACATGACCAAGCGCTCGAAGCCCAGACCGTAGCCGGCGTGCTTGCAGGAACCGTAGCGGCGCAGGTCAAGGTAGTACTTGTACTGCTCGGGATTCATGCCCAGGTCCTTGATGCGGGCCTCGAGCAGATCCAGGCGCTCCTCGCGCTGGGAGCCGCCGATAATCTCGCCGATACCGGGCACCAGGCAGTCGGCGGCGGCGACGGTCTTGCCGTCCTCGTTCATGCGCATGTAGAACGCCTTGATCTCGGCCGGGTAGTCGGTCACAAAAGTCGGTCGCTTAAAGTGCTCCTCGGTCAGGAAGCGCTCGTGCTCGGTCTGCAGGTCGATGCCCCAGCTCACGGGGTAATCAAACTGGTGGCCAGCAGCGACTGCCTGCTCCAGGATCTCGACGGCCTCGGTGTAGGTAACGCGGGCAAAGTCGGAGTTGGCGACATGGTCCAGGCGCTCGAGCAGACCCTTGTCCACAAACTTGTTGAGCATATTGAGCTCGTCGGGGCAGGTTGCCATAACGTCCTTGAGGACGTACTTGAGCATGGCCTCGGCGTTATCCATGTAGTCGTTCAGGTCGGCAAAGGCCATCTCGGGCTCGATCATCCAAAACTCGGCGGCGTGGCGCGTGGTGTTGGAGTTCTCGGCACGGAAGGTGGGGCCAAAGGTGTACACGTCGCCAAAGGCCATGGCAAAGTTCTCGGCATTGAGCTGGCCGGACACGGTGAGGCTTGCATGCTTGCCAAAGAAGTCCTGGCTCCAGTCGACCTCGCCGGACTCGGTGAGGGGCGGATTTTTGGGGTCGAGCGTGGTCACGCGGAACATCTCGCCGGCGCCCTCGCAGTCACTCGTGGTGATGATGGGGGTGTTGACGTAGACAAAGCCCTGCTCCTGGAAGAAGCGGTGAATGGCGGCAGCCGCGACAGAGCGGATGCGGAACACGGCGCGGAACAGGTTGGTGCGCGGGCGCAGGTGCTGCTGGGTGCGCAGGAACTCGACGGTTGCGTGCTTCTTCTGCAGCGGGTAATCCGGGGCGCTCGTGCCCTCGACCTCGATGGAGGTGGCAGAAAGCTCGAAAGGCTGGGGCGCATCGGGGGTCAGCTTGACGGTGCCGGTGCAAATGAGTGCGGCCGAGACGTTTTGATGGGCGATCTCGTCGTAGTTGTCGAGTGCCTCGCGGTTCATGACGACCTGCAGGTCGCGGAAGCAGCTGCCGTCGTTGAGCGTAACAAAGCCAAAGTTCTTCATGTCGCGGACGGACTTGACCCAGCCGGCGACGGTGACGGTCTGGCCGCCGAGCGACTCGGCATCGGCATAGAGCTGCGCGATTTTGGTGCGGTTCACGTATCCTCCCATAACGGTTGAATGATAGTTATCCATACAGTTCGATATTCTAGCAGCTCGGCTCATTTGAGCTATACAGATAAAGCATTGGCGGGATGGTTTTTCAAACGAAAAGCGCCCGCGGCCAAATGGTCGCGGGCGCTTGACGAGGTGCCTTTTGGCTGTGTGGCGTGGGGCCTGGCTACTTGGTCTTGGCAACCAGCAGCGGGTCGCCCAGCTTGACGAGCGGGTTGCCGCCGATAAGCGTTCCAGACTCGCCGACATGGTCGATGCTCTTAAGACGATCGAGCTCGGAGACGATGACGGTCACGATGTCCTCGTGACCAGCGGCCTTAATGGCCTCGCGGTCGAAGCTGATGAGCGGCTGGCCTGCCTTGACCACATCGCCCATCTCGACAAAGCGGGCAAAACCCTTGCCGTTCATTTCCACGGTGCCCAGGCCAACATGGATGAACACGCGCAGGCCGTCCTCGGTAATCATGCCGATGGAGTGGTTGGTGACAGTGGTGGCACCGATGCGGCCGTTGGCGGGCGCATAGATGGTGCCGGTAATGGGCTCGATGCCATAGCCCTGGCCAAGCATGCCCGAGGCGATCGTCTCGTCGGGAACCTCGTTCAGGTTGACGAGCACGCCGTTGACGGGGGCATAGATGACGCCTTCGCGGGTAGCGAAGCTTGCTGCGGGCGGAACGGACGCCTCGCCGGTCGAGGTGAAGGTGGACTTAAGCGAATCGAGCAGACCCATAGTTGCCTCCAACTTAAATAGGCGCATATCGCGCGTTTGGTTTGCCGGAAACGTTTCACATGTGTTTCGCGGCTTGGTCAACGCCCCTATTCTACGCTGCTCAACGATACCTCTGAACTGGGATTATGTGATATATCAGTTGAAGGGAAACTTATTGCCGGAGTGTTTCTGCGCCACGGGTTCAAGTGGGGTACGCTTGAAGGCGAAAAACAAGGGCGCATAATTTGCGCGAAGGGAGCACATATGATTGTCGAGAACCATGCGCTGTGGGGCGAGGAGCCGACCGAGGATTATCCGGCGACGTTTACGTATTTGGGTGCCGAGCCGCTGCCCGATAAACCGAATGGCCGCCGCCCCGCGGTGATCATCTGCGGCGGAGGCGGGTTTACGCATATCGCTCCGCACGAGCAGGACCCGGTGGCGTTTGCATTTTTGGATCGCGGCTACCAGGCCTTTGTGCTCAACTATGTCACGAGTTCTACGGGTGACGTGAGCTTTCCGCACCCCCAGGCAGATCTTGCCAAGATGGTCGCCACGGTGCGCGCCAACGCCGACGAGTGGCATGTCGATCCTAAGCGCGTGTGCGTCGTGGGCTTTTCTGCTGGCGGCATGATTTGCGCCTCGCTGGCAACACAGTGGAAGACCGGCCCCTTCGCGGCACTTGCCGGGGCGCGTCCGGACGACATTCGTCCCGATGCCGTGGTGCTGGGCTATCCATTGCTCGACTTTGCCTATGTGCGTGACATGCAGACGCGCGATCCGCGCATTGACTTGCGTGTGCCCAAGACGGGCGGCAAGACGGGGCGCGATTTGCTCAACGACTACCTGTCGATGGTGACGGGCGGCGAGGCAACTGACGAGCATCTGGCCGACATCTGCCCCACCACGCATGTTTCGCGTCAGATGCCACCGACCTTTGTGTGGGGCGTGTCCGACGACAAGACGGCGCCGATCGCGCAGGTCTACCCGTTTGCGCAGCGCATGGCCGAGGAGGGCGTTGCATGCGAGATGCACGTCTTCGACCAGGGTGGTCACGGCCTTTCGCTCGGCAACGCCAACACCGCGGTCGACAACGAGGACAAGCAGGCGGCAGTCCGTCCCTGGATCCGCCTAGCCTTCCGCTTCCTGGAGCGCCATCTGTAAGAGTCCCGGCATCCAAGCCCTTCAATAACTTGCGGTGAAATAGTTCCTATCTGGGGCATCAACCAGCCCATCCAGGAACTATTCCACCGCAACTTCGTTTTTGATGCCCCGTCCGGAAACTGCGCCCCAGTTTTGCCTTTCAAGGTGGGACGCAGTTTCCCATAGGGCCTCGACTGGGAAAGCGCGTCCCGTTTCGAGCGGGGATTCCGGGATGCATTTTCCGTAAGAGGTCTGTTTGGGAAACCATATCCCGTTTCGAGCCGGAATTCTGGGATGTAGTTTCCCCGAGAGGCCTCATCGGGAAACTATGGCCCTGAACTCTCCTGCCTGTCCCCATTGCGCCAATTTGCTGATTGAACATCGTTGTGTGTTCGCGCTATCATGCATGGTTAAATTGGTTAGCCGTGGCAAACGGTTAGCCAAGGTGAACATAAATGCAACGCCCTGTGGGCGCCGGGGGAGGAACACGGACGTGAAGCTCGATACACTCGAGATTGGAAAGGACGCCGTTGTCGCATCGGTGGCATCGGACGATCAGGCACTCCGACAGCATATTTTGGACATGGGTCTAACGCCGGGCACCGAAGTCACCATGATGAAGTACGCCCCCATGGGCGACCCGCTCGAGATTCGCCTGCGTGGCTACGAGTTGACACTGCGCAAGGACGATGCCGCTCGCATCGAGCTTGTGGGTATTCACGACACCGATACGGGTCCGCGCGCTAACGCCGCAATCGGCACGACGGAGCATCCGGCCCTGGGCGAGGGAACGTATTCGCCCCGTGCGGCAAAGACGGCCGTGCCCGAGGGCGCGCCGCTGCACTTTGCCCTTGCCGGCAACCAAAACTGCGGCAAGACCACGTTATTCAACCAGCTGACGGGCTCCAACCAGCACGTCGGTAACTTTCCCGGCGTGACGGTCGACCGCAAAGATGGCACCATCCGTAACCATCCCGAGGCGAGCGTTACCGACCTGCCTGGCATTTACTCCCTGTCGCCGTACACAGGCGAAGAGGTCGTGAGCCGTCAGTTCATCCTCGATGAGCGTCCGGACGCCATCATCGACATCATTGACGCCACCAACATTGAGCGCAATCTGTACCTGACGCTGCAGCTTATGGAGCTCGACCGCCCCATGGTCATCGCGCTCAACATGATGGACGAGGTGACGGCCAACGGCGGCGCCGTGGACGTCAACCTGCTCGAGAGCCTGTTGGGCGTGCCTGTTGTCCCCATTAGCGCTGCCCGCAACGAGGGCATCGGCGAGCTGGTGGATCATGCCTTGCACGTGGCGCGGTTCCGCGAGCGCCCCGGTCGCCTGGACTTTTGCGCACCCGATGGTCCAGACGGCGGTGCGCTGCATCGCTGCATCCACGGCATCGCCAACCTTATCGAGGACCATGCCGCGACGGCGCACATTCCCGTGCGTTTTGCGGCGACCAAGCTGGTCGAGGGCGATGAGCTGGTAACCGAGGCGCTTCACCTGGATCGCAATGAGCTCGACGCTATCGAGCACATCATTACCCAGATGGAGGGCGAGGCCGGCACCGACCGCCTATCTGCGTTGGCCGATATGCGTTTTAGCTTTATCGGCGACGTGTGCGGGCGTTGCGTCGTCAAGCCGCACGAAAGCCGCGAGCACGTGCGCTCCGTCAAGATTGACCGCATCCTGACAGGTCGTTACACAGCCATTCCGGCGTTTCTGGTGATCATGGGCCTCGTCTTTTGGCTGACGTTTGGCGTGATCGGCGCGGCGTTGCAGGGACTCATGGAGGACGGTATCGCTGCCATCATCGCCTCGGCCGATGCGGGCCTCAAGGCGTTCGGAACCAACGACGTGGTGCGCTCGCTGGCTGTCGACGGCGTGCTTACGGGCGTGGGTAGCGTGCTGACCTTCCTGCCGATTATCGTCGTGCTCTTCTTGTTCCTCTCCATTCTGGAAGATTCCGGATACATGGCACGCGTGGCCTTTGTCATGGATAAGGTGCTGCGTCGCTTTGGCCTGTCGGGCCGCAGCTTTGTGCCCATGCTCGTCGGTTTTGGCTGCACCGTGCCGGCTATCATGTCGACCCGTACGCTCCCATCCGAGCACGACCGCAAGATGACGGTCATGCTCACACCGTTCATGAGCTGCTCGGCCAAGCTGCCGGTTTACGGCTTGCTGTGCGGGGCGTTTTTCCCACAGGCGACGGTTCCCGCCATGGTCTCGCTCTATCTGATTGGTATTGCGGTTGGTTGCATTGCGGCTTTGGTGCTCAACCGTACGGCATTTAAGGGCGACCCGGTGCCGTTTATCATGGAGCTCCCCAATTACCGCCTGCCGAGCGTCAAGACGACGGTGATGCTGGCATGGGATAAGGCCAAGGACTTTATTACCAAGGCCTTTACCATTATCTTTGCCGCTACGGTGGTCATCTGGTTCCTGCAGACGTTCGATATCCGCTTTAACGTGGTCGCCGACCAGTCGCAAAGCCTGCTTGCCGGTCTGGGTAGCATCATCGCACCGGTGTTGGCCCCGCTCGGTTTTGGCGAGTGGCGCGCCTCGACGGCACTCGTCACGGGACTTATTGCCAAGGAGAGCGTCATCTCGACGCTCACGGTGCTTTTGGGCGCAACCTCTCCCGCGGCACTGTCAGCCATGTTTTCGCCGTTTACCGCCTACGTGTTCTTGGTCTTTACGCTGCTGTACCCGCCTTGCGTTGCGTCCATCGGCGCCGTCAAGAGCGAGTTGGGCGCGCGCTATGCCGTGGCCGTATTCGCGTTTCAGGTGACGGTCGCCTGGATCGTGGCGTTTGTCGTGCATTCGGCGGGCATATTGCTGGGGTTGGCTTAGTTATGAATTGACGACGCAACCTCTGTGTATCGAATTGTTTTCGGCCCCGCTTCTGTACTGACGGATGCGGGGCCGTTGCTATATAATCGCCTCCGCTCAAAACGATTGGAGACGTTATATATGACTCAGGCAAGGCAAGACGGCATCACGCTCAGGCAGTGGCTCCCACTCGTCGGGCTCACCTGCTGTGCGTTCGTGTTCAACACGTCGGAGTTTATGCCCATCGGCCTTTTGACTGATATCGCCGCGTCGTTCTCGCTCACCGAGGCCCAGGCGGGCATCATGATCTCGGTCTATGCCTGGGGCGTCATGCTGCTGTCGTTGCCGCTCATGGTGTTCGCTTCGCGTTTCGAGTTTAAGCGGATGCTGCTGGGCGTGCTTGCCGTGTTCTCGCTCGGTCAGTTCCTGTCCGCTGTGGCGCCGACCTATCCCATCCTGGTCTGCGCGCGCCTGGTGGTCGCTTGCGCACATGCCGTGTTCTGGTCAGTCGCCTCGATTATGGCCTCGCGCCTGGTCGACACTCGCCACGGCGCGCTCGCCATCAGCATGATCGCCACGGGCTCGTCCATCGCGCAGATCTTTGGCCTGCCTCTCGGTCGCGCCATTGGCTTGGCCGTGGGCTGGCGCATGACGTTTGCCGTGGTCGGGGGCCTCTCAGCCATCGCGGTCGTCTACCAGGCAGCGGTGTTCCCGGCCATGCCGGCGGGTGAGCGCTTTACCGTCAAACAGCTGCCCGAGCTGCTCAAGAACCCGCTCCTCATCGCGCTCTACGCAGTCACGGTCTTCATGGCGACCGGCTATTACGCAAGCTACAGCTATATCGAGCCCTTCCTGGCGCAGGTCGCGCACGTCGATGCGGGCGCCATCACCATGACGCTGACGGCGTTTGGCTGTTCCGGCTTGGTGGGCAGCTGGCTGTTCAGCCGCCTGTTCGACGGGCACCGTTTTCCGTTCCTTGCTATCACGCTCTCCGGCGTGCCGGTGGCCCTGCTGCTCATGGGGCCGGCCGCATCGTCGCTCGTGACAGTGCTTGCCGTCTGCGCACTGTGGGGTTGCTGCGCCACGGCCTTTAACGTGGCGTTTCAGGCCGAGCTCATCAAGCACACGCCGGCAGATTCGTCGGCCGTCGCCATGTCGATCTTCTCGGGCCTGTTCAACCTCGGTATCGGCACGGGTACCGCGATCGGCGGAGCCGTGGTTTCGGGTCCCGGTATCGCCTGGATCGGCTTTGTGGGCGGGGCGATTGCCGTCGTGGGCGTCATCCTCGCCATCACCGTGCTGTTTCCGGCCATCCGCCGCGCCAAGCCCGTCGCCTAATCACGTCCCCTCATCAGTTGCGGTGGAATAGTTCCTGTTTAAGGCTTCTGAAGGCCCAGACAGGAACTATTCCACCGCAACTTATTTTGGGGGAGAGGATACAAGCTGGGCATACAATGGATGTCGTTGTGTTGAGCTTACCGGGAGGCTGTTATGTGGGCATACGAGACGACGTTCTATCAGATCTATCCGCTGGGCTTTTGCGGGGCTCCGCGCGAAAACGCCGCGCCCGTTGCCGAGGGTGAGCTCGCCCAGGCTGCCAACGCCGCGCCCAACCCCGATGCTCCTATCATGAAGGTCGCCCAATGGGCCGACTACATGCAGGAACTCGGCGTTGGCGCTGTGCTCATCAACCCACCGCTCGAATCTGATAGCCACGGCTACGATACACGCAGCCTGCGCCATATCGACCGTCGCCTGGGTGGGGACGCCGACTTTGCCGCCGTATGCGACACGCTGCATGCCCATGGCATCCGCGTGGTGCTCGATGCCGTCTTCAACCACGTCGGCCGCGGTTTTTGGGCCTTCCGCGATGTGCAGGAGCGCAAGTGGGACTCGCCGTACAAGGACTGGTTCCACATTAGCTTTGACGGCGATTCCTGCTATGGCGATGGCTTTTGGTACGAGGGCTGGGAAGGCCATTTTGAGCTTGTGAAGCTCAACCTGCAAAATCCCGCTGTGGTCGATTACCTGCTCGAGTCCGTGCGCCGCTGGGCCGAGGTCTTTGGCGTCGACGGCCTGCGCCTGGACGTTGCCTATATGCTCGACCGCGACTTTATGCGCCGCCTGCACGCCTTTACCCGTGAGCTCAAGCCCGACTTTGTGCTGATCGGCGAGACGCTCCACGGCGACTACAACCAAATCGTCAACGACGAGATGCTCGACTCCTGCACCAACTACGAGTGCTACAAGGGCCTGTACTCCAGCTTTAACTCGGTCAACATGTTCGAGATCGCCCATTCGCTGCACCGCCAGTTTGGCGGCGATCCGTGGTGCATCTACCGCGGCAAACATCTGCTGTCGTTTGTCGACAACCACGATGTGCCGCGCCTGGCAAGTATCCTCACCGACAAGTCGTGTCTGCGTCCCGCCTACGGCATGCTCTTTGGCATGCCGGGCATCCCGTGCGTCTACTATGGCAGCGAGTGGGGAATTGCCGGCGAAAAGGGTGGCCCCGATGGCGACTGGGCGCTGCGACCTGCGCTCAATGAGCCTGCGCCCAACGAGCTGACGGCGTTCATCACGCAGCTTGCGCACCTTCGCTCGGCCGACGACGCGGCTGCCCGTGCTCTCAACTACGGTGCCTATCGCAACGTGGTGATCCAGAACAAGCAGCTGCTGTTCGAGCGCGCTTGTGACGGCGCGACGGTACTCGTGGCGGTGAATGCTGTGGGTGAGCCTTACACCTTTGGCGCCGGCGAGCTCAACGGGTCCTTCGTCGACCTGCTTGCCGACGATGCGCCCACGGTCGAGCTGACGGGTACCCTTGAGCTTGCACCCTACGAGGTGCGCTATCTGTTGAGAGCCTAGCCCATGGCCGTATCTGACGAGGGCTATCAACATATTGAGCATGGGTTTGAGCCCGTGTTTGACGAGCACTCGCGCGTTTTGGTGCTCGGGTCGTTTCCCTCGGTGCTTTCGCGCGCCAATTCCTTTTATTACGGCAACCCTCAGAATCGCTTTTGGCGCGTGATGGCCGCGTGCCTCGGTGTGCCTGTGCCGCCCAACGAGGGCGACCCTTTGGCAAGCGGTGAGCCCGCGACGCTTGATGCCTCCATTGCCGCCAAGCGGTCCATGCTGCTGAACGGCGGCGTGGCCCTGTGGGATGTGATCGAGAGCTGCGACATCAAGGGTTCGAGTGACGCCAGCATCAAAAACGTCGTTCCGGCGCATGTCGAGCGCATTACCGGCGCAGCTCCTATCGAGGTCGTTGTCTGTAACGGCGGCACGGCAGGGCGGCTCTACAAGCGCTATCTACAAGAGCGCACCGGGCTGCCGGCCATCGTTCTGCCGTCGACAAGTCCCGCCAATGCGGCATGGCGCCTGGAACGCCTTGTCGAGCGCTGGCGCGAGGCCGTTGACTGGGCTGTAATTTAATTTAGATTTTTGTTTGAGCGTGGGCGCCCAGACGTTTCAGAACGCCTCGCCAGATCGGCGCGGGCACGGCTGGCTCGGCGCAAACCATGCCGTCGGCGTCGACGTTGGCGGCATTGCCGCCGCCAAGTCGCTGTGCATGCTTGACGGAGCAGCCCATGCGCACGGCGCCCACGAGCTTGTCCATGGCCTCAGAAAACGGTCGCCGCAAGAGTCCCATGCGCGGAGAGCGACGAAGCGCCGCAATGCCGCTGCCGGCGCAGATGGCAACGCCGCCACACCACAATTGGCCATGGCGCTCACATGCCTTGTGCAGGCGAACGGCGGTCCCACGCGCCTGCTCAGTGCCCTCTTGTGCGGCTCGAATCGCGACATAGACGCGCGTTCCCGTACCGCCAAAGCGCTCAAGCGCCTGCTCGATGGCTGTCAACGTCTCATCGTCAGCCACATCTTCAATGGCCAGCACGATGCCATCGGCAACGCTGCCGGCGTCATTTGCCTTCAAGTCGACCGGGCGGGGGAGTGCGGTGCCGGAAAGTTGAGCATAGGCGGCGATGGCATCCTGCAGGTCCCAGAGCAAAAACTCAAGATCGGCGCTATTGGGAATGCTGATATACGCAATGGTTTGCAGCGTTTTTGGTACATCGCCGCGCGCGGTCGTCTCCATGCCATCTCCTTTCCGGCTCGTTTCCGTTTAGGTTACACCGTCTGGTGGCGCCCCGCCGCGCTATCCTAGTGCAACCCTTACGAAAGGAACGCCATGCGTCTGTCCATGAATACCTCGCTTGCCACGCTCAAGCCCTCCGGTATCCGCCGGATTAACGCGCTCGCCGCCCAGCATCCGGGGTGCATCGCGCTCGCGCTCGGCGAGCCCGATTTTCCCACGCCCGATGTGATTAGCGCCGAGGTGACCGCCGCACTGGACCGCGGTGACACGCACTATCCGCCCAACAACGGTCGCCCCGCCCTGCGTGATGCACTGTCCAAATATATGGATGACGCGGGCCTGGCGTTTTCCGCCGATGAGGTCATCCTGACCGACGGTGCGACCGAGGCACTGTCGGCAACATTCATGGCTATGCTCAACCCCGGCGACGAGGTCATTATCCCCACGCCGGCCTTTGGCCTGTACGAGAGCATCGTCGTGGCCAACCACGCCAAAGCAGTCTTTTTGGATACGGAGCCCGCGCAATTCCAGATCGATGAGGATGCGCTTCGTGCTTGCGTGACGCCGGCGACCAAGGCCATCGTCATCTGCTCGCCCAACAATCCTACGGGTTGCATCCTCAACACGGCGTCGCTCGACGCCGTGGCGCGCGTGGCGGAGGAGGCGGGCATCTACGTGGTCTGCGACGACGTATACAACCGCCTGGTTTATGTGGATGGCTACGAGCGCTTTGCCCAGCGTCACCCGGAGCTGCGTGAGCAGACGGTCGTCATCGAGAGCTTCTCCAAGCCCTGGGCCATGACCGGCTGGCGTTTGGGCTGGCTCGCGGCAGCAACACCCGTCATCGCCGAGATCGCAAAAGCCCACCAATACCTAGTATCGAGCGCCGTCTCCTTCGAAATGGACGCCGCAGCCCGAGCCCTCACCGTCGACCCAACCCCCATGCTCAAAGTCTACCGAGCCCGCCGCGAGCGCGTACTCGAAGCCTTAAACGCCATGGGCCTCGACGTAGTAGAGCCCGCAGGAGCCTTCTATACTTTCCCGAGCATCAAAAAGTTCGGCCTAACCAGCGAAGACTTCTGCATCAAAGCCATCAAAGAAGCAAACGTAGCCCTAGTCCCGGGAGACTGCTTCGGAACCGAAGGCCACATCCGCCTAAGCTACTGCGTCTCCGACAAAAATCTGGACGAAGGTCTCCGCCGCCTGTCAAACTTCGTTTCAACCTTGTAGTCCTCAGAGACGCAACACATCAGCCCACCGACATAAGGGTATGCGTGGGGCGCGTCGCTCAACGGGCGCGAAGATTCGCAGTAAAGTTACCGTAGCTCTGGCCCGAGGGGACGGGTCGAAATTTTCGTAGATTCCGCACGAGCCGAAGGCCACTTAATGTGGCCTTCGTGCGAGCCCAGGACTTGACCGAGCGAAAATCTCGACCCGTCCCCTCGGGCCGGAGCGTATGCAGGGTTTGTGTACGAATCCTCGCGCCCGTTGACCGACGCCGGGGTCCCCGCCATAATACTTTCGGTTCACGCACGAATCCGCTGCCAGAGACAGCCGGCGCAAACGGGTCTTACCCGCGAGCTTAATGGGACTTCCCGCCAGCCGAGGTGGTCGAGTAGATATGTCTTCTCGCCCCCGTCGCTCATGCAGCGCGGGGGCTTTCTTTTTGGACATGCCCCCGTCACGTCCTTGTGGCGGACCGTGCCCGGAAAGAATTCGAGGAGGTGTAATTCATGCCCCAGCAGTACAAAATCGACAAGGTTGCAGAGATCGAGTCCCGTATCGCCGAGAACGCCGGTCTGTTCGTCGTCAACTACAACGGTCTGACGGTTAAGCAGGCTCAGGAGCTGCGTCATCAGCTTCGCGAGTGCGGCGCCGAGATGAAGGTCTACAAGAACAACCTGGTCAAGATCGCTCTCAAGAACCAGGAGCAGCCCGAGCTCGACGAGATCCTCGCCGGCCCCGTCGCTTATGTGTTCTACGAGTCCGAGCCGGTCGAGGCCGCTAAGGCCCTTAAGGACTTCTCTGCTCAGTCCAAGGGCGTCCTTGAGATCAAGGGCGGTATCTCCGACGGCAAGGCCGTTTCCGCTGATGATGTTAAGGCTATCGCCGAGCTGCCCACCAAGGATCAGCTTCTCGGCCAGATTGCCGGTCTCATCTCCGGTTTCGCTCGCGACATCGCTGTCTGCGTCAACGGCGTTTCCTCTGGTCTCGCTCGTTCGATCCAGCAGGTCTCCGAGCAGAAGGCAGCCTAGTCGCTGTTTTCACCCGCGGCGGCAACGCCGCACCCCTGGCGCATTCGCGCCGTGTTTTAACTGATCTCCGTGCATCCGCACGGAAACCGAAAGGACTTAGAAATGGCTAAGCTTACCACCGATGAGATCATCGATGCTCTTAAGGAAATGACCCTTCTCGAGGCTTCCGAGCTCGTTAAGGCTATCGAGGACACCTTCGGCGTTTCCGCCGCTGCTCCTGCTGCCGTTGTCGCCGCTCCCGCTGCTGGCGCTGCTGAGGCCGAGGAGAAGACCGAGTTTGACGTCGTGCTCGAGGGCTTCGGCGACAACAAGATCCAGGTCATCAAGGCCGTCCGTGAGCTCACCAACCTTGGCCTGAAGGAGGCCAAGGAGGTCGTCGAGGGCGCTCCCAAGGCTGTTCTCGAGGGTGCCAAGAAGGAGGACGCCGAGGCTGCCAAGGAGAAGCTCGAGGCTGCTGGCGCTGCTGTCACCCTCAAGTAATCAGGCTTTCTCGCCAGATTTCTTTACAGACGGGGCTCGCTATGCGAGCC
>NZ_QRUF01000001.1:60141-224822 GCF_003458415.1 Collinsella sp. AF25-2LB
CTATGCGAGCCCCGTCTTTTTTGTTTTTGGCTCCTCATTCCCATTGCTCGGCACGCAGAGCATCGTTGTCTTCGCCGTGCCATTCCCGTTACCGCTGGGGCGTAAAATTGCACCATTCGAGCAATAATTTGCGTTGACCTGCTGAAGAATTGCGTTTGCCTTACGGCGACGTATGTCTCCGGCGGTAAGATACTTCGGTATCGCAATTTGGTCTGCGGCCGCCGTGCCGCACGCACAGGGCGCATTCTGCGCCTGCGAAAGGATCCTTGAATAACATGAAGGCAATCATCCCCGCCGCCGGTCTTGGCACGCGTTTTCTGCCTGGCACCAAGTGCACGCCCAAAGAGATGCTGCCGGTGCTCGACAAGCCGGTCATTCAGTATGTCGTCGAGGAGGCGCTCGACCCCGAGGAGGTCGATGACGCCATCATCGTTACCTCTCCCGGTAAGCCCGAGCTGCTGAGCTACTTCCAGCCCGATCGCTCGCTCGAGAATCTGCTGCGCGAGCGCGGTAAGGACGCCTACGCCGACGCCGTCGCCCATGCGGGCGGTATGCCGGTCGACTTCCGTTATCAGTACGAGCCCAAGGGCCTCGGCCATGCTATCCGCTCTGCTGCCGACGCCGTGGCAGGGGAGAACTTCCTGGTTCTTCTGGGCGACTACGTTGTGCCTAATCGCGACATCTGCGACAAGATGCTCGCCGTTTCCAAGGAGCACGGTGGAGCTTCGGTTATCGCCGTCGCTGCTTGCTCGCCCGAGGAAGTCAGCCGCTACGGCGTTATCGCCGGCGAGCGCGTCGGTTCGCTCGAGGGCGCCGAGGACGTTGCCGATGCAGAGCCGGGCGCTGTCTGGCGCATCGGCGGTCTGGTCGAGAAGCCCGCTCCCGAGGCGGCTCCGTCCAACCTGTACATTGTCGGCCGTTATCTGCTGAGCCCGCTGGTCATGGACCTGCTCGCCGATCAGCAGGCCGGCAAGGGCGGCGAGATCCAGCTCACCGACGCCATGGCCCGCTCGCTCGATCGCGAGGCCATGTACGCTGTCGTCATCGACCCGCTCTCGGGCTACGACACCGGCACCCCGTCTGGCTGGATGGCCACCAACGCCCTCATGGCCGCAAGCGATCCTCGCTTTGCCAGCGCCTTCTGGGACGCCATCGACGAGCGCGGCGGCTTGATGCGCAAATAAGCCTTCGGGCATCGACATTTACGGGTGCGGACTTCGGTCTGCACCCGTTTTTTATAAGAGCTGCGATTGCTGGCTCTCTGTTCACAGAAAATATATGAACAGATGTTCGATACACATACATCTACCTGCGTGTTTTCTGCCGAAAAACTTTGCTACTCCAAAAACTCAATCGCGTCAAGGCTTTTCTTGCCCAACGGTCGGTACCTGATAAACTATTAGGTTGCGATAACTGGCGAAGCTATGCCTCGCCAACCCACCGAGCATTTCCGTGAAGGAGGAAAAACCTGGTGACCTACGCATACACTGCCACTGAGCGCAAGCGCGTCAGCTTCGGGAAAATCCCGGAGGCCATGGAGCTCCCCAACCTTATCTCTGTTCAAAGGGAATCCTTTGAGCGTTTTAAGGACGAGGGCCTTCGTGAGGCGTTCAAGGAATCCAGCCCCATCCAGAGTCAGAACCATGTTCTCGAGGTTACCTTCGGCGAGCATCAGTTCGGCGACCCCGCGCACACCGTCGAGGAGTGCCGCGAGAAGGATATGACCTATCAGGCTCCGCTTCTGACCGACGTCCGTCTCACCAACAAGGAGACCGGCGAGATCAAGGAGCAGCTCGTCTTTATGGGCGACTTCCCCATGATGACCGATCAGGGCACCTTCATCATCAACGGTACCGAGCGTATCGTCGTTTCGCAGCTCGTCCGTTCCCCGGGTGTGTACTACAGCTCCGAGATGGATTCGGGCAAGCAGATCTACAAGGCCCAGATCATCCCGTCCCGCGGTGCCTGGCTCGAGTTTGAGGTCGACAAGCGCGATCAGCTCATGGTCTCCATCGACCGTAAGCGTAAGCAGAGCGCCACGATGTTCCTGCGCGCCCTTGGCATCGCCGTCACCAACGACGACATCATCGAGCTGCTCGGCAACTCCGATGTGATCAAGCGCACCCTGGAGCGCGACACCGCCCTCACCCGCGAGGATGCCCTTATCGAGATCTACCGTCGCCTGCGCCCGGGCGAGCCTCCCACCGTGGACGCTTCCCGCAGCCTGCTCGAGGGCCTGCTCTTTAACCCGCAGCGCTACGATCTGGCCCGCGTCGGTCGTTACAAGGTCAACAAGAAGCTCAACCTCACCACCGAGGAAGAGGTCACGGTGCTCACCGACGAGGATATCGTCGCGACGCTGCGCTACCTGCTGTCCCTCGCTGCCGGCGAGCAGGGCTTCAAGGTCGACGACATCGACCACTTTGGCAACCGCCGCATCCGCACCGTCGGCGAGCTCGTCGCCAACCAGTTCCGTATCGGCATGAGCCGTATGGAGCGCGTCGTCCGTGAGCGCATGAGCTCCCAGGACATCGACGAGATTACCCCGCAGTCGCTCATCAACATCCGTCCGATCGTGGCCTCCATCAAGGAGTTCTTCGGTTCCTCGCAGCTCTCGCAGTTCATGGACCAGGCGAACCCCCTGACCGGTCTGACCCACAAGCGCCGTCTGTCCGCACTCGGCCCTGGCGGTCTTGCCGGCCACAAGTCCGGCTCCAGCCGCCGCACCAACGTGCCGACGGCCGTCCGCGACGTTCACAACTCGCACTACAGCCGCATGTGCCCGATCGAGACCCCCGAAGGCCCCAACATCGGCCTGATCGGCTCGCTCGCTCTCTACGCCCGCGTCAACGAGTACGGCTTCATCGAGGCTCCGTTCCGTCGCGTCGAGAACGGCGTTGCCACCGACCAGATCGACTGGATGACCGCTGACGAGGAAGAGAAGCACGTCATCGCGCCGGCCAACACGCCGCTCGATCCCAAGACCAACGAGTTCATCACGACCGATGCCGAGGGCAAGCTTGTCCGCCCGCACACCGTGATCGCCCGTACCCGCGACTTCGACGGCTCCTTCGGCGCTCCCGCCGACGTGCCTGTCGAGGACGTCGACTACATGGACGTCTCGCCGCGTCAGATGCTCTCCGTCGCAGCCACGCTGATCCCGTTCCTCGAGCACGACGACGCCAAGCGTACGCTGATGGGCGCTAACATGCAGCGCCAGGCCGTGCCGCTGGTTCACCCTGCCGCTCCCTATGTCGGTACCGGCATGGAGCGTCGCGCCGCTCTGGACTCCGGCGAGGTCACCCTGGCCAAGAACGCCGGCGAGGTCATCTTTGCCGACGCTGCCAAGATCATCGTCAAGCATGCCGGCGGCATGGACGAGTATCACCTGGCCAAGTACCAGCGCTCCAACCAGTCCACCTGCATCAACCACCGTCCGCTCGTGCGCGTCGGTGACACCGTTGAGCAGGGCGAGCCCCTGGCTGACGGTCCTTCGACCGATCATGGCGAGCTCGCACTGGGTCAGAACCTCACCGTGGCATACATGCCGTGGGAAGGCTTCAACTACGAGGACGGTATCGTCGTGTCCGAGCGTCTGGTGGCCGAGGACCTGCTGACGACCATCAACATCACCCGTCACGAGATCGATGCCCGCGACACCAAGCTCGGCCCCGAGGAGATCACCCGCGAGATCCCGAACCTCTCTGAGGATATGCTTGCCAACCTCGACGAGGACGGCATTATCCGCATCGGCGCCGAGGTCGGCCCTGGCGACATCCTGGTCGGCAAGGTCACGCCTAAGGGCGAGAGCGCTCTGACCGCCGAGGAGCGCCTGCTGCGCGCCATCTTCGGTGCCAAGGCCCACGACGTCCGCGACACCTCCCTTAAGATGCCTCACGGCGCTTACGGTCGCGTCATCGACGTCGTCCGCTTTAGCCGCGAGAACGGCGACGATCTGGCCCCCGGCGTCAACGAGCAGGTGCGCGTCTACGTCGCCCAGCGTCGTAAGATCCAGCAGGGCGATAAGATCGCCGGCCGCCACGGCAACAAGGGTGTTATCTGTAACGTTCTGCCGGTCGAGGACATGCCCTACATGGCTGACGGTACCCCGATCGACGTTATCCTCAACCCGCTGGGCGTTCCCTCGCGTATGAACGTCGGCCAGCTGCTCGAGTGCCACCTTGGCTGGGCCGCTGCCTGCGGTTGGGATACCGAGAAGGCCGACTCCGACAAGTACGTCCCCGGTCCGTTCTTCACCGCGACGCCCGTCTTCGACGGCGCCAAGGAGGACGAGATCGCCGAGGTCATTCGTCGTGCCAACAAGAACATGCTCAACAAGGCCACCGCTGCCTTTGGCGATCACATGCGTCCCGAGTTCGTCACCCAGCTTGACGAGCGCGGCAAGACCCGCCTGTTCGACGGCCGCACCGGCGAGGAGTTCCGCGAGCCCATTACCGTGGGTACGTCCTACATCCTCAAGCTCGGCCACATGGTCGACGACAAGATCCACGCCCGTTCGACCGGCCCTTACAGCTTGGTTACCCAGCAGCCTCTGGGCGGCAAGGCCCAGTTCGGCGGCCAGCGCTTCGGCGAGATGGAAGTTTGGGCACTGTACGCATACGGTGCTTCCAACGTCCTGCAGGAGATTCTGACCGTCAAGTCCGACGATACCGTGGGCCGCGTCAAGACCTACGAGTCCATCGTCAAGGGCGAGAACGTTCCTGTTCCGGGTATCCCCGAGTCCTTCAAGGTTCTCGTCAAGGAGATCCGTTCCCTCGCGCTGGACATCGAGCCCATGCACGATGCTGACGAGGACGCCTCCGCCCCTGTGACCGCCGAGGAGACCTCTGCTCTCGACGACCTGGCTGCGCTCGCCGGCGTTGACGCCGACGTCGAGGCCGAGGATGCCGAGACCGTCGAGGCACCCGAGGCTGTCGCCGCCACGACCACTGATAAGGAGTAGTTGACTGTGGCAGATTTCGAAGCTACTGATTTTGACTCGGTAAAGATCTCCCTTGCCTCCGCCGACCAGATCCGTTCCTGGTCGCACGGTGAGGTCAAGAAGCCGGAGACCATCAATTACCGTACCCTCAAGCCCGAGAAGGACGGCCTGTTCTGCGAGAAGATCTTCGGTCCCGCCAAGGACTGGGAGTGCTCCTGTGGCAAGTACAAGGGCATCCGCTTTAAGGGTATCGTCTGCGAGCGCTGCGGCGTCGAGGTTACCTCGGCCAAGGTGCGTCGCGACCGCATGGGCCATATCGAGCTCGCCGCTCCCGTGTCCCACATCTGGTACTTCAAGAGCCCCACGAGCTTCCCGATGAGCCGTATGCTCGACATCAAGTCCAAGGACCTCGAGAAGGTTCTGTACTTTGCCAGCTACATCATCACCGAGGTTGACTATGAGGCCCGCGAGGCCGACGCCGACGACCTGCGCGAGGAGCTCGCCGCCGATCTGGAAGAGATCGATGCCGAGTGCGCCCGTCAGATCGAGTCCCTCAAGGAGCAGGGCGACCCCGAGAACTTTGACGAGTTCTCCGACGAGGAGCCGCTGACCCCCGAGGAGATCGCCTCTGGCATCGTCGACATCGAGGAAGAGTGCAAGGACGAGAAGCAGCTCCGCACGGACGCCTTCAACGCCTTCATGAAGCTCACCGAGCGCGACCTCATCTCCGATGAGCCGCTGTTCCGTGAGATGACCCGTTACTACTCCATGTACTTCAAGGGTGGTATGGGTGCCGAGGCTGTCCGCGACCTGCTCGCTGCTATCGACCTCCCCTCCGAGGCCGAGAAGCTCAAGGCCATCATCGCCGACGAGGATTCCCAGAAGCAGAAGCGCGAGAAGGCCGTCAAGCGCCTCGAGGTCGTTGACGCCTTCCTGAAGGGCGGCAACAGCCCCGCAAACATGATCCTGGACGTCATCCCGGTCATTCCGCCCGATCTGCGCCCGATGGTCCAGCTCGATGGCGGCCGCTTCGCCGCGTCCGACCTCAACGACCTGTATCGTCGCGTGATCAACCGTAACAACCGACTCAAGCGCCTGCTCGACCTGGATGCCCCTGCGATTATCGTGAACAACGAGAAGCGCATGCTCCAGGAGTCCGTGGACGCCCTGTTCGACAACGGCCGTCGTGGTCGCCCGGTCTCTGGCCGTGGCGGTCGCCCGCTCAAGTCGCTCGCCGAGGCCCTCAAGGGCAAGCAGGGTCGTTTCCGTCAGAACCTGCTGGGTAAGCGTGTCGACTACTCCGGCCGTTCGGTTATCGTTACCGACCCCAAGCTGCTGCTGCACCAGTGCGGTCTGCCCAAGACCATGGCGCTGGAGCTCTTCAAGCCCTTCGTTATGAAGCGCCTGGTCGAGCTCGGCAAGGTCGAGAACATCAAGGGCGCCAAGCGCGCTATCGACCGCGGTGCCACCTTTGTGTGGGATATCCTCGAAGAGGTCATCGACGGCCGCGTCGTGCTGCTCAACCGTGCACCGACCCTGCACCGTCTGTCCATCCAGGCCTTTGAGCCGGTGCTGGTCGAGGGCAAGGCTATCCACCTGCACCCGCTGGTCTGCTCGCCCTTCAACGCCGACTTCGACGGCGACCAGATGTCTGTCCACGTGCCGCTGTCCAGCCAGGCTCAGGCCGAGGCCCGCGTGCTCATGCTCTCTGCGAACAACCTGCGCTCGCCGGCATCCGGCAAGCCGGTCAACATCCCTTCGCAGGACATGATCATCGGTGTGTACTACCTGACCCAGGTCCGCGAGGGTCTGCCGGGCGAGAACCACGTGTTCTCGAGCTTCGACGACGCGCTGCACGCCTATGACTGCCGCTCCGAGGTCGACATGCAGGCCAAGATCCAGGTCCGCGTGTCCGCTGCCGATGCCAACGTCATCAATGAGGACGGCACCCGTATCTTCCGCGTCAAGAACGGCAAGAACGAGTTTGTCGACTACGATGTCACCGGCAATAAGACCGCGCGCTTCGAGACCTCTATCGGCCGCATCATCTTCAACCGCCAGTGCCTGCCCGAAGACTACGAGTTCATGAACTACAAGATGGTCAAGGGCGATGTGGCCAAGCTGGTTGCGGACTGCTGTGATCGTTACCCCGAGGCCAAGGTCGGCCCGATCCTCGACGCCATCAAGTACTCCGGCTTCCACTACGCTACCCGCGCCGGCCTCACCATCTCGGTGTGGGACGCTCTCATCCCTGCCGAGAAGCAGGAGCTGCTCGACCGCGCCCAGGCCAACGTCGACCAGATCAACGAGTACTTCGAGGAGGGCTTCATCAACGAGACGGAGCGCCACATCGAAGTCGTTAACGAGTGGACCGCTTGTACCGACAAGGTCGCAGCGCTCATGCTCGACATGTTCGACGAGGAGAACCCGCTGTACATGATGGCCGACTCCGGCGCCCGTGGTTCTAAGACCCAGCTGCGTCAGCTCGGCGGCATGCGTGGCCTGATGGCAGACATGTCCGGCGAGACGATCGACCTTCCCATTAAGGCGAACTTCCGCGAGGGCTTGCTGCCGCTCGAGTACTTCATTTCGACCTACGGCGCCCGTAAGGGCCTGGTCGATACCGCATCCCACACCTCGGACTCTGGTTACCTGACCCGTCGTCTGGTCGACGTGGCCCAGGACGTCATCGTCCGCGAGGAGGACTGCGGCACGCACGAGGGCGTCACCTACAACCTCATCATCCCCGGCACCACCGACCTCAACACCGACCTCGTCGGCCGTTGCTTCATCGAGGACGTCGTGGCTCCCGATGGCACCGTGCTCTTTGAGCAGGACGGCTACATCGAGAAGGTTGCCGACATTCAGAAGATGGTCGATGCCGGCCTTAAGAAGGTCAAGCTCCGCGCGCTGCTCACTTGCCGCTCCAAGTACGGCGTGTGCCAGAAGTGCTACGGCTGGGATCTTTCCACCCGTCGTCCGGTCGCCATCGGTACCGCGGTCGGCATTATTGCCGCCCAGTCCATCGGCGAGCCCGGTACGCAGCTTACGATGCGTACCATTCACTCCGGCGGCGTCGCTGGCGTCGACGATATTACGCAGGGTCTGCCTACGGTCAGCCGTATGTTCGATATCGTCGGCAACGTCAACGAGAAGATTCTGGGTCGCGAGGCCGAGCTGGCTCCGTACTCCGGCCACCTCTCGATTAAGCCCGAGAAGTCCGAGTACGTGCTGACGCTCACCGACTCCGAGGACCACACCCGTGTCCTCGACGAGCGTCGCGTCCCCGCTTCGGTTCGCTTTATGCCCGAGATCGAGGACGGCTGCGAGGTTCGCGCCGGCGACCAGATCACCAAGGGCTTCGTCAACTTCCGCAACCTGCGCAAGCTGACTGACATCGAGTCGACGATGCACACCTTCGTCGAGAGCGTCAAGGACGTCTACACCAGCCAGGGCGTCGACCTGAACGACAAGCACATCGAGGTGCTCGCACGTCAGATGCTGCGTCGCGTTCAGATCACCAACCCCGGTGACTCCAAGTACCTGCTTGGTCAGTACGTCGACCGCTACGAGTTCGCCGACGAGGTCGAGCGCGTTGCCCGTCTGGGCGGTCAGGCTCCTGTGGCCGAGCCCGTCATCCTGGGTACGCTCAAGGTCGCGTCCAACATCGACTCCTGGCTGTCGAGCGCTTCGTTCATCCGTACCGCCGGCGTCCTTACCGAGGCTGCCATCGAGGGCAAGGTCGACCACCTGCTCGACCTTAAGTCCAACGTCATCGTCGGTAAGAAGATCCCGGCCGGTACCGGCCTCAAGCCGTACGCCAACGCCAAGCTGACGTATCGTACGGCCGACGGCTACGTGGACATCGACGGCCCGGCTTCGCCCAACGCCAAGTCGCTGCCCGAGTGGGCTCCTGTGGAGCTCAAGGACCTGGACGAGCAGCTCCCGCAGCAGCTCGACTGGGCCGGCTACGACGAGTTCGGTGGTGCTGACGGTTCGTTCACCCGCAACGGCCACACCATCTCCGCCGAGAAGGCTCGCCTGTACCTGTTCGACGACCTGGGCGTGTCGCAGCGCTGGACCAACAAGTTCAGCGAGGTCGGCATCGAGACGGTCGGCGACCTGGTCGGCAAGTCCGAGGAAGATCTGCTGCGCATCGATGGCATCGGTGCCAAGGCGATCGAGGAGCTCCGTGACGGCCTCGAGGCCCACGACCTGCTCTACATCCTCGAGAACAACGACGACGTTGCCGACGAGGAAGACCTCTCGCAGCTGCTGCAGATGGTCTTTAGCCCCGACGGTCCGGACGACATCCTGCTGGGCACCTCTGCCGCGCCGACGCATCACGCCGACGCCGACGAGGAGCTCCTGGGCGCTCCGATCGACGACAAGAAGGCTCCCGCCAACGGTGCCATCAACGAGGACATGGCGTCCCTCGACGAGCTGCTCAACCAGCTCGTGGACACCGACGACGCCGAAGAGGCCAAGGACAACGACGAGGAGTAACTAGTTCCGCCGTTCTAACGAACGGCGGCGATCTCCGTCGCTGCGCGGCCCCCAGAGCTACAATCTGTCATTCAAAAGGCAGGGCATGACCAAAAGGTCAATGCCCTGCCTTTTTCATGCCACCTTGTACGCTCTGGGGGCCGCTCGCTTGCGTATGCTCAACCTGTTGCGTTCCGTCGATCCCTTGCCAATAAGGGGCAGAGTTTTTTTTGGTAGGTTATTCCTGCTTGAATTTGAAACATTTCGTTCGGTCAAAGCGTATCTATGGTGAGGGCCTCAGCAAGAAATATCAGCATCACCGGGAGGTGATTATGGAAGAACAAGCTTTTAGACAGGCGGTCGAAGATCACCGGGATGTCGTGTTTCGAATCGCATTGACGTACCTGCGCGATCGCGCCGATGCCGACGATGTTGCACAAGACGTCTTTCTTAAGTTGCTCAAAAGCGATGGACACTTTGAAAGTCGGGAGCATCTTCGCCGCTGGCTTATCCGGGTCACGATCAATGAATGCAAATCGCTCTTTCGAAAGCCATGGAGGCGTGTGGAGGATATTGAGAACCTGGCCGATTCGCTTTCGACGGCGCAGGAGGAGTCCAAGGCGGTCCTGTCAGACGTTATGCGACTTCCGGAGCGATTCCGTGTTCCCATCGTGCTCTATTACTATCTGGGCTTTTCGACCTCAGAGATTGCCGAGTTACTGCATGTGCCAGCCGCGACCGCTCGAACGCGTTTAGCTCGTGGTCGATCGAAGCTCAAATTCATCCTAGAGGAGGGCGACCGTGAAATCCAATCAAATCAAGCAGGCCTTCGAGTCCATCCAAGCCGATAGCGATCTTGCCGACCGTGTTATTGATGCTGCGGCTGGAAAGCCGCTTCGTCGAAAGGGTCACGCGAAACCTCTGTATGTTGCCGTAATCGGATGTCTTGCCGGAGTGTTGGCGACCGGAGGGGTCGCCTACGCCGTTGTCAATTCCAGCTATTTTGCCTCAGCCTGGGGAAACCACGGCAATGGGGATTCCATTACCTGGACCAACGGAGGCTCATCGGGAACTAAATATACCTACACCAGAGAGTTTGGTGATGGCATCGCGCCCCAAAGCCTGGAGGGTGCAGTCCAGGAGGTTAATCTGTCCGTCGAGGGTAACGGCTATACGCTTGATATCCATGAGATGGCTATTGACCAAAACGGCTGCGGAGCCGTGACGTTTACGTTGTCCAATCCAAATGGCGTTAACTACTACAAGCCGGCAGCAGAGACAGGCGAACTTGTTCTCTATGGTGAAGAAGAACAAGGCATCGGTACACCCAGCATGAACTTCGGCGAGGAATGGGCTGACACACGCTGCACAATTGATAAGGACACATCAAGCGACACGGTCATTAATGGCACGATGTACTTTGCCTCGTGGAATCGCGAGCGAGATTTGGGACATGCGGTCACCTGGAATATCAGCTGGACGGAGGGCAAAGGTGAGGATGCGAAGGTGATCGAGGTATCGACGCCAGAGTTTAACGTCGGAGCGCACGTCGATACAAAGGAACTCCGCTCTGATGACTCGCCTCTCGAGATTAGCCCGTTTTCCATCCAGACGCACATCGATGATCTGGGCTATGAAGCAGTTGATCATAAACTGACCGTCAGCTACAAGGATGGATCGGAGCAGATTATCGAAGATGACGACGCAGGGGCGTACAATTTCTATGTTTCGATGGCACGCAATAGCGGAGAGAACATTTGGGTGCCGACAAAACTGATCAATGTCGATCAAGTGGTCTCAGTAACGCTTGAGGGCACGAGATACACATCAACAGGAGAGACCGAAACAGAAGTACCCTTTACCATCATCTATTCGTAAGATTTGGGGCCGCTTCCTACTAGGGGAGGCGGCCCATTTTGCATTAAATGGACGGTTAGACCGAGCGATATACTTCCGAAAACGCCGCCGATTTCCATGCGAAAGACGAAAGCAGATCACCGCCGGAGCGCGACGTTTCCCCAGATAAAACCGACCAAAATAAACCTGTCCCTTTTTGGCAGGTGGCGTTGCCCCAACGAGCACGTCGGATTCCCGGACCGGGCGGCCCAGGTTTTAAGTTTGTCGCGAGTTCCGCACGCAAAGGAAAGCACTTAATGTGCTTTCCGTCTTGCGCAGGACTGTAGAGCAGCAAACTTAAAACCTGGGCCGCCCGGTCCGGGAATCCTCCCAAGCGCACAGGAGGGGATTCCTTTTGTGTAGGCTTTGCGGAAATGTACCAATTTTTGGATACGCCCGGCGGCGTGGTCTGTTGACGGCACAGCTAACGCCACGTATCCTATCGAACTGCGTGTTTCGTAGGGGGATGCTGACCCCTCGATTCAAGCCGTTGCACTTTACAGAAAGCTGGAATCATTCGAGAAGGAGTACGCTTTGCCTACTATTAACCAGCTGGTTCGCCAGGGCCGTCGTTCCGTGCCCAAGAAGTCCAAGAACGCTGCTCTGCAGCACAACTCCCAGAAGCGCGGCGTGTGCACCCGCGTCTTCACCACGAGCCCCAAGAAGCCGAACTCGGCTCTTCGTAAGGTTGCCCGTGTTCGCCTTGTCAACGGCATCGAAGTTACTGCTTACATCCCGGGTGAGGGCCACAACCTGCAGGAGCACTCCATCGTGCTCGTCCGCGGCGGTCGTGTCCGTGACCTCCCTGGTGTCCGTTATCACGTCATCCGTGGCGCCTACGACGCTGCTCCGGTCCAGAACCGTATGCAGGCCCGTTCCAAGTACGGTGCTAAGCGCCCCAAGGCCAAATAAGCCAGATAACGTTTTGATACTTTCGCCGTGTGCCGCCTAAGCGCCGCACGGTAGACACTTAAGGAGATTTCACATGCCGCGTCGTGCAGCAGCTAATCGTCGTGAGGTTCAGCCTGACGCCGTTTACAACAACCGCCTGGTGACTCAGCTCATCAACAAGGTCCTTCTTGACGGCAAGAAGGCCACCGCTGAGCGCATCGTTTACACCGCTTTCGAGATCGTTGCCGAGAAGTCCGAGGGTGGCGACGCTCTCGCTACCTTCAAGAAGGCTATGGACAACGTCAAGCCCACGCTCGAGGTTAAGCCCAAGCGTGTCGGTGGCGCTACCTATCAGGTCCCGATGGAGGTCAACTCCCGTCGTTCCACCGCTCTGGGCATCCGCTGGATCGTCAACTTCTCCCGCGCTCGCAAGGAGAAGACCATGGCCGAGCGTCTCGCCAACGAGATCCTCGACGCTTCCAACGGCCTGGGCGCTTCCGTCAAGAAGCGTGAGGACGTCTTCAAGATGGCCGAGGCCAACCGCGCGTTCTCTCACTATCGTTGGTAAGTTAAGGTAAGGAACTAACATGGCTAAGCCTAAGTACAAGCTTTCCGATACCCGTAACATCGGCATCATGGCCCACATCGATGCCGGTAAGACCACCACGACCGAGCGTATTCTTTACTACACCGGTAAGACCCACAAGATCGGTGAGGTCCATGAGGGCGCTGCCACCATGGACTGGATGGTTCAGGAGCAGGAGCGCGGCGTAACCATTACCTCCGCTGCTACCACGTGCTTCTGGAACAAGGACGGTAAGGACTACCGCATCCAGATCATCGACACCCCGGGCCACGTTGACTTCACCGCCGAGGTCGAGCGCTGCCTGCGCGTCCTCGATGGCGCTGTCGCCGTCTTCGACGCCGTTGCCGGCGTTCAGCCCCAGTCTGAGACCGTTTGGCGTCAGGCTTCTACCTTCAACGTCCCCCGCATCGCCTTCATCAACAAGTATGACCGCGTGGGCGCTGACTTCTTCAACGCTATCGAGACCATGAAGGATCGTCTCGACGCTAACGCCGTGGCCGCTCAGGTCCCGATGGGCGCCGAGGACAACTTCTGGGGCGTCATCGACCTGGTCACCATGACTGCATGGGACTTCAAGGCCGACGAGAAGGGCATGACCTACCCCGAGCCGATGGACGAGATCCCGGCTGAGTTTGCCGACATCGCTGCCACCAAGCGCGAGGAGCTCCTCGACGCTGCTGCCAGCTTTGACGACGAGCTCATGGAGAAGATTCTCATGGAGGAGGACTTCACCGTCGAGGAGCTCAAGGCTGCTCTGCGCAAGGGCGTTCTGGCCAACGAGCTCAACCTCGTCTTCGTGGGTTCCGCCTACAAGAACAAGGGCGTTCAGGAGCTGCTCGACGCTGTCGTCGACTACCTGCCCAGCCCGCTCGACGTCGAGGCCGTCACCGGTACCGATCCGGACACCGGCGAGGAGATTCAGCGTCATCCTTCCTTCGACGAGCCCTTCTCCGGCCTGGTCTTCAAGATCATGACCGACCCGTTCGTCGGTAAGCTCACCTATGTCCGCGTTTACTCCGGCCGCGCCGAGTCCGGCTCCTACGTGGTCAACGCTTCCAACGGTCAGCGCGAGCGCCTCGGCCGCATCCTCGAGATGAACGCTGCCGAGCGTATCGACCGTGACGACGCTGCCGCTGGCGACATCGTCGCTTGCGTCGGCTTCAAGAACTCCACCACCGGTGACACCCTGTGCGCCGAGGGCAAGGAGATCGTCCTCGAGAAGATCGAGTTCGCTAAGCCCGTTATCGACGTTGCCATCGAGCCCAAGACCAAGGCCGAGCAGGACAAGATGTCCCTGGCTCTGACCAAGCTCGCCGAAGAGGACCCGACCTTCCAGGTGTCCACCAACCACGAGACCGGCCAGACCATCATCGCCGGCATGGGCGAGCTGCACCTCGAGATCATCGTCGACCGTCTGCTCCGCGAGTTCAAGGTTGACGCTAACGTTGGTAAGCCCCAGGTTGCCTACCGCGAGACCGCTGGTCACGACGTCGAGAAGGCTGAGGGCAAGTTCGTCCGTCAGTCCGGCGGTCGCGGTCAGTACGGCCACGCCGTCATCAAGCTCGAGAAGATGGAGGAGGGCTTCGGCTACGAGTTCGTCAACGCTATCGTCGGCGGCGTCGTGCCCAAGGAGTACATCCCGTCCATCGACAAGGGCATCCAGGAGGCCCTGAACACCGGTGTTATCGCCGGCTTCCCGGTCCTCGACGTTAAGGTCACCCTGTTCGACGGTTCTTACCACGAGGTCGACTCCTCCGAGGCCGCCTTCAAGATCGCCGGTTCCATGGCTATCAAGGACGCCCTCAAGAAGTCCGATCCGCAGCTGCTCGAGCCGATCATGGCTGTCGAGGTCGAGACCCCTGAGCAGTACATGGGCGACGTTATGGGCAACCTCTCCGGTCGCCGCGGCAAGATCGAGGGCATGGAGGATCGCAAGAACAGCAAGCTCATCCGTGCCAAGGTGCCGCTGGGCGAGATGTTCGGTTACGCTACCGACCTTCGCTCCCAGACCCAGGGCCGTGCATCCTACACGATGCAGTTCGACTCTTATGAGCCCGCGCCCAAGTCCATCGTGGACGAGGTCATGAGCAAGAACGCCTAAGTTCGAGCTCCCTGTTACGTAATCCGCGAGAACATCTCTCGCACTCTTTGGAGGTTTAAGTTGGCTACCCAGAAGATCCGCATTCGCCTCAAGGGCTATGATCACGAGGTCGTCGATCAGTCCGCGAAGCTCATCGTCGAGACCGCTCAGAAGACCGGCGCTCGCGTTTCCGGTCCTGTCCCCCTGCCCACCGAGCGCAACCTGTACACGGTTATCCGCTCGCCGCACGTGAACAAGGACTCCCGTGAGCAGTTCGAGATGCGCACCCACAAGCGCCTCATCGACATCCTCGACCCCACCTCGGGCACCGTTGATTCGCTCATGCGTCTCGACCTCCCCGCTGGCGTCGACATCGACATCAAGCTCTAAGCGATATCGCTCATAGCTCAAAGGGCCCCGCTGCCGCTACGGCAGCGGGGCCCTTTTGTTTTGAATGATGGTTTGGACTGTGGGGTAATGCTGCCGAGTAGGTGGTTGCGGCGCCCTATTCGCTCAAGGGACGCAGCGATGCCTCCTCAAAATGGAAGGATCGAAAGCCGTCTTCCGTTTCGATGCACGCGCGACCAAAGCCATCGACCGTTTGAAAGATGCCACGCGCCAGCTCGTCCCCAGCGGGGGAGCGGGCGATAACGTGCTCCCCGATCCAATTGAGGTGAGCGATATATTCATCGTGGACGGGCGCGAGCGGACCGGCGTCTTCTTCCTTGGCGGTGAGGCGCTCTGCCCAGGCATCTACAGCGTCTATAACTGCGTGATAGACCTCATCGAGGAGCATGTCGACGGCGGGAACGTTCTCGTTGAGATCCGAGAGGCCAATTGCCGCCAGGCCGCCATCGGGCACCTCTTGGGGCGTGTAGTTTACGTTGACGCCAATGCCGCAGACGGCGAAAGGTTTGCCTTCGTTATCGCGTGCGGCCTCGACCAGAATGCCGCCGAGCTTGCGTCCTCGCGCGACCAGGTCGTTGGGCCATTTGAGGCCAATCTCGTTTGCAAGACCCTGCTTTTCGAGCGCCTCGAGCACCGCTAAGCCGCTGATGGCGGCAAGACCAGAGTACTTTGCAGGATTAACGCATGGACGCAGGACAATCGAAAGCAATAGGTTGCCGGCGGTTGAATCCCACTTGTGGCCGCGCCGGCCGCGTCCTGCCGTCTGAGTCCGGGCGGCAAGTCCCGTGCCGTGCGGCTCTCCCTGTTTTCCTGCTTCGAGCAGGTCATCGTTGGTCGATCCGGTTACGTCGACTATCGTTAAACGAGAATCCATAACAGCTGCTACCTCCTAAGTTAATAAGGCAATCGCGCAATGGTGTCGAGAGATAGACACAATGTGAAGCCTTTGTCGCATTTGGACAATTTAATGTTAACACGTCAACAACGACTAAAATGCGCTATCCTCTCTTGGTCGATGTAAACACGTCAACAACTCAAAGGAGGTTAGTGATGGGTTTCACGATTCTTGGAACAGGCTCGGCGCTTCCTGAGCGCAGTGTTTCCAATGACGAGCTATCTGAGTTCCTCGATACCTCGGATGAGTGGATTTTTACCCGCACCGGTATCAAGAGCCGCCACGTCTGCACCACCGAGTCACTCGACGACCTTGCCGTAGCGGCGAGCGAGCGGGCACTCCAGGTGTCCGGAATCGACGCGAGCCAGCTGGATCTAATCGTCTGCTCGACGACAACGGGTGACCACCTTGTTCCCGCCGAGGCGTGTGCCGTAGCCGAGCGTCTGGGCGCGACGTGCCCTGCCTTCGATGTCTCGGCGGCTTGTGCCGGCTTCGTGTTTGCGCTCGATGTCGCCGAGGGCTATATCGCCCGCGGCCGTGCCGAGCGCGTGCTTGTCGTTGCTGCCGAGCAGATGACGCGCACGCTCGACTGGACCGACCGCGCCACCTGCGTGCTCTTTGGCGATGGGGCAGGCGCCGCAGTGATTGGAGCTGGGGGAGACAACCCCCTTGCCGTTGAGCTTTCGACGGCGCCCGACGTCGAGACGTTGCGCGTACCCGGTCTGGTCGGCACCTCGCCGTTTAAGGCCTCTGCAGATAGCGAGAGCGTGCTGTCCATGAATGGCCGCCGCGTGTTCAAGTTCGGCGTCAACGCCATCTGCGACACGGTCCATAAGCTTGCGGGCGATGCGGGCATTTCGGTCGAAGACATCGACCATTTTGTATTCCATCAGGCTAACGAACGAATCCTGAGTCAGGCGGTCAAGCGCCTCGGCGTGCCAGACGAGCGCGTGGTTCGAACGCTGCGCGAGATCGGCAACATTTCGAGCGCATGCATTCCGCTTGCCCTCGACCGGCTGGCAAACGCCGGTGCACTTCACACAGGCGACACCATCGCCTTGGTTGGATTTGGCGCCGGTCTGGATATAGGTGGCTATCTGCTTCGTTGGAAGTAGTCGCACATAGGAAATAAAAACGCCCTAGGGCACAACCAAAGGAGAACTACCATGGCAGATCAGAAGACCTTCGAGCGCGTTTGCGACGTTATCCGCGAGACCGCCGGTCTTGACGATGTCGAGATGAAGCCCGAGTCCACGCTCGAGGAGATTGGTCTCGACAGCCTGGGCACCGTCGAGATCCTCGTCGCCGTCGAGGACGAGTTTGGCATCCAGCTCGATACCGAGGAGAACCCCAAGACGGTCGGCGAGTTCGCCGATACGGTCGAGGCGGCATTGGAGAAGTAGAGATGCTCAAGACTCCTCTCTGCGATCTGCTCGGCATCGAAAAGCCCGTGTTCCAGGGCGGTATGGCCTGGATTGCCGATGCCTCGCTGGCGTCCGCAGTGTCCGAGGCGGGTGGCTTAGGCATCATCGCGGCCATGAACGCCGACGCCAACTGGCTTCGCGACCAGATTCATGAGCTGCGCGCCAAGACGGATAAGCCCTTTGGCGTCAACGTCATGCTCATGAGCCCGTTTGCCGACGAGGTCGCGCAGGTCGTGATTGACGAGCGAGTGCCGGTCGTCGTGACGGGCGCCGGCAATCCCGCCAAGTACATGAAGGCGTGGAACGAGGCGGGCATCAAGGTCGTCCCGGTCGTTGCCTCGGTGGCGCTGGCGCGCCTCGTGGCACGTCGTGGAGCCACGGCGGTTGTTGCCGAGGGTACCGAATCGGGCGGCCATATTGGCGAGACCTCGACGATGGCACTGGTGCCGCAGGTCGTCGATGCGGTCGACATTCCCGTTGTGGCCGCTGGCGGTATTGCCGACGGCCGCGGCGTGGCGGCCGCCTTTATGCTGGGCGCCGCCGGCGTGCAGGTGGGTACGCGCTTTCTGATCGCAGACGAGTGCACCGTATCGGAGCAGTACAAGGAGATGGTCTTGAAGGCCAACGACACCTCGACGCGTGCGACCGGCCGCTCGACGGGACACCCGGTGCGCGCCCTCAAGAGCCCCTTTACCAACGCCTACGCCAAGAGCGAGGCGGCGGGCGTAAGTGTCGAGGAACTCGGGGCCATGGGCACGGGCGCCCTTCGCAAGGCCGCCAAGGACGGCAATTACGAAGAGGGTTCGTTTTTGTGTGGACAGATTGCCGGCATGGTCAACGAGCGCCAGAGCGCACGTGAAATCGTTGACGACCTGATCGATGGCGCCGAGCGCGTCCTGAAGGGTGCGTCCGCATGGGTAGCGTAGCGTTTCTGTTTGCTGGCCAGGGTGCCCAACACCCCGCGATGGGCGTCGACCTGATCGAGGCATCGCCGGCGGCCGCCGAGGTGTTCGCCATTGTCGACGAGGTGCGCCCGGGGACCAGCGAGCAGTGCCGGAGCGCCTCCAAGGAGGAGCTCTCGCAGACCGAGAACACGCAGCCGTGCGTGTTCGTTCACGACCTGGCAGCGGCTACCGCTCTGCGTGAGCGCGGCGTGGTGCCTGCCGCCTGTGCGGGATTCTCGCTGGGCGAGGTCGCCGCGCTCACCTTTGCGGGGGCATTCGATACGCGAGCGGGCTTTGAGCTCGTGTGCGAGCGCGCGGCGCTGATGGCCGCGGCTGCCGAGCGCCATCCGGGCGGTATGCGCGCCGTCATCAAGCTCGATGCGGAGCAAGTCGAGAATCTGGCAAAACAGGCCGGCGAGGACTGCTGGCCGGTCAACTACAACAGCCCGCAGCAGACGGTTGTTGCCGGAGCGCCCGAGGCGCTGCAGGAGCTCGACGTCCTAGTAAAAGGGGCTGGCGGCCGCGCTATGAAAGTCGCGGTGTCGGGTGCATTCCATAGTCCCTATATGACCGAGGCGACTGAGGGGCTGGCGACGTATATCCAAGCCGGCCACGCGCCGTCTCCGCTGCTGATTCCGGTCATGGCAAACATGACGGCGGCGCCCTATCCGGCGGATCCGCGAGCGGCATCGGATGTCTTGGCCAACCAGGTGAGTCATGCCGTGCGCTGGGTCGACACGCTGCATACTCTGCAGGATCAGGGCATCGACACGTTTATTGAGGTTGGCCCTGGCAAAACGCTGTCCGGCCTGGTCAAGCGTACGCTGAGCGACGTTTGCGTGTATTCGTGCGAAACAGCCGAGCAGGTCGCAGCTATTGCCGACGAGCTCGCATAGTCCACAGGGCTGTAACCCGAAAGGAATGACATGGGCAATTTGAACAACGGCACGCTCGAGCGCAACGACTTACGTCGCGTGGCACTGGTCACGGGCGGCTCGCGTGGTATCGGCCGCGCTTGTGCGGTTGGCCTGGCGGAGGACGGCTTTGATATCGCCGTCGTCTATGCCGGTAGCGTC
Organism: Collinsella sp. AF25-2LB; assembly: GCF_003458415.1. Classification (GTDB taxonomy): domain Bacteria; phylum Actinomycetota; class Coriobacteriia; order Coriobacteriales; family Coriobacteriaceae; genus Collinsella. The sequence goes on from NZ_QRUF01000001.1 coordinate 79,769, forward strand.
GATGCGGCGCGCGAGACGTGCGAAGCCTGCGAGGCCGCTGGTGCCACAGCTCGCGCGTATCAATGCGATGTGGCCGACCCCGATGCCGTCAATGCGTGCATTGAGGCCGTGCTCAACGACTTTGGTTCGATTTGGGCGCTCGTCAACAACGCCGGTATCACCCGCGATGGCCTGCTCGTGCGCATGGGCGACGATGCCTTCGACCGCGTGCTCGATGTCAATCTCAAGGGCACGTTCAATGCGACGCGCGCGCTCACCAAGACCTTTATGCGCCAGCGCGGCGGCTGCGTCGTCAACATGAGCTCGGTCGTGGGCCTGATTGGCAATGCCGGGCAAGCCAACTACGCTGCCTCCAAGGCGGGCGTGATCGGCCTGACCAAGGCGGTGGCGCGCGAGCTTGCGCCCCGCGGCGTACGAGTGAACGCGGTCGCCCCCGGGTTTGTCGAGACGGATATGACGGCAAAGCTCTCGGAGAAGGTGCGTGCGGCAACCGAGGAGCAGATTCCCCTTAAGCGTATGGCGCAGCCCGAGGAGGTGGCCGGTGTGGTGCGCTTTTTAGTGAGCGATGCGGCTGCTTACATTACGGGCGAAGTCATACGCGTCGACGGCGGAATGGCGATGTAGAAACCAGAGCCACACAACAGCTTGGATGAGGAGACCATGATGGAACAGAGAGTTGCAATCACCGGCATCGGTGCCGTATCGCCGCTCGGCAACACCGCGCTTGCCACCTGGGCGGCCATGTGCGCCGGCACGTGCGGCATCGGTCCGATCACGCACTTTGATACCGATGCATTTGCCGTCAAGGTGGCGGCCGAGGTCAAGGGTTTTGACGGCAATGAGTACTTTGGCAAGCATGACGCCAAGCATCTCGACCCCTGTGTTCAGTTTGCGATGGCGGCGTCGGACGAGGCCATGCACGATGCGGGCTTTGATGTCGAAGGCGCCATCGATCGCGAGCGCTTGGGCGTCTACGTGGGCTCGGGCGTGGGCGGCATGCAGACGCTTGTCGACAACGTCCACACGATTGCCGATCGCGGGCCTCGTCGCGCATCGCCCTACATGATCGCGATGATGATCCCCAACATGGCTTCGGGCAACATCGCGATTCGCCATAAGGCAAAGGGCCCGACCCTGCCCGTGGTGACCGCGTGCGCAACCTCGGCCCATGCGGTGGGTGAGGCGTTCCGCGCCATCAAGCACGGCTATGCCGATGCAATCCTGGCCGGCGGCGCCGAGGCCGCCATTATCCCCGATGCCGTTGCGGGCTTTACGTCCTGCCGCGCATTGACCACCAACCCCGATCCCGCGACGGCTTGTCGCCCGTTCGATGCAGACCGCGACGGCTTTGTGATGGGCGAGGGCGCCTGCGTGCTCGTGCTCGAGGGTATGGAGCACGCACAGGCTCGCGGTGCGCACATTTACGCCGAGGTCGTGGGCTACGGCAACACCGATGACGCCTACCACATCACGAGTCCCGACCCGGACGCGGCAGGTATCGCCCGTGCGATATCGTTGGCGGTGGCCGAGGGCGACGTTAAGCCTTCCGAGGGCCTCTACATCAACGCCCACGGCACCTCGACCAAGCTCAACGATTCGTCCGAGACTGCGGGCATCAAACGAGCGCTCGGCGAGGACGCGGCGCGCGCCGCACATGTCTCGTCGACCAAGTCGATGACCGGCCACATGATCGGTGCCACGGGCGCCATCGAGGTCATGGCCTGTGCCATGGCGCTCGAGCAGGGTGTGGTGCCGCCGACCATTAACTACCACACGCCCGATCCCGCCTGCGATCTTGACTACACGCCCAATCGCGCGGTTCGCGCCGACCTTACCTGGGCGCTTTCGACCAATCTGGGCTTTGGCGGACACAATGCCGCCATCGCGCTGCGTAGATATGCAAGGAGCTAGAGCATGGATTCCAAAAGACTTGCTGAGATAGCTGATGTTATGGAGGACCGCGGCCTCACGCGCGTGCGCGTTGAGGAGCCCGATGGCACCGCGGTCGAACTCGAGCGCGCGAGCGCCGCGCGGCCGGTTGCCGTGCCCATGCCTATGCCGGGTGCCGTGACTGCTCCGGCGGTGGCTCCTGTCGCCATGCCTGCCGCCGCACCGGAGCCCGCCGCGCAGGCGCCTGCCGCCGCACCGGAGCCCAAGGGCACCGAGGTGACCGCTCCCATGGTCGGCGTTTTCTATGCTGCCCCGGCGCCGGGCGACGAGCCGTTTGTGCACGTGGGCTCCAAGGTCAAGGCCGGCGAGACCCTCTGCATCATCGAGGCCATGAAGGTTCTCAACGAGGTGACGGCAGAGGCGGATGGCGAGGTACTCGAGATCTGCGTGGCCGACGGCGACCTCGTGGAGTTTGGCAGCTGCCTCATGAGGATCGGATAGGTGATATCCATGAACAAAGAAGAGCTCAAGAAACTGTTGCCGCATCGCGAGCCGATGCTTTTGCTCGACGAAGCCGAGCTGGTGGGCAACGAGGCCCACGGCAAGATCACGATTACGGGCGACGAGTACTTTTTGCAGGGGCATTTTCCGGGAAACCCGGTCGTCCCCGGCGTGATTCAGTGCGAGATGCTCGCCCAGAACTGCTGCGTGCTGCTGATGGGCGATGAGGAAGCTCGCGGTGCGACACCGTTCTACACGAGTCTGGACAAGGTGCGCTTTAAGCGTCCGGTGCGCCCGGGCGACACGGTAGATCTGGTGTGCTCCATCACGCGTGCGCGCGGGCCGTTCCGCTTTGCGACGGGTACTGCGAGCGTCAACGGTGAGGTTTGCTGTCGCGCCGATATGTCTTTTGCACTCATGCACGAAAGTTAAGGAAGGCTTCATGTTCGACAAAGTGCTCATCGCCAACCGCGGCGAGGTCGCGGTCCGTGTTATCCGCGCGTGCCGCGATATGGGCATCAAGACCGTCGCCGTCTACTCCACGGCCGATGCGGACGCGCTGCACGTGCAGCTTGCCGACGAGGCGTATTGCATCGGCGGCCCGCGTCTTGCCGAGAGCTACCTCAACGACGATGCCGTGCTCACCTGTGCCGTAAAGTCGGGAGCTAAGGCAATTCATCCCGGTTATGGCTTCTTTTCCGAGAAGGCGAGCTTCGTGCGCGACTGCGACAAGTATGGCCTGGCGTTTGTCGGTCCTTCGGCCGAGGTGATCGACAGCATGGGCGACAAGGACGCCGCGCGTCGAACGGCTGCCGCGGCGGACGTGCCCATCGTGCCGGGCTGTGATTTGCTCAAAAGCCCCGAGGAGGCAACGGCCGAGGCCGAGCGCATTGGCTGCCCCGTGCTTATTAAGGCGCGTGCAGGTGGTGGCGGTCGCGGCATTCGCAAGGTCGAGCGCGTGGAAGATGCGGCAAAGGCGTTCATCGAGGCGCGTGCCGAGGGGGAAGCCGTTTTTGGCGACGGCGAGTGCTACATGGAGAAGTTCGTCGCGCCGGCGCACCACGTTGAGGTGCAGATTATGGCCGATAAGCAGGGCCATGTGTTTTCGCTCGGCGAGCGTGAGTGCTCGGTGCAGCGCCGCAACCAAAAGCTAATCGAGGAGAGCCCCGCGCCGTGCCTCGACGGACACGACGACATTCGTGCTCGCATGCACAAGGCAGCGCGTGACCTGGCTCGTGCCGTCGGCTACGAAGGAGCCGGTACCATCGAGTTCCTGTATTCGGACGACGGCAATTTCTACTTTATGGAAATGAACACGCGCTTGCAGGTGGAGCATCCGGTTACGGAGTTTGTGACCGATACCGACTTGGTCAAGTGGCAGCTGCGCGTGGCGGCCGGCCAGCCCCTGCCCTTTGAGCAGGAGGACGTACCGGTCCGCAACCACGCCATGGAGTGCCGCATCAATGCCGAAACGCCGGACTTTCTGCCGTCATGCGGAACGGTCACCGCGTTGCGTGTGCCGGGTGGTCCGCGCGTGCGCTGGGATTCCGCCATGTTTACCGGTGCGAAAGTCCCGCCGTACTACGATTCCATGCTCGGCAAGCTCATCGTGTGTGCGCCCACGCGCGACGGCGCCATTCGCAAGATGCGCTCGGCCCTGGGCGAGCTCGTGATTGAGGGCGTGAGCGAAAACAGCGAGCTTCAGCTCGACGTGCTGGCAAACGATGAGTTCTTGTCGGGCATGTACCACACCGATCTGATGGGGCATCTCTATGCTGATGAATAGAAAAGCGAAGACGGTCAACGTCCTCGAGGGGCCGATGACCGAGTCGTGCGCCGAGTTTCCCGCGCGCCACGTATTTATCAAGTGTCCGGAGTGCCGCCGCGTGATCGATGAGGCACGCCTGCACGACAACCTTGAGGTCTGCCCTCGTTGCGGCAAACACTTTCGCGTGAGCGGTCGCGCGCGCATGCGCATGACGGTCGACGAGGGCACGTTTGAGGAATGGGATGCCAATCTGGCGTCGGAGGACTTCCTTTCGTTTCCCGGCTATGCCGATAAGCTCAAGGGCGCGCTCGAGCGTTCGGGCGAGCGCGATGCCGTTGTGTGCGGCAGGGGCAAAATCTGCGGTTGCGATACGGCACTCTTCTTTATGGACGCCAACTTTATGATGGGCTCGATGGGCTCCGTGGTGGGCGAGAAGATCTGTCGTGTCTTTGAGCGCGCGGCCGAGTTGGGGCTGCCGGTCGTTGGCTTTACCGTATCGGGCGGCGCCCGCATGCAGGAGGGCGTGACCTCGCTCATGCAGATGGCCAAGATTTCTGCGGCGGTTAGGCGCCACAGCGAGGCGGGCGGCCTGTATATCACGGTGCTCACCGATCCCACGACCGGAGGTGTAACCGCGAGCTTTGCCATGGAGGGCGACATTATCCTGGCCGAGCCCGATGCCCTGACGGCATTTGCCGGCCCGCGCGTGATCGAGCAGAACATGCACAAGCGTCTGCCCAAGGGATTCCAGCGTTCCGAGTTTTTGCTGGAGCACGGCTTTTGCGATGCCGTTGTTCCGCGTGGTGAGATTGCGCTCACGGTAGGCGAGCTGCTGGCGCTGCACGAAGGGCACGCGCCCGGCCTGGGGGCACCGCATGAGATCGTGCATACGGGTCGTCGCGACAAAAAGCTGGGACACTTGTTTAAGCGCTCGGCCGCACCAAAAAGCGCGCTCGAAATCGTCAAACAGACTCGCTCGGCGAACCGCGCCACGGCAGGCGAGATGATCTCGTTGGGTCTCGACGGATTCGTAGAGCTGCACGGCGACCGCTACTTTGGCGACGATGCTGCCGTGGTGGGCGGCATCGGCTGGAAAGACGGGCGACCCGTGACGGTTATCGCCATCGAGCGCGGTACCACGACCAAAGAGCGCATGCGTCGCAACTTTGGTATGGCACATCCCGAGGGCTACCGCAAGGCACGTCGCCTGATGCACCAAGCCGAGAAATTTGGTCGGCCGGTTCTGTGCCTGGTTGATACTTCGGGCGCGTTTTGCGGCATCGGTGCCGAGGAGCGCGGCCAGGGCGAGGCGATTGCCCGGAATCTCATGGAGATGAGCGGCCTTAAGACGCCGATTGTCTCGGTGGTGACAGGCGAGGGCGGCTCTGGTGGCGCGCTGGCGCTGTCCGTGGCCGACCGCATCCTGATGCTCTCGAGCTCGGCCTATTCGGTCGTGAGCCCCGAGGCCTGTGCGTCGATCCTGTGGAAGGATACCGAGCGCGCGAATGAGGCCGCTGAGGCGCTTAAGCTCACGGCCCCCGATCTGTTGGCGCTCGGCATCATCGACGGCATTGTTGACGATAGGGGCCTGTCGCATGAGGAGATCGCCGGTGTCGTCATGTCCTCGGCATTTGATGCCTTCGATACGCTTGGGCAGCTCGACGACGCGACCCTCACAAACCTCCGCTACGAAAAGTACCGCGCAATCGGTCAGTACCGCACGATGTGACAAAGGGACAGTCCGCATGTCACATTGGGAAAGGCGTTCCATGTCACAAGTTTCTAACACCTCGTTTACAACGACGGTTTCATCAAACGCCATGGCCGTGGTGGACTATCTGTCCAAAAGCATGATGTCGGCGTTGCCGTTTATTGTCTGCGCGGCGCTGTTCCGCACCGTTGCCGTCATTATGGGCGAAGGCATGCTTGGTCTATGGCCTGCCGATTCCGAAATCTATCGCCTGTTTTACAGCTGGCTGTATAACGCTGGCTATTACTTTTTGCCCATCTATCTTGGTTGGGCCGCTGCCCGCCAGCTCGGTTGCTCGGAGCAGCTGGGCATGATGCTGGGCGGCGTATTGATTGTGCCCGATCTGCTTAAGCTCGTTGATGCCGCATCGACGACGGGGGCATCGATGACTTTCGTGTATGGTCTACTTCCCGCGCCGGTCAACGATTACACGACGACTGTTATTCCGGTTCTCATCTCGGTGCCCGTGCTATGGCAGGTGGAGCGTTTCTTTAAGCGCACTATCCCTCAGGCTGTGGCGTTTTCTTTTGTACCGTTTGCAACCATGCTTGTCATGGTTCCGGTGTCGCTGTGTGTTACGGCGCCGGCAGGCAGCTATCTGGGCATGCTGTTGGGACAGCTTATGTTTATGCTTGGCAATTCCGGTGGCATCGTGTCGCTGCTCACGCTCATGGGGCTTGCCGCGGGCTGGGAGTTTCTTAAGATCGCGGGTGTCAGCAACGTTGTCCTATCGCTCGCCTATGCGCAGTTTATGAGTGTGGGAACGGATTCGTGCATCCTGATCGCCGCGACGATGGCAACGTTCGCCGTTTGGGGTATGCCCTTTGGCGCGTCGCTCCGCGTTGCGGATAAGGACGAGAAGGCGCTCATGCTGGGCTATTCAATCTCGGGTATTCTTGGCGGCGTAAGCGAGCCAGCGCTGTACGGATGCGGCTTTAAATATGGCAGGTGTCTGACGTGCATGGCCATTGGCGGTGCCGTCGGAGGCCTTGTTGCGGCCGTGGGCCACGTTACGGCCTATACCATCGGCATGACGAATGTCCTCATGGTCATTGGCTTTGCCACGGGCGGCATCTCGAACCTGCTGTGGTGCTGTGCTGCCGGCGGTGTGGCATTTGCGGTGTCTGGGGCGCTGAGCTACTGCTTTGGCGTGGTGCCGGCGAAGGGGCAGACGACGGGGGACGGAGCTGATTCACCCGAAACCTCGAAGAGCGTGGCCGAAGCAAGCGCATAAACCCGTGCGACAAAGGGCGATTTCTTTGTCATGTTCCAAGGTCGTGGCCCGTGTGGGTTGCGGCCTTTTTGTATCTGTGGGGCAAAGTGGCTACACTACAATCCGTTTGAGCAATAGATATATAGGTAGTACCGTGGGGGCGGATATAGATGGTTGAGTGGATTGTTCGTCGTGCGCAGGGCGACCGTGCGCGCGTGGGCACGTTGACGGGCGTGGTGTGTATTCTCGCCAATGTTGCGCTTTGTGCTGCGAAGGGCGTAATTGGCGTGCTGTCGGGATCGGTTTCGATCGTGGCGGATGCCATGAACAACCTGTCCGATGCCAGCTCGAATATCGTGAGCGTGCTGGGCTTTAGGCTGGCGAGCAAGCCGGCCGACCCCGAGCATCCTTACGGACATGGCCGCTACGAGTATCTCTCGGGTCTGGTCGTGGCGGCACTCGTACTGCTGATCGGCCTTGAGCTTATCAAGTCCTCGGTCGAGCGCGTCATCCATCCCGAACCTGTCGAGTTCTCGCTTGCCCTGGTGGCAGTCTTGGCACTTTCGATGGTTGTAAAGCTGTGGATGGCGGTCCTCAACCAAAAGCTCGGCGATCGCATTGAGTCCGAGACGCTGCATGCGACCGCGCAGGATTCCAAGAACGATGTTCTTGCTACGGGCGCCGTGTTAGCGTGCGCAATTGTTTCGCAGGTGACGCACATCAATCTTGACGCATGGGTCGGCCTTGCCGTTGGCGCCTATATTGGCTGGAGTGGTTTTGAGCTTATCCAAGATACGGTGAGCCCGCTTTTGGGCCAGGCGCCCGATCCCAGGCTGGTCAAACATATCCGAGACAAGATCATGAGCTACCCCGGCGTTTTGGGCGTTCACGATTTGATGGTTCACGACTACGGCCCGGGCAGGAAGTTCGCAACCGCTCACGCCGAGATGGCAGCCGAGGTTAGCCCCTTGGAAAGCCACGACACACTCGACAACATCGAGCAGTCGTTTCGGAACGAAGACGGCATGATCGTCACGCTCCATTACGACCCCATCGTGACCGACGACCCCAAGGTGGCGAGCATGCGCTTGCGCATTAACGCCATGGCACAGGAGATCGATAGTCGCCTCTCGATTCATGACCTACGTTGTGTGCCGGGTCCTACGCACACCAATGTGATTTTTGATTGCGTGCGACCCTCGGATCTGGGCATGGGCGCCGATGAGCTCAAACGTGCATTGGCCCAGAAGGTCGAATCCGAATATCCCAAGTCGATTGCCAAGATAACGATTGATGAAGACTACGTAGGCCATACCCACGAGTAGGGCTGTGCTGGCAAAGCAATGTATACAGAAGGGGAGAACATGAAAAGGCTGTATCTGCTCCGCCATGGCCAGACGGAATTCAACGTCAAAAAGCTGGTCCAGGGCCGCTGTGATTCACCGTTGACCGACCTAGGCCGCAAACAAGCGGGGATGGCGGCCGCATGGCTCAAGGGCCACGACGTCGTCCCGGACAAAGTGGTCTCATCGCCCTTAGGCCGAGCTATGGACACGGCAAGTCTCGTCGCAACCGAACTCCTCGGCCCGGACGCCGCGGTCGAGCCCTGCGAAGGCATCATCGAGCGCAGCTACGGTACCTTCGAAGAAGGCCCTCACGACGTCCTGCCCACCGACGTCTGGGACCCCGGCGAGGACCTGGTTCCATTTGGCGGAGAAGGAAGCCATGCCCTGCAGGAGCGCATGGTAGGCACCCTCACCAATCTCATGGGCGCCGAGGGCATCGAAACCCTCCTAGCAGTAAGCCACGGCAGCGCCAGCCGCCAATTCATCAAGGCTGCAGCCCCAGAGGGCTTCGAGCTCCCAACAAAACTCCCCAACTGCGCCATCATGATCTTCGATTTCGATGAGGCAAAGCCACAAGCAGAAGGCGAGCCTCATCAATGTAAGTTCACCCTCCAGCAAATAGTGGACCCCCAACAAAGGCATTAGCCTGAGCGAGCAAGGTTTAGCAGACATCAACGTGGCGTTCACAGTGTGCGGCGGAGGGGGCGGGCCTGAGACATATTAAGGTTGCTGCTCTACAGTCCTGCTCACGACGGAGAGCACATTAAGTGCTCTCCTGTTCGTGCGGAACTCGCGACAACCTTAATATGTCTCAGGCCCGCCCCCTCCGCCGCACACTGGGAACGTGCCACGCACTTTACCTGCGTAAACAATGTGAGTGAAATATGAATCTCGATGGATACGCCCGCAGCCGTGTATACTAAACAGCTGTGTGTAACCAGGGGAGTATTCTGGCTGGACAAAATGCCTGCTTAATAGGGTTGTCAGGTAGTCCGGGCGAAATACAAGGCTGGGGAGCACGTCGTGTAAGTAGTGGTCCTCTAGGGGCGTACGCTCGGTGGTGTACGCATTGTCCCAAGACCACGCGAGAGTTGGGATCATATCTTGATCAGCATGATTCTCGGCCGCAAGATTGGCATGACCCAGGTTTGGGACGAGGACGACAACGTCGTTCCCGTCACGGTCATCCAGGCTGGCCCCTGCGCTGTCTCGCAGGTTAAAACTCAGGCAACCGACGGCTATGACGCCGTCCAGATCGGTTTCGGCGACATCAAGGCCAAGAACGTGAACAAGCCCATGGCTGGTCACTTCGCCAAGGCCGGCGTCGAGCCTGTCCGCTTCCTTCGTGAGGTCCGCGTCGAGAACGGCGAGGAGCACAAGGTCGGCGAGGTCGTCACCGTCGCTGATTTCGCTGATGTCGAGAAGGTCGACGTCATCGGTACCTCCAAGGGTAAGGGCTTCCAGGGTCGCATCAAGCGCTGGGGTCAGCGCCGCGGTCCTATGACGCATGGTTCTCACTTCCAGCGTCACCCCGGTTCTATCGGTCAGTGCGCCTATCCTGCGCGCGTCCTCAAGGGCGTCAAGATGGCCGGTCACATGGGTAACGAGCGCGTTACCGTCAAGAACCTTTCCGTTGTCCGCATCGATGCCGAGCAGAACCTCATCTTGGTCAAGGGCGCTGTCCCGGGTGCCAAGAATGGTCTCGTCGCCATCCGTATGGCCTAAGGGCCCAGCCCATTTAGCCCAGCGTCATACCAAGGAGAACACTTAAATGGCAAAGTTTGAAGTAAAGAACAGCGAGGGCAAGAAGGTCGCCGAGGCCGAGCTCGCCGCTGAGGTGTACGGCATCGAGCCGAACATCCACGTTATGCACCACATCGTCAAGTGCCAGATGGCCTCTTGGCGTCAGGGCACCCAGTCTGCTAAGGGTCGCTCTGAGGTTTCCGGTGGCGGCAAGAAGCCTTGGCGTCAGAAGGGCACCGGCCGTGCCCGCCAGGGTTCCATCCGTGCTGCCCAGTGGCGTCACGGTGGCGTCGTCTTCGCCCCCAAGCCCCGTTCCTACGCTAAGCGTATGAACAACAAGGAGGTCAAGCTGGCTATGCGCTCCGCGCTGTCCGCCAAGCTGGCCGATGGCGAGCTCGTGCTCGTTGACGACTACGGCTTCGAGAAGCCTTCCACCAAGGCTGCCGTCGCCATGCTCAAGGCTCTCGGCCTTGAGGGCAAGCGTCTGACCATCATCGTTCGCGATGAGGACGTCAACGCCTACCTGTCGTTCCGCAACATTCCCAAGACGTTCATCATCACCGCTGACGAGGCCAACACCTACGATCTCGTCAACAACAACGCTGTGCTGATGCCCGCCGACATCGCCGCTCACTTCGGGGAGGTGCTTGCATAAATGACCGCCCACGAGATCATCATCCGTCCGATCGTGTCCGAGCGTTCCTTCTCCGGCATGGAGCTGAACAAGTACACGTTCGAGGTCGCCAAGGATGCTAACAAGTATCAGATCAAGGACGCTGTCGAGGAGATCTTCGGCGTCAAGGTCGTTCGCGTGAACACCCTGACGGTCAAGCCCAAGACCAAGCGCGTGCGCTATGTCGCCGGCAAGACCCGTTCTTGGAAGAAGGCCATCGTCACGCTGGCCGAGGGCGACACCATCGAGGTCTTTGGCAACCAGGCCTAAGACTCGCTGCTGTTGAGTGAGCTCATGCCTCCCAAATAGGGGAGGCGAGAGCTCAAGGTTTTGGGCGTATAAAATGGACACGCCCGGAGCCGTGTATACGTCCGGTGTCATCGCACCCGAGGCAGAACCTCGAATCCCTGTCTGCGATGGCTAACGGATTCCTATTGAAAGGGATTGTAATGGCTGTAAAGCACCTTAAGCCGACCTCCGCTGGTAGGCGTTGGCAGACGATCTCCGACTTCTCCGAAATCACCTGCACCAAGCCCGAGAAGTCTCTTCTCGAGCCCCTGCCCAAGAAGGCCGGTCGTAACAACAACGGCCGCATCACCACCCGCCACCAGGGCGGCGGCGTGAAGCGTCGTTACCGCGTGATCGACTTCAAGCGCAACAAGGACGGCGTGCCCGCCAAGGTTGCCACGATCGAGTACGATCCGAACCGTTCCGCTCGCATCGCTCTGCTGCACTACGCTGACGGTGAGAAGCGCTACATCCTGGCCCCCAAGGGCCTCGAGGTCGGTCAGACCATCATGTCCGGTTCTGACGCCGACATCAAGCCGGGCAACGCTCTGCCCCTCGCCGACATCCCCGTCGGTACGCTCATCCACGCCGTCGAGTTCCAGCCGGGCAAGGGCGCCGCTATCGCCCGTTCCGCCGGTAACTCCTGCCAGCTGATGGGTAAGGAGGGCAAGTACGCTATCGTCCGTATGCCTTCCTCCGAGATGCGCCGCATCCTCGTTACCTGCCGCGCCACCGTCGGTGAGGTCGGCAATGCCGATCACGCCAACATCGTCATCGGCAAGGCCGGCCGTAAGCGTCACATGAACGTGCGCCCGACCGTCCGCGGTACCGTCATGAACCCTGTCGACCACCCGCACGGCGGTGGCGAGGGCAAGAACCACACCTCTGGTCGTCCCTCTGTTACCCCCTGGGGTAAGCCGACGAAGGGCCTTCGTACGCGCAAGAAGAAGAAGGTCTCGAACCAGCACATCATTCGTCGCCGTAAGAAGTAATTTCGGATACCGAGTTTTAGGAGAAAGCACTTATGAGCAGAAGTCTCAAAAAGGGCCCGTTCGTGGAGACTCGCCTTCTCTCGCGTATCACCGCGATGAACGAGGCTGGCAAGAAGGACGTCGTGAAGACCTGGTCCCGCGCGTCCACCATCTTCCCCGAGATGGTTGGTCACACCATCGCCGTCCACGACGGCCGCAAGCATGTGCCCGTGTATGTTACCGAGTCCATGGTTGGTCACAAGCTCGGCGAGTTCGCGCCGACTCGTACGTTCCGTGGCCACAAGGCCAAATAGGGGGTTAACCGTAAATGGCAACTAAGTCTATTGAAACTGAGGCCACCGAGGTTCGCGCCGTCGCTAAGTACGTGCGTGTTTCCCCCAGCAAGGCCCGCCTGGTGGTCGATCTGATCCGCCGCAAGCCTGTCGCTCAGGCCTTCGACATCCTCCACTTCTGCGACCGCGCCGTCGCCGTGGATGTCGAGAAGGTTCTCCGTTCCGCCGTTGCGAACGCCGAGAACAACAACGGTCTGCGTGCCGACAACCTGGTTGTCGCCGCTGCCTATGTTGACGAGGGTCCGACGCTTAAGCGCATCCGTCCCCGCGCCAAGGGTTCCGCTTCTCGCATTCTGAAGCGTACTTCCCACATCACCGTCGTCGTTGCTCCTCGAAAGGAGGCGTAAAGCTGTATGGGTCAGAAAGTCTACCCCACCGGCTTCCGTCTTGGCATCACCGAGAACTGGCGCTCCCGCTGGTTCGCAGAGAAGGATTACGCTAAGACCCTCGGTAACGATCTCGAGATCCGCAAGTACCTCGAGAAGCGTCTTTCCCGCGCAGCTGTCTCCCGCGTCGAGATCGAGCGCGCTGGCGACAAGGTGAAGGTCATCATCCTCACCGCTCGCCCCGGCGTTGTCATCGGTAAGAAGGGTGCCGAGATCGATACCCTCCGCACCGAGCTCGAGAAGGTCGCTGGCGTCTCCAAGGGCCAGCTCTCCGTCGACGTTGTCGAGATCAAGCGTCCCGAGCTCGACGCCAACCTCGTTGCTCAGTCCATCGCTGAGCAGCTCGAGGGCCGCGTTGCCTTCCGTCGCGCTATGCGCAAGGCTGTCCAGTCCGCCCGCAAGGCCGGCGCCAAGGGCATCCGTATCCAGTGCTCCGGTCGTCTCGGCGGTGCCGAGATGGGCCGTCGTGAGTGGTACCGCGAGGGTCGCGTGCCTCTGCACACCCTCCGTGCCAAGATCGACTACGGCACGGCTGTCGCCAGCACCACCATGGGTGCCTGTGGCGTGAAGGTCTGGATCTACCTGGGCGAGAAGCTCCCGGGCCAGCCTGTTCCCAACCCTGCACTCGAGGGCTCTTCCCGTCCTCGTCGTCGTAACTCCGAGAGGAGGGGTCAGTAGTGCTTGCCCCTAAGCGTATTCTTCACCGCAAGGTGCAGCGTGGCTCCATGAAGGGCCAGGCCAAGGGTAATACCGAGCTGCATTTCGGCGAGTTTGGTATCCAGGCTCTCGAGGCCCATTGGATCACCAACCGTCAGATCGAGGCCGCTCGTATTGCCATGACCCGCTACATGAAGCGTGGCGGTCGTGTCTACATCACGATCTTCCCCGATAAGCCCATCACCAAGAAGCCTGCCGAGACTCGCATGGGTTCTGGTAAGGGTAACCCCGAGGAGTGGGTGGCCGTCGTCAAGCCCGGCCGCATCATGTTCGAGGTCAAGGGCGTGCCCGAGGAGGTCGCTCGCGAGGCTCTGCGTCTTGCACAGCACAAGCTTCCCATCAAGACCAAGATTGTTGCTGCCAAGAACGCTGAGCAGCGCATCGAGAAGGAGATGGCTGAGGAGGCCGCTCTCGAGGCCAAGTGGGCTGCTGAGGACGCCGCCGCCGCCAAGGAGGAGAACTAATGAAGCCCGCAGAGATTCGTGAGCTCTCGGACGCTCAGCTCGTTGAGAAGCTGAAGGAAATGCGCGCCGAGCTCTTTAACCTTCGTTTCCAGATGGCCACCAGCCAGCTGGACAACACCGCTCGCGTCAACACCGTGAAGAAGGACATCGCTCGCGTCCTCACGGAGCAGCGCGCCCGTGAGATCGCAGCGGAGAAGTCCGCTGTCGCCGAGTAGGACCTAAGGAGAGAACATGACTGATTCGCGTAACTCGCGTAAGGTCCGTACGGGTGTCGTTACCTCCGTCTCCGGTGCCAAGACCATTGTTGTCACCATCACCGAGCGCAAGCGTCACCCCAAGTACGGCAAGATGATGACCAGCTCCAAGAAGCTGCACGCTCACGACGAGGAGTGCACGGCTGGCGTGGGCGACACCGTCCGCGTTATGGAGACCCGTCCTATGTCCAAGATGAAGCGTTGGCGCCTCATCGAGGTCGTCGAGCGCGCTAAATAAGCAGTCGCTCTTACGACTTGTACGTTTCCGAAGATGTGCGTATGCCTGGCTTGCATACCACGGGCCGTATAAAGGCTGCGCACCTCTCTTCGGTTCTTAGTTCGGAGGAACATCTACCATGATTCAGATGCAAACCATGCTGAACGTCGCCGACAACTCCGGCGCTCGCAAGATTCGCTGCATCAAGGTGCTTGGCGGTTCCAAGCGTCGTTATGCAGGCATCGGCGATGTGTTCATCGGTGCTGTCCAGGAGGCTACCCCTGGCGCCAACGTCAAGAAGAAGGACGTTGTCCGTTGCGTCGTCGTTCGTACCGTTAAGGAGATCCGCCGCAAGGATGGCTCCTACATTCGCTTTGATGAGAACGCCTGCGTTGTCATCAACAACGATGGTTCGCCCGTCGGCACCCGTATCTTCGGGCCCGTCGCTCGCGAGCTTCGTGACAAGAAGTACATGAAGATCGTCTCGCTCGCTCCCGAGACCCTGTAGTTAGGGGAGATATATGTATATCAAGAAGGGCGATAAGGTCCAGGTTCTCTCTGGTAAGGATCGCGGCAAGCAGGGCGTTGTCCTGCGTGCTCTCCCCGCCGAGAACAAGGTCGTTGTCGAGGGCGTTTCGGTCGTCAAGAAGGCCGTCAAGCCCAACGCTGCCAACCAGCAGGGCGGCATCGTTTCGCAGGAGGCTCCCATCGACGCCTCCAACGTCAATCTCGTTTGCCCCGAGTGCGGTAAGGTTACCCGCGTCGGTCACGAGAAGGACGGCAAGAACAAGCTGCGCGTCTGCAAGAAGTGCGGCCACAAGTTCTAAGCTGCCCGCAACAGTTAAGTTGCTAGCAAAGGCCCGGATGCCACGGCACCCGGGCCTTTTTTGATCCCTATTCATTGGGTACTCATTGGGGACAGGCTTAAATGAGTGATTGCGCGCACGAAGGCTGGCGTGACAGTTGGTCAGCTTGTGCGTTGCTGCGGACTCGGTGAGGCAACGGTTAAAAGGGCAACTGTTGGCTGGCGCGACGCCTCAAATGATCCGTTTTCCTCCGTCCCCAAGGGATCAGGTGATGCGTATTTGTGTGTAGTTACGTGCGTAGGATTGCGTGATTGTGCTTGTATATGCGCCATCTGCTGCTGAATTTTGACCATTTAGCGGTAATACACGCAGAAGCACGCACATACACGCGCATTTGTGCGAATATAGAGCTGTCAGAAATAAAAGACTTTTCACGACGCAGGAGGCAGATATGGCAGATTGTAAACAGGCTCCGCTTGATGCTGCGGCAGCCGCAAAGGCAGCGTTCGCTTCGGTCCAGGACAAGCCATTCCCCGATGATATCTTTACGGCTCCCGAGCTTCGTTGGGCTGTGATCGGGTGCGGTGTTATCGCCAACCAGATGGCCCAGTCTCTCGCTCTTTCCGGCCGCAAGCTTGCGGGCGTCGCCAACCGCACGCTGTCCAAGGCTCAGGCTTTTGCCGATCAGTATGGCATCGAGAAGGTCTACGAATCGGTCGAGGACCTCTATGCCGATCCGAACATCGACGCGATCTATATCACCACGCCGCATAACACGCACATCACCTATCTGCGTGCGGCCCTGGCAGCTGGCAAGCACGTGCTTTGCGAGAAGGCCATCACCCTCAACTCCGCCGAGCTCGACGAGGCGCGTGCCATTGCCGACGAGCATAACGTGATCCTCATGGACGCCACTACGGTGCTCCATATGCCCTTGTATCAGGAGCTGCGCCGCCGCATGGATGTCGGCGAGTTTGGCCGCATGAACCTCGCCCAACTCAACTTTGGCAGCTACAAGGAGTACGGCGACCTGACCAACCGTTTCTACAATCGCAACCTTGCTGGCGGTGCCATGCTCGACATTGGCGTCTATGCCCTGTCCGTTATGCGCCTCTTTATGGCAAGCCAGCCCGCTGAGGTCGTTTCGCTGGGCAACACCTGTGAGACCGGCGTTGACGTTGCGGGCGGCATCGTCTGCCGTAATGCCGAGCAGCAGCTGGGTGTTGTGAGCCTTACGCTTCACTCCAAGCAGCCCAAGCGCTCGGTCATCAGCTTTGACAAGTGCTATATCGAGGTCAACGAGTATCCGCGTGCCGATCACGCGACCATCGTGTGGACTGCGGACGGCCACCGCGAGGAGGTCCACGCCGGCACCGAGGCTTACGCCCTGTGCTATGAGATGGCCGATCTTGAGAAGGCCGTTGCCGGCGACGACTCCAAGCGCGAGCTACTGGATTATGCTTCTGATGTTATGGAGCTTATGACCAAGCTTCGCACCGACTGGGGAGTCGTGTACCCCGAGGAGGAGTAAGCGATGCTTGCGGAAGATAGGCTCAACGCGATCGTGTCGATGGTGCAGCAGGCCGGCTCGGTTACCGTGCCGGAGCTTGCCGAGGCTCTGGGCGTGACGGCGTCTACCATTCGGCGCGACCTGCAGACGCTCGATCGAGCGCACCGCATCGCTAAGGTCCACGGTGGAGCGACGAGTCTTGAGCGCGCGCACGTGACGCGTGACTTAACACTCAACGAGCGCAGCGACCTCCATAACGACGACAAGGAGCGTATCTGCGCCCGTGCGGCGGCGCTTGTGGAGCCCGAGAGCTTTGTATACATCGACTCGGGCTCGACGACGCTCAAGCTCATCGAGCATCTTCCACACCTTGAAGATGTCACCTATGTGACCGATTCCGTGCTCCATGCTCAGCACCTCGCTTTGCGCGGCATGCGTACCGTGGTGCTGGGCGGCGAGCTCAAGCCCGAGACCGAGGCGCTCGTTGGCCCCGATGCCTTGGCAACCCTAGACCGCTACAACTTCAATTGTGGCTTTTGGGGCTCTAACGGCATTGCCGCCGAGCAGGGCTTCACGGCGCCCGATATCGAGGAAGCGCAAGTAAAGCGTATCTCGATGCGCCATACGGCCAAGCGCTTCGTAATCTCGGACGCCAGTAAATTTGGCATGGTGGCGCCCGTCAAGTTCGCGGATTTTCGCGATGCAACGATTATTACCGCGGGCGAGGTCCCCGCCAAGTACCGGGCAATGGACAACGTCATCACGGTCTAGAAGCAGGGGCAGGCTAAGGCCAAAACCACCGCGAAGGTACCTGTCCCCATTGTGGTGGTTTAGGGCTCCCAGGGGCAGGGGGCTTCGATGTGGATGTGCTCGCCGGTAACGGGATGCGTAAAGGACACGCTGTGGGCGTGGAGCATCAATCCGCATGGGCGCGGCGTTCCGTACAGGTCGTCGCCCACCAGCGGATGGTGCTCGCTGGCCAGATGGACGCGAATCTGATGCTTGCGGCCGGTGAGCAGCTCGACATCGATATACGAACGCGTGGGCAGGCCTCGACGGCTCTTAAGGCGCTTGAGCACCTTGACGCGCGTCTGAGACGGCTTGCCGCTGGCACCGACGCGCATCTTGCGGCTATCGTGGCGGTCGCGGGCGATCGGCTTGTCGATGAGCTTTTCGTTCCAGTCTATCTTGCCCTCGGCCAGCGCCAGATAGTGCTTTTCGAAGGCGTGGTCGTTCACCATCTGGTCAAAGGCGGGCTGCGTCTGTTTGTCGAGCGAGAACAGAACCACGCCGGTGGTGTTGCGGTCCAGGCGGTTGAGCGGCTGCATGTCGGTCGCGGCAAAGCCGTCGCCCATCGCCAGCAGCAGATCGCTGGCGTAGTCGGTAAGTGTGCGCTCGCCGGTGCCGTCACCGTGGACGATCATGCCGGCGGGCTTATCGATGGCCATGAGCCAGGCGTCGCAGTAGAGGACTTGGGGTTCTTCGTTCACGTGTAAGCCTTTCGGTTAGCTAATTCCCACAAACATACAGCCCGAGGTGGCGCCGTGCAGGCGGGCGGCGGGCTTACGGCCGGCCTGCGCGGCCTCGATGGCGCGACGGACGCGTGCGACGGCGCGGCCAATCTCATCGGACTCGAGCAGGGTTCCGTCAACCATAAGACGGCGCACGCCGGCGTCGAGCAGCTGCGGAACCTGCGGCGTGAGGTCGATGGGGTAGGCATCGTACAGGCGCGAGCGGCCGTGGACGTCGGTGCGCACTGGCATGACCTTGCCATCGATATTCTTGAGCGACAGCTTGCGGGCGCGCAGGCGGCAATTGGCGCAATCGTGGATACAACCGTTGGCAACCTGCAGGATGCAGTGCTCGCTCGTCATAACGCGCGGGCGGCCGAAAACGGTGATGCCCAGGGCTGCGGGCGCGGAGGTGCCAAGCGAGATAATCTCGTCGAGCGTGATCTCGGGCGAGAGCCAAAACGCCCCGGCCCCGCGCTCGGCGAGTGCCTCCATGCAGGGCGTGTTGTGCACCGGCAGGCAAGAGCGAATCTCGACCGTGGCGCCGGCCTGCGCGGCTACGGCGAGCTCGGAGATATTGCCGACGGCGACGGTGGCTCCGGCATTGATCCAGGGATCGACGCGTGCGTGGTCAACGGCGCGGCAGACCTCGTCGAGTACGGGCACGATGCCCTGCTCAAACGCATCGGCGGGGGAGAGCTCGGCCGCATCGAGCGCGTCGGTGGTCATGTAGATGCGCGTTGCACCCTCGGCGCGAGCAGCCTCGGCGGCCTCGAACGAGGTGACGGTGGCGCAGATTTGCGGCTCATCGCGGTAGTGCTCGGGCATGGGGCGGGAATCACTGGTGACAATCGCCGGCAGCTCGAGCGTGCGGGCACGCTTCGCGTACGGTGCCAGAATGGCCTCCTCGAGCGCCTTGCAAGCGGCTGTGCGCACCTTATGTACGGCGGAAAAGCCCATGCCGCAGCCCTCATCGAGCGTCACATCAAAGCTCGCGGCCTCAAAGGGCGAGGAGCCCATGCGGCCTACATGCTCAACCAGATCGGACGCCTCGACCGCGCGGGTCTTGGCGGCCTCGACGGTAAAGCCCGTGGCCGTGGCGGTGAGCGTGGGGTCGTCGCAGCAGGTGAGCGTCACGGTAAAAGGCTCGCCAAGGCGCGCCACGACGGACACGTCTACGGCGCGGCGGCGCAGCACGTCGCGCTTGAGCGCGGCGCCGGCGGCGTCGATAGCGCGCTGGCTTCGAATCACGCGTACGCGGCAACCTTCGGGCATGCTACGGGGCACGCGGCACTCGATGATGTCGCCGGCAGCGGCATCATCGGCGGCGATGGTGGTCAGGAATTGGTCGAACTCATCGTCGTGACGAAGTTCCAGCAGGTCGCCCTTGCCCACGGGCTCAAACAGCTCGATGCGGGCGATGGCGGCGCGGCGACGACGGTCGTCAGGCTTGAGCCCGCGCACATCGCGGTTGGCCAGGCGGCTGCCCAGCACCGTGCCCACGATCTGGCCGCGGTTGTTGGAGCGCTCGTAGCTCATCATCTCGTCGCCCGAGGTGCCGTCTTGGTAGGCGTGCGTAAAGTCACGGTTAAAGCAGCGCTTGAGTTGGCGCTGGCGGGCGGCCTCTTCATCCTTAGAGGTCGAAACATGGGCCAGCATGTCATCAATCTGATGACGATACACGTCGACGATGGAATACACGTAATCGGGGGCCTTCATGCGGCCCTCGAGCTTGAGCGATGCGGGGCCGGCGTCATACAGACGGCGAACAAGCTGCGAGGTATTGGTGTCGCGCGGGCATAGCGCGCGTTCGCGACCGGCAGGGGAGAGCGAGCGGCCGTTCTCGTCGATTAGCTCGTAAGGCAGGCGACAGGGCTGAGCGCACATGCCGCGGTTGGCCGAGCGGCCCGCCATGGCAAAACTCGAGAGAAGGCACAGACCCGAGTAGCAAAAGCAGATGGCACCGTGGCTAAAGACCTCGAGGTCGACGTCGGGCGCGGCGTCGTGGATGGCGGCGATCTCGTCAATGGAGAGCTCGCGCGAGAGGGTCACGCGGTCGGCGCCCTGCTCGCGGCACCAAATAGTCCCGCGGTCGTCATGGATGTTCGCCTGGGTCGAGATGTGTGTCTCGATGCCGGGCATGGTGCGCTTGACCTCAAAGAACAGGCCCCAGTCCTGGATAATGAAGGCGTCGGCGCCCAGCGTGGAACAGCGGTGGATGAGCTGCAGCGCATCGCCCATCTCGGACTGCTTGATGACGATGTTTACCGTGACATAAACGCGCGAGCCGGCCAGGTGTGCAGCACGGCAGGCCTGTTCAAAGGCCTCGTCGGTAAAGTTTGTTGCCTTGCGGCGGGCGTTGAAGCTGCCCATGCCGCAGTAGATGGCGTCTGCCCCGGCAGCGAGCGCGGCGGCAAAAGGCTCGGGCCCTCCGGCGGGCGCCAAAAGCTCGGGTCTGCGGTTGGTGGTTCGACTGGCGGTTGCGGTCATATCCTGCCTTTCAAAATGCTCAGATACTCAAAAGTATAGTGGCGTCGCTGCGGTGGGCGACGCCCGCAGCCTAAGCAGGACAAAGTCTTCAGCAGCTTGGACTGGCTGCTCCACATGAGAACCGTTCAGCGGTTCGGGGAAACCGTTGGGCGATAAAATATTCTCGCAAGCTGATAATATTCTTGCATCAAACAGAAACCTTGAGTACTATCCCAATCAAGCGCGGTGTTCAGACCGAACTGTGCCTCCCGGTGCGAACACCGCGCTCACGCTCTCTCAATTGATCGTAAGGAGAAAAACATGAGCAAGACCGTCGTGTCTTCCGATAACGCACCCGCAGCCATCGGCCCGTATTCCCCCGGTATCCAGGCCGGCAACATGGTGTTCCTGTCCGGCCAGCTGGGCATCGATCCCGCGACCGGCAAGATGCCCGAGGGCGTCGAGGCCCAGGCCAAGCAGTCCCTCGCCAACGTCGAGGCCCTGCTGACCGCTGCCGGCGCTACCTTTGCCGATGTCGTCAAGACCACGGTCTACCTGGCCGACATCGTCGACTTCGCCGCCGTGAACGAGATCTACGCCTCCAAGTTTGAGGCCCCGTTCCCCGCGCGCAGCGCCTTCCAGGTTGCCGCCCTTCCGGCTGGCGGTCTGGTCGAGATCGAGGTCGTTGCCGCTCTCTAAGGCGTTGGCCACAACTAAACATGACATGCAAAAAGACCCTGCAGCGCGTGCGAGCTGCAGGGTCTTTTATCAAGTGACGGATCGCTTGTGGAGCCGCACTCCATTTTGCTCGTTAGCCTTCCTTGCGGACTTTTTGCAGGTAGCGGTAGACGCTGGGCTCTGAGATGCCCAGCGCGGCGGCGGCGCAGGCCACGGCGCCCTTGAGCATGAACACCCCGTTACCGTTGAGGTGGCGAACGACGTCCACGCGGTCGCTCTGACCAAGCGACGCTACATCCAGCCCGCGCGCGCTCAGCAACTCGGCAATGCTGCGGTCGATGAGCTCCTGTGTAGACTCCGAAAGGCTTTCGACCTCGATAGGGGCGGGCTCCGTGCGCGTCGGCGCCGCGTCGAAGCACGCCATGAGCTGCTGCGCCATGGCGTTGATGGAGCGCACGGTCGAGAGGTCGGTGTTGACGCAGAGCATACCGACGATCTCATCATTCTCGCGGATAAAGTACGTCGCTGACTCCAACGTCTTGCCGCCGGCACCGCGCCCCTCGTAGCCCGTAATAAACGGCAGGTCGCGATACTTGGCGTCGTGCATGATCTTGAGTGCCAGATCGGTGGCGGGACCGCCGACCTTGCGGCCGCTTACGATGCCGTTGCGAATATCGACGATGGCGTGGTCGGGATCCGAGAAATCGTGCAGCACGATTTCGCTGTTTTTGCCGAGTATCTGCTCCAGAAAATCGACCATCGGCAAAAAGCGACGTACGGTCTCGTTCACGGGCAACTCCTTTGGGTGAAATCGGAAATGTTCATAACAATTTTTTCTCATGGTAACACGCTGCCCATCATCTCGTATATCCGCAGGTACATTGCGTAATGCAGACGAACGGTAGGAATTTAGCGGTAAACGGTTGACCAAAAGAAAAGTTAGATGTTATTTTGACCAGACACTTTCCTGACCTGCGGAAATGCGTTATTTCAGCTGAAGAATAGTCTGATAACAAAAAATTATT
This sequence comes from Collinsella sp. AF25-2LB, assembly GCF_003458415.1. GTDB lineage: Bacteria > Actinomycetota > Coriobacteriia > Coriobacteriales > Coriobacteriaceae > Collinsella. The sequence continues at coordinate 102,302 of NZ_QRUF01000001.1, forward strand.
ATTGAGAATGAGAATCATCTTTAATACGATATGCAATGAAGGCACAACCTCAACCCCGCACTGCGTCACAATAGAGCGTTAGATGCGAAAACAACTACTTCGAGGATTGGTGGTCAAATGACCCAGGAGACGGTTACGAACGGCACTGAAGCCCTGTTCACTCGCGAAGGCATGCCTCCCGTTAAGGAAATGATCCCGTGTGCCCTTCAGCACGTACTGGCATCGTTTGCCGGCATCATTACCCCGGCGGTCATCATGGCCGGCGTCTACGGCTTTAATAGCCAGCAGAGTACCGACATCATCCAGGTCGCGCTCATTCTTTCGGCGATCGACACGGCCCTTCAGGCCTTCGCTCCCTTCCGTCGCATCGGCGGCGGCCTGCCCATCGTCATGGGCGTTTCGTTCGCGTTCCTGCCGGCCCTGCAGGCCATGGGTGCCTCGGGCTTTAGCTTTGGTGCGCTGCTGGGTGGCGAGATCGTCGGCGGCGCCGTCGCGGTCCTCTTTGGTCTGGCCTACAGCAAGATCAAGTGGCTGTTCCCGCCCGTCGTGACCGGTACGGTCATCTTCTCCATCGGCGTTTCGCTGTATCCCACGGCCGTCAAGTATATGGCCGGCGGTATGGGTACGCCGCTGTGGGGCACCCCGCAGGCCTGGTGCGTCGCTCTTATCACCTTCGCCGTGGTCTTTGCGCTCGCCAACTTTGGCAAGGGCACGCTCAAGCTGGGATCCGTGTTCTTTGGCATGATCGTTGGCATGATCGTCTCCATCCCCTTTGGCATGATCGACTTCTCCAGCGTCGCCACCGCTCAGGTCTTCGCCCTTCCCAAGCTCATGCCCTACGCGCTCGAGTTTGATCCCGAGGTCTGCATTACCCTCGCCGTCGTGTTCCCCATGGTTGCTATCCAGGTTATCGGTGACGTTTCCGCCGCCTGCCTGGGCTCCATCGACCGTATGCCCACCGAGCGCGAGCTCTCCGGCGCTATTGTGTCCCAGGGCCTCACCTCTATGGTCGGCGGCCTGCTGGGCGGTCTTCCCACCAGCGCCCTTGGCCAGAACGTGGGCATCATCTGCTCCAACAAGGTCGTCAACAAGTGGGTCTTTGTGATCATTGCGGCCGTCTTTGCCATCGCCGGTCTGTTCCCGCAGCTCTCTGCCGTCCTTTCCGCTATCCCGCAGCCCGTCATCGGCGGCGCGACCGTCGGCGTCTTTGGCACCATCACCATGAACGGCGTGCGCATGTTCACCCGCGAGGGCCTCACGCAGCGCACTACCACCATCGTCGGTACCTCCGTCGTCTTTGGCCTGGGTATCTGGATGGCCAGCGGTTGCCTTGCCGGCGAGGGTATGCCCACCTGGGTTTCCACCGTCATCGGCTCCAATGCCGTAACCCCCACCGCCATCATGGCCATTGTCCTTAACCTGATCCTTCCGCAGACGCCGGTCGTGGCCCAGCACATCGATGCTGCCAAGGACGCTGCCGTGGATCTGGTCTTGCCCGAGAGCAAGAAGTAACCAATTCGGTGCTATTCGTCGGCGGACGCATCGCCTCGTCCGCCGACGTCATGCGGCGCCAAGCCGCACTTCAAAGGGTTTGTCCCTTTGGTGAAGCGTTGACGGGAGAGGGCCCGTTTCCGGTGTAGGCCGGCGCTTCGCACTCCGCCATGTCAGAGGTGTCAAACCCCGCCTCTGATGTCGAAGGGAGCATCCATGCTTCTGGTCGCTAACGGTTCCGTCTTTACCCGCAACGCTCAGACCCCGTTTATTCCAAACGGTGCGGTCGCCATTGACGGAGATACGATCGTCGAAGTGGGCCCCGAGTGCGAGCTCAAGGCCAAGTACCCGGATGCCGAGTACGTCGACGCCCAGGGCAACCTCATCATGCCCGGACTCATCAACTGCCACACCCACATCTATTCGGGTCTAGCCCGCGGCCTTGCCATCAAGGGCTGCAACCCCACCAACTTCCTGGAGAATCTTGAGCAGCAGTGGTGGAAGATCGACGACAACCTGACGCTCGACGGCACCAAGGCCAGCGCCTATGCCACGATCTTGGACTCCATCCGCGACGGCGTCACCACGATCTTCGATCACCATGCGAGCTTCTGTGAGATCCCGGGTAGCCTCTTTACCATTAAGGACGCAGCTCAGGAGCTGGGCATGCGTTCGTGCCTGTGCTACGAGGTCTCCGATCGCCGCGGCCAGGAAAAATGCGACCAGGCCATTGCCGAGAACGCCGAATTTGCCCAGTGGGCCGCCAAGGAGCGTCGCGATAACGACAACCATATGATCGCCGCCATGTTTGGCGGACATGCCACCTTTACGCTTTCGGACGAGACCATGGATAAGATGGCCGAGGCCAACAACGGCCTGACCGGCTTCCACATCCATGTGTGCGAGGGCATGAACGACGTGTGGGATTCCCGCCTCAACCGCGGCGGCATCAGCCCCGTCGAGCGCCTGCTGCAGCACAACCTGCTGGGTCCCGACACCATGCTGGGCCACTGCATCCACGTGACGCCTGCCGAGATGGATATCGTCAAGGAGTCCGGCACCTGGCTCGTCAACAACCCCGAATCCAATATGGGCAACGCCGTGGGCTGCGCCCCCGTGCTCGAGTTCTTCCGCCGCGGCATCCCCGTGTGCATGGGCACCGATGCCTACACCCACGATATGCTCGAGAGCCTCAAGGTCTTCCTGATCATTCAGCGTCACAACGCCGCTATGCCCAACGTGGGCTGGTGCGAGGCAATGACGATGCTGTTCGAGAACAACGCCAAGATGGCCAGCAAGTACTTCGATCGCAAACTCGGTGTGCTCGAGGCCGGCGCTGCCGCCGACGTCATCGTCATGGACTACAAGCCCTTTACGCCGCTGAGCGAGGAGAACATCGACGGCCACATGCTCTTTGGCATGATGGGCAAAAACTGCCGCACCACCATCATCAACGGCCGCGTCCTGTACAAGGATCGCGAGTTCGTTGGCATTGATGAGGACAAGATCAACGCGTGGACCATGGCTGAGTCCAAGAAGCTCTGGAGCACGCTCAACGAACGCACCTACTAATTACAAGTAGATTCACGCGCGTCGGATGTTTCGCCGCGTTCGACGCGCGTATAGGCGGCCTCCGCGGGGTCGCCGGCGCTGTGCTAGCGCTACACCGTATTTGCGCCCGTCGCGCGGTCTCGCCGGGCGTTACAGAGAGGAGCTCATTATGAGCGACATCATGAGGCCGATCCCGTTTTCGCAGCTGATGAACTGGATCATCGAGGAGCACAAGACTCAGGGCGCCGTCTTTGGCGTGCGCAAGATGGTCACGACCAACCAGGAGGGCGCGCTTCCCATTTTTGACGAGCGCATCGAGACTCCGTTTGGCCCGGCCGCCGGTCCCAATACGCAGCTGGCCCAGAACATCGTGGCATCCTACGTGGCCGGTTCCCGCTTCTTTGAGCTCAAGACCGTTCAGGTTATGGACGGCGAGGAGCTCTCCAAGTGTGTGAACAAGCCCTGCATCGTGGCGCAGGACGAGTGCTACAACTGCGAGTGGTCGACCGAGCTCGAGGTTCCGCAGGCCTTTGCCGAGTACGTGAAGGCATGGTTTGCCTGCCACCTGATCGCTCGCGAGTACGGCCTGGGCAGCCCGGATGGTTTTGTCTTCAACATGTCCGTGGGTTATGACCTCGAGGGCATCAAGAGCCCCAAGGTCGATGCGTACATTGAGGGCATGAAGGACGCCAGCGGCTCCGAGGTTTGGAACGAGTGCCGCACGTGGGCGCTCGCTAACCTGGACAAGTTTGAGCATGTCGATGCCGCGTTTGTCGAGTCCATCCCGGCGCGCGTCTCCAACTCCATTACCGAGTCCACGCTGCATGGCTGCCCGCCGGCGGAGATCGAGCGCATCGCGACCTATCTGATTACCGAGAAGGGTCTCAACACCTACATCAAGTGCAACCCCACGCTGCTGGGCTATGAGTTTGCCCGCCAGCGTCTGAACGAGCTGGGCTTTGACTACATCGTTTTCGATGACACGCACTTCCGTGAGGACCTGCAGTGGGCCGATGCCGTGCCTATGTTCGAGCGCCTGATTGCCCTGTGCGCCGAGCGCGGCCTGGAGTTTGGCGTCAAGCTGACCAACACCTTCCCCGTCGACGTGACGAGAAACGAGCTGCCCTCTACCGAGATGTACATGTCCGGCCGTTCGCTGTTCTCGCTGACCATCGAGGCCGCCCGCCGCATTACCGAGCAGTTTGACGGTAAGCTGCGCATCAGCTACTCCGGTGGTGCCACGGTCTACAACATCCGCGCCCTGTATGATGCCGGCATTTGGCCCGTCACCCTGGCGACCGACGTGCTCAAGCCCGGTGGCTACGAGCGCTTTAGCCAGATGGCCGGCGAGTTTACCGACCTGGATGGCAAGCCGTTTGCGGGCGTCTCGCTCGAGGCCGTGACCGCGATTCAGACCGACTCGCTCACCAACCCGCTCTACAAGAAGCCGCTGCGCCCGCTGCCCGACCGCAAGGTCGCCGGCAAGAGCCCGCTTTCCGACTGCTTTACCACGCCGTGCCGCACGAGCTGTCCCATCCAGCAGGATATTCCCGCCTATCTGGCGGCTGTTGACGAGGGCCGCTTCGAGGACGCGCTCAACATCATCATCGAGCGCAACGCCCTGCCGTTTATCACCGGCACCATCTGCCCGCATCCCTGCGGCCGCGCTTGCGAGCGTGCGTTCTACGAGCCCGAGGGTGCCCAGATTCGCGCCAGCAAGCTCAAGGCTGCCCGCGAGGCCATGACCGCCGTGCTGCCCAAGCTGCGCGCCCAGGCCATTGCCAACGACGGCGAGCACAACGTTGCCGTTATCGGTGGCGGCCCGGCCGGTCTGGCGACGGCGTTCTTCCTGACGCGTGCCGGCGTGCCCGTCACTATCTTTGAGGCCCGCGATTCGCTCGGCGGCGTGGTCCGCCACGTGATCCCCGAGTTCCGTATTGCGAGCGACGATATCTCCCACGATGCCGAGCTCTGCCTGGCCTTTGGCGCCAAGGTGCAGCTCAACGCTCGCGTGGATTCCATTGAAGAGCTCAAGGCCCAGGGCTTTACCGACGTGGTCGTGGCCACCGGTGCCTGGATGCCCGGCTCTGCGGGCTTGGGCGAGGGTGCCGAGCTCGACGTGCTGGAGTTCCTCGAGACCGCCAAGAAGGGCGAGAAGCTCGAGCTGGGCGAGGACGTCGTGGTCATCGGCGCCGGCAACACCGCCATGGATGCTGCCCGCGTGGCCAAGCGCCTGGCTGGTGTGAAGAACGTGCGCCTGGTGTATCGCCGCACCAAGAAGCAGATGCCCGCCGACGAGGAAGAGCTTGATCTTGCTCTTGCCGACGGCGTTGAGTTCTGCGAGCTGCTGGCGCCCAAGGCACTCAACGGCGCCGTGCTGACCTGCGATGTTATGGAGCTTGGCGAGCCGGATGCAAGCGGCCGTCGCAGCCCCGTCGCCACGGGCGAGACCGTCGAGCTTCCCGCCACCACGGTGATCTGCGCCGTGGGCGAGGGCATCGACGCCAGCCTGTACGATGCCGCGGGCGTCGAGCACGACCGTCGCGGCCGCCTTGCCGCCACCTCCACCGGCGTCGAGGGCGTCTGGGCTGCGGGCGACTGCCGTCGCGGTCCTGCTACCGTGGTCGAGGCCATCGCCGATGCCGCCGAGGTTGCCCGTGCCATCGCCGGCGTGGACTTTAACAAGTACGCCGACCAGAATGCTCAGGCCGGCCGCGAGGACACCTGCTACGAGCGCAAGGGGTCGCTGTGCCGCGACAAACGCAACTGCACCAAGACCCGCTGCCTGGGCTGCGGCTCGGTGTGCGAGGTCTGCTGCGACGTGTGCCCCAACCGCGCCAACGTGGCAATTAAGGTGCCGGGCCTGGCCAAGCATCAGGTCGTCCATGTCGACGGCATGTGCAACGAGTGCGGCAACTGCGCCGTGTTCTGCCCTTACCAGGAGGGTCGTCCCTACAAGGACAAGCTCACCCTGTTCTGGAGCGAGGAGGACATGGAGAACTCCGAGAACGAGGGCTTCCTGGCCGTGGACGAGGACCACTTTAAGGTTCGCGTCGCCGGCACGGTCCGCACCGTCTCGGTCGATGCCGTCAACACCGGTCTTCCCGAGGCCGTCCGCCTGACCATCAGGGCTGTGCGCGACAACTATTCGTACCTTCTTAAGAAATAGGCGAGTCTCTTATGGCCAAATCCATTCAACATAACGTGGCCTACGTTGCCTGCGGAAGCGGTTGCGCCTCCGCAGGCGGCGATGCCCGCTGCAGCGAAGGCTGCATTGGCTGTGGCGCCTGCGTCACGGCTTGCCCCCACGGTGCCATCTCACTGGTCGACGGCGTTGCCCGCGTGGACCGCTCCAAGTGCACGGGCTGCGGCCTGTGCGGCATGGCGTGCCCGCAGCGCGTGATTGCCTTCGTTCCCGGCTACCAGAACATCCTGGTGCGCTGTAACAACACCGACAAGGGCGCCATTGCGCGCAAGATCTGCGACACGAGCTGCATCGGTTGCGGCATGTGCGCCAAAAAGTGCCCTGCCGGCGCTATTCGCATCGAGGACAACTGCGCCCATATCGACGGCGCGGACTGCCTGTCGTGCGGCATGTGCGCGGTTGTGTGCCTGCATGGCGCCATTCACGACCGCACCGGCATTGCCGCCGGCGTGTAGAAGGGAATCACCATGGCACAGGAATTCACTTTTACCGTTAACGGCGTGGAGCGCACGACGACTCAGAACAAACCGCTGCTGCGCTACCTGCGGGACGACCTGCATATTCACTCCGCCAAGGACGGCTGCTCCGAGGGCGCGTGCGGTACCTGCACCATCCACGTGGACGGTGCGGCCGTCAAGGCGTGCGTGCTGACCACCGCGCTTGCCGCCGGCCGTAACATCGTAACCGTCGAGGGCCTGCCCGAGGACGTGCGCGAGGCCTTTGTGTACGCCTTTGGCGCCGTGGGCGCCGTGCAGTGCGGCTTTTGCATCCCCGGCATGGTCATGGCGGGTGCGGCACTCATCGCCGAGGACCCCGAGCCCACCGAGGAACAGATCAAGTACGCCATTCGCGGCAACGTCTGCCGTTGCACCGGCTACAAGAAGATTATCGAGGGCATTTCGCTGGCAGCCGCGGTGCTCCGCGGCGAAAAGCAGATCGACGAGGACCTGGAGCGCGGCGATGACTACGGCGTGGGCAAGCGCGCCTTCCGTATCGACGTGCGCAAGAAGGTGCTCGGCGAGGGCAAGTACCCCGACGACATCGACGAGCTCGACCAGCCGGGCCTGACCTATGCCAGCGCCGTGCGCTCGAAGTACCCGCGTGCCCGCGTGCTCTCCATCGATACCTCCAAGGCCGAGGCCCTGCCCGGCGTGGTGGGCATTCTGCGCGCCGAGGACGTGCCGGTCAACCAGGTCGGCCACCTTATCCAGGACTGGGACGTCATGATCGCCCAGGGCGATATCACCCGCTGCGTGGGCGATGCCATCGTGCTGGTGGTTGCCGAGGACGAGGCGACGCTCGAGAAGGCCAAGAAGCTCGTCAAGGTTGATTACGAGCCTCTGGAACCCGTGCGTAACATCGCCGAGGCCAGGGCTGCCGACGCTCCGCGCCTGCACGACAGCTTCTTTGCCTTTGGCAACACGGTGGAGCTCAAGGACAACGTATGCCAGAGCCGTCACGTGACGCGTGGCGACGCCGCCAAGGCGCTGGCGGAGAGCGCGTTCACCGTGACGCAGCGCTTTACTACGCCCTTTACCGAGCATGCTTTCTTGGAGCCCGAGTGCGCCGTCGCCTTCCCGTACAAGAACGGCGTCAAGGTGCAGTCGACCGACCAGGGCGCCTACGACACGCGTAAAGAGTGCGCCCACATGTTTGGCTGGGATAGCGAGCCCGAGCGCGTGGTCGTCGAGACCATGCTCGTGGGCGGCGGCTTTGGCGGCAAGGAGGACGTGTCCATCCAGCACCTGGCCGCGCTCGCCGCATATAAGTTCCAGCGTCCCGTGAAGTGCAAGCTCGCGCGTGCCGAGTCGCTCGCGTTCCATCCCAAGCGCCACGCCATGGACGGCACCTTTACACTGGGCTGCGACGCCGAGGGCAACTTTACCGGCCTGGATTGCGAGATCAACTTTGATACCGGCGCCTACGCGTCGCTGTGCGGCCCGGTGCTCGAGCGCGCCTGTACGCATGCCGTCGGCCCCTACAAGTACCAGAATACCGACATTCGCGGCTTTGGCTACTACACCAACAACCCGCCCGCCGGCGCGTACCGCGGCTTTGGCGTTTGCCAGTCCGAGTTTGCGCTCGAGAGCCTGATCGACCTGCTGGCCGAGAAGGTCGGCCTGGATCCGTGGGAGATTCGCTACCGTAACGCCATCGAGCCGGGCGAGGTTCTGCCCAACGGGCAGATTGCCGACTGCTCCACGGCGCTGAAGGAGACGCTGCTCGAGGTCAAGGATGCCTACTATGCGCATCCCGGACACGCCGGTATCGCCTGCGCCATGAAGAACGCCGGCGTGGGCGTGGGCCTGCCCGATGCCGGCCGCTGCAAGATTCGCGTCGAGAACGGCGTGGCCGTGGTCTATGCTGCCACGTCCGACATCGGCCAGGGCTGCAACACGGTCTTTTTGCAGGACGTTGCCGAGGCATGCGGCCTGCCGCTTCGCTGCATCGCCAATGGCGAGTGCTCTACCGAGAACGCTCCCGACTCCGGCACCACGTCTGGCTCGCGTCAGACGGTCGTGACCGGCGAGGCCGTGCGCGGCGCCGCCTTCCTGCTGCGCGATGCCATGCTTGACATCGAGGCCGGCAAGCATGCACCCGATGCTCCTGTGAGCGCCCATGGTGATGGCATCAAGATCGAGTACGACGACGGTCGCGCCTATCAGCTGCACACACAGGAACTCGTCGCCGGCCAGGGTATGTATCCTCAAGATCCCGCGGCTGCTATCAAGGCACTCGAGGGATGCGAGTTTGGCTACGTGTACCTGGAGCCGACCGACAAGCTGGGTGCGGATGTTCCCAACCCCAAGAGTCACATCTGCTACGGCTTTGCCACGCATGTGGTCATTTTGGACGACGACGGCCGCGTGAGCGAGGTCTATGCCGCACACGATTCCGGCAAGGTGGTCAATCCCATCTCCATCCAGGGTCAGATCGAAGGCGGCGTGCTCATGGGTATGGGCTATGCGCTTACCGAGGATTGGCCGCTCAAGGACTGCGTGCCCCAGGCGAGGTACGGCACGCTCGGGCTGTTCCGCGCGCCCGAGATTCCGGATATCCACGCCATCTACGTGGAGAAGGACGAACTGTTGCCCGTGGCATACGGCGGCAAGGGCATCGGCGAGATCGCAACGATCCCCACGGCGCCCGCCGTGCAGAACGCCTACCGCACGTTTGACGGCAAGCTGCGTCCAAATCTGCCCATGGTGGATACGCCCTACAGCCGCGTCCGCAACCGCGGGTAGGGTAGGGCGCGGACAGCCATTACTGACGAGCTGTTCGCGCTCAACATCAACTGCATATGCTGCGCCTTTGGCCCCAGCTCCATCGTGAGTCGGGGCCTTTTGTTTGGAGCGCCTCCGCATGCGGAAACTGCGTCCCAGAATTTCGCTTCAGAGTGGGATGCCGTTTCCGGCTGAACCCTCTGGCGGAAAGTTCATCCCAGAATTGACGCTCGGAGTGGGACACAGTTTCCGGATGGAACCTCAGCGGAAATTGCGTCCCAGTTTGAGCGTCTATTCCGGGATGCAGTTTCCGCTGGGCGCTTCAGCCGGAAAGCGTGTCCCGTTCTGGGCCTTGATTCCGGGACACGGTTTCCGCTAGGTATGCCATATGGAAGGCGCATCCCATTCTGAGCACTCAATCTGAGATATGGTTTCCGCGGTGCCGCCAACTGGAAAGTGTGCCCCAGTTTGATGGGCAGGCGGGCATAAGCTCAACAGCTCCTACAGGTCCACCTCGTTGAGCCATGTCGGCAGCGCGGTCTGCCGGATGCCTGCCGTCTGTAGCTTTTTGGCGAGCACTCCTGCCGAGCGGACCTCGCTGATGGTAAAGCGCAGCAGAGGGTGACCGTAGAGCGATAGGTGCGCCTCGCGCTGTCGTTCGGCAACGAGCGCCTCGGCGGTGGTGCGTCCGGCCAGCATGGTCTGGTCGGTATATTTGATGAGCCCGTCGAGCTCGCCCAGCGTGAGTTCCCGCGCCTGGCGCTCCCAGGCAAAGTCCGTTCGTATGGGCTTGGCCGAATTGAAGGGGTCCGTCAGCTCGTATTGAAGCCAATCGGGCGCAAAGCCCGTCTCGATCATGACGGCTCGGGCGACCGATTCCCCGCCGCTCTCGGCGCGGGCGTCGGCATATCGAAGCGTTGTGAGAGCCGTACGAATCGCGCGACCATTGCGGGCAGTTGCTCGTTGCTCGACGGCCTCCATCAGCTGTTCCCGCACAAGGACGAGCTTTGAGATCGCCGAATCGGCAATGGGCATACCGTCGGCAAAACCGGTCTGCAACAGGCAATCTGTAACCGTTTGGATGGGCGGCGTTACCGATATGCCGGCTCTGCGTTTTGCTCCGGCCGGCTCAATCTGGTGCCGCTGAATATGTGCGCCCGGACGAGCCGACGGCTTGGTGGTACTGCAGACATGCACGACATTCAGGTGTCGCCACGAGACCTCGAGCCCCAGCAGACAGGCGGCCGAAAACGAGCAGAACGTCCAATCGGGGTGGATGATCGCAAGGGCGCGGAGGATTTCGCAATGGCGTTGCGCTCGGTTGAGTTCATCCCAGCGCGTTTTTCGCGCAAACAACCCCGGCATGGGCGAGACAACCGTGCCGCCGGTGCGCCGAAGGAGCGCTTTTCGGATCGCCGTGCTCGGGGGAATCAGGCAGCGCCCCTCTTGTTCGGCTTGAGTGAGCAGTTGGTCGATGAGCTGGTCATTGCAATGGGTCATGAGCTACCGCCTCCTTTTGGGTAGCAAAAACGTATCAGCTGGAACTTGCCGCTCAGCTGACCAAAAGCTGACCAAAATCTAACCATGCAGGTAGATGACCTGCTTTTGGCAACATATTTCTTGTTTGAATCGGTGGGCGGTAATCGGCGACCGTGAACGGTAACTGGATATGAAGTCTTGGTAAGTTTCGGGACGTGTACTTTTTGAAAAAGAGCATTCTATCTGCTGTTTTGTGTTTCTGGATCGCATATTTGAAGGCATGTGATAAGGGCGGCGGACTGTCGCCTTGTATCTGCGGAAACTGTGACCCGGAATTGCCACTCGGAATGGGACGCGCTTTCCGGACAGCCCTTCAAGCGGAAACTACACCCCAGATTTCGGCCTCAGAGTGGGATGCCGTTTCCAGATCGGGCCTCAAACGGAAATTGCATCCCGGAACGAGCCTTCAGAGCGGGATGAACTTTCCCAACGGGCCGCATGCGGAAACTGTGTCCCGGAATTGCCACTCAGAACGGGACACGCTTTCCGGATGGGATGCTTGGCGGAAACTACGGCCCAGTTTTGGCTCCAGAACGGGATGCATTTTCCGGAACGGTCCACGTGCGGTGGTGTACCGCCCCTTTTGCGTGCGCTGCCTGTCGAATTACGTTATAGCTAGCTATATTATAGGAAGGTATAATATAGCTAGCTATAACGTAAAGGAAGGATGGCCCTATGTTTATCGGAAGAACAGCGGAAATGTCCGAGCTCAATCGACTGTATGGCACGGGCTCCTTTGAGATGCCTGTGATTTACGGCCGCCGTCGCGTGGGTAAAACGCGCCTTATCACAGAGTTCATCCAAGGCAAGAGGGCTATTTACTTTCAAGCTCGTCGTACCAATGCAGAGGCAAACCTGCACGGCTTTAGCCAGGCGATACTTGCGGGTTCGGTTGGTGCTGCAGGCGTGTCGTTTCGTAGTTTTGACGAGGCGTTCGATGCATTGGCCACCATGGCTCGCACGGAACGTTTGATTGTTGTGATTGACGAGTATCCCTATCTCGCCCAATCGAATCCCGAGATCAGCTCGTTGCTGCAAGACAAGATCGATCACTTGTACAAAGAGACCAAGCTCATGCTTATCCTGTGCGGCTCGTCTCTTTCGTTTATGGAGGAACAGGTGTTGGGCTACGAGAGCCCACTATACGGTAGGCGTACGGCCCAGTTTAAGATCTTGCCGCTCGATTTTATGACGACTCTCGGCCTGTGGCAGAGCATGGGTCGCGAAGACGCTGCAGTTTGCTATGGCATGACGGGCGGCATTCCTGCATATATCGAGAAAGTCGATCCTGCCGCACCGCTCAAGGACAACATCAAACGTCTTTTTCTTACTCCTACGGGCTATCTCTTTGAGGAGCCGAGTAACCTGCTATTGCAAGAGTGCCGCAATCCCGAGCAATATGATGCAATCGTGCAAGCAATTGCTCAGGGGCGCTCGAAGATCTCGGAGATTGCGAGCTCTACGGGAATCCCTGCGAGCAACGTAAAGAGCTATGTGGATAAGCTGGCGTCGCTTGGGATTGTCGAGCGCGAGCTGCCCCTAAACGAGACGAGCAATAAGCGAGCCGTGTATCTGCTGAGCGATCAGATGTTTAGGTTCTGGTACAAGTTTGTTCCGCAGAACATCGGGCTGATTCAAAACGATATGGCCGAGATGGCGTATAAGCGCATTGAGCCGTACGTATCGGATTACATGGGTACGGTCTTTGAGCTCATATGCAGACAATACGTGTACGAACTCGCGCGGGCGGGCCAGCTCGATGTGGTTCCGGCGAGCGTCGGGCGCTGGTGGGGGACGGATAATCGTACGCATACGCAGGAAGAAATCGACTTGATTGTTGACGATGGCGAGGGCGATGCGCTGTTTGCGGAGTGCAAATGGCGCAATGAACCGGTAGGCGAGGATGTTCTGGAAAAGCTCGTGTACCGAAGCGAGCTCTTTAGGCGGCAGCATAAAAGCTACGTGATCTTTTCGAAGCGTGGCTTTACGCAAGGATGTCAGGAAGCTGCGGCGAGCAGGGGAGATGCCAAGCTGATTTCGTTTGCCGAGATGTGCGAGCGGAGATAACCAAGCGCGCTCTGATGTGATGCTCGGAATGGGATGCGCTTTCCTTTTGCAACCCTTGGCGGAAAGCGTGTCCCAGATTTCGGCTTCAGAATGGGATGCCGTTTCCGGATCGGCCCTCAGGCGGAAACTACGACCCGGAATTTGGCTCCAAAACGGGATACGCTTTCCCGGTGGCATCTCTAGCGGAAACTGCATCCAGGAATGAGCTCTCGGAACGGGACACGCTTTCCCATCGGGGCTTCAAACGGAAACCGTGTTCCGGAATTGAGCCTCAGGGTGGGACGCATTTTCCGGTAGAGGCCTGGGACGGAAGGCGTGTCCCAGAATCCGGCTAATCCGATGGCCAGGTGGTTGAGCGAGCGGGCTCCGGGGCTCCATTACTGAAAATTCATTTGTTAAACCTGGCAACCGTAGGTAGAATAAAGTCGACGGCAGCCCAAGGGTGATAGCTGGGCAGCGCCGTTACTTAGTTCAAGGGGTCAATGCCTTAACGGCGTCGACCCCTCTTCTTTTGCTTCGTACGCTGCTTAAGTGCCTCGGAAAGTCCGATAAGCGCCGTGAGGAGCGAGACCAAAGCGGTCAGGAGCTTCACGAAATCAATCAGATCGGTCATGGGCATCACCTCCCGTCGCATGGAGGGCGCTGCCCGGCACATGGAACTGCCGTCAACAACTGCCATTCTATCAAAGCGCGGTCATAAATACGAATATATGTTCGATAATAACAGCAACGTGATTCCCTCGAATAGCAGCCTTTCGTAAGGGCGGCAGAAGACGGCGCTGGGCGATTGGGGCTAGACGCGCAGGTCTTCGTCACCGAAAGCCCGTTTGATTAACCAGCCCTCTGTAGGTACACTGCATATTGATGGGCCCGGGATGACCGCTGATTCAAGTCACCGGGCCTAAATCTTTTTCATGCATTTGAATAGAGCGGGCAACTCTCTTGGGGCCGTCTGCATGGCGTGTGCCTGGCGCATGGTATTGCGCCCAGCTTTCATGTCCGCGCGGCCACCTATCCTTACGGCAATGTAGCCGCCTATGTAGCAAGCGGCAGGCAACGGAGAAAGGCCCTAACCGTGTCAGTTGAAAAAGACGCCGGGTATCTCGGCTATCGATACGACGAACTTTGCGCGCCAGATTGTGCTGGACTTTGAGTTTGCGCCGGTGCCAAAGCAGCGCCAGCGCCGTGGACTGCGCAATGAGATTATCGAGGTCGGCGCCGTCAAGCTCGATTACCACGGCAACGTTATGGGCGAGTTCTCGCAGTTTGTGCAGACGGAATTTACCGAAGGCGTTGCGTTTCCCGTCCGCGAGCTCACAGGTATATCGGCCGTGGACACCGCGATGGCCGACCCGCTCTACATGGTGATCAAAAGGCTCAGCGATTGGATCGGCCGCTACTCCGCCCAGATAGTTTGCTGGAGCGGGACGGACCGTCGACAGCTTATGACCGAGTGCCAGGCAAAGCAAATCGACCTTGCCGCATTTCCTACGGACTGGGCCGATCTGCAGGCGTTTTACACCTCGATCATGGACGTGGGCAGCCACGAGTGCGTCTCTTTGAATGACGCGGCGACGTGGTTTGGCATCGAGTTTGACGAGTCGACGGGTCACGCCCACAGTGCCCTAGCCGACGCGCGCGTGACCGCCAAGTTGCTCAAGCAGGTGATGGACGGGGGCTATCGCGTGAGTCCGCGTGCTCAGGAGATCCGCCAGCGGTGGGGGATGGGCGATCGAGCCCAGATGCGCCTTTCCAACAAGTGCCCCGAGCTGGGCGACCTGCTGCTGAAGCTGAAGGCGGAGGGGAGGTAGGGGGCGTTCAGTTGGTAGCCGAGGCAGTTGGGACGGTCGAGGTCGCGCTAACGAAAATCCATTTGTTAAACCTGCTAGCCCTGGGTACACTGCATATCGATGGGCCCGGGATGACCGCTGATTCAAGTCACCGGTCCTAAATTCATATCTATAGGTTTAACCGAATGGCTGACAAGCCTACGGGACCTAAGATTCCATGGCATCGCGAATGGGCAGAACGTTGACTCTCGACTTCCCCTTCTATCTGCGTCAGATGGTCATTGGCTTCTGTTCCTTTGCTAGAATCAGAAGCACATTTGTATTGCATCATGCAATCGCGGGGGTTGCCAATGAAATACGCCGAGCTTGTCGACGGAGAGGCCAAGACAGGCGAGCTCAAGAGCTTTCTTGTGGATGGCGAGAACGTTGCCGTGACCATCCGCATACCTAAAAACATGCGTGATGCGGCGAAGGACGCCGCTGCGCTTTCTGGCATCAGCTTTACCTCGCTGGTAAAGATGAGCCTCATCGAATATCTGACCAAGAAGGAGAAATAGCAGTGGCGGATAGCGACGATCTTATCAAGGCCGTTGGCGCCAATATTCAAGAGAAGGCATCTCTCATTTGGAGTGCCGCCGATACCCTGCGTGGCCCCTACAAGCCTCATGAGTACGGCCTGGTCATCCTTCCTATGACCGTTATCAAACGCTTCCACGACTGCCTTGAGCCCACGCACGATGCCGTTCTCGCCGCAGCTGAGAAATACAAAGCCTTTTCCGTGAAGGACGGCTTTTTGCGCGATGCCTCCGGCTACCCCTTCTACAACACCTCTAAGTTCACCTTCGAGACGCTCAAGGCCGACCCGGAGAACATCGAGGACAACTTCAAGGACTACATCAACGGGTTCTCGGACAACGTGCAGGACATCTTGGCACGCATGAAGTTCGCCGACCAGATCGAACGCCTCTCCGACCCAGACGCCCCGCTGCTCTACCAGGTCGTCTGCGACTTCTGCAAGCCGCAGGCCGACATGTCGCCCGACAAGATCAAAGCTGTGGACATGGGCTACATCTTCGAGAACCTCATTCAGCGCTTCTCCGAGTCCTACGACGAGGACGCCGGCGCTCACTTCACGAGCCGCGACATCGTGTACCTCATGACCGACCTGCTCATTCAGGCGGACCCGCACGTCTTCGACGGCGACCGCATCACGAAGACCGTCTACGACCAGACCATGGGAACCTCGCAGATGCTCGGCTGCACCGAGGAGCGCCTGCGCCAGCTCGACGCCGAGGCCCGTGTAACCTGCTACGGTCAGGAGTTCAATCCCTTCACTTTCGGCATCGCGAAGGCGAGTGCGCTAATTCGTGGCGAGGACGACGCCAACATGCGCTTCGGAGATACCCTCTCCGCCGATAAGTTCGATGGCTTCAAGTTCGACTACTGCATTTCCAATCCACCCTTCGGTGACCCGTGGAATCCTCAGGCCCCCTCGGTGGAGAAGGAATTCAAGACTGCCGGCGGTGGACGCTTCCCCGTTGAGAAGCTTCCCGCCAAGGGCGATGGTCAGATGCTCTTCGTGCTCAACGGCCTGTCTAAGCTCAAGGACGACGGCGTGATGGCGATTGTCCAGGACGCGAGTCCGCTCTACAAGGGCAAGCCCGGCAGCGGCGAGGACAGCATCCGCCGATACGTGTTGGAGAACGACTGGCTCGACGCGATCGTGCAGCTGCCCTGCGACTCGTTCTACAACACCGGCATCGCCACCTACGTTTGGCTCTTCAGCAAGGCGAAGGCACCGGAGCATCGCGACCACGTGCTGCTCATCGACGCCTCCCGGTGCTTCGAGAAGCGCCGCAAGGGCATTGGCGACAAGAAGAACGACATCACCAAGTCCTGCCGCGACCTTATCGTCCAGGCGTACTCCGAGTATCGCGACGGCACTTGGACGGGCGCCGGGTCCAACGGACTAGAGGTCTCCGTCGAGGCGCGCCTGATGGAGACGGTCGAGTTTGGCTTCAACCGCGTTGCCGTGGAGAGCCCCGTCGTCGACGAGGACGGAGAACCCGTCCTTAACAAACGCGGGAAAATGCAGGCGGACAAGGCCAAGGAGGACACCGAGGACATCCCGCTCACTCAGGACATTGACGCCTATATCGAGCGCGAGGTACGCCCGTACAACAAGTACGCCTGGGTGGACAAGAAGAAGACCAAGGTGGGCTACACCGTCCCGTTCACGCGCGTGTTCTACAAGTACGCCGAGCTGGAGCCAGCTGACGAGATCGCCAAGCGCATCCTCGAGCACGAGAAGACGCTCGAGAAGAGCCTCAAGGCCCTCTTCGGAGAGGTGCGTTAGCAATGCGGGAGATGAAGGACAGTGGCGTCGAGTGGCTCGGCGAGGTCCCCTCGAGGTGGAAATTGCATAGGGCTAAGCGCCTGTTTAAACTCACCAACGACAGGGGCAACGATGACCTTACGCTTTTGGCAGCGACCCAGAAGCATGGCATGTGGCCTCAGGATAGGCTTGAAGGTGTTGTTCGCGTTAAGGACGATACCGACCTAAGTAGATTCCGTACGGTTCACAGGAATGATTTTGTAATCAGCCTGCGCAGCTTCCAGGGCGGCTTCGAGCGCTCCGACTTCGAAGGGGTCTGTTCGCCTGCTTACCAAACGTTTCGCTCAATAAAGCCAATCGACTATCAGTTCTATAAGTACTTGTTTAAGTCGCCGTCGTTTATTGACCATATGAATTCACTAACGTTGGGCATCCGCGAAGGCAAAACAATCAAGTTCGAGGACTTTGCAGCCCAAGTGCTACCCATGCCTCCCCTCGATGAGCAGCGCCGCATCGCGGAATACCTGGACGATAAGTGCGCCGAAATCGACCGCGCCGTCTCCACCGCCGAGCAGTCTATTGAAGAGTACAGGGCGTATCAAAACGATGTGGTTAAACGAGCCATTGTTTACGGTACGTGTAACGCTGTCAAAGTGAAAGAAAGCGGAGTCCCGGCGATAGGAAAAATGAATGCGAACTGGGGCCTCGTGATGGTGAAGCGTCTCGCTGTATTTCTCAACGGAGATAGAAGTGACAGCTACCCTTCAGGCGACGACATTCAAGAGGCTGGAATTCCGTTTATTACGTCTGGCGACCTCAATGGTCGTTATCTTCCCGACGTCTTTTCGAAGTACATTTCGCAAGATAAGTACGATTCACTTAAGGGTGTGAAGCTACGGCGCGGTGATGTCGTCTTTTGTTTGCGCGGAAGCGTTGGCAAATGCTCGTTGAACCGAACGGAGAACTGCGGCACGGTTGCTTCTTCGCTGACTGTCGCTAGACCCATTTGCTGCGCTCCCGAGTGGCTTAGCTATGCGCTTACGTGCTCATCTACCACCAATCAAGCCATGGCTACTGCCATTGGTGCAACGAGCGCAAATCTTGCCGCTAACGTATTGGCTCGGGCGTTTGTGCCATTGCCCCCTCTCTCCGAACAGCGTCTCATTGCGGACTACTTGGACGAGAAGTGCACCCAGATCGATGCCGATATCGCTGCCAAGCAGGCTATCATCACCGACCTCAAAGCGTACAAGCAGTCGCTCATCTACGAGACCGTCACCGGAAAGCGGGAGGTGTAGCCAATGGGCGATTCCTATCGTCTTCCGGGCATCGTGCTGGAGGCGTCGTCGTCGAAAACGTGGGATATTGCCGTTTCCGAATGGCACGTGGTGGGGTGCCATGACAATGGGAACACCTCCGGAGAGTGTCTTTGCGGGCATGAGGGCATCAGGTATGAGTTCACAATCAAAAATTCCGTCAACGGGAAAGAGCTCTCGCCAATAGGCTCCACCTGCATCCTTAAGTTTGAAAATGATGAGCTCAAGAACGAGGTTGAGGGCTGGAAGGCAGCGATCAAGCTGCTGGAAGCCCTTGAGGCGAGGAAGCCGGGCGTGCGACTCGATGGCATGAACAGGGATCTGTTTTCTCGACGCCTCTACGCTTTCCTTTACGAGAGGGGCGCCTTTCCGGCCAATAGGTACAACGGTTATGACGGTCGAAACGATTACGAGTTCATGGTGGATATGTTCAACAAGAGGACGGCACCGACGGAAAAGCAGCGCGCGAAGATGTACATGGTGCTAAACAAGAGCATATTTCCGTGGCTCGCTCTCTTTGGTCGCGAGTTGAGAGAGATGAGGTTGTAGCATGCCTGCGCAGACAAAGGAAAAGAACCTCGAAGAGGACATCGAGTCGTTTCTCTGCTCGCCTGAGGGCGGTTTCTTCAAGTGCGACGACAGGCATTCGCTCCTCTACGTCGAGGACGGCACCTATCAGATGGTCGGCGGCGGCTACATGGAGCATCGTGACCGTGCGCTCGACGCCGCCACCCTGGTCAACTTCATCCAGACGACGCAGCCCAAGGCGTGGGATCGCTTCGAGCGCATGTGCAACTCCGATTCCACGGCGAAGTTCGCCAAGGTCTTCAACGACGCCGTCGACCGCCTGGGTATGGTCGCGGTGCTCAAACACGGCTTCAAGCACCGAGGAATTCCTTTCAAGGTCGTATTCTTCAAGCCGGAGAGCGGGCTTAACGAAAGCGCCGCCGACCGCTATGCCAAGAACGTCTGCCGCTGCATCCGCCAGTTCCACTTCGCCGAGACGGGCAACCAGACCATCGACATGGTCCTGGACGTGAACGGCATCCCCCTGGTGAGCATAGAGCTCAAGGACCAGTTCACCGGCCAAGACGTTGAGAATGCCATGCGCCAGTGGCGCGAGGACCGCGACCCGAGGTGTCGCTGTCTCAAGTTCAACACGCGCATGGTGGCCTTTTTCGCCGTCGATCTCGAAAATGTCTACATGACCACCAAGCTGGAGGGCGCGAAGACCTTCTTCCTGCCGTTCAACCAGGGCTCCGCCGGGGCGGGAAACGACGGCGGCGCCGGCAACCCCGCAAATCCCGACGGTTATGCCACGAGCCACTTGTGGGAGGTCGCCCTGCAGAAGGACAGCCTGCTCGATATCGTCAACAAGTTCCTCCACCTGGAGGTCAAGGAAGAGACAGAGCTCGATGCGCGCGGCAACGAGGTGAAGCGCAAGAAGGAGCGCATCATCTTCCCCCGTTACCACCAGCTCGACTCCGTGCGTAAGGTCATCGCCGACGTGCGCGCGAACGGGACGGGCAAGAACTACCTCGTGCAGCATTCGGCGGGGTCGGGCAAGTCGAACAGCATCGCCTGGACGGCCTATCGCCTTGCATCCCTCTTTGTGGATGACACCCCGCTGTTCGACTCCGTGGTCGTCGTCACCGACCGCCGAGTGCTCGACAGCCAGCTGCAGGAGACCATCTCGGGCTTCGATCACGCCATCGGCTCGGTCGTGACCATCGGCAAGGACAAGACCTCGGCCGACCTGCGGGACGCCATCAACGGCGGCGCTCGTCTCATCGTCTCGACCCTTCAGAAGTTCCCCGTGATCTACGAGCAGGTCGAGAGCAAGGGTAAGCGCTTCGCCATCATCGTCGACGAGGCACATTCGTCCCAGACGGGAACGAGCGCGCTCAAGCTCAAGAGCGCCCTTGCCGACAAGCGCGACGCGCTCGAGGAGTACGCTGAGATCGAGGCGGAAGCCGAGGACGCCGCAGCCGATTGGGAGGACCAGCTCGCCGACGAGCTCGCGAGCCACGGCCGTCACAAGAACCTGACCTTCGTTGCCTTTACCGCCACGCCAAAGGAACAGACGCTCGAGATCTTCGGCGATGAGTGGCCTGACGGGTCCTTCCACCCGTTCCACGTCTACTCGATGCGCCAGGCGATAGAGGAGGGCTTCATTATGGACCCCCTCGCCAACTACGTGAGTTATTCGGAGGCCGTCGAGCTCGCACGCACGGTCCCCGACAATCCCGACGTACCGAGCAGCCCCACGCTCAAGCTGCTCCGCAAGTATAAGGAGCTGCACCCCTATGCCCTCGGCCAGAAAGCCGAGATCATCGTGGAGACATTCCGCAATGTGACACGCACCAAAATCCGCGGCAAGGGCAAGATGATGGTGGTCACGGCCTCGCGCCTCGCGACGGTTCGCTACTACCACGAGATCAAGCGCTACATGCAGAAGAAGGGCTACGATGATATCGAGGTGCTGGTGGCGTTCTCGGGCGCCATTAGCGACCCGGCTGACGGCCCCGACGGTCCCGAGTACACCGAGCCGGTCATCAACGTCGGCCACGATGGACAACGCGTCGCCGAGAGCCAAACGAAGGCCGAGTTCCACAACTATGGGGACGTGCTTGTTGTTGCCGAGAAGTACCAGACGGGCTTTGACGAGCCGCTGCTGCACACGCTGGTGGTGGACAAGAAGCTCAAGGACGTGAAGGCCGTCCAGACGCTCTGCCGCGTCAACCGCATCCACCCGGACAAGGAGGACACCTACATCCTCGACTTCGTGAACAAGCCCGAGGACATCCAGAAGGCTTTCGAACGCTTCTACACCGAGACGTCGCTTTCCGAGCAGATTAACACCGACCTCCTCTATCAGGTGCAGACCGATATTCGCGGTTACGGGCTCTATGACGAGTCTGACATTGAGGCCGCTGCCGAGATAGTCTTCACCGATGGCAAGGGTAAATCGCAGAGCAACGTGCAGGGTAAGCTCGCGGCCGTTTTGAAGCCGGCGGTCGCGCGTTATAACGAGTTGAACGACGATGAACGCTATCAGGTTCGTCGCAAGGTGCGTAGCTTCTGCAAGTGGTACACCTACATCACCCAGATCGTGCGCATGTTTGACCGAGACCTGCATAAGGAATACGTGTATTTAAGCTATCTGCGCCACCTCCTCAAGGTCGAGAAGATCCCCGTCGAGGCTGTGGACGACAAGGTCGAGATGCGCTTCTACAAGCTCAAGCAGGAGTTCGAGGGCAGCATTTCGCTTGAGCCTGGCGGCGGCGTGCTCGATCCCGGTGGCGCGGCCAAGACCGTGACGCCCGATAAGAAGCGCGACCCGCTGCAGGTGCTCGTGGATAAGTTCAACGAGCAGTGGGCTGGCAACTTCACCGAGGGAGATCGTGTGGTTATCGACACGCTGTGGAAGCGTATCGCCGAAAACCCGCAGGTCGCCGACACCATCCGTCGCGACGGCAGACAGGTCTTCGAATCAAGCCTGCTGCCCAAGGTGTTCGATGAGGAGGCTCGCCGCGCCTATGTGGAGAACACGGACTCCTTTACCAGCCTCTTTGAGGACAGTGAGAAGTATCGCGCCATGATGAGCGCCATCGGGCAGCTGCTGGTTGAGAAATTCAAGTAGGATTCCTGAGATTGATGTTGGAAAAAGGGGCAACCGCAAATGAAAGCAACCGAGGCAAATCTACTCGACCTTATGGGCGTGGCGAAGATGCAGTTTGTCATTCCCGTGTACCAGCGAGTTTACTCGTGGAGTGTAAAAGAGTGCGAGGTGCTTTGGGATGACGTCATGCGAGCGGGTCGTGATGGCGTATCGCACTTCGTGGGGTCAATGCTTTATATCCCCGAGTCCGAGAGCTCTGCCACGAGCATTTCGCGCGTGCTTCTGATTGACGGACAGCAGCGCATGACGACGTTTTCGTTGATGATTGCAGCTTTGGCTGACTATTTGGAGAGCAACCCCGACAAGGCTGGCTTCCTTGGCGACCTCAAAATCTCGGCGCTGAGGAAAAATTACCTCTTTAACGATGACGACTACAACGGTCTGGCACGCTACAAGCTGGTGCTCTCGCAGGACGATAAAGAGACGCTGTTCTCCATCGTGTCTGGGGCTCCCGTGCCAGATGAAAAATCGGATCGGATTGTCGAGAACCATGCGTTCTTCCGCGAGAAGATGCGTGGTAAATCATTTGACCCGGCAAGGCTTTGGGCGGGGCTAAACCGCGTGCAGGTCATCGACACTAAGCTCACCGCTGGCGTTGATAATGCCCAGCTCATATTTGAGTCCATGAACTCCAAGGGCAAGCCGCTCACGCCCATTGACCTCATCCGTAACTACGTTCTAATGTCGCTTCCCAACGACGAACAGACCAAGCTTTATGAGGGTTATTGGCATCCACTCGAGTGCTTGTTCGGAAAAGGCGGCGAGGACGAGTTCAATGCATTTATCTGGTACTGGCTGTGGCTTAAAGTTCCCAATAGGATGCCGAAGGAGAACGAGGCCTACTACGAGTTTAAGCGCTATTTCGCCGACGACTACGATGGTGACACCGAGGGCCTGCTTAAGGAGCTGCGCGGGTATGCACATAGATACGCCAGTCTGTTCCTTGGTAAGGAGAAGGACGACGGACTGCGCCGAGTGTTCGGCAGAATCGTAAGCCTCGACGTGAAGCAGATAAGGCCCCTCTTAATGTTGCTTTATTCGGTTTACGAGGGGAATGGACTAGACCGCAATGCGTTTTTACGTATCTGCGAGACTATCGAGTCGTTTCTGTTCAGGCGAGCGGTTTGCGGCAGACTTACCACGGGCCTAAATAATTTCTTTGCCGGCATGTATCGCAATCTCGAGCAGCAGGACGATATCGAGGAGTACGTTACGGCGATGCTCCTTATCCACAGCAGCGGTATGACCGCATACTTTCCGACAGACGAGCATTTTGTCGAGGAGTTTAAGGCGCGTGACTGCTACAACCGCTTCTCTAAAAAGCGCTATTACCTGGAACGCATGGAGAACTGGCACCACCCGAAGGAGTCCATCTCAGCCGACGATTACCAGATCGAGCACATCATGCCCCAGACGATTGATGATGAGCACGGCTGGAAGGAATCGCTTGGTGAGAACTGGGAAGACGTCCACGACAGGCTGTGCAACAACTTGGGAAATCTTACGCTGACGGGCTACAACCAGGAGTACTCAAACCGGTCGTTCTCGGACAAGCTCAATCTGCCTGACGTCGGATTTAAGTGCAGCCCGCTCTACCTAAACAAATCGATTGTCTCGCATGAAAAATGGGGTGAGGAAGAGATTGGGCAGCGCGCGGACGAGCTGGCGAAAGAAGCGTGCGAGATATGGAAGTATCCCGACCTTCCGGCAGACGTCGTCGACAAGTACCGTCCTTCTCGTGGGGAGCCTGACGAGGCTCCTGTCTGGACTCTGCATGAGAACCACCCCACCTTTGCCGAAGGTGGGCTCAACCAGAAGCTTTTCGATGAGGTGCGCGAGTCCGTTCTGAGTGGTAACCCTTCGTGGGAGTCCTACATAGCCAAGTACTATGTAGGCTTCAGGTCGGGCAAGCGAAAACTGCATGCCGTGTTAGAAGGTAGGACCAGCAACGGTGGCTGGATTGCCGTCGGCCTGGCAAAGAGCGTGGATGACCTAATTGATCCAGAGGACATGTGCCAGGACAAACGTACGCAGGGTGGATTTGGCCCAGGCCTACCGACCTATGTTGCTCTTCGTAATGCCGATGACATTCCCGCGGTGCTCGATCTTATAAAGTAGTGCTAGGTTAAAGGCCGGGAATCTAATTCCCGGCCCTTGCCATCTCGGAATTGCCGATGGCTTATCTGCCCACCTACACCCCCGCAATCCCGCGCGCCGCGCTCAGCAGCTCGTACTCCCTCTGGCTCCACTGGTGCAGCTCGGCCGCGTGCACGGCGTCGCGACACAGGTCCAGGAACACCTCGGCGCCCTCGCAGAAGCACTCGCGGGCAAAGGCGCCGGATCCGTCCGCAACGCACGCACCGTCGGCAAAAAGCTTCCAGCTGGACGGCTCGCGCGAGCCGTCTCCGAGCAGCTTGATCTGCAGAACATGTGGGCCGCCAGCGGCACATGGCCCTTCTTCCAACGCCTGCACCGTAAAGCGCATCTGGAGGGACAGAGTATAAAATCCGGAAAAGTGTCGAAATAGGCACCTTAAAACTTCGGAAAAGTGTAGCTGGATGACAAAACAGCACTAAGAAGCTGGTGCTGGATGCGGGATCCTGTGGCCGCCTTCAGCCCTCGCTACTCGTCGTCCCCGTCGTTGGGGTCGCCCTTGAGGGTGTTGATGTCCAGGTACTGGTTATCGTCCTCTTTTTGCTGGGTCTCCGACTCCGCTTGGGTGGGGCCGCGGAACAGCTGGAATCCCTCAAATGCAATGACACCGAGCAGGGCAATGATAATGGCGATAAAGGCAACCTTGACTGCCTGCGGAAATTCCGAGAAACGCAGTGCCTTTTCCTCGGCGTAATAATCGGCGAAGCGCTCTTCGCCCGTGCTTTTGGTATACGCCGGCGCGGACGCGGCCTCCGGGTCATATTCCGGTGCGGGCGTGGCAGCGTACGGATCGTTGGGATAATCGCTCGACGCGGTGCCATAGTCCTCGGTCTCGATGCGACTGTTGCCAGCATAGCCATCGGAATAATCGGAATATGCCGTACCGCCCTCATAGTCTGCGGCGCTCGTGTTGGCGGCAAAAAGCGGGTTAACTGGAACGTCGAGCGCCGGCATGCCGGTAGAGGTCTCATCCAGATCGGTTGCAGCCCAGGAATCGTAGGCAACCTGATGGGCAACGGGCTCATCGAGCCTTGCGACCGGAGGCTTGCGTGCCGCAGGAACAGGCAACTGCTGGGCGCTGTACATAACAGTGCTGTCGGCCGATTTGCCCTGCGTCGCTGCTGCGAGAAATGCCGCCGTCTCGGATGGGTCACTTGCGGGGCGGGGAGCGGGCGTGGGCGCCGAAGTGGGTGCGGGTGTAGGCGCGGGCGTCGAAACAGCCGACTGCGCAGGAGTCGGCGCAGATGCGGTCTTAGGCGCAAGTGCGGGATTGGGGCTTGACGGGCGAGCCGCGCCGCCGCCCATGAGTTCGTCGGCGGTCCACGGGCGATCATCCATCACATCGTCAAGGCTCAGCGAAAACAGGTCGTCTTCACCCTCATCGAACATGCGGTGCACATGTCCACCAATTGCCGGAATCAATCCGCGACCGGTGCATGATGCCTTGCTCAACGCCATTCTGTTCCATCCTTTCGAAATACTAATGACATCGATTATATGGAACTTCCCAAGTGGCTCGGTCTTGGATTCGTGCTTTCCAGAACTCGCGCCCAAAAGGGGAGGGGCAATCCAGGCGAGCGCCTACTTGTCGCCGGCCGCCGCCTTGGCCTCATTGAGGTAGCTATAAAAACTGTACTTGGAGATGCCAAAGAACTCGCAGGCGCGCTCGCTCGACTTGGAAATGAGGAAGGCGCCGCGACGGTCGAGGTAGCCAATGGCACGAATGCGCTCGTCTTTGGTCATGAGTGCCGCGGGCTTGCCCACAAACTGCTCGCACTCGTGCAGCAGGTCCTCGAGCAGGTCGCCGATGTTCTTGGTAATGGGCTCGGGCTCGGTATAGCCCGTGCCGCCGGTGCCGGTAAAGGCGTCGAGCGAACGCTCAAAAGCCTTCATGAGCGTAATGTCAAAGTTAATGCCCAAAATGCCGACGGGCTTGCCTTCGTCGTTGCGGATAAAGATCGTCGACGATTTGAGCAGCTTGCCATCGGTGGTTTTGGTGAGGTATGGCTCGCGGTCGTGCACGTCGGTGGTGCCCTCGTGCATGGACTCAAACACGATATGGCTGGGGCCGTCACCCAGTTTGCGCCCGCTGACGTGGCCGTTTTCGATCACTACGATGGAGTGGTCCACGTCCTCGGTTTCCAGATCGTGGACGACGACTTCGCAGTTGGGGCCAAATTGGAGCGCCAGGCCGTGTGCTAGGCGCTTGTAAAACTCAATCTGTGCGGGGGTCATGGGTGCCTTCCTAAAAATTAGTTTGGGCACACTTTGCCATAAACCACACTTGACCGCAAACAAATCCATCAACAAGGCAATTCATGACCGTTCGGCGGCGAAAAAGTACCGATTACGGCAACAAACAATTCGTTAGGTACGCCAATCAAAAAGTGTGATAGAACATTACTAACAAACTTTTTGTTTGGCATCCACATAAAAGTTCAGCCGTGTGAATGGGATCGGGCTGAAACGCGTATGCGGGGGCCGGCAAGAGAGGACTTAAGGAGTTCACCGTATGGCCGATAAGATCCAGTGGGCGGGCAACACGATGCCCAAGAGCGATGACAAGCACTTGGGAATCATGAGCCTCGACCACGTGAAGAAGGCCCGTGCCTTCCACCAGTCGTTCCCTCAATATACCGTCACTCCGCTTGCCCGTCTGGACGGTCAGGCTGCGCGCCTGGGCCTGTCCAACCTGTGCGTTAAGGACGAGAGCTATCGCTTTGGCCTCAACGCCTTTAAGGTTCTGGGCGGCTCGTTTGCCATGGCCAACTACATTGCCGATGAGACCGGCAAGGACGTTGCCGACTGCACCTTCGATTACCTGACTTCCGATCAGCTTGCCAAGGACTTTGGCCAGGCCACCTTCTTTACCGCCACCGACGGCAACCATGGCCGCGGCGTGGCATGGGCTGCCAACAAGCTGGGTCAGAAGGCCGTCGTGCACATGCCCAAGGGTTCCACCAAGCCCCGCTTCGACAACATCGCCGCTGAGGGCGCCACGGTGACCATCGAAGAGGTCAACTACGACGAGTGCGTGCGCATGGCCGCCGCCGAGGCCGACGCCTGCGAGCGCGGCGTCATCGTTCAGGACACCGCCTGGGAGGGCTACGAGAAGATCCCGTCTTGGATTATGGAGGGCTACGGCACCATGGCTTCCGAGGCTGCCGAGCAGCTGCGCGAGATGGCCATCAACCGCCCGACGCACGTCTTTGTCCAGGCCGGTGTAGGCTCGCTCGCCGGCGCCGTGGTGGGCTACTTCACCAACCTGTATCCCGATAACCCGCCCACCTTCGTCGTGGTTGAGTGCGCGCCTGCCGCCTGCCTGTACAAGGGCGCTGCCGCCGGCGACGGTGACCCGCGCATCGTGGACGGCGACATGCCCTCCATCATGGCCGGTCTGTGCTGCGGTGAGCCCAACATCCTGGGCTGGGATATCCTGCGCAACCACGCCACCGCCTTCGTGTCCTGCCCCGACTGGGTCACCGCTCGCGGCATGCGCACCCTGGGCGCTCCCGAGAAGGGCGACCCGCGCGTCATCTCCGGCGAGTCCGGCGCTGTGACCACCGGTCTGGTCGAGACTCTCATGCTCGATCCCGAGTACGCCGAGCTCAAGGAACTCATCGGCCTGGACAAGACGAGCTCCGTGCTCTGCTTCTCCACCGAGGGCGATACGGATCCCGACCAGTATCGCCGCATTGTTTGGGAAGGCGAATATCCCACTTGCTAATCGTTGGGGCGGAGTAAATAGGTATCGCTCCGCCACCTCAAAGGTAGATTCCTTCGTTTGAAAGGTTATGAACAATGGCTAAAGAACTCGATTTCGACGCTATCAAGGCTGCTGCTGAGTCTCATCGTGCTGATATGACTCGCTTCCTGCGCGCTATGATCTCCCATCCCTCTGAGTCCTGCGAGGAGGGTGAGGTTGTTGCTTGCATCAAGGCCGAGATGGAGAACCTTGGCTATGACGAGGTCAAGGTCGACGGCCTGGGCAACGTTATGGGCTTTATGGGCGAGGGCGACAAGATCATCGCCATCGACTCCCACATCGACACCGTCGGCATCGGCAACATCGAGAACTGGGATGCCGATCCCTACGAGGGCTACGAGACCGATGAGATCATCTACGGCCGCGGCGGCTCCGACCAGGAGGGCGGCATGGCTTCTGCTACCTACGCTGCCAAGATGATGAAGGACATGGGCCTCATCCCCGAGGGCTACAAGATCATGGTCGTCGGCACCGTCCAGGAAGAGGACTGCGACGGCATGTGCTGGCAGTACATCTACAACAAGGACGGCATTAAGCCCGAGTTCGTCATTTCCACCGAGCCCACCGACGGCGGCATCTACCGCGGTCACCGCGGCCGCATGGAGATCCGCGTCGACGTTCACGGCACCTCCTGCCACGGCTCCGCTCCCGACCGCGGCGACAACGCCATCTACAAGATGGCCGACATCATCGCCGACGTCCGCGCCCTCAACAACAACGGCTGCGACGAGTCGACCGACATCAAGGGTCTCGTCAAGATGCTCGACCCCAAGTACAATCCCGAGCACTTCGAGGATGCCCGCTTCCTGGGCCGCGGCACCTGCACCGTCAGCCAGATCTTCTACACCAGCCCCAGCCGTTGCGCCGTGGCCGACTCCTGCGCCATCTCCATCGACCGTCGCATGACCGCCGGTGAAACCTGGGAGTCCTGCCTGGACGAGATCCGCAACCTGCCGGCTGCCAAGAAGTACGGCGACGACGTGAAGGTCTCCATGTACATGTACGACCGTCCGTCCTGGACCGGCGAGGTCTACGAGACCGAGGCTTACTTCCCCACGTGGATCAACAAGGAGACCGCTCCGCACGTCAAGGCTCTCGTCGACGCCCACAAGGCCATGTTCGGTGACGAGCGCATCGGCTGCGAGCCCAGCATGGACAAGCGCACCGGTCGCCCGCTGTGCGACAAGTGGACCTTTTCCACGAACTGCGTTTCCATCCAGGGCCGCTACGGCATCCCCTGCGTGGGCTTTGGCCCGGGTGCCGAGTCTCAGGCTCACGCTCCCAACGAGGTCACCTACAAGGACGACCTGGTCACCGCTGCTGCCATGTACGTGGCTGCCCTGAACCTCTACGATCCGAGCAAGGCCGATGGCGACGCCACCGTGTTCCGCGCCGGTCTGACCAACAACAAGATTGATTAGTCCCATTCCTCGATTTTGTTGAGCCGGGGGCTGCTCGTGTCCCCGGCACCCCCTGTTGACTTGGGGCCCGCGGTCGTTATCTCCCATGCTTCCTCAACGGTGGCGGGTCCTCGTCATGGTGCTCTGCATGTTCTAGCCACACGCGCATGCCGGAGCACATCTACTCATTGCGATCGTTTCATCTTTAGAAAGGACATTTCCATGGACGCTAAGTTTACCGAGCTCGTCGAGCAGCTGAACGGCCTCGATTTTAAGGGTATGTACGGCAGCGACTTCCTGCACACCTGGGACAAGACTACCGATGAGCTCAAGGCTCTCTACATCGTCGCCGACGCCCTGCGCGAGCTGCGCGAGAACAACGTCTCGTCCAAGATCTTCGACTCGGGTCTGGCCGTCTCCCTGTTCCGCGACAACTCCACCCGTACGCGCTTCTCCTTCTCTAAGGCCGCCAACCTGCTCGGCCTTGAGCTGCAGGACCTGGACGAGAAGAAGTCCCAGATCGCTCACGGCGAGACCGTCCGCGAGACCGCTACCATGATCTCCTTCATGGCCGACGTCATCGGCATCCGCGACGACATGTACATCGGCAAGGGCGACGCCTACATGGCCGAGGTCTCCGAGTCTGTCCAGCAGGCTTACGAGGACGGCGTTCTGGATCACCGTCCCACGCTCATCTCCCTGCAGTCCGATTCCGACCACCCCACGCAGTCCTCTGCCGACATGCTTTACCTCATCAACGAGTTTGGCGGCCTTGAGAACCTCAAGGGCAAGAAGGTTGCCGTCACCTGGGCTTATTCGCCCTCTTACGGCAAGCCGCTGTCCTGCCCGCAGTCGCTGATCAGCCTGCTGCCCCGCTTTGGCATGGACGTCACCCTGGCCCACCCCGAGGGCTACGACCTCATGCCCGAGGTCGTCGAGCGCGCCAAGGGCTATGCCGCCGAGTCCGGCACTACCTTTAAGCAGGTCAACACCATGGCCGAGGCCTTCGAGGGCGCCGACATCGTGATCCCCAAGAGCTGGGCTCCGTTTGCCGCCATGGAGAAGCGCACCAACCTGTACGCCGAGGGCGACGACGCCGGCATCGCCGCGCTCGAGAAGGAGCTGCTCGCCCAGAACGCCACCCATCAGGACTGGTGCTCTACGACCGAGCTCATGGAGAAGACTGCCAACGGCCAGGACACCATCTTTATGCACCCGCTGCCCGCCGACATCTCCGGTGTCTCTTGCGAGCACGGCGAGGTTAACGCCGACGTCTTCGACATGCACCGCGTGGGCATGTACAAGGAGGCCAGCTACAAGCCGTACGCCATCGCTGCCATGATGTTCCTGCAGAAGGTTGCCGATCCCGCCGCTACCCTCAAGGCCCTCGACGAGCGTAACACCGCCCGTTGGCTCCAGGCCTAAAGCCGGGCTGAGGTAAGCCATGTAAAGGGGGCGCTCTGCCAACCGGCGGGGTGCCCCCTTTTTGCATCGTGGGCGTGCGGGATAAGCGCTTTCGATGTGGATGCCCGCGGCGCGAGTTATGGGTACGATGGTTTCAGGGGAGGTATCACCATGAAACTTGGATGCGTCATTATGGCTTCGGGCGAGGGCAAGCGGTTTGGCTCTAACAAGATGCTTGCCGATATCTATGGCGAGCCGCTGATTGCCCGGACCATCGATTCGGTTCCCCGGGGCTTTGACGTCGTGGTTTCGACGCGTTGGCCCGAGGTCGCCCAGATTTGCGAGGACAAGCATTGCCCGTGCGTGCTGCACGATGGCGAGCTGCGCAGCGAAAGCGTCCGTGCGGGCCTTTCATGGGGAGTCGAACGCAACTGGAAAGGTTGCCTCTTTTTGCCGGGCGACCAGCCGCTCGTGAGTTCGGGTTCTTTTGAGGCTATGGTTCGTGCGTTTGACGAGTGTGGCCGCAAGCATCCGGTGCGTCTTGCGTGCAACGGTGAGCCTTCGAGCCCGATGCTCTTTCCGGCGGAACTGTTCGATGCACTCATGTGTCTTGAGGGCAAGGACGGCGGCGGTTCGATCCTCAAGGACCGTACCGACGTGGTGCTGGTCGAGGCGCGTGCATACGAGCTGTGGGACGTCGATACCGCCAAGGGACAGCAACGCATAACGGAGCATATCGCCGCCTGCTCGTATTTTGATCGCGTGGCCAACTGCAACAATCAATAAGGAGCAATTATGATCATCATCAAAAACGGCGCGCTCGTGACGCCCCAGGGGCTTCGCCGCGCCGATCTTGCCATGGATGGCGATAAGATCGTGCGGATCGCCGCGGCGATTGAGCCGGGCGAGGGCGATACCGTCCAGGACGCCACCGACTGTTGGGTGTTCCCCGGCTTTATCGACGGCCACACGCACATGCAGTGCTGGACCGGCATGGATTGGACAGCCGATAGCTTTGAGACCGGCACGCGCGCGGCTGCCTGCGGCGGCACGACGACCATCGTGGACTACGCGACGGCCGATCGCGGCGTGACTATGCCCGATGCCTTGGCCGAGTGGCATCGCCGCGCCGACGGAACCTGCACGGCCAACTACGCCTTTCATATGGCACTCGCCGAGTGGAACGAGCGCAACCGCGCCGACCTTTCGGCCATGCGCGAGGCGGGCGTATCGTCGTTCAAGACCTACTTTGCCTATGACCACCTGCGCTTGGACGATGCCGAGACGCTCGAGGTACTGGAGGAGCTCAAGCGCGTGGGCGGTATCCTGTGCGTGCATTGCGAGAACGGCACGCTCGTGAACGAGCTGCAGAAGCGCGTGTACGAGCAGGGGATTCATGGGCCCGAGGGGCATGCGCTCAGCCGTCCGGACGTGTGTGAGGCCGAGGCCGTGAGCCGCCTGCTGTATCTGGCGCACTTGGCCGGGGACGCTCCGGTCAACGTGGTGCACCTTTCGACCAAGCTGGGGCTCGAGGCCATCCGTGCCGCCAAGGCGCGCGGGCAGAAGAACATTTATGTCGAAACCTGCCCTCAGTATCTGATGCTCGACGATACTTGCTACCTGGAGCAGGGCGAGGACGGCTTTGCGGGCGCCAAGTACGTGATGAGCCCGCCGCTGCGCCATGCCGGTGACCGTGCCGCGCTGCGCGAGGCGCTTGTGGCCGGCGAGATCGATACTATTGCGACCGATCATTGCAGCTTTAACCTGCACGGTCAAAAGGACCGCGGACGCGACGATTTCCGCGCGATTCCCAACGGCGGGCCCGGCGTGGAGCATCGTCCCGTCGCGATTGCCACGAGCTTTGAGGGACAGCTGGGTCCCGAGGATCTGTGCCGCTTGATGAGCGAGAACCCGGCGCGCGTCTTTGGCATGTATCCGCGCAAGGGCTGTCTTGCCGAGGGCGCCGATGCCGACGTGTGCGTGTGGGATCCCAAGGCGCGCTGGACCATTAGCGCGGCGACGCAACATCAGGCTGTGGACTACACGCCGCTCGAGGGCTTTGAGGCACATGGCCGCGCCAAGGCCGTGTTTGTGAACGGCGTGCTGGCGGCACGCGATGGCGAGCCCACCGGAGCCCAACCCGGCCGCTACGTGCCCCGCTAACAGGAAGATCGCCGGATTCCCCTCCGCAGTTGCGGTAGAATAGTTCCTGTTTAGCCGACAAATAGGCCGTTTCAGGAACTATTCCACCGCAACTTATAGGTCTTCTGGGGCAGCGCCGGCTATTTGAGGCTGGTGGCGACGACGGGGCGGCCGAGGGCTGCCTCGAAGCGGTCGGCCATTGTGGGGTCGCTGAGCGTGTCGACTTGGTTGAGCATGACGCGTGCGGTGCTGAGTTTCAGCGCCTGCATCTCGGCATTGAGCACCTGGGCGACGCGCTCGGGCGTGGCGATGTCGGTGAGCTTGCAGCCGCAACGCTCGCAAAAGAGCTCGGGGCGGTGGACAACCTCGGTGACGGGCTTGCCCAGCCCCGAGGCGCCGACGACCCAGACAACGTTTGCCGCGGCGGCGGGAATTACCGGCTCCCAGGCGGCATGCGCCTTGAGCGGGAGTCGCTTGCTGCCATCTGCCTCTGCCAACACATAGTCAAAGCGCTGCGCCAGCTCGTTGAGCGGCTCGGCGGGGGCGGAGAGCTTGCCTGTCTCCGGGTCCAAGACACCCGCCTGGCAGATGCCTCCGCGGCTCATGCCCGCGCATGCCTCGCAGGTGCAGCCGGGAACATGCAGGGCCCCCGGCTTCCAAGGCACGGCGTCCAAGCGACGGCTCGACCCGTCCCATGGCACGCCGGCGACGGGAAACATGTGCGTGGTGGTACAGAGAAGCACCCTGCCGCCAGCGCGCATGAGCTCGAGACCCAGCGCCTTCAGCAAGGTCGACTTGCCGCCGCTGCCGATGATCGCGGTAATCCCCGGCTCGATCTTGAGCGCGGAGGCAAGGTTTCCGCTCGTCGTTTCCATCTGTTCACCGCCGTATAATACTGTGATAATAAATAATCATCAGAGTAGCGGTCGAGCCGCTTTTGCTCTGTTCAAACCGTAGCACAGGGAGGTGCCCCGGGAATGCTCGTTTATGTTCGCGGCGCCGGCGATATCGCCACGGGTGTCGCTGCCCGTTTGGTGCGCGCCGGCGTGTTGGTCGTCATGGCCGATATCGCGGTTCCCACGTGCATCCGTCGCACAATCAGTTTTTGCGAGGCCATTCGCCTGGGCGAGGTCGAGGTCGAAGGCATTCGCGCTCGCTTGGCACAGACGCCGGCTGAGGCGCTCGAGGTTACCCAAGCGGGGGATGTTGCCGTCGTGGTGGACCCTCAGGCCAAGATGCTCGATGAGTTTAAACCCGCGGCTGTGGTCGACGCGATTCTGGCCAAGCGCAACCTGGGTACCACGCGTGACATGGCGCCTGCTGTTATCGCCGTGGGGCCGGGCTTTACCGCGCCGGTTGACTGCGACGCTGTGGTCGAGACCATGCGCGGGCATTTTCTCGGCCGTGTCATTACCCAAGGTTCGCCCCAGCCCAACACGGGCGTGCCGGGTATTATCGCCGGCTATGGCAAAGAACGCGTTATCCACAGCCCCGCCGCCGGCGTGTTTCGGTCCGACCGCGCAATCGGCGACATCGTGAGCGCCGGAGACGTGATTGGCTACGTGGGCGATACGCCCATGTGCACGCAGATCGATGGCTGTCTGCGCGGGCTTTTGGCGAACGGCGTGCAGGTGACTGAGGGCTTTAAATGCGCCGATGTCGATCCGCGCGGCGATGCCAGCTATATCAACTACATTTCGGACAAGGCGACGTCGGTCGGCGGCGGCGTGCTCGAGGCACTCGCTATGCTCACCGATGTCTTTAGAGGATAGAAGGCGGCAATGGAAAAGCTCGATGTTGTGAATGCGGCGCTTGCCGCCCTGCGTGCTGGCGAGACGTGCGAGCTGGTGGTCGTGGCCGGCACGGCGGGGTCGTCGCCGCGCGGCGTGGGCGCCTGGATGGCCGTCTTTGCCGACGGTAGCCAGGCGGGCACCATCGGCGGCGGTAAGATCGAGCTCTTTGCGCTGGACGAGGCACGCGAGCTCCTGAGCGCGGGACAGTCGCGTCTGGTCCGCTACACCATGGGCGGCGAGAACTCCGATACCGGCATGATCTGCGGCGGAGCCATCTGCCTGTGCTATTTGCACCTGGACGCGACCAAGGCACCGTTGTTCCAGTCGGTTGCCGACGTCTTGGCATATCGACGCATCGGCGACTTCGTCATCGACTTTGAACCGTTTATCGCAAACGCGCTCGAAGGCGATGTTGCCGAGTATCATGGCGAGGAATCGCGCCGCACCATTGCGGGCTGCCCCGGGCTTTCGCTGGTGGAGGAGGGGAGTAAGGCCACCTACACCAACGCCGCCTCCGAGATTCCTCCCGCGCACATCGAGACGCTCTGCCCCGAGGGCCTGACCTATATCTTTGGCTGCGGCCACGTGGGTGCTGCGACGGCGCGGGTGCTCACGGCGGCGGGCTTTGCCGTCGTGGCGTGCGACGACCGCCCCGGCACGCTGACCCCCGATTGGGTACCCGGTGTCTACGACCGTCGTCTGGTCGACTACAAGAACCTGGGCGAGCAGTGCCCCATCGGTCCGCGCGACTTGGTGGTCGTGGCCACAGCAGGCCACAAGTCCGATATCGACGTGGTGATTCAGGCCATGCGCGCCAAGCCCGCCTATCTGGGTTGCCTTGGCTCGCGCCGCAAGACGGCCTTTGTGCGGGCTCGCTTGGAGCAGGAGGGCTTTACGCAGGACCAGATCGACGGGCTGCACCTGCCGATCGGCGTTGCCATCGAGGCAGAGGATCCCGAGGAGATCGCTATCTCCATCGCCGCCGAGATGATCCACCTGCGCCGCACCAAACTCGTCCCCCGCAAGCGCTAATCGCATCCCCAACAAGCAGTTGCGGTGAAATAAGGATTGTTTAAGCCTGTTAGGCCGCCAAACAGTCCCTATTTCACCGCAACTGCTTTTTGGGACCCATTTGTGCGGGGGAGTTGTGGAGTTGTGCAGGCAGACGAGGTTTTTCTGGAAATACGCTCCCGATGCGCGTATAGTACCGATTGTTTTGTCGGCTCCTGCTGCGTCGAGTCCAAACCGCGAAATGCCACGAGCGGCGCGGATGCAGCCAGGAGGCACGAGGACAACCCATCGTGGCCACGCCCCGTGCTTAAAACCCCAAGAAGGAGTGAACAATGGCAGAAGAGAAGTATGTGCCGCGTCTGAAGACCAAGTACAACAACGAGGTCAAGCAGCAGCTTCAGGACAAGTTCCAGTACGAGAACGTCATGATGATCCCCAAGTTTGAGAAGATCGTCGTGAACATGGGTGTCGGCGAGGCCGCTACCGATTCCAAGGCCATCGACGGTGCCGTGCGCGACCTGCGCGCCATCACCGGCCAGCAGCCGATGATCACCCGTGCCCGCAAGTCCATCGCTACCTTCCGCCTGCGCGCTGGTATGCCGATCGGCTGCAAGGTTACCCTGCGTGGCGACCGTATGTGGGAGTTCTTCGATCGTCTGACCTCCGTCGCGATTCCCCGTATCCGTGACTTCCGCGGCATCTCCGCCAAGAGCTTCGACGGCCGTGGTAACTTCTCCATGGGCGTCACCGAGCAGCTCATCTTCCCCGAGATCGACTTCGACTCCGTCGATCACCAGCGTGGTATGGACATCACTTTCGTGACCACCGCCAACACCGATGAGGAGGCCAAGGCCCTTCTGGACGCCTTCGGTTTCCCGTTCAAGAAATAGGTTCACCTGCCCTATAAGCGCCGTTCCCACAAGGGGGCGGCGCTTGGGGCGAACAATACTCTATGTGAGGAGGATATAAGTGGCTAAGACATCGATGATCGTCAAGTGCAATCGCAAGCAGAAGTTCTCTACTCGTGAGTACACGCGCTGCCAGCGCTGCGGCCGTCCGCACTCTGTGTACCGCAAGTTCGGCCTGTGCCGTGTCTGCTTCCGCGAGCTTGCACTCAAGGGCGAGCTTCCCGGCGTTAAGAAGGCCAGCTGGTAAGTCACTACCAGCGTTTCAAGCATCAGTTTGGAACAGGGAAAACGCGCTAAAAAGGCTTTGCCGTTAAGGGCGGCGAAGAACCAAGAGCACGTGTTCATCAAGAACGAAGGAGAATCTGTATGAACCTTACAGACCCGATCGCAGATATGCTTACGCGCATCCGTAACGCTAACTCTGTGAACAAGGCCACGGTCTCCATGCCGAGCAGCAAGAAGCTCGTCGAGATCGCTCGTGTTCTGCACGAGGAGGGCTACATCGAGGGCTACGATGTCGAGGACACCGTTCCCCAGAAGACTCTGCACATCACGCTTAAGTATGGTCCCAAGAAGGCTAAGGTCATCAACGGCATCCGCCGCATTTCCAAGCCGGGCCTGCGTAAGTACACCGGCGTTGCCGACATGCCCCGCGTCCGCGGTGGCCTTGGTACCGCCATTATTTCCACCAGCCATGGCGTCATGACCGACCGCGATGCTCGCAAGCACAACGTCGGCGGCGAGATCATCGCTTACGTCTGGTAATTCGCTCGGTAGGTAGAAGGAAAGGAGATCACCGTGTCTCGTATCGGTAATAAGCCTGTCCAGATTCCCGCCGGAGTCGAAGTGGCAGTCAACGGCAACAACGTTGTCGTCAAGGGCCCCAAGGGCCAGCTCGAGCTCGATGTCTTTGAGAAGCTCGCTATCAACGTCGAGGACAACGTCCTCACCGTTTCCCGTCCCGACGACGAGCGTGAGACCCGTGCCCGCCACGGCCTCACCCGCGCTCTCATCCACAACATGGTTGTTGGCGTTTCCGAGGGCTTCGAGAAGAAGCTCGAGCTCGCCGGCGTCGGTTACCGCGTGCAGCAGAAGGGCAAGAACCTCGAGTTCTCCCTGGGCTTCTCGCACCCCGTGATCGTCGAGGCTCCCGAGGGCATCACCTTCGAGGTTCCCGACAACACCCACGTGAACGTCAAGGGTATCAACAAGCAGCAGGTCGGTCAGATCGCCGCTGAGATCCGCGGCCATCGTCCTCCCGAGCCTTACAAGGGCAAGGGTATCCACTACGTTGGCGAGCACATCCGCCGCAAGCTGGGTAAGGCCGCCAAGTAGTCGTAACCGACTCACTCGCATAAGACCAGCACCCCGTCAGGTGCTGGCAAGATCAACCTTTTTAGGAGTTTACGTATGAACAAGCATAAGGCGAAGCTGGAAGGCCTCAAGCGTCGTCAGCGTCGTGTTCGCGGCAAGGTCTCGGGTACTTCCGAGCGTCCGCGTCTTCGCGTGACCCGTACTAACGCCAACATCTATGCCCAGATCATCGACGACAGCAAGGGCTCCAGCCTGACGCTCGTCTCTGCCTCGACCCTCGAGGCCGAGTTCAAGGGCACCCACACCTCGAACAAGGAGGCTGCGGAGAAGGTCGGTCAGCTCGTTGGCAAGCGCGCCATCGAGGCCGGCATCACCAAGGTCGCCTTCGATCGCGGTGGCCGTATCTACCATGGCCGCGTCAAGGCCCTCGCCGACGGTGCTCGTGCCGCCGGTCTCGAGTTCTAGGAGGTATGTAGCACATGGCTCGTAATCAGAAGCAGCAGCGCGAG
Organism: Collinsella sp. AF25-2LB; assembly: GCF_003458415.1. GTDB lineage: Bacteria > Actinomycetota > Coriobacteriia > Coriobacteriales > Coriobacteriaceae > Collinsella. Next base: position 140,903 of record NZ_QRUF01000001.1, read on the forward strand.
GCCTCCGAGTTCGAGGAGCGCGTCGTTTACATCAACCGCGTGTCGAAGACCGTCAAGGGTGGTCGTCGCATGAGCCTCGTCGCTCTCGTCGTCGTTGGCGACGGCAAGGGCAACGTCGGCGTTGGCATGGGCAAGTCCGCTGAGGTGCCCATGGCCATCTCCAAGGCGTCTCTCGATGCCAAGAAGAACATGTTCCACGTGCCGGTGACCGATCAGGGCACCATTCCGCACGAGGTTCTCGGTCACTTTGGTGCCGGCCGCATCATCATCAAGCCCGCTGTCGAGGGTACCGGCGTTATCGCCGGCGGCGCTGTGCGTCCCCTCTTCGAGCTTGCTGGCATCAAGAACGTCCTGTCCAAGTCCCTCGGTACCGACAACGGCCTCAACATCATCAAGGCTGCCGTCGAGGGCCTCAAGGAGCTCTCCAGCCCTGAGGACGTCGCGGCTCGCCGTGGCCTGACGGTCTCCGAGATGTTCGTCGGTAAGGAGAACTAAGCATGGCTGACACCATCAAGATCAAGCAGGTCCGCAGCACCAACGGTTGCAAGCAGGACCAGGTCCGTACTGTCCGTGCCCTCGGTCTCCACAGGATCCGCGAGGTTCGCGAGATTGCTGACAACGAGTCCGTCCGCGGCATGATCTTCAAGGTCAAGCACCTTGTCGAGATTGTAGAGGAGTAGCAAATGCAGCTTCACGATCTTACTCCCGCGCCCGGTTCCACCAAGAACCGCAAGCGCGTCGGCCGTGGCAATTCTTCGGGTCACGGCACCACTTCTGGCCGCGGTCAGAAGGGCCAGGGTTCCCGCTCTGGCGGCACCAAGGGTGCCGGCTTCGAGGGTGGCCAGACTCCGCTGGCTATGCGCCTGCCCAAGCTTCCGGGCTTCCGCAACCCCCGTCGTATCGAGTACACCGCTGTTAACGTTGAGCGTCTCGAGCGCAAGTTCGAGGACGGCGCTGTGATCGACGGTGCCGCTCTTAAGGCCGCTCGCATCACCAAGAGCGAGTTCGAGCCCGTCAAGGTGCTCGGCAATGGTGAGCTCACCAAGAAGTTCACGGTCAAGGTCGACAAGGTCAGCGCTTCTGCGCAGGCCAAGATCGAGGCCGCCGGCGGAAAGGTCGAGCTGCCGTGCTAAATGGTCTTAAGAATGCTTTCCGCATCAAAGAATTGCGCGAAAAGATTCTTTTTACCATAGCTATGCTCGTCGTGTACCGCATTGGTGCGCACGTTCCTGTGCCCGGCATTCCCTTCCAGGGGATGCTGGGCCTTTTCTCGACCGATAACAATTCGGTCGCCGCAGGTGCTATGGCCCTCCTGAATCTTTTCTCTGGCGGCGCTTTGAGCTATGTGTCGGTGTTTTCGCTTGGCATCATGCCTTACATCACCAGCTCGATCATCCTCCAGATGCTCCAGGCCGTCGTGCCTTCCCTGCATGAGCTTGCCCGCGAGGGCGAGGTCGGTCAGACCAAGATTACGCAGTATTCGCGTTACCTCACCCTGGCTCTGGCAATCCTCAACTCCGTGGGTTACCTCTTCCTCTTTAAGAGCTTCGGCATCAGCTTTAATGGCGCCGGCGCTCCCGAGATCATCTTCGACCTCATGATCGTTGGTACGCTCACTGCGGGCGCCATGCTGATCATGTGGATTGGTGAGCTCATCACCCAGCGCGGTATCGGCAATGGCATGTCGCTGATCATCTTCGCGAACATCATGGCCGGTCTGCCGCAGGCTATCTTCTCCAGCACCGAGGGCAATGCCGGCGGCATCATCACCATGGTGATCATCTGCGCCATCATCCTGCTGGTTATCCCGCTGATTGTTTTCCTTGAGCGCGGCCAGCGCCGCATTCCGGTCTCCTACGCTAAGCGCGTCGTGGGCCGTCGCATGATGGGTGGCCAGACCACCTACCTGCCCATCAAGGTCAACACCGCGGGTGTTGTGCCGATCATCTTCGCTTCGGCGCTGCTGTACTTCCCGGCTCAGATTGCCGTGTTCTTCCCCGGCATCGGCTGGATTCAGGCAGTCGCTTCTGCGCTTTCGACCGGTTGGCTCAACTGGGTGCTTAACGTTGTCCTCATCGTGTTCTTCGCGTACTTCTACACCTCCATGGTGTTCAACCCCGATGACACGGCCGACAACCTTAAGAAGCAGGGCGGCTTTATTCCGGGCGTCCGTCCGGGTAGGGCTACCGCGGCCTACATCAAGAACGCGCTCAACAAGATTACGCTTCCCAGCGCTGTCTTTTTGGCGCTCATCGCCATCGTGCCTTCGATCATCTTTTCCTTCACGGGTAACCATCTGATCCAGGCATTTGGCGGCACGTCCATCCTCATCATGGTCGGCGTCGTGCTCGACACGGTCGATAAGCTCGAAGGCCAGATCAAGATGTATGATTACGATGGATTCTTTAAATAGGCTAGAGGAGGATTGCTCATGAACCTCGTATTGCTCGGAGCTCCGGGTGCCGGTAAGGGCACCGTCGCACAGGAGCTCGTCGCCGAGTTTGGCGTCGCCCATATTTCCACGGGCGACCTGCTGCGTGCTGCCGTCAAGGGTGGCACCGAGCTTGGTATTCAGGCTAAGAAGTACATGGACGCTGGCGAGCTCGTTCCCGACCAGCTCGTGATCGACCTTGTCAAGGAGCGCCTTGCCGCCGATGACGCCCAGCAGGGCTTCATCCTCGACGGCTTCCCGCGCAACACCGCCCAGGCCGTAACGCTCGATTCCGAGCTCTCCGCTATGGGTCGCGAGATCGACTGCGCCCTTCTGGTCGATGTGGCCCCCGAGGTCATCATCGATCGCCTGTCTTCTCGTCGCACCTGCCGCGCCTGCGGTTACACCGGCACCGCTGCCGATGCCACCTGCCCCAAGTGCGGCGGCGAGATGTATCAGCGCGACGACGACAAGCCGGAGACCATCAAGAACCGTCTCGACGTCTACGAGAAGTCCACGAGCCCGCTCGTCGACTACTATCGTGGCCAGGGTCTGCTCAAGTCGGTCAACGGTGACCAGGCTCGCGAGACCGTGTACGGGGATGTCAAAGAGGCTCTCGGTCTATGATCAAGATTAAGTCTGCAACGCAAATTGAGCAGATGAAGAAGGCAGGAGCGCTATCTAAGATGGCGCTCCGCCACGTTGGAGCCATGGTTCGCCCCGGCGTGTCGACTTTCGAACTCGATCAGCTTGCGGAGCAGATTATCCGCATGCATGGCGGCACCCCTGCCTTTAAGGGTTACGGCGGGTTCCCGGGGACCATTTGCGCATCGATCAACGATGCCGTGGTTCACGGTATTCCCAACCCTGACATGATCCTGCGCGATGGCGATATCATCTCCATCGATACGGGAGCCGTCGTTGACGGTTGGGTTGGCGATAATGCTTGGACGTTTTTCGTCGGCACCCCCACGCCCGAGGCCAAGGCCCTGTGCGAGGTTACGCGCGATTGCCTAAAGGCCGCCATCGAGCAGGCTGTTCCCGGTAACCATATCGGGGACGTCGGCTATGCCGTTCAGTCCCTCGCCGAGTCTCACGGATACGGCGTGCTTCGTGATTATGTGGGCCATGGCATTGGCCGCGTGATGCACGAGGACCCCAACGTTCCTAACTATGGAAAGAAGGGGAGGGGCGTTCGCCTCCAGGCCGGCATGGTCATTGCCATCGAGCCGATGGTTACGATGGGTTCCAACCATGTGAGCACGGGCTCCGACGGTTGGATCGTCACGACCAACGACCACCTGCCCGCTGCGCACTACGAGAACACCGTCGCCATTACCAATGACGGTCCGGTGATTCTCACCACGGATGCGCAAGGTGCTTGGTGTTCGCTCCAAGGCGGAGAAATGTAACAAGTTCCACTTAGTTGTGGAGCCATTACGAAGTTATTACGATGCGTGCATACGTGTTGTAGAATACTCAATCGCTGTCGTTTTCTAGAGAAAGATGATTGCTTGTGAAGAAGGAAGACGCAATTGAGCTCGAGGGTACGGTAAAGGAACCGCTGCCCAATGCCATGTTTAAGGTCGAGCTCGAGAACGGTCATTCGGTTCTGTGCAACATTTCTGGCAAGATCCGAATGAATTACATCCGTATTCTCCCCGGTGACAGGGTTGTCGTGGAGCTTTCCCCGTACGACCTGACCCGCGGCCGCATCACCTATCGCTACAAATAGCGGCACGCATACACGCACTCCATTTCCGACTGCAGGCTTAGCTCAACCTACGGTCGGATTGTGTGTGAAGACCAGCCATAGTTTTAAACGCCTGCGGCTGGGCGAGTAGATAGTAGGGAAGTAGTTTGAGCGCTACCGAAAGGAAGAACGATGAAGGTACGTCCTTCGGTCAAGAAGATGTGCGATAAGTGCAAAATCATTAGGCGCCATGGCAAGGTCCTCGTCATTTGCGAGAACCCCCGTCATAAGCAGCGTCAGGGTTAAGAGAGGAGACTACGTTGGCCCGTATTAATGGTGTCGACCTCCCGCGTGAGAAGCGCGTTGAGATCGGTCTGACCTACATTTACGGCATCGGCCGCACCACTGCGACGAAGATTTGCGTCGAGTGCAACGTTAACGTGGATACGCGCGTTAAGGACCTCACCGAGGATGAGGTTAACGCCATCCGCGATTATATCGATAAGAACCAGATCATGGTTGAGGGCGACCTCCGCCGTGAGCGCAACCAGAACGTCAAGCGCCTTATGGACATCGGCTGCAACCGCGGCCTTCGTCACCGCAAGGGCCTCCCTGTCCGCGGCCAGCGCACCCACACTAACGCTCGTACCCGCAAGGGCCCGAAGCGTCAGATCGGTGCTAAGAAGAAGAAATAAGGAGCGCTAGATAGATGGCTACTGCTAAGAAGAACGTTCGCGCTGCCCGTCTGAAGCGCGCGGACCGTAAGAACATTTCCGTGGGCCAGGCTCACATTCGTTCTACGTTCAACAACACGATCGTTTCGATCACCGATCCCCAGGGCAACGTCATTTCCTGGAAGTCGGCTGGCCAGGTGGGCTTCAAGGGCTCCCGTAAGTCCACGCCGTTCGCTGCCCAGATGGCTGCCGAGGCTGCTGCCAAGCAGGCCATGGAGCACGGTATGAAGAAGGTTTCCGTCTTCGTCAAGGGCCCCGGCTCCGGTCGTGAGACCGCCATCCGCTCCCTCCAGGCTGCTGGCCTCGAGGTCTCGAGCATCCAGGACAAGACCCCCATTCCGCACAACGGCTGCCGCCCCAAGAAGCGTCGCCGCGTGTAACTGAAAGGATCGTATCAATATGGCAATCGACAGGACTCCTGTTCTTAAGCGCTGCCGTCAGCTCGGGATCGATCCCGCTGAGCTCGGTTACAGCAGCAAGAAGGAATCTATCCGTCAGCCCAAGCGCCGTCGCAAGGAATCTGAGTACGGCATGCAGCTGCGCGAGAAGCAGAAGGTCAAGTTCATCTATGGCGTTCTGGAGAAGCAGTTCCACGGCTACTTCAACAAGGCCCGTAAGATGAACGGCGTCACCGGTGAGAACCTCATGATCATTCTTGAGTCTCGCCTCGACAACGTCGTCTTCCGTCTTGGCTTCGCCCGCACCCGCAAAGAGGCTCGTCAGTCCGTCCGTCACGGTCACTTCACCGTGAACGGCAAGCGCGTGGACATCCCGTCCTACCGCGTCAAGGCCGGCGACGTCGTCGCTGTCGGCGAGAAGTTCCGTGACCTCCTCCCCATCAAGGAGGCCCTGATTTCCTCCGAGCGCTTTGAGGTTCCTGGCTGGCTCGAGGTCGATATCGAGAAGCTGTCTGGTAACGTGCTCGCTCTGCCGACGCGTGAGCAGATCAGCGGTGATATCAACGAGCAGCTCATCGTCGAGCTCTACTCTAAGTAGTCCATCCGGGCTGCTGAGGCTGGAGGTAATACATGTCAGAATTCATTAGGCCTCAGGTTCAGGTCGAAGAGATCAACGAGACGTCTGCTCGTGTCTCCGTCGAGCCGCTCGAGCGTGGCTACGGCGATACGCTGGGTAACTCCCTCCGTCGCGTACTTCTGTCCTCGCTCGAGGGTGCCGCCGTCGAGGCTATTCAGATCGATGGTGCGCAGCACGAGTTCATGACCATCCCTAACATGGTCGAGGATGTCACCGACATCGTCCTGAATGTCAAGGGTCTTGTCTTCAGGGCTCTCGGCACGACCGACGAGGCGACCGCCACCATCTCGGTTGACGGCCCCTGCGAGGTCACCGGTGCGGACTTCTTTATTCCGTCCGAGTTTGAGCTGGTCAACCCCGAGCAGCACATCGCTACGCTCACCGAGGGTGGCCATCTCACCATGAGCATGCGCATCGGCTATGGCCGCGGCTATGTTTCTGGCGAGGCCAACAAGCGCGACAACGATCCCATCGGTGTGATCCACGTCGACTCGCTGTACTCGCCGGTTTCCCGTTGCGCCAAGCTCGTTGAGGCTTGCCGTGTCGGTCAGCACACCGACTACGACCGCCTTGTCCTCGAGATCGAGACCAACGGCTCCATCGCCCCGCGCGACGCCGTGGTCCAGGCTGCCAATATCATCAACCAGCATATGGCCGCCTTTATGAACCTTGCCGAGACCCCCGAGGTCGAGGAGGAGGCTTCGATCTTCGCTCCCGAGGTCACCAACGACAACGCCGAACTGGACAAGCAGATCGAGGATCTGGACCTTTCCGTCCGTTCCTACAACTGCCTTAAGCGCGCCAGCATTCACTCGGTCCGTCAGCTCGTTGAGTTCTCGGAGAACGATCTGCTCAACATCCGTAACTTCGGTGTTAAGTCGATCGAGGAAGTGAAGGACAAGCTTGAGTCCATGGGCCTGAGCCTGAAGGCTTAATGCTTCGCATATTTGAGGAGAAACTAGACCATGCGTCACAACGTTAAGAAGGGCCTGAAGCTCGGCACCGATGCGAGCCACACCAAGGCCATGAAGAAGAGCCTTGCTAAGGCCCTCTTCGAGAACGACCGCATCAAGACCACCGAGACCCGCGCTAAGGCGCTGCGTTCGGTCGTCGACCCGATCATCACCTGGGCCAAGAAGGGCGACCTGCACTCTCGTCGTCTGGCTATCGCCAAGCTCGGCGATAAGCAGCTCGTTGCCGAGATCTTCGACAAGGCTGCTCAGGGCATGTGGCAGGACCGCAACGGCGGTTACACCCGCATCATGAAGCTCGGTAACCGCAAGGGCGACAACGCTCCCATCGTTATCATGGAGCTCGTCACCGAGCCTTGCACGCCTAAGGCTAAGAAGGCTGCTCCGGCCCCCAAGAAGGCCGCTGCTCCCAAGAAGGTCGAGGCTGCCGAGGAGGCTCCTGCTGAGGAGACCGCTGAGTAGACAATCCGTCTGCATAGGCTATATTCGAGGGGTACGTTCGCGTACCCCTCTTTTTTTTGTCGCGATACCGTTGCTTGTTTGTTGGGAGCGCCCATGACTGCGCCGTCTGATTTCAATTCGATTTCCGAGCTTGACGCCACGCTCGTATTTCGCGTGGCCTATGATGGCTCGTCGTATAGCGGATTTGCCGTGCAGCCGGGACAGACGACGGTTGCGGGTGAGCTACGTCGAGCTATTGAGACGCTCCTGCGCCGTCCGATCGACCTGACGTGTGCGGGACGTACCGATGCCGGCGTGCATGCGGTGGCACAGTTTATCAGCGTGCCCGTAACGGACGCTGAGTTGGCTTTGACGCGCCGTAGGTGGCTGAGGGCTATGGATGCCCTCCTGCCCAAAGATATCGCCATAAACGAGGTCTACAAGGCCCGTAAAGGCTTTTCTGCACGCTTTGATGCGCGTTCCCGTACGTATACGTACCGTATTGCCGATCGCGACGCGCGCCCTGTGCTTTCGCGCGGTGCGGTGTGGTGGCATCGCTACCCATTGGATGTTGAGGCGATGTCTGCGGCCTGTCCCGCGCTGCTGGGCGAGCAGGACTTCAAGAGCTTTTGCAAGGTGGCGTCTGCCGTGGGCAAGCCCACGCACCGCTGCGTGATGCGTGCCGAGTTTGGCCATGAGGTTGCGTTTGGCGAGGACATCCTGACGTTTACCATCGAGGGCAATGCGTTTCTGCATTCGATGGTCCGCACGATCGTGGGCACGCTTGTCGAGATTGGCATGCATCGCCGTGAACCCGAGTGGATGCGCGAGGTCATCGATGCTTGCGACCGTACCGCTGCGGGCCCCACGGCTCCTGCCTGCGGCCTTACGTTTATGGGCGTGGATTACGATCCCGCCGAGCTTGTCGTGCTCGACTAGGGGAGGGCTCGGCGCGTCGTGCGTCGGCACCTGTCATCTGTGGGCTGCGCGTGTGCAACATCTGTTCTTGGCGTGCAATACAACCGGTGTCTCATTGCTTTTATTGCCGGGGTGTACCATGAACGACAGTTTGATTCACTGCTGTCGAGAGGACGGATAACTTGGTTCGACGTGGCTCGCATCCGCGACTTTCGGTGATCCTTGTGGTAGAAGGTTCGCCCAGCTATGCGATGCGTGCGCTCGAGAGTATCCAGAACCAAGACCTCTACGATTTGCAGATTGTCGTTGTCTGCCGCGATGCTGCGCCCGGTGTGCGCCATTCGCTTCAAGTTGCTGCCGACAGGGACATCCATATTGATTTGATTGACGTCGAGGACGCGAAGCGCGGCGCTTGTCTTCGTGCCGGTTTTGCTGCCTCGCGCGGCTCTCAAATCATCGCCATGAACGCCGATGAGTGGTTTGCTCCGCAGTCTCTTTCCAAGATGGTCGATATCGCGTGCGATACTACGGCAGACATAGTGCTCCCCACGGTGTCGCTCGACCGCTATGATGCACATCGAGAGCGCCATTCGCGCGTCTTGGATGCTGCTCATATTTCCATTGATAGCAAATCTTCGATGGTGACCGGGCTGTCCCAGTTGATTTTAGGCGGCCTAGTCGTTCAGACCTCTGGCGTGATGTATAGCCGTCCGCTGTTTGAGGCATGCCTTTTGTACGACAAGGCGTTTCGCACAGTTGGGTTTATGGCGTGCTCGCTCTCGCGGGCGCAGCGCGTCTCCGGATGCGGCGACGCTTGTTTCCACGCGGCGGCACCTAAGCTTACAGATGCCTTTGATCCCACCATGTATGCCAAGGTATCCGATGACACCCGGGCGCTCGACGAGCTTACGGACTCACTCTCGGAAGCAGATAGCGGTGGTCGGCTCAAGCTGGCAACCCAAAAGTTCTACTTTGCCGGACTGGTCGCCTGCATCGAGAATTTGTGTCTGAGCCCGCATGGGGTGTCGTCAATCGAGCGTTCCGCCCGTATGCGTGATATGCTCGAGGCGCCTCGAACCCGTCAGATGGTCGCCGCGCTCAAGGATAACCATCGGGGGCTCGGTCTGTTGTTTGGGCCGATCGCCAGCGCCAAGCCCGCGCGCTGCGTGATGTGTACGCATCTGGCGGCTTTTCTTAACCGGACGGGCGCAAAAACCGCCTAAACGGCTCATCTCGAAACAAATTTGCATAGAATTGTTTCGAAATGCGTTCTTATACACAAAAGCCTTCAAATAGCGTTAAACTATTCAATCACTGATTGATTGTCTCCGCCATCTTTTGGAGAGAGGGTTTGTATGGCTAAAAAACGCAATGGGCGCCAGGATGCCATTAGAGATATTGTGCGCAATAAGGACGTCCGCACGCAGCGCGTGCTGGTCGATGAGCTCCGCGCTATGGGCTTTGATTGCACGCAGGCGACTGTCTCTCGCGATATTGCCGATATGGGGCTGCGTAAGCTCCCTGAGGGCATCTATGTTCTGGCAGAGGACCTGCACCTGCAGCGTATGGTTTCCGAGCTCGTAACGGGCGTTCTGCGCACCGATAATCTGGTTATGATCAAGGCTCAGCCTGGCACGGCTTCCGGCATCGCCGCCGCCGTTGATGCGGCAGAGCTGCCCGATGTGCTTGGCTCGCTTGCCGGCAACGATACGATTTTGGTTATTGCCCAGACGGCCGAGGACGGCGAGCGTCTTGAGGCGCTGATCAATAAGCTGAGCAATTCTCGCAAGTAGGCGTGCGGGTCGTGCGCTCGGCACTGTGTGCGTGACATAGTGGCTTGTAAGGGGTATCGACGTTGGTCGGTACCCCCTTTTTTGTTTGCCGGTATAAAGACCGCCCACCAGGTCGCTTTAAACTAAAAGGCCCCCGAGCAGTTTAATAAGCTGCTCGGGGGCCTTGTTGCTTATGGCCGGATGATTTCTAGCCGACCGTATCGTCAGGCGTGGGCGAGGGGTCGGGAGTGGGCGTAGGCGTAGGCGTAGGCGTAGGCGTAGGCGTAGGCGTAGGCGTAGGCGTGCCGCCATCGCCGCCGGTCGAACCACCAGTTGAGCCGCCCGTCGAGCCACCGGTCGTACCGGTGCCGCCGGTGGTGTCGCCACCCGTGGTCTCGGTGGTCGTGGTCGTCGTGGTAGTCGTTGTGGTAGTTTCCTCTTCGTCCTCGTTCTCGTCCTTGTCGTCGTTCTCCGTCTTCTTGGCGTTGTTGGTGCCGTAGAACTTCCAGACGCTGTTGTTCTTGTAGGTGGGCGCCGTTCCGGTCGCAAACTCCTCGCGCTCGGTACCGGTCAGAACGGTGTTCATAAACCGCTTAAAGACAGGCAGGTTGGTGCTGTCGCCCAGCAGGTCTGTGCCGTATTTTTGGATGGGAATCTCGCCCGCGGAATAGCCGGTCCACAGGGCGCACGCCAGCTGCGGGGTATAGCCGCAGAACCACAGGTTGGTGGTGTTGTCGGTGGTGCCCGTCTTGCCGGCATAGGGCTGGTTGACGCTCAGGGCGCCGGCAGCACCCGTACCGCCGCCCTTCATGACGCCGGACAGAACATCGGTGACCGCGGCGGCCTCGCCCTCGGTAAGTACCTGTGAGGGATTGTCGGTGTGCTGGTACAGCACCGAACCGGTACGAGAGTCAATCTCGGTGATGGCGATCGGCTGGCGATAGTAGCCGCCGTTGGCAAACGTCGCGTAGGCGGCGGCCATCTCGAGCGGCGAGATCGAGCCGGTGCCGAGCGTCATGACGGGAACGTCCTCGATGTTGTCCTTGGCGGGATCGATGCCGAGCTTTTTGACGAGCGAGATGATCTTGCTGTTGCCGACGGCTTCCGCCACCTGGATGTAGCCGGTGTTGGAGGAGTATGCCGTCGCCTGCTTAAGCGTGATGTTGCCATAGCTATGGTTGGCGTAGTTTTGGACCTCGGTCGTGGTGCCCTTGGCCTTGAGCGGCGAGTTGCAGTTGAGGGTGACGTTGGGGTTCATGCCGTTTTGGATGGCAGTTGCCAGTGTAAAGGCCTTGAAGGTGGAGCCGACGGGACGCTTGGCCGTGGCATGGTTTACGTGGTTCTCGTCGGCGTTGTAGTCGTAGCCGCCCACCATGCACTTGATGTAGCCGGTCTTGGGGTCGACGACGACCATGCCCATGTCCAGGCCGTCGAGTGAAAGCGTGTCGAGCTGCTCGCGGACGGCATTCTCTGCCACCTGCTGCATCGTGGGGTCGATGGTGGTCTTGACGGTCAGGCCGCCCTTAAATAGCACGTCGGTCGAGAACTCCTGCTCCAGCAGCTGCTTAACATAGGCGACAAAGTAGGGCTGTGAGTATACGTCGACGCCGCTGCCCGAAATCTCGGTCACGTTGAGGGTGATGGGCTCGGCCTGTGCGGCATCGTGCTCCTCCTGGGTGATGTGGCCCAGGCGCAGCATGTTGTCGAGGACCTTGTTGCGGCGAGACAGCGCCAGGTCGGGATTGACCGTGGGGTCGTACTGCGAAGGCGAGTTGGGAAGGCCGATGAGCAGCGCGGCTTCGCTCAGGGTGAGGTCGGCGGCGCTCTTGGACAGGTAGGTCTCGGCTGCGGCCTCGATGCCGTAGGCGCCGTGGCCGTAATAGATGGTGTTGAGGTACATCATGAGGATCTCGTCTTTGGAGTACATGTCCTCCATCTTGATGGCGATGTAGGCCTCGCGCACCTTACGCTCGATGGTCGAGTCGAACTGCTCCTCCTGCAGGATGGTGTTGCGCACCAGCTGCTGGGTGATAGTCGAGGCGCCTTCGTGCCCGCCGCCGAGGGTTGCCACCGCAGCACGCGCGATACCCCACAGGTCGATACCGCCGTGCTCGTAGAAGCGCTCGTCCTCGACGTCAACGGTGCCCTGCAGCACGTAGGGGGAGACCTCGTCCTTGGTGATGGACTTGCGGTTTTGCGTGTAGAAGCTCGCGATCTTGTTGCCGTTGCAGTCGACGATCTCGGTGGGCTCGCTCACCAGATACGCGTTGGCGTCGGTGTAGTCGGGCAGATCGGACAGCCAGCGGTTGACGTTGCCGACCATGCCGATGCCAAATGCCACGCCCGCGATAAGCAAAAAGCCCAAAAACGAGAGCAGGATTATGGGCAGGGCATGCGTCTTTGAACGGCTGCGTCCCTGTCGTTGGCGAGGACCCATATATTGACCTCCAGGTATGTCGTGCCGGACGGCGGATGTGCCGTCGGGGCAGGATGGACATAAGTTATTACACGATAAACCAAACGGGGCGCGCGAGGCCTCGTGTATGCTGGAAGACGGCATTTTTCAGAGTGAATGCATACCTTGGTAAGGAGTTTGTCGATGGCGATTCGGACGATGGGGCCGAGCGGACAACACAAGACTGGATTGGATGCTGCCGGTGCGGCGCTGCCCGAGCTGCTGGCGCCGGCGGGCGGGCTCGACCAGATGCTTGCGGCCATCGCCGCGGGCGCCGATGCCATCTATGCGGGGTTGGGCGGCTTTAACGCCCGTGTGAGCGCTCATGGCTTTACGGATGACGAGTTTGCGCGCGGTTGTGCCGTGGCGCATGCTCATGGCGTGCGTGTGTACGTAACGCTCAACGTGTTCGTGTTTGACGATGAGTTGTCCGACGCGGTGGCGTTGGGAGCTCATGCACTGGAGCTGGGCGCCGATGCTCTGATTGTCGCCGATGCCGGGTTGGCCTGCGCGCTGCGCGCGGCGATTCCCGGGGTCGAGATTCACCTGTCCACGCAGGCGGGCGTTCATAGCGAAGGCGCCGTGCGGCTTGCCGCCGATGAGCTGGGAGTCGAGCGCGTGACGACGGCACGCGAGCTGGCGGTCGACGAGATTGCGGCGCTATGTGCCACGGGCGTGCCCATCGAGGTATTCTGCCACGGTGCGATTTGCATCGGCTATTCGGGGGCGTGCGAGTTTTCGGCCCTGCGGCGTGGGCGCTCGGCGATGCGCGGCGACTGCACGCAGCCGTGCCGTCTGGCGTACGACCTGGTGGACGAGGCGGGACAGAGCGTTGTCGCCGTCGAGGGAGATCGCCTGCTGTGCCCGCGCGACTATCTGGGTATTGCACATCTGCCCGAGCTTGTAGATGCCGGCGTGGCGTCGCTCAAGATCGAGGGGCGCATGAAGAACCCCGATTACGTATTCAACGTGGTGCGGGTGTGGCGCCGGGCACTCGATATGCTGCGCGACGGCGCGTGGGACCCCGACGCCGTGGAAGAGCTTGAACGCGAGCTGGGGAGGTCGTTTAACCGTGGGTTTACCGATACGTACCTGCGAGGGCGTTCGGGTGCCGAGCTGATGAGCTTTGAGCGCGCAATTAACCAGGGCGTGCGCGTGGGGCGTTTGGTCGCTGTGGGCCACGAAGAGGTGACCGTTGAGCTCGACGCCGCCGTGGCGGCGGGTGACACGCTCGAGATTCGGTTCTATCCGGGTGTCGACGCGCGTCCCGATGTGCCCAAGCGCTGGCCGCAGGTGCCCTGCCCGGTGGATGCCGCAGCGGGGAAGCGCGTCGTCGTGCATTGCAAGCGTAAGGTGGACGCGGGCTGCGAGGTATACCTGATTCGCAGCGCCGGCGTGTTGGATCAGACGGCGGCGGTGTTGGAGCGCATGCGGGCCGAGGCGGATGCGATTGCGCCCGTTGCGCGTGCCGTTGAGGTGCTGCCCTTTGAGGGCGTTGCGGTGGATGGCGGTGCGTCGACGGAGTTGGTGGAGTGCGCGGTTCCCGCTCGCATGGTTTTTGCTTGGCAGCTGATGGATGCCGACCCGCGCGGAGAACTCGATTTGTCCGACGCCGTTGTGGTGCTTGACGAAGTGTGCCGCACGGGTGACGCTGACTGGACCCGCTCACTGATGCAGCGTGCCAGGCGTGTCGTCTGCCGCAGCCTGGGACAGGTGGTGATCGCTCGCGAGCTGGGCGTGACGTTTGACGTGGCGGCGCCGGTGTTCTGCGCGAATCGGGCCACGCTTACCTGGCTGCGCGGACTCGGTGCGGGGCGGGTGTACTTGCCGGCCGAGTTGCTCGGCAATGATGCGGAGCGTATTGCCGAACTGGCCGCTGAACCCGGCGTCTTGGGTCCGGTCGACGCCGCCCGTCCCGAGCTTATGGTGTGCGAGCACTGCCTGCTGACCGCCGAGGGCGTCTGTGCCACCGATGCGACGGGACAGGTCCGTTGCCGCGACTGCTTGCGTCGTCGGCAGGTGCGCTATCTGGTCGAGCGTGACGGTACACGTCTGCCAGTTGCCATCGACGCATGCGGCAGGACGAGGATTTTCCTGTCGTAGGTGCTGCGTCGCGTCAGTTTGTTATCATATGAGAGTTTATGGACTTCCAGCACCGCCGTTTTCGGCGAGGGTGCTATAGCAAAAGGAGGATACCCAATGCTGTCTGTTGACGAGCAAATGCGTATCATCACCTCGGGCGCTGCGAAGATCGTCCCCGAGGCCGACCTTCGCAAGAAGCTTGAGAAGGGCGAGCCCCTCAACATCAAGCTCGGCGTCGATCCCACCAGCCCCGACCTGCACCTGGGCCACGCCGTGCCGCTGCGCAAGATGCGTCAGTTCCAGGACCTGGGCCACAACGTCACCCTCATCATCGGCAACGGTACCGCACTGATCGGCGACCCCTCGGGCAAGAATTCCACCCGCCCGCAGCTTTCTCAGGAGCAGATCGAGGCTAACGCCGAGACCTACGTGAGCCAGGCCATGAAGATCCTGGACCCCGAGAAGACCACCATCGTGCACAACGGCGACTGGATCTTGTCGATGGATCTGGCCGGTCTGCTGCAGGTGTGCTCCAAGTTCACCGTCGCCCGCATTCTTGAGCGCGATGACTTTACCAAGCGCTACCAGTCCCAGACGCCGATCGCCCTGCACGAGTTCCTGTATCCCGTGATGCAGGCATACGATTCGGTCATGATTAAGGCTGACGTGGAGATGGGCGGTACCGACCAGCTTTTCAACCTGCTCGCCGGCCGTGAGCTCATGGAGAAGATGGGCATGGAGCCGCAGATCGCGCTCACCATGCCGCTGCTCGAGGGCACCGATGGCGTACGTAAGATGTCCAAGTCCTATGGCAACTACATCGGTCTGACCGACGCGCCCAAGGATATGTTCGGCAAGACCATGTCCATCCCCGACGAGATGATCGGCAAGTACTACCGCCTGGCGAGCTCGCTCACTCCGGCCGAGGTCGACAAGATCGACGCTGCCCTGGCCGATGGCTCTGCCGACCCCTACGAGCTCAAGCGCGCTCTGGGCCGTGACCTGTGTGACACCTACCACGGCGCCGGTGCCGGCGACGAGGCTCAGGCCGAGTTCGACCGCGTGTTCAAGGAGGGCCAGCTCGCCGACTTCCCCGAGAAGCACGTTGAGCTGACTGTTAACGACGAGGGCCAGATCTACCTCGCCGGCCTGCTCAAGGACTTGGGTCTTTCGGCGAGCGCCGGCCAGGCCCGTCGCGATATCGACGGCGGCGGTGTCAAGATCAACGGCAAGGCCGTGGCTCCCAAGAGCTATAACATCGATCCCAGCGCCCTCAAGCTGGGCGACACCCTCTCCGTAGGCAAGCGCAAGGGCTTTAAGTTGATTTAGTTCCGCCGTTCTAACGAACGGCGGACCGGCCGACGCTGCGCGGGCCGCATTTGGACAATCTGACGTTCAACTTCAAGGGCACGACCAGAAGGTCAGCGCCCTTTCGTTTCACGTCACCTTGTCTCAAATGCGGCCCGCTCGCTGGCGTTGCCAAAACATCGGCGCTTCCGTTGTTGGCACTTGGGGACGTTCCTTTTGTGCCGGCACTTTGGGACACTCCTTGTCATTGGTGCAAAGCAACCTGTCCCCATTGCACCAAGTGGCGGATGCCGTTAAACGGAGGGCCGTATTGCTGACCCATCGTTTGGGCATACAATGGCTGTTGGCTTGCTGCGGTGAAGGCTCGTCCGCTCCGCAGTTATTTCTACAGTTAAAGGAGTATGTATGTCCGTTGAGGTCATGAGGTCTGTGATCGATGCTGCCGAGGGGCGCGTGCCCGTCGACACGCTGTTTACCAATGCACAGATTGTCGACGTGTATGGCCAGCGTGTGGCGCCCGGCAGCGTTGCCGTCAAGGACGGTGTGATCGTCGGCGTGCTCTACGATGGTCGCGACGATGCCGCCGGCACCTACGAGGCTGCCGAGGTCATTGACTGCCAGGGCCGCTATCTCGCCCCCGGCTTTATCGACGGACATCTGCACATTGAGTCCTCGAACATCCGTCCCGCCGAGTATGCGCGCATGGCGGCGACGCGCGGTACCACCACCGCCATTGCCGACAGCCACGAGATCGCCAACGTGGCGGGGCTCGACGGCCTGCGCTTTATGATCGAGGACGGTCGCCGCGCGCCCATTTCCATCAAGTACATGATGCCCTCATGCGTGCCCGCGCTGCCCGATGAGCAAGCGGGCGCTGTGATTACCGCTGCTGACATGCAGGCGTTTTTTGCCGAGCATCCGGGCGACGTTTTTGGCCTGGGCGAGATGATGAACCTGCCGGGCGTCTTTATGGCCGATCCCGAGACCTGCGCTCGCATCGATGCTGCCAACCAGACGCCGTCCAAGCAGGTCGACGGCCATGCGCCGCTCGTTGCCGGCAAGGACCTCAATGCCTATGCCGCGGCGGGTATTATTGCCGACCACGAGTCGACGATTCCCGAGGAGGCGCTCGACAAGCTGTCTCGCGGCATGTACGTGATGCTGCGCGAGGGTACGTGCAGCCATGATCTGGCCAACCTGTCGCCGATGCTGCTGGAGAATCCCGCGCGCGCCCGCCGCTGCTGCTTTGCGACTGACGACCGCGCTCCTTCCGATGCGCTTGCAACCGGCATGATCGACAATGCCTGCCGCGTGGCTATCGAGGCCGGTATTGACCCCGTGGTTGCCATCTCTATGGCGTCCCTGTCCACGGCCGAGGCGTTTGGCCTGGACCACGGTTGCCGCGACCCGCACGAGCTGCGTGGCGCCATCGCCCCGGGCAAGCGTGCCGACCTGCTGGTGCTCAACGACCTGACGTTTGTCACGGCTCCGCATCGCGTGTATGCCGCTGGTGCTCTGGTGGCGCAGGACGGCACCTTTGTGGGCGAGATCGCACCCGAGATGGCCGAGGTTGCGGCCCTTGCCGATGAGCTGCGCGCCTCCGTTAAGCTGCCGAAGCTTTCGCTCGACGTATTCGACTATGCCTTTAAGCCGGGCGAGGCCGTGATTGACGTGGTGCCGGGCAAGGCCATCACGGGCATGGTTCGTCCCGAGAGCGCCGAGGGCCTGCGCCGTATTATGCTGATCGAGCGTCACGGCCGCGGCGTGTCGCTGCAGGCCGAGGGCGCCGACGGTGACGGCCCCGCTGGCCTGGGACTCGTTGGCAAGCATATCGGCCGCGGCTGGGTGCGCGGCTTTACCATCACGGGTGGTGCCATCGCCTCGACGATCGGACACGACTCGCACAACGTGTGCGTCGTGGGCGACAACGCCGCCGATATGATGGCCGCCGTTGATGCCGTGGGCCAGGGCGGTCACGTGCTGGTGCGCAACGGCGAGGTCGTGGCGCGCATTCCGCTGGCGCTCGGTGGCCTGATGAGCGAGGGCACGGCCGAGGATGTCGCCGCGCAGCACGACGACTTTATGGTCAAGGCGCGTGCCATGGGCATCGAGCCGCCGCTCGACCCCATCATGGGCATCATTTTCCTGCCCCTGCCGGTGATCCCGACGCTCCGCATCCGCCCCGAGGGCATGTTCGACGTCACGACCTTCACCTACGCCGACTAGTCATCGGGGACGTTCTTAAACGACTAGTCGTCGGGGTGGCGTGTCACCTGACGCCGCGACCGTGAGACCTCTGGCATGTGTGAGCTATTTGCTAGGTCCTTGTAACGTTTACGCCCGCAGAGTCTTATTTGAGCTCCCTTTGGGTACGTTGGAATTGGATATACGTCCGATTCCATCAAGCCCGAAGGGAGCTTTTCTATGTTTAAACTGATTGCATCCGATATGGACGGCACGTTGCTTGACGAAAACGGCCAGGTGCCTCCCGAGACCTACGAACTGATTCTGGCGCTACACGAGCATGGCGTGCATTTCGCCGCATCGTCAGGCCGTCGTTACGACCGCCTGTGCGAGTTCTTTGCACCTGTTCGCGACAAGATGGACTTTGTCGCCGCTAACGGCGCCCAGGTCTACGCCGACGGTAAGATGGTAGACCGCGAGGTGTATTCGCACCTGGCGATTCGAAGGCTCGCCCAGGCCGTCGCGACGTTTCCCAATCTGCATCTTGCACTTTTTGACCGAACCAAGTCCTTCTTGCTCGATGACGAGTGCAAGTTCGTGCGTGAGGTCGATAAGGACCTTCCCAATGCCGAGCGCATTTGGGAGCTGCCTGATCCCAGCGTAAATATCATCAAGGCGAGTATCTTTTGCGATGACGGTGCCGTTATGGACAGCGCTTACGTACTACAGCGCGAACTCGGTCAGCTCTTTACTTTTGCGCCTTCGGGCAACGCGTGGATCGATGCCATGCAGCCCGGCGTGTCGAAGGCCTCGGGCATCGCACAGCTCATGGAGCACTATGGAGTCGAACGCGACGAGGTTATGGCGTTTGGCGACTCGATGAACGACTACGAGATCATTCGCTTTGTCGGTACGGGCTGCGCGATGGAAAACGCGCGCCCCGCGCTCAAGGCAGTGGCCGATCGCGTGGTGGGGCGCAACCGCGACCACGCCGTCCAGCAGGAGCTCCGCCACGTTTTGGAGAGCCTCGCCTGATCCGGCAGTTGGGGACGTTCCTTTTCCGCCGGCAGTGGGGGACAGTCCTTGCAACTTTTTTGCGAAGAGTGTCCCCAACGACTAGTCGTTTAAGAACGTCCCCAATGACTGACCAATGACTAGGCAAGGGCGGCCATGATGGTGCGGGCGACGCCGTCGTGGTCGTTGTCGTATTCGGTGATGGCGTCGGCGGCCTCGCGGTCTTCGGACTCGGCGTTGATCATGGCCATGCCGTGGCCCGCTGCCTGCAGCATGGGGATGTCGTTGATGTTGTCGCCGAACGCCCAGGCGTCGGCGAGACGCTTGCCCAGGTATTCGCATAGCCACGTGAGGGCCGTCCCCTTGGTGGCGCCCTCGCCCATGACCTCGATATTCATGGCGTACGAACGCGTGACCTCAATGCCTCCGAGCGTGTCGAGCGCCGTCGCGATGGCGTCGCGATCGGCCGGGTTGTGCCAGTACATGGCGATACGTTCGAGCGTCTCGACCTCGTCGATCTTGCTGTCGATATCCATGTCGATCGGCGTTCGTGTGCGCTTGAGTGAAGCCGCGATGTGGGGGTCACCGCCGCAGAACTCATCCAGGCGCCCGTATAGCGAGCGGGGGAGGAAGCACTGTCCATCCGCGAAGATATCGAAGGTCACATCGTGGCCGGCGGCAATGCGATGGATGCGGTGGGCAATGCCGCAATCGAGCGGTCGGCTCAAAATGCGCGTAGCACGTGAGGTGTCGGTGGGCGTATCTTCGTCGAGCCGCCAGACGCTGGCGCCGTTGGCGCAGACCGCGTAGTGCACGGCGGGATGGGCGAGAATGGGCTCAAAGATGCCCGACAGCGGGCGCCCCGTGCAGGGAACAAACTCGATGCCACGACGTGCGAGCTCGTCGAGCATTGCCCAAGTGGCGTCGCTCATCTGCTTATCGCTCGTCAGCAGCGTCCCATCCATATCGGAAAACACAATCATTCGTTGCGATCCTTTCTACTGGCATAAAAAGTGTGGCCAAGGGCTTGGGTCCCTGGCCACGCTCGAGTTCTATAACGGTCCGCGTCCTAGCGGTCAGCGAGCGGCTTGTACTCCAGCGGCTCGATCACCGGACGATAGGCCGGGCGAATAATACGGTGCGCGCAGAAGAGCTCTTCCATGCGGTGCGCAGACCAGCCGGCCATGCGGGCGACGGCGAACAGCGGCGTAAAGAGCGTCTCGGGCACGCCGAGCATCTTGTAGATAAAGCCCGTGTACAGGTCGATGTTGGCACAGATGGGCTTGGTCATGCCGTGATCGCGCATCACTTGCGGGGCCAGGCGCTCGATGCGCTCGATGAGCGCGAACTCCTCGCCCAGGTCCTTCTTGGCGGCAAGCGTGCGCGCGTAACGACGGCACACCTCGGCACGCGGGTCGCTCAGCGTGTAGACGGCGTGGCCCATACCGTAGATGAGACCCGTGCCGTCGAAGGCCTGCTTGTCGAGGATCTTGCCCAGGTAGGCTGCGACCTCGTCCTCGTCCTCCCAATTGGAGACATGCGCGCGGATGTCCTCGTGCATGGAGACAACCTTGGCGTTGGCGCCACCGTGGCGCGGGCCCTTGAGTGAGCCGATAGCCGCGGCGTAGGCGGAATACGGGTCGGTGGCCGAGGAGGACAGCACGCGGCAGGCAAACGTGGAGTTGTTGCCGCCTCCGTGTTCGGCATGCAGCATGAGCATCACGTCGAGCAGCATGGCTTCGTCGCGGGTGAATGCCATGCCGCCGCGCAACACCTGCAGGATGGTCTCGGCGGTGGAGAGACCGGGTGTGGGGTGCGGTACATGAACCTCGGAGCCGCGGCGCTTGGCGACCGAGGCCATATGCGCGAAGGCGGCGATGCGGGGGAGACGGGCGAGCATGGAGATGGCGACGTCGATTTCGTGCTCGGGCGTAATGGCGTCGGGCTCGGCGTCGAAGGCGTAGAGCAGCAGCACGGCGCGCTGAAGCACATTCATGATGCTCGACGACACCGTGGTCATGGGGAACTCTTTGACGTACTCATCGCTCAGGTGCCTAAAAGCGCCCAGACGTCCGCAAAAACCGTCGAGCTCCTCTTTGTTGGGCAGCGAGCCCGTGATGAGCAGGTAGGCGACCTCTTCGTAGCCATAGCGATTCTCGGCCTGGGCGTTGTTGACCAGGTCCTCGATGCTGTAGCCGCGCAGCGTAAGCTTGCCCTGGTCGGGCACGACTTTGCCGTCGACCTTGTTGTAGCCGTGCACGTCCGAGATGCGGGTAAGGCCCGCGACCACGCCCGAGCCATCGGCATTGCGCAGGCCGCGCTTGACGTTATGCTCTACGAACAGGCCCTCGTCGTACGGGGCGGTCGGCAGGCCGTGGTAGAGGCTTTCACTCTCAGACGAAATCTGACGGCTCGCCTCGTAATCCAGAACCAGGCGGCTCAGGTGATCGTCGAAGCGGTAGTAGATTTTCTTGGCGTCGTAGGCCATGCGCGCTCCTCTCCGGTCCGCTTTGGGGCCGCGCGCTTGGACGATATGACGTCAAGCTGCCCCGAGCGGCTTGTTCACTACAGGCGGTACATAAAGTTAAAGACGTCCTCGCGCTGGATGGACACGTTGACGCCCGAAAGCTCGCCGGCCTCGGCCAGGGCCTTCTGCAGCTCGGCGAAGTCGAGCTTGGACTCGGCGGTGTCGGCCAGCATGGTCATGGTGAAGATGTCCTCGATAATGGACTGCGTGATGTCGCGGATGTCGACGTTGGCCTCGCCCAGAACGCGGGTGACGCCGGCGACGATGCCGGGGCGGTTCTTGCCAAGGACGGTGATGACGATACGGGAGGACGAGATCTCGGCCATGGGAAACCCTTTCGCGTGGTTGCGGCGCGCGCGGGGCGCTCCGCTACGGTACAGTGTTCATCATTGTACCTGTCTGGCGCAAAAAAGGCGCGCTCGCTGCGGCGTTACATGCCTGCAACATGAGCGTAAGGGGGAAGGCCGTACGGGGAAGAGCCGTCTGGCGCGTGTCCGGCTCGTGTTGGGTTGATTTCCGATCTCAGCCGAACACATTGAGCGGACAGGCCGTTCCCGCAGTCAGCCGAACGCCTCCGACGGCTGATTCCGAACTGGAAGCGGAGGGCATCCCCGCCCTTCGGTAGGGGATACCGCTCCGCGGCGCATGCCGCGGGCGGCGCCCCTATCGGACCACCGTGACCTCAGTTGGGATGGGCCCAGCACTGCCGCGTACTCGGTGAGCTAGAGCCAACTGTTCATCTTCACGTCGCGTATGGCGATATTTCGGTCGTCCGGCTCGGTGATGCCGTAGCCGAACGCCTGGAGCGTCTCGATGGACTCCTGGATCCTCTGTTGGAACATGGGACCCGGATCGACCCTCGGCCCGAGGTGCCCGCGCCAAAGGCACGGCGTGGCGCGCAGCATGTTATGGATTTTGGAGATGGGCTCGATGTCGGCGTAGACGTTGAGCGTCGCCATGGCGTCCTTGTGGCCGAGGATCGATTGGAGCGCCTTGATATCGCCGCCTTGGCGGATCCACTGCGTTGCGAACGTGTGGCGAAGGCCGTGGAACGTGATCAGCTCGTCGTTGGTGCCCATGAGGCCGTTGGTCTCCGAGAACGTCTTGAGCGCCCTGCGGATATAGCTTGTCGTCGCGAAGGTCGCGCCCGGCTCCGACAGGATGTAGCAGTCCCCGATCTCGACCGCCCCGGTAAGGCCGCGCAAGCGCAGCTTTCCGCAGTCGATCTCGTGGGTCTCCTTCAGGAAGGGGAGTAGGCCGACCGGGTCGATGGGGATACCCCTGGCGTCATGGGTCTTGGTGTCCTTGATGAACGAACCCATTCCCTTCGCGTACGCCACCGAGTGTCTGATCGAGATCAGGCCCGTCTCGAAATCCACATCGCACCACCGAAGGCCGCAGACCTCGCCGATTCGCATCCCCGTGTGCAGGGCGAGTACGACCGCCCTCTAATCCTCGGCGGACCAATCGAGTCCGAACTCCTTTCGGGCATCCTCTTCGCTCATGACTTCGAGAAGGTCTCCGGGTTGGCAACGAAGGGCGAGGCATAGCTGTTCGAGTGTGTTGAAGCGAATGCCGCGAATATGCCCTTTTTTAATACGGGACAGGTTCACGGGCGTGGTTCCAATCCTTTCGGCAAGTTCGTTCGAGGAAATCTTTCGCTCGGCCATGATCTTGTCGAGGCGAACAATTACGGGCATGGCGTTTCCTTACGCAATCTCGTCGGAGTCGAGGTACAGCTCTCGGGCGTACAAGAAGAGCTGGGAAAGCATGAACAGGACGATGCCGAGAACCAGAGAGGTCCAATCGAATGATGAAGCGATCTCTTGGGCGCCGACGGCCCCCTCGCCGCCAAACATCGAAACGGAGGTTTTGAGTGAGCCGGCGTAGAGGCTGGTGGCAGCTTGAACAACGAAGAGAATGCCGAGCACCTTCAAGCATGTCGCAGACCCTTTCTTGAAGGGGTCTCCGCTCTTGATCGTCCACACGAGAACGGCGCTGAGGATGGTCGTAGCGATACCGATGACGGCAGGGACCAATGTCGAGATCGCAAGGGCTGGATACGCGGGGGAGTCTGCAATTACAGGGTTGTCGAGCACTTCGATTGCTGGCTTTAAGGAGAACGCCACTTGTGCGATGGCGGTGGCGCAAAGGGTCGCAGAGGCTATCGCACATGCGATGCGGAAGGAATGAAGCCGGGGAGTGCGATTGTCGGAACTCATAATAACCTCCGAAGAATTTAAAAAACTCAGGTTACTTTTTAACAGTTTATGTTAAATTGACTTTGCCGGCAAGTAATAAGGGCCGAGCATTTTGTTCGGCCCCTCTGTTCCGACTGGATGAGGTTAAGGTTGGCGATGAATATGCTCAAAATCTCGAAGGCGATCTTTAGGTCGCTTCTCTCCTCCAGGTCGCTCTGTGTTGTCGTTGTTGCGTTGATGGCTCTTTGTGCTCTGCCCGTCTTCAGGAGCGCGGCTGGCATCGACGGACGGGTCGAATACCTCGAGTCGGGAATAACCCGTGTTGAGCAGGAATTGTCAGCATCCTATGCGGATGCGCTTGTGAATGCGGGGGAGGACGGTGTCTATACCTCTTCATCAAGCATGCCCGCGCTTCTGTACCCTCTTGCCGCGGGACGTCTTATCTTGGCACCGCTCTCTCCCCTACTTCCGTTTCTGCAGATATCGGATGGAGAGTACACCTATTATGACGGATCGAAGGAGTACTTGCTATGGGTCGCAACGGCCGTTGCCGTCTCGTTCCTTGCCGCGCGTCTTAACAAACGTGAAAAGCTCATCATCCAGGCACCGATGGGCGAGCTGGGTAGACTTGTTGCATCGAGCGTATGGGCGAGTGTTTTTGCAATGCTTGCCGTCCTCGCCATCAATCTTCCAGGGATAATCGCCGCGCTTGTGAAGAATGGCCCGGGCTCGCCGTTCTATCCGATAGGCTACATTCAATATGCGACTCCGGTTATCAAACCGGCTTGGCTGGTGTTCGCGCAGACGGCCATCTTGCAATTCTTGGTGGCAGCGTTCATCTCGCTTGTCGTTCACCTTGCCGTGAAGATTGCCAATAACCCTACGCTTGGAATCGTGTTCGTATGTGCCCTGATGGGGGTGACGATGGTTCCCGGGTATTACGGAAGATCCATCGCTTTACGTGAGTTCGCCCTGTTGAATCCCCTTACGTATGCGAACACTGAGTTGACCGTCGGCGCCTATAGCCCGTACCCGACAACGCAGATAGTGAATCTGCCTGGACTTTGCTTCGAGCGTGGCGCGATTGCCCTCGTATGTGCAATCGGGATCGAGGTGCTGGCAATTAGCCTGCTTTGCGTTGCTGGAAAGAGCGGCTGCGCGTGCCCGATATCCCCGATTTGTCTTGAGAGAGGTTCCTTCACTGCATCGAGAACGGCAACTCGTTCGAGCGCTTGTGCCTCCGCCGTTGCATACGTAAGAACGATGGGGAAACTGCTCCTGCGTTCTCCTACCCTCGCCGTATGCGCGATTGCAATGTCGACGACGATGCTGGCCCCGGCTCTGGTCGAGATGTTTCCTGACGCTGATAACGTTTCCGCTGTTCGGTATAGGGATGGGGAGCTCCGTTCAATAGATCGGTATCTAGAGCAGAACGCTGCGAATATGGACGTCGAGGGCAAAGCGGCCCTGGAAGACATGCGGGATGCTCTTTCGGGTTTCGTGTATGCGCCTATGCCTGCGGAGGGGTTTCGAAGCCTTGCGACGTACGAGCGCGCTCGAGGTGAGCTGGGCGCGGCAGATGCGACTCTCCTGCAATCGATCGGAATCGAGCCGGAGACTCCTTCTCGTGCGGAGGCGCGCGCCCTTCTGCTTGAGTCGATCGCGAGCTTGCCGGACCCCAAGGTTTACGAGTTAAGTACGAAGATGCCCCCATTAATCCTCCTTTCGTATCTCCAGGCAGCGCTTCCCTCCTTATTTTTGCTGTTGCCCGTGGTTGTCACATCGCTCGCGTGCACCCACCTGCAGTGTCGTTCCCTTCTGGTTCTCCAGATCCCCGCAACAGCGCATGTGCGTTTTCTGACGGCTGTTGCGCTGGCTCTCCTGCTTGGCTTGGTGCTGCTTTTGGTGTCGATGGTTCCCGCTGTCGTTGTGTCCGTGATTAAGAACGGTGCGGGTGGATCGGAGTATCCCGTCGCTCTCATTCGGGCGGGAGCTTCGACAACGTCCATGGTGGGGAAGGCGGTGTTGTGCAGTATTCCGTTGCTGGTCATGGCATACGGCGTGATTTCCGTCGTCGCTGCGTTGACAGCAGCGATTAGCCGCAACCCCGTTGTCACCGGAATGGTTTGCGCGGTTCTCTTGGTGTTGGGTTCGTTGAGCGCTCATGTTGAAAGCGTGGGCATGGGCGTCGCGCTGCTGGCTCCATTCGCCTCGTTTGATCCCGCTTCCCAGGTGGGGACGATTGGGTTCCTTGGGCGAGGGACGAACGCGATGCCTTTTGGAGAGGTCGCCGGCGCATCGGGCGCTCTGCTGGTGGTCTTGGGCGCCGTATCTCCGTTGATGGTGCGCCTGAGTGTTCCAAAGATCGAAAGGGGACGATCTCGATGATTGACCTTCAAACGCTGACGATCTCTTATGGAAAGAAGGTGCTCGTAGATTCGGTGAACGCTGAGTTTGCCCCGGGTACGGTCTACGGTCTCGTCGCTCCGAACGGGCATGGAAAGACGACGTTGCTGCGTGCGATGGCAGGTTTGCCGGGTCCTCGCGTGGACGGGAGCATCGTTCTGGATGAGGTGCAGGGTACGGGTGCGAGAGAGGTCCGTTCTATGATCTTCTATGCACCTGGTGAGGGGACGCTGCTGTATCCCGGATTGCGTGCGGAAGATCACCTCAAGATGGTTTGCGATATGTGGCCGCATGCTCGCGATATCGAAGAGATAGTGGAACAAACGCAGATAGGCGAGTTCGCGAAGATGAGGATCCGCACTCTGAGCCAGGGCATGAAGCAGCAGCTTACCCTGGCGATTGCGTATGCGACGGGCGCGCGGTACCTTCTATTAGATGAGCCCATGAACGCGCTCGACCCCAGCAGGGTGGACTTGCATTCCGAGATTCTCAGGAAGCTGGCCGATTCTGGTACGTGCATCATCATGTCATCCCACATCTTGGATTCGGTCGATAGGCTGTGCGATGAGATTCTGTTTTTGAAGGATGGGAGGCTCATTAGAAGCATTCCGCAAGATGATGCTGCGCCGAAGTCTCCTGGATCCCATTTCGCAAAGCCTGCCGGACGCGCCGAGGGTGCGCTAAGCACGTATCGGCGACTCTACGAAAAGGGCGGGTAGAAATGCAAGTTAAAAATCTATGTGGTCAATATAATACCGTTGAACCCGCGTATCGATACCGCTCAGCCATCCGCCTCGCCCCCGTCGCACGTATCTTCATCCGGTCTGTCATTATTAATCTAACGATGCTTTGGGAAATGTGGGTGCTTCCAAATGTACTGTCGACTTCTTCTCAAACTAATCCTAAGAGACAAGGCCGTATGGATCTCTACGCTCGTTCTCGCCGCAGCCTTCTCCATCCCCATTGCGTTCAATTCACCCATCTACGGGCCCTTCTTTATGAAACAGGGCATGCAGAGCTTTGTCGACGCATTCAATACGCGCGCGCCCCAGGCCGGCGGCACAGACCTATCTCCAGAGCAGCAAAATGACGCGGAGCTTGCAAGATACGCGAACGCCGCCCTTGCCGCTCAAACCGACGCCGCCTTTCTCGATTCTGCCGAGAGCTACTACGCGCTCATGGGCGAAGGCTTCCAATCCGGGTCCATCGTGGGAGACCGAGAGACCAATGACGCAGACCTCGCGTATTGCCGCGCCCTGAGCAGCTCCGGCATCACGGATATCCCGGCCTCCGCAAACGACCTGCCATTCCTTTCCTTCCTGCCTTACGCCATTGCCACGGCGCCGTCTTTCCTCCCCTTCATCCCCTTCCTTCTCTCGTCGATACTCGTGCTCGGCGCCACAAGGCCCGGGACCCTGGCGGCGAAGGCGCCCGTGCCCAAATTCCGGCGCCTTATCCAGATCGTGTTTTCGATAATCGTCGCGGGGACCGCGATGCTCCTCGCCGGCCTCGCACCCGGGGGCATTTACGCCTCGGTCCTAAACGGCTTCGGGCAAATTGGGTACCCGATCGCCTTCTTCCATGACGGCGCGCTTACCACCACGACCGCGGGAAACGTCTTCACGACCCTGCTTCTCGCGCTGCTTGCGGGCGGAACCTTGATATCCGTTTGCTCCGCCGTCCTATCGACCGCAACGAGGCGCGTCCTCGCGGGCCCCCTTACCTCCGCGCTGCTTGTCGCGGCTCCGGTATTCCCGTTACTGTCCGATTCGGCACTGGGGCATAGCGCCGCGCTCAATCTCCTGCCGCTGGCCGTGTTCTCGCCTATCGAGGCAACGGGTTACGTAGGATGCTTCCCGACAGAATTCATTGGCTCCGGTTCAGGCAGCGCATCGATGCTTGCCGTGGCCCTGGCATACGTCGCGGTCCTTTTTGCGGTCGGCGCCGTTGCGACACGTTCGCCCAAACAGGCTGGACCCGCTAAAAAGCACCATGGGCTCGAGCTTCTGGACGCGAGCGTGGGATACGGGAGCACGACGATACTTTCAATCGGATCGCTTTTCCTGAGCCCGGGAACGGCGGTGGGCCTCGTTGCTCCCAACGGCTCGGGGAAAACCACCCTTCTTGAAGCGCTGTCGGGCCAATTTCCCACCCGCATCCGCTCGGGAAGCCTGTTGGCAGACGGAATCTGCCAGCGTCGATCAGCCGAATTTGCAGAACTCGTCTACCTGAGCTCTTCGGGCAGCGCGGATCTCTATCCCACGCTATCGGCCATCGAGCACCTTGCTTTCGTTAGGGAGGCGTGGAAATCGGCCGCCGACATCGACTCGCTCTGCGACTCCCTCGGAATCTCCCCATATCTCGACAAGCCGACCCGTAAACTCTCGACAGGAATGAAGCAGCAGGTAAAGCTTGCCATGGCGATAGCGACCGATTGCCCGTACCTCATCCTCGATGAACCGCTGAACGGCCTCGATCCGGGAAAACGGAAAACCTCCTGCGACGCGATGCGCAGCGAGGTGGCGCGGGGACGCAGCGTGCTCATTTCAAGCCATCTACTCGACGACCTGGCAGACCTCACCAACTCGTTCTACTTCATCGAGGCCGGCACGCTCGTGGAAAAGATCGAGTCGTCCTCGCAGACGCTCAAGCAGGAATACCTCGATACATACGAGCGAGGTGAATGACATGAAACTATTTGAACAGTTGAAGTCCAATGCGTCGCGCATGGCTGTCTACGCCATCCTCGTGGCAACGGCTTTATGCGGAATCGCGGCACCTGTCTATGCGCTCAACGGGGAGAAAGGCGATGTCGAACCCGCGTACATGGCTTCGACGGTTAAGGACCGGTACAAAGCCTTCTCTGGAGACACGTTTTACGTAGCAGAGTACGACACGACCTACCGTCAGCTTCGCTACAACAAGGGCTACGACTATCTAGGCGCAGAGGCAATCAGCTATACGTCGGGTTGGTACCGCTCCAACTATGGACACATAACCCAGTTCAAGTGTAACTACCGTGTGTACAACTAAAGCAACCGGCCGGGACGAGGGGTGACGCAAAAGCGTCGCCCCTCGTTTTTAACCATGTCAACTGAACCTAGTTCAGTTTGGTTGATTTCCGATCTCAGCCGAACACATTGAGCGGAAAGGCCGTTCCCGCAGTCAGTCGAACGTCCCCGGGGCCCTTCTCAGGCCCCGGGGACGGCATTTTCCCAGTTGAAGGAACGGTGGAGATGTGTTTCGATGGGTCAGATTCGTGTCGTTCCGAAAAGACCGTGAACCTTTTGTGTGACACGCGGCGCCGTGGTACCATAGCCGAGTTTGTTGTCTTGGTCGGAAACCAAGACGCCTTATGCGCTGATCGGTAACCAGCGCCTGACCAATAAGGAGTCCTACCATGAAGCAGGGTATCCATCCCCAGTATGTCGAGTGCACGGTGACGTGCTCCTGCGGCAACACCTTCAAGACGCACGCTACCGTGTCCGAGATGAAGGTCGAGCTTTGCAACGAGTGCCACCCGTTCTACACCGGCCAGCAGAAGTTCGTCGACACCGGTGGACGCGTCCAGCGCTTCGCCGACAAGTTCGGTGGCGCCGCTGCCGCTCAGCTCAAGAAGGCCGAGGAGGCCAAGGCCGCCAAGGCCGCCAAGGCTGCTGAGGCCGAGGCTGCTCGCAAGGCCGCCGCTGAGGCTAAGGCTGCCGAGAAGGCTAAGCGTGCCGCTAAGTTCGCCGAGGAGGCTGCTAAGCAGGCCGCCGAGGCTCCCGCAGAGGCTCCCGTCGAGGAGGCCGCTGCTGAGGCCGAGACCACCGAGGCTGCTGAGTAAATAGCTCGCCGCGGAATTGCTCGCATTCATGGCATAAGGGCCGCGCATCCGTTTGGGTGCGTGGCCCTTTTCTTTTTATTGGTGCAAGCTAACCCGTCCCCATTGCACCGGGTTGGTGCGAAGGGGCAGATTGGTTTGCGCCAAATGGCAAAGAGACAGCGTTTTCCCAGATAAAAGCTGACAAAATAAACCGGTCCCTTTTTGGCAGGCTGTCGTAGTTATTACGTGGTCGAGTGTGTCGACCGCATAGGCGGCGCCTTGTTTGGCTAAAGTACATTTATCTGTGTTTAACTCGTCCAAGGTTTCATGCCGCGGGCGATGGCCAAAAAGGAAAACCACATGGGATTCATGTCAAAGCTGCTGTCCTTTGGATCCGATAAGGACCTGAAGCGCTACTACAAGATCGTCGACAAGATCAACGGTCTTGAGCCCCAGTTTGAGAAGATGACCGAGGAGGAGCTCCGCGCCCAGACCGATAAGTTCCGTGAGCGCTACGCCAACGGTGAGTCGCTCGACGACATGCTCCCCGAGGCCTTTGCCACCGTGCGCGAAGCTTCCAAGCGCACTATGGGCATGCGTCACTTTGATGTACAGCTCATCGGCGCCATGGCGCTGCACGAGGGCCACATTGCCGAGATGAAGACCGGCGAAGGCAAGACCCTCGTCTCCACGCTGGCCGGCTATCTCAACGCTATCGCCGGTAAGGGCGTGCACGTCGTCACCGTCAACGACTACCTGGCCAAGCGTGACTCCGAGTGGATGGGTCGTATCTATAAGTACTTGGGTATGACCGTCGGTCTGCTGCAGAACAACATGCCGCTCGAGCTTAAGCGCCCGGCCTACCAGGCCGATGTCACGTACGGCACCAACTCCGAGTTCGGTTTCGATTACCTGCGCGATAACATGGTCACCCGCCCCGAGCAGCGTGTGCAGCGCGGTCACAACTACGCCATCGTCGACGAGGTTGACTCCATCCTGATCGACGAGGCCAGAACGCCGCTCATCATCTCGGGCGCCGGCACCAAGTCCGCCAGCACCTACAAGGACTTCGCGCGCGCCGTGCGCGGCCTCGAGCGCGGCGAGGACGTCTCGCACGACATGCTCACCGCCACCGAGGACGTGGAGCCCACGGGCGACTATGTCATGGACGAGGCCAAGCACACCATCGCCGCCACCGAACGCGGCCTTAAGAAGATTGAGCGCCGCCTGGGTATCGATGACATCTATGCCGATCTCTCCGGCCAGCTGGTCAACCACCTGCAGCAGGCGCTGAAGGCCCAGTACATGTTCCACCGCGATAAGCAGTACGTGGTCACCAACGGCGAAGTCAAGATCGTCGACGAGTTCACCGGCCGCATCATGGAAGGCCGTCGCTATTCCGAGGGCCTGCACCAGGCCATCGAAGCCAAAGAGGGCGTGCTCGTGCGCGAGGAGAACCAGACGCTGGCAACCATCACCCTGCAGAACTACTTCCGTCTGTATGACAAGCTCTCCGGCATGACCGGTACGGCGCTCACCGAGGACGCCGAGTTCCGCGAGATCTACAAGCTGCCCGTCGAGGTCATTCCCCCCAACAGGCCCGTGCAGCGTGTTGACCACGAAGACCTGGTGTACCGCACCATCCAGGCCAAGTACAACGCCGTCGCCGACGATGTTGAGCAGCGTCACGCCAAGGGCCAGCCGGTCCTGGTGGGCACCGTCTCTATCGAGAGCTCCGAGAAGCTGTCCGCCGCCCTCACTAAGCGCGGTATCGCGCATGAGGTCCTTAACGCCAAGCACCACGAGCGCGAGGCCCATATCGTTGCCCAGGCCGGCCGCTACGGCGCCGTGACCATCGCCACCAACATGGCCGGTCGTGGTACCGACATCTTGCTGGGCGGCAACCCCGACGAGCTGGTGCGCGAGCGCCTGGAGTACGAGGGCCTGACCATGGAGGACGTGACGCCCGAGCAGCTCGAGCAGTTTAACGCCGAGGCCAAGGAGACCTGCAAGGCCGAGCGCGAGCGCGTGCTTGCCGCCGGCGGCTTGACCGTTATCGGCACCGAGCGCCATGAGTCCCGTCGTATCGACAACCAGTTGCGTGGCCGTTCCGGCCGTCAGGGCGATCCGGGCGAGACCCAGTTCTACCTGTCGCTCGAGGACGATCTGATGCGCCTGTTTGGCGGCGACAAGATGGACCGTGTCTCCAAGATGATGGTCACGGCCGATATGGGCGACGACATGCCCATCCAGCACAAGATCATCTCCAAGGCCGTCGAGAGCGCCCAGCACAAGGTCGAGAGCATCAACTTCTCCATGCGTAAGAGCGTCCTTGAGTACGACGACGTCATGAACAAGCAGCGCCAGGTCATTTACGCCGAGCGCAACAAGATTCTGGACGGCAAGGACCTGACCGACCACATCACCGAGGTCATGCACGACACTGTGTACCGCTGTGTTCAGGAGTTCTGCACCAAGGACAGCCACGAGGGCGAGCGCGATCTTGAGGGCCTGCGTAAGTGGGTCGTCGAGCTGACCGGGCATATCGATACCCCTCAGTTCCCCGACGAGGACTTTGAGGCCCTGGCCGCCGATGTCCTGGCCTATGTTGAGAAGTGCTACAACATGAAGGCCGAGCGCCTGGGCGAGGACCTGATGCGCGAGCTCAATACCCAGGTTATGCTGCGCGTCATCGATACGCGTTGGATGAACTACCTGCAGGAAATGGACTACCTCAAGACCGGTATCGGCCTGCGCGGCTTTGGCCAGCGCGACCCGCTGGTTGAGTATAAGACCGAGGCCTACGGCGCGTTCCAGATGCTCGTCGATACCATGTACGAGGATTACCTGCGCACTGTTCTGCGCATTGAGCTCAAAGCTGCCCCGCAGGCTGTGGAGCACAAGGAGGACCCCGCCCTTAAGGGTGCGCACTTCTCTGGTCCCGCCGAGGTCGATGGCGACAACAGCGATTCGGTACTGCGCAAGCAGGCTCAGGTGCAGGCCCGCACCGCCGTCCAGGGTGGTCCGGCTGCCGTTAACAACGGTGGCAAGGTGACGACCTACCGCAAGTCCGAGAGCGATGACCCTTATGTCAACGTGGGCCGCAACGACCTGTGCCCTTGCGGTAGCGGTAAGAAGTTCAAGTACTGCCACGGCAGGAATCGTTAATGGCCGAGACTCTAGAGGTAACGCCTGCCGAGTTGGACGCATTTGCGGACCGACTCGGCGAGGTCGAGTCGTACCTCCATTTGGACGAGAAGCGCACCCGCGTAACGGAGCTCGAGGCCAAAAGCGTCGCCCCGGGCTTTTGGGACGATGCCGATGCCGCTCGCGCCACGATGGAGGAGATTGCGCGCGCCAAGGAGGACATCGCCGCCGTGGATACCGCGCGTGGTGAGCTTTCCGATGCTCGCGCCGCGTTGGAGCTTGCCGAGGAAATGGGCGATGACCCCGATGCCGCTGCGCTGCGTGAGGAGGCTGCCGCTACGGCGGAGCGCCTATCCCGCGCTATCGACGAGCTTGAGCTTGCGAGCTGGTTTACCGGGGAGTTCGACCATGGCGACGCGATTGTGACCATCAAACCCGGACAGGGTGGCTTGGAGGCCCAGGACTGGACCTTCATGCTCTTTAAGATGTACATGAAGTACTGCCAGCGCCGCGGTTGGAAGGTCACCATCAACGATTGCCCCGCGGCCGAGGTCATCGGCATCGATCGTGCGACCTTTACCGTCGAAGGCAAGGATGCCTTTGGCATGCTTCGTGCCGAGGCCGGTGTTCACCGCCTGGTGCGCATTAGCCCCACCGACGACAAGAAGCGCCGCCAGACTACGTTTGCCGGCGTCGAGGTCATTCCGGTACTACCCGACGATATCGATATCGAGATTAGTCCCGATGACATTCGCGTCGACGTGTACCATGCAAGCGGCCCGGGCGGTCAGGGCGTCAACACCACCGACTCCGCCGTGCGCGTGACGCATTTCCCCAGCGGTATCGTGGTCACGTGTCAAAACGAGCGCAGCCAGATTCAAAACAAGGCCGCTTGCATGCAGATCCTCAAGGCTCGTCTGTACGAGATTGAGCTCGAAAAGCGCGCTGAGGCCCTGGATGAGATTCGCGGGCCCAAGACCACTATCGGCTTTGGCAACCAGATCCGCAGCTATGTGCTCTACCCGTACCAGATGGTTAAGGACCTGCGCACGGGCGTGGAGACCAGCAACGTCGAGGCCGTTCTTGACGACGGCGATCTGGATCCGTTTGTGATTGGCTATCACCGTTGGGCTACCGGCAACGCTGATGCAGAAGGCTCGGAGGTCTAAAACATCGGGCGGCTTCAAGCCGATGCCAAGCCTAACGGTTGGACGGGTTTGTATCCAGAACAAACCCTGCGCAGGGGTGGTTTTTGTTCGGCGAATCGGTAGAATCGAATACAGCAAGAAGTTCAAAGCGCATCCGTTTGGGTGCGCTTTTTTGAGGGAGGCAGCATGGCATATCGTCTGGACATCAAGCGCATTCTTTCGATGAACTTCTTTCACGACCTGCCCCAGATCATGTTGGGGTGTGCCTTGGCCGCCATCGCGACCGACTTGTTTTTGATTCCCAACGGTCTTGCCGCCGGTGGCGTTACGGGCCTTGCGACTATTATCCAGGCTGTCGGCGCGGCGCGAGGCGTGTCGCTTCCCGTCGGTATCCAGACCATCGTGATGAACGCCTTGCTGTTGTTGGTCGTTATGCGCGAGGGTGGCATGTTCTACGTGGTGCAGACCGCGACGGGCTTTGTGCTGCTGGGCTTCTTTACCGATCTGTTCGCCCCGTTTGTAGCACCTCTGGCGGATGCGGACCTGATGCTCCCTGCCATGTGGGGCGGCATTATTACGGGCATCGGTTACGGCATGGTGTTGCGCGCCGGCGCCAACACCGGCGGCTCGGACACGATTGGCCAAATCATCTCGCGTAACACCTCGCTGCCGGTGGGCTCGACCGTCATGGCGATCGATGTTGCCGTATGCGCGCTGTCGGCTCCGGTCTTTTCAATCGAAAACGCACTATATGCAGGCCTTTCGATGGTCATTAGCGGCTACGTGATCGATGCCGTGGTCGATGGTGGCAACAAACGCCGTATGGTACTCATCATCTCGGACAAGTTCCCTGATATCGCTGCCGATATCATGTATGGCCTGGGTCGTGGTTGTACCAAGTTTAAGGCGACTGGCATGTATTCGGGTGCCGAGAAGCCGGTGATTATGGTCATCGTGAGCCGTCGAGAGCTCAATACCCTCAAGACGATCGTGCGCGAGCGCGATCCTCACGCCATTGTGACGGTCGCTGACGTTACGGAAGCCTTCGGCGAGGGATTCAAGGACATTAGCGCGTAGGGTCGACTGCGTTCCATCCAAAAGACGTTCACATTGATAAACCGTTTCATCAGCGGTTCTGCCTGCTCAATTGTTCAAATAATGATAAATACTCTGGTAAAGCTTCCAGTTTCCAGCATAATGAATGACGTACGTGCATTGCGGCTGTGTTGGGATTACCTTCGGTGCCGTGCGCATCTTGTCTTAAGAGGATGAAAGGAAGGCACAATGAGCGACGAAGAGCTCAAAAAGGTTGCCAACGAGGTAAGGAAGGGCATCGTCACCGGCGTGCACGCTGCCAAGTCCGGCCATCCGGGCGGTTCGCTCGGCGCCGCCGACATCATGACCTATCTGTACTTTGAGGAAATGAACGTCGACCCAGCTAATCCCCGCAAGGCCGATCGCGACCGCTTTGTGCTCTCCAAGGGCCATTGCGCTCCGGGCCTGTACGCCGTGCTCGCCGAGCGTGGGTTCTTCCCCAAGGAGGACCTCGAGACGCTGCGCCATATCGGCAGCCACCTGCAGGGTCACCCCAACATGAACGACACCCCGGGCGTCGACATGTCCACCGGCTCGCTCGGCCAGGGCATCTCCACCGCTGTGGGCATGGCCGTTGCCGCCAAGCACTGGGGCGATACTTACCGCACGTACGCCCTGCTGGGCGATGGCGAGAGCGAGGAGGGCCAGGTCTGGGAGGCCGCCATGTTTGCCGGCAACCAGCAGCTCGACAACCTCTGCGTGATCGTCGACCACAACGGCCTGCAGATCGACGGCCCCGTCGAGGAGGTCAACGACCCCATGCCGCTGGCAGACAAGTTCCGCGCCTTCAAGTTCCATGTGGTGGAGCTCGCCGACGGCAACGACTTTGACCAGATCCGCGCCGCCTTTGCCGAGGCCCGCGCCACCAAGGGTCAGCCTACCGCCATTATCGCCGAGACCACAAAGGGCAAGGGCGTCTCCTTTATGGAGAACCAGGTGGGTTGGCACGGTAAGGCCCCCAACGATGAACAGTTTGAGCAGGCCATGGCAGAGCTCACGGCCGCCGGAGAGGAGCTCTAGGATGGCAGATGTCAAGAAAATCGCCACGCGCGTAAGCTACGGCGAGGCCCTCGTCGAGCTCGCCAACGAGCACGATGACTTTGTGGTCCTCGACGCCGACCTGGCTGCCGCCACGCAGACCGGCAAGTTCAAGGCAGCCTGCCCCGACCGCTTCTTCGATGTGGGCATTGCCGAGAGCAACCTGATGGGCGTCGCCGCCGGTATCGCGACCACCGGCCGCGTTGCCTTCGCGAGCACCTTTGCCATGTTCGCTGCCGGTCGCGCCTTTGAGCAGGTCCGCAACTCCATCGGCTACCCGCACCTCAACGTTAAGATCGGTGCCACGCATGCCGGTATCTCGGTGGGCGAGGATGGCGCCACGCACCAGTGCTGCGAGGATATTGCCCTCATGCGCGTCATCCCCGGCATGACTGTGATCGTTCCTGCCGACGACGTCGAGGCCCGCGCCGTAACGCGCGCCGCCTACGAGTGCGACGGTCCGGTGTACATGCGCTTCGCTCGTTTGGCCTCGCCGGTTATCAACGACCCCGAGACCTACAACTTCGAGTTGGGTAAGGGCATTGTCATGCGCGAGGGCGCCGACGTCACCATCATCGCCTGCGGCCTGATGGTCGGCGAGGCTCTCGAGGCCGCCGAGCAGCTCGCTGCCGAGGGCATCGACGCCGAGGTCATCAACATGCACACCATCAAGCCCATCGATGCCGACCTGATCGTCAAGAGCGCCACCAAGACCGGCCACGTCGTGACCGTCGAGGAGCATTCTGTAATCGGTGGCCTGGGCAGCGCCGTTGCCGACGTCCTGTGCGAGCAGTGCCCGACGCCCCTCAAGAAGATCGGCGTCAACGACACCTTTGGCGAGTCCGGCCCGGGTGCCGAGCTCTTGCACAAGTATGGCCTGGACGCCGCCAACATCGTGGCGACCACCAAGGAGTTCTTGGCATAAGGCAAGGCGGATCTCAAGGACTGCTTCGCCAGAACTATGGAAACCCGGCAGGGGCGCTCTCTTGGAGAGCGCCCCTGTTTCAGTTGCGGTGAAATAGGGACTGATTAGACCTTTTAACTGGTAAAACAGTCCCTATTTCACCGCAACTCATGAAGACGCCCCTCAAGCACGGTCCCATCAGGAAAAAGGGCATATATCGACAAAGCGCAATTCAGACCCTTCCAGCTTTGTATATGCAGCACCTCAAGATAAACGCAGCGACCCCTTAGTTATCGCAGGCCGGACACAGGGTTACTCTCCAAATCTTTCCGCAGGACGGAGGAGCCCCCGCCGCACGTAGTGCGCAGCGGGGGCTCCGACATGTCCGAGGACGATTTGGAGAGTAACCCTGTGCACGGCCGACGGGATCCCTAAGCACGCCATGCTTCTTATGTGCAGCAAAGCTAATGCTGCTAAAATACAAAGCGCTCATGTAGTTTAAACGCACGACGATAAGGAGCACCAGTGGGTAACCACTTCCGTACCTCCGGTGCGGGCGATGATGCCCCCAAGACGCAGGCAGGCGTCCAGGGCAGTCGTTTCGCCACTCCGGATTCAGAGGGCCAGCCTGTTGCTCAGGCCCCCGCTCAGCCGGCAGATCAGGCACAGCCGGCATCCGATCCCTTTGCCTACAATCCAACCAGCGATGTCGCGCTTTCCGGCACGGCGGGTTTTGAGCCCGTTCAGGCCGTGACCGCTCGCGTGGAGCAGCCTCAGGCTGGTGCCGCCACGCCGCAGCCTACCATGGCCGGCATTCCCGACCCCTTGGCCCCTGCGACGCCGGCTCCTCAGCCTGCGCAGTCCGGTCTCTTTGCCGCTATTCCCGACCCCACGCAGCCTGCTGCCCCGGTGGTCGAGAGCGATCAGGCAGCCGAGGTCGCAAGCCTCGATAACGCGCTCAACAACCCCGATTTTACGTCGGTGTTTGCGCCCATCGATCCGCAGGCCAGCCGCAAGAAGATGGCCAAGCAGGCCGGTGTCGAGCCCGTCATCCTTATGGAGCATGTCACCAAGATCTATCCGGCACAGCCTAACAAGCCTGCACTCGACGACATCAACATCGAGATCTATCCGGGCGAGTTCGTCTTCCTGGTCGGTCACTCCGGCTCGGGTAAGACCACGCTGCTGTCGACGCTCAACCGCGACGTCAAGCCGACGAGCGGCCGCATCCTGGTTGCCGGTCAGGACCTCATGAAGATCAAGAACCGTAAGGTTCCGTTCCTGCGCCGCCAGATTGGCGCCGTGTTCCAGGACTTTAAGCTTCTGCCGCAAAAGACCGCCTACGAAAACGTGGCGTTTGCCCTGCAGTGCATCGGCAAGCCCAAGGGCGTCATTCGCAGCCAGGTGCCCGAGGTGCTGCGTCTGGTCGGTCTGGCCGATCAGATGGACTCGCTGCCCGACCAGCTTTCCGGTGGCGAGCAGCAGCGCGTTGCCGTCGCCCGTGCTATGGTCAACCGTCCGCCGCTGCTGATCTGCGACGAGCCCACGGGCAACCTCGACCCGGCGATCTCGCTGGGCATCATGAAGCTGCTTGAGCGTATTAACCGCACCGGCACCACCGTGATCGTCGCCACGCACGACCGCGAGATGGTCGATAGCATGCACCGTCGCGTGATCGCCCTCGAGGGCGGCCACGTCATCCGCGACCAGGAGAGGGGAGGTTACGGCAACTATGGCACCAACTAACGTGGGCTACTCCTTCAAAGAGGCAATCAGCCACTTCTTCCGTAACTGGACTACCTCGCTCGGCGCCGTCATCACGATCTTCCTTTCGCTGTTTATCATCGGCCTGTTCATCATGGGCTCTGCGATGCTGAACTCCGTGATCGGCACCGTCGAGGATCAGGTTGTCATCAACGCGTTCATTAGTGATGACGCCGATCAGGCCGATGTTCAGGCTTTTGAGGCCGAGCTTAAGACGTGGAATAACGTCAAGTCCGTGACCTATAAGGACAAGGACGACGCGCTGGCCGAGTATACGAGCAAGATGTCGGGCAACGCCGACGCCACCATGAGCGCGCTCGATGGCCAGAACCCGCTGCCGGCTTCCTTCGCTATTGAGATGGACGATCCGTCCAAGGTCGAGAGCACGGCAAAGAAGCTCAAGAAGGATGCCGATTTCCAGAAGATCGCGGATGACGGCGACGTCAACGCGAGCGTGCTGTACGGCCAGGAGGAAGTGAGCCGCCTGTTCCAGGTGACCAACTACATCCGCATCGCCGCCGTGGTGCTCGTTGGTCTTCTGACCTTTATCGCATTCATCTTCATCAACAACACGATTCGCCTGTCCATCACGGCGCGTCGTCGTGAGATTGCGATTATGCGTCTGGTCGGCGCCAGCAACGGCTTCATTCGTGGCCCGTTTATCACCGAGGGCGTGCTGCAGGCCATTTTGGGCTCGCTGCTTTCCATCGGCGTTCTGGAGCTGCTGCGCAATCTGATGATCCCGCGTCTGCAGGAGAGCATCGGCTGGATGTCGTTTGCCCTGCCGATGCAGTACTACCTGGTGACCTATGCTGCGCTGATTCTGGTCGGCGTGATTATCGGTCTCTTTGGTTCTGCCATCGCCATGCGCCGCTACCTGCGCGTGTAGGCATGCTTGGAATTCATCCCTTCCAACGGGTCGTCTCTTATGGGGCGGCCCGTTTTTTGATCCCTAGGGGACGGCAGGAAAGCGAATCATTTGGGTAGACTCTTTGGAGTTCGCAATCGATAGTTAGGAGGCGCCATGGGGCGCAATAACAAGCATAAGCGTGGAGCTCGCAATCAGCGCGGGCCGGTGCGCAGCGAACGCCGTCCGAGCCTGACCGGGCGCGTGCAGCTCCATGAGCATAGCGCCTACGTTGTAACCGAAAACGGCGACTACAAGGTCATGGGCCGCGGTAAGCGCGAGATCATGGATGGCGATACCGTTGCCGTGAGCATTAAGAACAGCCCGCACGGTGAGCGGCGCGCCGTGATCGAAAGCGTGGTTGAGCGTGCAGCCATAAGCGTGGTGGGCACGTACCAGACCGCCGGTCCGCTCGGTGTGATCGAGCCGCTCGATTCGCGTCTGAAGGCCGACTTCTTCATTCTGCCCGAGGATACCTCGGCGGATCGTCTGGGTGTCCACCCGGGTGATGCTGTTGTCGCGCGCATTTTGACCTACCCGACGCGCCTGGAATCGGGTACCGTGACGATCGAACGCCGCATTGGCGGAGATGACGCGCCCGATTTGGGCGTTCAATATGTGATGGCGCGTTACGGCTATACCGATAGCTATCCCGAGGCCGCGCTGGACGAGGCCGAGGGGCTTTCGCTCGATGTGTCCGCGGCGCTTAAGGACCCGCTCCGCCGCGATCTGCGCGACCGCTTTGTCATCACGATCGACCCAGTCGACGCGCGCGACTTTGACGACGCCA
The DNA here is from genome assembly GCF_003458415.1 of Collinsella sp. AF25-2LB. GTDB lineage: Bacteria > Actinomycetota > Coriobacteriia > Coriobacteriales > Coriobacteriaceae > Collinsella. Next base: position 181,673 of record NZ_QRUF01000001.1, read on the forward strand.
TTTCGCTGGAGCGAACGCCCGAGGGTGGCTACAAGCTGGGTGTGCATATCGCCGACGTTTCACACTATGTGGCTTGGGACGGGCATATCGATCTTGAGGCTCGCCATCGTACGACATCGGTGTATCTGGCCGATCGCGTGCTTCCCATGCTGCCCGAACGCCTGTCCTGTGACCTGTGCTCGCTTCGCCCTGACGAGGACCGTCTTGCGTTTACCGTTGACATTGAGCTCGATGCACAGGGTCGCGTGCGGCATTACGATCCGTACCCCAGCGTGATTCGCTCGCGTGTGCGTATGGACTATGACGGCGCCGAGGCGCTGCTGGTGCGTGCCGGCGCGGTTGAGTATTCGGTGCTGGAGGGTGCAGCCGAGGATGTTGCGGCTGCCGAGACCTCGCGCGAGGAAGCGCTTGAGCGCGGTCTTGCGTGCGAGGAGGCCGCCCGCGGCTACAACGTCGACCTCGGCGATTTCCTTGTCGCCGCTAACGAACTCGCCGAACTCCGCCGTCGTATCCGTCGCGCCCGCGGCTCGGTCGATTTTGACACGGCCGAGATTCGTGCTCTGTTGGATGAGGACGGAGTGCCCGTGCAGATTGTGGCGCGTGAGCGTTCGTGTGCCACGTCGCTTATCGAGGAAGCTATGCTGCTCGCCAACGAGTGCGTTGCAGAGTGGCTGGCAGACCGTGATATCGAGGCCTGCTATCGCGTGCATGAGGATCCGAGCCCCGATAGCCTGCACGGTGCCGCCGTTGCGCTGGCGCAGCTAGGCATCATCGACGATCGCCGTGCTGCCGGTATTGCCCTGGGGAGCCCCGATGAGCTGCAGGCTGCAGTCGATGCTGCCGCCGGTACGGCCAACGCACCGCTCGTTAACACGCTGCTTCTGCGCAGCATGCAGCGCGCGCTGTACAAGCCGCGCAACGAGGGCCACTTTGCGCTCGCCGCGCCGTGCTACTGTCACTTTACGAGTCCCATCCGTCGCTACCCCGATCTGGTGGTGCACCGCGTGCTCAAACTGCAGTTGGCCTATGAGCGGCTCGGCGGCAAGGACGCCTTGGTCCGTACGCCGCGGCTGATCGGCAAGGGGCGCGAGTCGCTGCCGCGCATTCTGCCGCAGATCTGCCGCGCATGCAGCGATGCCGAGCGCGCGGCAGATGCCGCCAGCCATGCGACGCAAAAGATCAAGATTGCCCAGTACTATGAGGACCGTCTGGGCGAGCGCTATGCCGGAACCGTCTCGTGGGTTAGCAGTATGGGCCTCTTTGTGCGCTTGGACCTGACGCAGGTCGAAGGCTTGGTTTCGATCAAGAGCCTGGGCAACGAGTGGTTTGAGTTCGACGAGGACGCGCTAACGCTCACAGGTGCCGACACGGGCACCCGTTACGAGCTGGGGCAGCGCGTAATTATCGAGGTCTCGCGCGTCAATACCACGCGTGGGCACTTGGACTTTAAGCTTATCCATTAGCCAAATCCCGGCTCATGGTGGGGGAGCGGAGGGCGGCCTTTCGGGACCGCCCTTTGCATTTGAATCGTGGCTACCTTGCCGTCTGCTCGGCCGCCCGCTTACCTGCTATTTGAGAGGTAGAACCTACCAAAATAAACCTGTCCCTTTTTGGCAGGTTTACAAGAAAGCGGGGATGAGATGGCGACGGTGTACGGTTATGCGCGGGTGAGTTCGCGCGATCAGAATCTTAATCGGCAGCTGGATGCGCTGGGCGCCTATGGCGTGGGCTCAGCGAATATTTATGCCGACCATGCGAGCGGCAAGGACTTCGATCGACCGCGTTATCGCGAGCTGCTGCACGTTCTGGGAGACGGGGACGTGCTGGTGGTGCTTTCTATCGACCGACTTGGTCGTAATTACTCCGAGATTCTTGAGGAATGGCGGCGCATTACCAAGGAGCTCGGGGTTGCCATTGTGGTGTTGGACATGCCATTGCTTGACACGCGTGTCAGGGCCAGCGGCGCGCCGGATGTGACCAACACCCTGATTGTCGATATTGTGCTGCAACTGCTGAGCTACGTGGCGCAGGTGGAACGCGAGAATATCCATCGGCGCCAGGCGGAGGGAATTGCAGCGGCGCGGGCGCGAGGGGTCCGTTTCGGTCGACCTCGCAAGCCGTGCCCTCCTCAGTTTGAGCTAGTGCGCGATAGCTATGAGGCAGGCGATATTACCCGCAGCCAGGCAGCAAAGTGCCTGGGCGTGTGCGTGGGGACGTTTGATCGCTGGATGCGCGAGGCGGGGTAGGGGTTTGCGTCGCCTTGTCGCTTCCTGTTGCGATTCAAATTTTGATACGGTGACGATGTCATTTGGGGCTACACTCGCTGATATTCAAAAAAAGGAGGTTGGCCCTTGGCGCGCGTAAAACAAATAATCGGATGGACCGCGATCGTTCTGTTCGCTGCAACGCTGGCGGGCATCTGGGTGCTGACGGAGCAAAATGCGGTGGAGACGTCGTTGCTGAGCGAGTCCACCGCGCGTGTGGTGGAGGGTCAGGCTACGGGCGTTCAGGCCGCCGATGCCACGGGTGAAGCCCAGACGGAGAACGGAATGACCGGGGGCACCGATTCGGCTGCCTCGAATGTCCGGTCTGGCCGACTTGCTTCCATTCGCATGTGGGTGGGCGCAAACGTCCGTCGCGTTGCCCATACCGTAGAGTTTTTCTTCGTCGGATTGTTCGCCTCGGTGATCGTGGCTTGCTTTTCCAGGCGTCCGTGGAGCGTGTGCTCCCGTTGCGTGCCCGTATTGCTCTTTTGCGCCGCCTGCTCCGTTGGCGATCAGGTACATAAGATCTTTGTTCCCGGCAGGCATTTCGACGTTATCGATTTAGGATTCGATGCTGCGGGCTATATCACCGCCATGCTGTTGGTATTGCTGGCAGCGGCGTTGGTGCGCCATGCGACTCGGCCGATCGGCGCCCATGCAAGGCGCTAGCCTTAAGACGAGACATCGCGACTGCCTATGCTTCGACATTGACTACAATAACGGCTGCAATCGCGAGCGGTCGTCGATGTGCAGTTTTCCATACACCTGTTTTCTCTAAGAAAGGAAATCCCATGGCGGTATTGTTTGTTGAATATCCCAAGTGCTCGACCTGTAAGAAGGCCAAGGCATGGCTGGACGAACATGGGGTAGAGTATATCGACCGCGATATCGTTTTGGACAATCCCACGGCTGATGAGCTTGCGACCTGGATTGCTCGTTCGGGGCTGCCGGTGCGGCGCTTCTTTAATTCGTCGGGCATGAAATATCGAGAGCTGGGCCTGAAGGCGCGTCTGGATGCGGGCATGACGGATCGGGAATGCTATGAGCTGCTGGCGACCGACGGCATGCTGGTCAAGCGTCCGCTGCTGGTGGGCGACGACTTTGCGATTCCTGGCTTTAGGGAAGCGGCTTGGGCCGAGGCGTTGCTGTAGCGGCTCCGGAAAATGCGACCCGTTTTGAGTGATCGGGGTGGGATGTGTTTTCCATCGGCGGGCTCGCTCGGCTCAATCCTCGAGCTGTGCCCATTCGTGCGGATCGTAGACCTTTACGTGCTTGTTGGGCTTGCCGCTCCAGTACTCCTCGTCCATAAAGGGCAGATATGCCTGAACGCCGGGACAGATAAAGGGAATCCGCTGCTGTTGCAGTCGCTCGCGCTGGCGCTGCTCCAGGTGCGCCTCGGATATGACGGTCGGCATACCGGACAGCTCGACGAGGCTTGCCTGGATTCGCTTAAGGTCGGGGAGTCCCGCGTGCCATGACACTCGCATGATCAAAAAGGATGCACGGCGGTATTTTGCCTGCATCACCGTGATGGCGGGGCGCAGTGTGGGATGGATTTTGTCCCGTTCGGGCCAAAGGTCAGCAGTGATCTCGAGGCCCAGGGTCTCCCATAGGTAATCAAGCTCTTCGTCCATGGTGCCTCGATATCCGTGCAATGATGACGGTTCGATTGTGCCATCAGCCGTGAGTGCTGCATTGTTGTAATCTACCAGCGGTAGATGTGGGATGTTTTACGGGCTTTGACGCCGTAGGTGTCGCTGGTGCTTCACAGGTCCTTCACGGGTTGGACTAAATTAGGCCAATTTGACTGAATTTCAAAAAAGTCAAAATTGGGGCTTGCGTCACGGCGAGACTTCCCGTATATTTCTTTCTTGCGCAAAGGCACAGCCGAGCGCAGCGATGCAGTCATTGGGATGTCGTCTAATGGCAGGACAGCGGATTCTGGTTCCGTCAATGGGGGTTCGACTCCCTCCATCCCAGCCATTGCATTTGCTACATATGGCCCGTTCGTCTAGCGGTTTAGGACGCCGCCCTCTCAAGGCGGAGATCACCAGTTCGAATCTGGTACGGGCTACCAAAATTGAACGCCCGGGCCTCGTAAGAGACCCGGGTTTTGTGTATTAACCGTATATACGGCGCCTGCCGTGTTTCGCTCAGATCGAGGAGTAGCCATGGATCTGCCCATCAGCTTGCAAGACATCACGTATGCCGAGAACTATCTGGCGCAGGGCGACCTGGCTACGGCGACGCCGCTGCTGGAGCGTCTGGTGGAGCTCGCCGAGGAGTATATCGACGCTGAGTGCAAGACGGAGGAGAAGCGTCAATACTTTAGCTTCGATAGCAAGTTTGAGCGCTTGGCCTATCGCCGCGTGGAGAAGGATCCGCGCGAGCTCGTGCAGGTCGAGGTGCCGTTTGACCGCCTGTACTCTGACATGGCGTTTGCCTACATTCGCCAGCAGGATTATGTGAGTGCTCGCAACGCCTTGATGCAGGCCGTGCGCTGGGACCCCATGAACTGCAACTGCCGCCTGGATCTGGCCGAGCTGTTCCGCGCTCTCGAGGACAAGCAGGAATGGGCATCGCTCTCGTTCTCGGTGCTGGAGCGTGCAAGCGATGGCAAGTGCGCCGCCCGCGCTTACGCCAATCTAGGTCAGTACTTCTTGGAGCCCGAGACCGAGAACGTTTCGGCTGCCGTGGGCTGCGCGCGTCTGGCGCTGCGCCTGGCGCCCAACGATGCGCATACGACGCGCCTGCTCAACAAGATCCATACCACCTATCCGGATGCCGCCGATGAGAGCGACGACCACGTGATGGGTGAACTGGCCCTGCAAGGCGTGCCGACCTCGCCTTCGGCCGAGATTGCCATCTGCCTGATTATGTGCGCGACCGATGCTGCAAGCGACGGCGACAAGCAGGAGGCGACGCGCCTGACGGTACGTGCTCGCGACTTGGTGGGCGAGGAGGCCTGCGCGGCGATTATCAAACTGGTGCGCGAGAGCGATGCCGAGCTCAATGCCGAGCGCAAGGCAAAGCGCGAGGCTGCGGGCTCAAACGCCGATGGCGCCAAGGAGGCCGGCGATGCCCAGTAAGCGCGAGCGCAAACTCATTTCCAAGAATCGCTCGGCACATCACGAGTACTTTATCGATGAGACGTTTGAGTGCGGTATTGAGCTGAGTGGCACCGAGGTCAAGTCGATTCGCGAGCGCGCCTGCCAGATCACCGATACCTTCGCGCTGATCCGCGGCGGGGAGTGCTGGCTCGTCGGCCTGCATATCCACCCTTATAGCCATGGTGGCGTGTGGAATCGCGATCCTGACCGTCGGCGTCGTCTGCTGCTGCACCGCAAGGAGATCGACTTTCTTGACGGCAAACTTCGCAACCGTGGTTATGCGCTGGTTCCGTTGGAGCTCTACTTTAATACCGACGGCCGCGTAAAGCTGCTGCTGGGTCTGGGTCGCGGCAAGAAGCTCTACGACAAGCGCGAGGACATGGCCAAGCGTGATGTCCAACGCGAGATCGACCGCGCCCTTAAGGAACGCAACCGCTAGGCACTCTGTATAAGTTGCGGTGGAATACGGACTGTTTTCCTGTTTGAGGGGCTATTCAGTCCCTATTTCACCGCAACTGCGGGCGTCTCATCTTTCTTACTGTTCTGACACATATGTCTCAAAGGCGGCGTCCGTTATGGGTGCCGCCTTTTTTGTGGGTACATACATTCATGAGGTTCCAACCCGAGCTAGGGGAGTGATCGTTATGGACAAAACTGCGTTCTTTACCATGCCGAGCGGTCTGTACGTGGTGAGCGCTGCGGCAGACGGGCTGCGCGCCGGCTGCGTCATCAATACTGCGGTGCAGGTGACGTCCATGCCGCCGCGTATTTCGGTTGCCGTGAACAAGGACAATGTCACCTCGGGCGTCATCGCATCGGCCAAAGCGTTCGCGCTGACCGTGATCGGTCAGACCGCCGACATGCTCTACATCGGTAACTTTGGGTTCCGCACCAGCAGCGATTATGACAAGTTTGCCAAATACGAGACCCGCGAGACGGCTCTGGGCATGCCCTATGTGCCCGAGCACGCGGCGGCCCTGTTTAGCTGCCGTTTGATCGACACTGTGGATGTGGGAACGCATCTGCTGTTTATTGGCGAGGTCGAGGATGCGGAGCGCCTGAGCGACGAGACGCCGCTGACGTACGACTACTATCACAAGGTGCTAAAGGGCAAGACGCCGCCCAAAGCCTCGTCGTATCAAGGCTAGAAATGTTCTAAAAATACTTGCATTATACTATTGAGAATATATACTAATAAGTAAGTACACCAGCAGTCACGTTCGAGAGGAGAACATCATGGCTGAGGAGAAGAAGACGTATAAGTTTGTGTGCACCGTTTGCGGTTACGAGGTTGAGGTCGACACGCCCGAGCTGCCCGAGGATTACGTGTGCCCGGTGTGCGGCGTCGGCCCCGATGAGTTTGAGCTCGTCGAGGAGTAACTCGTAGACACACGGCGATTAGCCATACAGAGCTCTGTCCAAGGGTCCCGGCTGGATATTCCGGCTGGGACCCTTTTGATTTATCTGACGGTTTAAAACGGCCTTACGTGTTACAGATTGAGACGTTATATCTGGACAGCCACGCTATCCCAATTACATCCCCGTTAGCAGCACGATGTCGAGAATCGTCACGATGACGCCGATCCCTACGAGCAGCGCGTTGAGCGGGCGCGAGTTGGCGTATTTGCCCATAACGCGGGGCGAACTGGTGAGTCGTATGAGCACAAAGACCGTAATCGGCAACTGAAGCGACAACAATGCCTGACTCCAGATGAGACCCTCAAAAGGATTCGGGACGATCAGGCACGCCGCCACTGCGCCGACGAAACAGACCGCCACTCCAATCGATGAGTGCCGGTCGTGGATGTCGTATTCCTCGTCGAACATGCCCGCGGTGATGGTTCCCGCCGCCATGCCCGCTGTCACGCTGCTCGATAGTCCCGCGAACAGCAGCGCTACCGCAAAGATGGTCGAGCTCGCCGGGCCCAAGATGGGGGAGAGCGTGGCCGCTGCGACGGCGAGGTCGTCTACGACAATGCCGTGCGCAAAGAAGGTCGTTGCGGCCAGGATGACCATGGCCGAGTTGATCGCCCAGCCCACGCCCATCGAAAAGAGCGTGTCGAAGAGCTCATAGCGCAGACGCTCTTCGATAACCTGCTCGCCTTGGCCTTCGAAGTGCATGGATTGGATGACCTCGGAGTGCAGGAAGAGGTTGTGGGGCATAACGACCGCGCCTAGGACACTTACGATAATCGCGGCCGAGCCGGTGGGCATACGGGGTGTGATCCAGCTTGTGGCGGCTTGCGGCCAGTCGACGTTGACTAGTGCAAGCTCGGCCAAAAACGAAAGTCCTACCACGCCCACGAAGGCGATGATCCATCGCTCGGCGCGTTTGTAGGAGCTTGTCATGAGCATGGCAATCGATGCCGCCGCGACGATGACGCAGCCGGCGCGTACGGGCAGGCCAAAGAGCATTTGAAGCGCGATCGCACCGCCCAGGACTTCGGCCATGGCGGTGGCGATGGTCGCGAGGTAGGCGCTGGCGAGCACCGTGCGCCCAACGAAGCGGGGGAGAAAGCGGGTCGTGGCCTCGGCAAGGCAGGCGCCCGTGGCGATGCCCAGGTGCGCCGCGTTGTGCTGCAAGACGATCAGCATAATCGTGGACAGCGTGACGATCCACAGCAGCGCGTAGCCAAACTGCGAGCCCGCGGCCATATTGGAGGCCCAGTTGCCCGGGTCGATAAAGCCGACGGTCACGAGCAATCCGGGGCCGATATGCCGTGCGATGTCGAGTCCTCCGTGACCGCCGGTGCGTCGGGAGCCAAAATGATGTTTGAGATGGTTGATCATGGTGCGCTCCTGCGTGCCGTTTGCTTGACGCCGGAAAGGATACCCGTTTTAGGCTCAAAAGTTAATCAAGACTAACAAAATTGCTGTATTTGAATAGGATGGTGAAAGGGAGTTGCCGAAATGTCTTGATCTGTAACAACTAGGGATGGAAATTGGGTCTAGGTGTTACAGATCAAGACAGGAAGAAATGGTCCTATGGAAAATCTCGATCTGCAACAGCTGGCCGCCAAAACCGGCCCTTCGTGTTACAGATTGAGATGTTTGAAACGGCGAGCTTACGGGCCGAACATGGGGTCCTTGTTGTCGCCCTTGAGGTCGGTGGCACCCACTCGTAGGGTGTGCGTTACGCGATTGTTTCGAAACGGGCGGGAAACACAACGGGCCGGCGATGCACCTAGTATGCCTATTCAACTGACTGTCTAAATATCTAGGGGAGGATCGCGATGCAGGCAGATTCCGCTCAGCAGCAGGGCCTTTATCGCCCCGAATTCGACCACGATGCATGTGGCATCGGCGCGCTTGCCGATATCAACGGCGAGCGCCATCACCAGATTCTGGACGATGCGCTGTCCATTCTGGTCAACTTGGAGCACCGCGGCGGTACGGGACTCGAGAAGAATACCGGCGACGGCGCCGGCATCCTGTTTCAGGTCCCGCATCACTTTTTCCGCAAAGAGGCTCAAAAGTGCGGCCAGATTCTGCCGGCAGAGGGCGACTATGGCGTGGCCATGCTGTTCTTCCCGCAGGACGACAAGGGCGTAGAGGATGCCCGTCGCGTGTTTGAGGAGGGCTGCGCCGAGGCCGGCGTGCCGCTGCTCTTTTGGCGCGAGGTGCCCGTCGACCCGCACGACCTGGGCGAGACGGCCCGCGCCTGCATGCCTACTATCCTGCAGGCTTTCCTGGGCCGTCCGGACGACACGCTCGCCGGCGATGCCTTTGAGCGTCGCCTGTACGTGTGCCGCCGCACCATCGAAAAGAAGGCCGACGCTGAGTTCGCCCTGCGCGACAAGATCTTCTATGTGTGCTCCATGAGCTCGCGCACCATCGTGTACAAAGGTATGCTGGTCGCCACGCAGATGCGCCGTTTCTTCATCGACCTCAACGACGCCGCTGTCAAAACGGCCGTGGCGCTCGTCCACTCGCGCTACTCCACCAACACCACGCCCAGCTGGGAGCGCGCACATCCCAACCGCTTTATCATCCACAACGGCGAGATCAACACCCTCAAGGGCAACGTCAACTGGATTCGCGCCCGCGAACCCAACCTGTACAGCCCCGTGCTGCAGCACGATCTTGAGCGCGTGATGCCCATCATCAACCGCGAGGGCTCCGACTCCGCGATTCTGGACAATGTGCTTGAGTTTTTGGTCATGAACGGTCGCCCGCTTACACGTGCCGCGTCCATGCTGCTGCCCGAGCCGTGGGACCACAACGACAATCTGAGCGAGGAACGCCGCGCCTACGACGCCTACCAGTCCATGCTCATGGAGCCGTGGGATGGCCCGGCGGCCATCGCCTTTACCGACGGTCGCACGCTGGGTGCCGCCCTCGACCGTAACGGCCTGCGTCCCGCCCGCTACTATGTGACGCGCGACGGTCGCTTTATGCTGGCAAGCGAGGTGGGCACCATCGAGGTGAGCCCCGAGAACATCCTGACGAGCGGCTGTCTGGGGCCGGGCCAGATGCTCGAGGTCGATTTTGCCCGCGGCCGCGTGATCTACAACGACGAGCTGCGCGCCCGCTATGCCAAGGAAAAGCCCTACCGTGATTGGATTGCCGAGGAGACGCTGACCGTTGACGCGCTCGATGAGCCCGTTGCGGCAACACCCGCCGAGGACGACGAGGTGCCCGCCGCCGTGCGCATGGCCAAGCTCGGGTATCACTGGGATGATGTTGACGAAGTCGTGCGTCCCATGGCCCAGCAGGGCAAGGCGCCGCTCGCCTCGATGGGTATCGATGCGCCGCTGGCCTGCCTGTCCAAGAAGACGCGCTCGTTCTTCGACTACTTCTATCAGCTGTTCGCTCAGGTCACGAACCCGCCGATCGACGCTCTTCGCGAGCATATGGTCACCTCGACCACGCTCTACCTGGGCAACCACGGCAACCTGCTCGAGGACTCCCGTACGGCCTGCCAGCTGGTGCGCCTGGAGCGTCCGCTGCTGAGCGAGGAGGAGTTCGACCGCATTTGCGCCATCGACCGCGTGGGCTTTAAGACCCGCCGTTTCCGTGCCGTCTACCGCCGCGATGCCGGCGAGGGTGCGCTGCAGGCTGCGCTCAAGCAGCTTGCAGAGGACGTTGAGGCTGCGGTCTGCGACGGCGTGAACATCGTGGTGTTGAGCGATCGTGCCGCTGCGGGCGAGGTGCCCGTACCGTCGCTGCTCGCCGTGGGCTGCGTGCACAACCACCTGATTCGCGCCGGCGTGCGTACCTTTGCCGACATCGTGGTGGAGTGCGGCGACGCCGTGTCCCCGCACGACTTTGCTGCACTGGTGGGCTACTCCGCGAGCGGCATCTATCCGTACAACGCACATGCGTGCATCCGCGATCTGGCGGCACGCGGCGACCTGGACGTGACGGCCGAGCAGGGCATCGCCAACTACAACAAGGCTGCGACCGCCGGCATCGTTTCCATCATGTCCAAGATGGGCATCTCCACGGTGCAGAGCTACCATTCGGCGCAGATCTTCGAGGCCGTGGGCTTCACTCCGGAGTTCGTCAACGCGTACTTCGCCGGCACGTTGAGCCGTGTGGGCGGTATGGGTGTCGAGGACGTCGAGCGCGAGCAGAATGAGCGCTACGACGCCGCGCTCGCTATCCTTAAGAGCCCGGCTCCCGATCAGCTGCCCACGCTGGGTCTGACCAAGTGGCGCCCGCTCGGCGGCGAGGATCACCTTATCGACCCGCAGACCGTCTACCTGCTGCAGACCGCCTGCCGCGAGGACAGCTACGACACCTTTAAGGAGTACAGCGCCCGCCTGCACCGCACCGGCCGTGCCGTGCGCCTGCGTGACCTGCTGGACTTTAATGCCAACGGTCGCACGCCGGTTTCGCTCGACGAGGTGGAGCCCGCGCTCAACATCGTCCGCCGCTTTAACACCGGCGCCATGTCGTACGGTTCCATCAGCAAAGAGGCACACGAGTGCATGGCCATCGCCATGAACCGCCTGCACGGCCGTTCCAATTCCGGCGAGGGCGGCGAGGATCCGCGTCGCGAGACCCCACTGGCTAACGGTGACTCCAAGAACTCCGCGATCAAGCAGGTAGCAAGTGCGCGATTTGGCGTGACGAGCCGCTACCTGTGCAGCGCCTTCGAGATTCAGATCAAGATGGCCCAGGGCGCCAAGCCCGGCGAGGGCGGTCACCTGCCCGGCAGGAAGGTCTACCCCTGGATTGCCGAGGTCCGTCAGTCCACGCCCGGCATCGGCCTGATCTCGCCTCCGCCGCACCACGACATCTACTCCATCGAGGACCTGGCAGAGCTGATCTTTGACCTTAAGAACGCCAACCCCGGCGCGCGCGTGTCGGTCAAGCTGGTCAGCGAGGCCGGCGTCGGCACCATCGCCACCGGCGTGGCCAAGGGCGCTGCCGACAAGATTTTGATCAGCGGCCACAATGGCGGCTCGGGTGCCGCTGCGCGCGACTCTATCTGGCACGCGGGTCTGCCGCTGGAGCTTGGCCTTGCCGAGGCCCAGCAGACGCTGCTGCAAAACGGTTTGCGCTCACGCGTGGTGCTCGAGGCCGATGGCAAGCTCATGGACGGCACCGACGTCGCCGTCGCCTGCCTGCTGGGTGCCGAGGAGTTTGGCTTTGCGACCATGCCGCTCATCTCGATGGGCTGCCTCATGCAGCGCGACTGCCAGCAGGATACCTGCCCGGCCGGCATCGCTACGCAAAACTGCCGCCTGCGTCGCGGCTTCCGCGGCAAGCCAGAGCACGTCGAGCACTTTATGCTCTTTGTTGCCGAGCAGCTGCGCGAGGTCATGGCGAGCCTGGGCTTCCGCACCGTCGACGAGATGGTCGGCCATCCCAAGTGCCTGCGCCAGATCGAGGTCCCGGGCAACCGCAAGGCCAACCTGCTCGATCTGTCGCCCGTGCTGGCAAGCGCGACCTGTGAGTTTGGTGCCCACATCCCGGGCGCCGACGGCCGTCACTTCCTGCCCCAGATGGCTGCGGACAGCGAGCTCGATAAGACGCTCGACTCCACGTTGTTTGTGCCCTATACGGCCGATGCCCGTGCGCACCTGCGTCCGATTCGCTTTCGCGCCGATATCGCCAACGTCAACCGCTGCGTGGGCACCATCTTGGGCAACGCGGTGACCAAGGCGCATCCCGAGGGCCTGCCCGCCGGCTCCATCACCATCGATTGCGATGGTTCGGCCGGTCAGAGCTTTGGCGCCTTCCTGCCGCGCGGCATTACGCTCAACGTGTGCGGCGACGCCAACGACTACTTTGGCAAGGGCCTTTCGGGCGGCGAGGTGTCGGTGCGCCCCAACCCGCATGCGACCTACAAGTTCGACGAGAACATCATCGTGGGCAACGTTGCGTTCTTTGGCGCTACGAGCGGTCGCGGCTTCATTAACGGCCTGGCCGGCCAGCGCTTTGGCGTACGCAACTCCGGTGCCACCGTGGTGGTCGAGGGCTGCGGCAACCATGGCTGCGAGTACATGACGGGAGGTCTGGCGCTCATCCTGGGCGAGGTCGGGCAGAACTTCGCCGCCGGCATGACGGGCGGCGTGGCTTACGTCTTTGACCAGTACGGCACGCTCGATGCCCGTGTGAACCACGAGAGCGTTGAGCTTAAAGCCCCGACGGCCGGTGAGCTGGCGCAGATTCGCGAGCTCATCCAGGAGCACGTGGACGCGACGCAGAGCCCGCGCGGCATTAAGCTGCTCTACAGCTTTGAGACGATGAGCAAGCACTTTGTGAAGGTCATTCCAACCGAGTACGAGCGCGTGCTGGCGATTGTCGCCGCCGCCGAGGCCGTCGGCAAGACGCATGAGCAGGCCGAGGAGCTGGCGTTTGACATTGTGACCGGTCGCGCCGACGCCGCCGATGTCGCTCGCTTTGATGTGGCGGGTGGTGTCGCTGGCGCTGTGCCCGCCGCCGCCAGCTCTGTTGCTTCGACCAAGAAGGAGGCGTAAGTGCCATGGGTAAGCCCGGTGCTTTTCTTGATATCGATCGCGTGACCCACGAGCTTCGTCCCGTGGAGGAGCGCAGCCATGATTTTGATCCGCTGTACGTGGAGCTCGATGACGATGCACGTCGCGCCCAGGCGAGCCGTTGCATGATGTGCGGCGTGGCGTTTTGCCAGATGGGCGCGAGCTTTGGCAAGGCACGCCCGAGCGGCTGCCCGCTGCACAACCTGATTCCCGAGTGGAATGAGCTGGTGTACCGCGGCCGCTGGGACGAGGCTGCCGAGCGTCTGTCGCTCACCTCGCCCATGCCCGAGTTCACGAGTCGCGTGTGCCCGGCGCTGTGCGAGGCCGCATGCAACTTGGGGTCGGTCGACGGTCAGCCCACGACGATCCATGACAACGAGCGTGCGATCAGCGACCACGAATGGGCAAACGGTGGCCCGCGTCGCTTTGAGCCGGCGGGGGAGGGCGCACCCACGGTCGCCGTGGTGGGCTCCGGTCCTGCTGGTCTGGTGGCAGCATGGGAGCTCGCGCGTCGCGGCGCCCGCGTGACGGTGTTTGAGCGTGACGACCGTCCGGGCGGTTTGCTTATGTATGGCATTCCCAACATGAAGCTCGGGAAGTCCGTGGTCGAGCGTCGCGTGGCGCTCATGCGCGAGCTGGGCATTGTGTTTGAGCTGAGCGCAGATGTGACGGACCCTGCGGTGGCAGCCAAGCTCGATGGCTTTGACGCTGTCGTGGTGGCTGCCGGCGCTCGTGCTCCGCGTGGGCTTTCGGCTGCGAACATTGATGCCCCGGGCGTGGTGTACGCCGTGGACTACCTGACGGCTTCGACCGTCTCGGTGCTCGATGGCGGAGAGCCCGTGGTGAACGCGTGCGGCCTGGACGTCGTGGTCATTGGCGGCGGCGATACCGGTAACGACTGCGTGGGCACCGCGGTACGTCAGGGTGCGCGCAGCGTGCGCCAGTTTGAGTTCTTGCCGGCGGCGCCTGATGCGCGCGCGGCGAGCAACCCCTGGCCGCAGTGGCCAAACGTTAAGAAGACCGACTACGGCCAGCAGGAGGCCATCGCTGCCATGGGCGGCGAGATGCGCGCTTGGGGCGTGGATACGCTCGAGGTGCTGCTGGACAAGAAGGGCGCGGCCGCGGGCCTGCGCGTGGTCGATCTGGATTGGTCGGCTGGCAAGCCCGAGCGCATCGCGGGCTCCGAGCACGAGGTGCCGGCGCAGCTGGTGCTCATCGCCTGCGGCTTTACGGGTCCTGAGCATGGCGTGTTCGATGCGGTAGGCGTGCCTGTTGCCACCGCTGGTCGTCCGCTGCCTGTGATGGCCGTCGAGGACTCGCATCTTGCGGCGCGTGTCGACGGCGTCGCCGCGGATGCCGCGCCGGTGTATGTTGCCGGTGATGCGCGCAACGGCAGCTCGCTCGTTGTGAACGCCATGGCCGACGCCCTGGCCTGCGCTGCCGAGGTCGCCGAGGCGCTGGAGCTGTAAAGTAGTCATTTAAGAACGTCCCCAATGACTGGTCATTTTTGTCTAGTCGTTGGGGACACTCTTTGCGAGCGGTTCGTTCGTTTGTCGACGCGCGAGTGTCCATTCGGCGTCTTCTTGAGCTGTGGTGCTCTGCTGTTTCTGTGGTGGCCGGGGGCGCTTGGCTCAAAAGGGCGGGTTGGCCGCCTATGTTTACCTGCGGTTTTGTTCCAGTGCGCATTTTCGGTCAAGCTTTTCGTCAAGTGTTTGGTCAGCATCTGGTTTGCAGCCGGAGGCCTATTTTGCCCGCGCTGGTCGTGGCTGCCCACCCTCCTCGTAAGCTCAAATTGAGGTCCATCAGTTTGAGGAGGATGCCATGACTGATCACGCTTTAGATCGAGCGCAGCTGGCCGAAGCCGTCGGCAACGATATTGCCGACATGGCCCATTTTTGGATGCTGCGGAAGTTCCAGTTTTTGGAGCCGGCGCGTGAACAGTTCGAGATCATTGTCGACCCGTGGCTCAGCTATTGCACCGAGCCTTCGCAAAACGAAATCATGGCCTACAACATGGCATTTACCGATTGGCTGCTCTTCGAGCGCCCCTATCGCCATGGCAAGACGTTGCTCGAGCTGTATGTTGAAGAGCCGCCGACATTGCTTTCGCCTGCCTCGCTCAAGCGGCTCGAGCAGGTACGCGACACACAGTATTTCTCGCGCTTTGGCATTTTGGACAAGGATCCTGCGAACGGCATGGTTGCGCTGAAGGATACGCGCACCGACCGTCGCTTTGATGTCTACGACCCGCATATCGTGCAAAAGGAGCATTGGAGCGACGGCGCGATTGCGGTGCGCCTCGCCTGCGTCGACGATGTCTGGCTGACGGCGGGACAACTCTATCTGTATGACATCGCACGCCTGAGTGACACGGCGGTCGATGGGCCTGGTGCGGTGCATCCGGAGGACCTGCAGGATGGCTTTGACACCTTGTGCATCAGTTTCTTCTTGCGTCTGGTCCGCGACATCATGGGCGCCCAGGGGCGGTACGTAAAGTCGCTCAACATCTACGAGCAGGAGTGGGAGTAGGGGATGTGACTGGCGTCGCCTGCTGCCCCTGACTTTGTCTCAATCTGTAACGTTTAGGGACAAAAAACCGGTCTACCTGTTACAGATCGAGACGAACGCTTGGGCGCCGCTGGTTTGTCTAAATCTGTAACGTTTGGGGGCTGGAGAACGTCTAACTGTTACAGAACGAGACGTTTGGCACCTGGTTGGGGGAATGTCTCAATCTGTAACATCTACAGGCCAAAATTCGACCTACCTGTTACAGATTGAGACAAAGGGTGGACGCGGTACCGAAAGATCTTGGTCTGTAACATCTAGCGGTCAAAAATCGGTCTTTCTGTTACAGATCGAGGCGTTTGCCGACAGTGGCAGCGGTGACAATGGTCCATTTGTCCGATGTGGTGGTGATGGAAGTGTCTAATACCGTTTTTAAACACAAGCATGCAGCACGTAACACCTTGGCGCGGAACAGGATGCTCGCGCGGCTCACGGAGGCGACCGAGCAAGGTGCACTGCTCGCAACGCATGACAATGCCGAGCTCATGTGGCTACGACGCCATGTTGGAACCGACGATATCGCGGAGCCCGAGCCGTACCTGTTCTGTTTTCAGCATGATTGGGATGCATTGACGCCGGCGGAGCGAGCGCTGAGGACTATCAAAGGGCTTGCGGAGTTTCATCCCGATTGGGCGTTTTGGGGCTATGACGCGGCGCTTTTGTGGGGTCTGGAGGTGCCGAATGATCTGCTCGGGCCACGATATCTTGTTAAGACGGGTTGCTCGGTGCCGCTGAGTGCAGGATGTCGGCTGTTGCGTCCGCAGGCGGCGGGTGCACTTGAACAAGCCGACGGCGTGCAGGTGACGTCGTTTTGGCGCACGGTGGAGGATTGCTTACTGCGTGCGCCGTTCTCCTACGGGTTGGCGATTGCCGATTCTGCACCGCGGGCGAAAGGCGTATCACGTTGGGATTTGTGCGAGCGCCTCCGCGCCGATTGCGAGGGCAGGCGAGGGTATCGCAGGGCACAGGTGATTGCGTCGTATGCGGACGGGCTGTCCGAAAACGGCGGCGAGTCTCGGTTCCGAGCGTTCTTTATTGCGTACGGCTTTCCAGTTCCGGAGCTGCAGGTGGAGTTTCGCGACCCGCTCGATCCGAGCCAGGCGTTTCGCGTCGACTATTTTTGGCGGCTCATGGACGGGACGTGTGTCATCGGCGAGCTCGACGGAAAGGGGAAGTACACCTTGCAGAACGGCGAGGGTCGGGAGTCGGTCGGCCCATTCGTGGCAGAACGTCAGCGAGAGTCCCATCTGACGATGCTCGGGCACAAGGTGCTTCGGTTTACGTTTGATGAACTCAAGAACCCGGGGAAGCTGGCTGAAAAGATGAGGTTGGCGGGTATTCCGCGACGGCCCGATTTGGCTGAGGAGTGGAGACGTCAGTGGTATGGGCGCTGAGAGGTTTTGTCTCGATCTGTAACGTTTAGAAGTTGTTTGAGTTCGTAATTGTTACAGATCGAGACAAACCGGTGAAACGTCGACCGAATGTCTCGATCTGTAACATCAGGGGGCCCAATAACCCTGTACCTGTTACAGATCGAGACATTCCCCTGATGTTGCTGGGGTGGGGCTGCAACGTATTCCGTCCCCCACATCCCCTCTTCCCTCCGTTAACCGATATGCTCGACTTTAGGTCGCTGCATTAGGTGATAATGGACAAATGTTCAAGTTAATCGTGAGGGAGGAGCTCGATATGGCGTCTGCCGATCGTCCCACGTTGTTTATCAATGCGACCGTCTTGGATGGCTCGGAGCATATGGAGCCGCAGCCCGATATGGCCGTGGCCGTCGAGCGTGGCATCATCACCTGGATTGGTCCGAGCGCCGTGGCGCAGGCGCCGGCGGGCGCCGAGGTCATCGACCTGGCAGGGGCGTATCTCATGCCGGGCCTCATCAATATGCATGTGCATCTGTGCGGTTCGGGCAAACCGGTTTCGGCGGGCGATGCGGGCGCGCTGATGAAGAAGCTCGATAATCCCGTGGGGCGCGCCATCGTGCGCCATATCTTCAAGGGCAGCGCTCAGCAGCAGCTGGCAAGCGGCGTGACCACGGTGCGCGGCGCGGGCGACCCGCTGTTTGCCGATCTGGCCGTGCGCGATGCTATCGATGCCGGCAAGTATCAAGGTCCTCGCCTGGTGGCGCCGGGAACGGGCGTCACGGTGCCGGGCGGCCATGGTGCGGGCCTGTTCGCCCAGGTGGCCAACAGTCCCGCCGAGGCAGCCGAACAGGTGCGCGACCTGTATGTGCGCGGTGCCGACGTCATTAAGCTGTTCGTAACGGGCGGCGTATTCGATGCGACCGAGGTGGGCGAGCCGGGCGTGCTGCGTATGCCGGTGGAGGTTGCCACGGCGGCATGCAAGGCGGCGCACGATATGGGCCTTCCGGTTATGGCCCATGTCGAGAGTACCGAGGGCGTGAAGGCCGCGCTTGAGGCCGGCGTTGACACGATTGAGCACGGCGCTCCGTTGACACCCGAGATCTTGGAGCTGTACCGTGGCGCCGCGGGCACGCAGCTCGAGGGGCGTGCTCCGAGTGTGACCTGCACTATCAGCCCGGCGCTGCCGTTTGTATTGCTCGACCCGGAAAAGACCCATTCGACTGACACGCAAAAGAAGAACGGCGATATCGTGTGCTCGGGTATTATCGAGAGCGCTCGTGCCGCACTGGAAGCTGGCGTTAAGGTGGGCCTTGGCACGGACTCGAGCTGCCCGTTCGTGACGCAGTACGACATGTGGCGTGAGGTGGCCTATTTTGCCAAGTATGTCGGCGTGAGCAACGCCTTCGCGCTGCATACAGCTACGCAAGTCAATGCTGAGCTGCTGGGGCTGGGCGGCGAGACCGGCACAATTGAGTGCGGCAAGGCTGCCGATATCTTGGTGACGCGCGAGAACCCGCTCGATGACCTGTGCGCTCTGCGTGAGCCGATGCACGTGATGTGTCGCGGCGATCTGGTGCGCAAGCTCAAGGTGAAGCGCATCCTCGAGGTGGACGCCGAGCTCGACGCGATTATGGCCATGCCTGCCGAGGCGTTGGCCGAGGAGCTTGCCCGCGATGGCGTGGCGTAAGCGCGCGATATGGTGATGCGACAAAGGGACAATCCTTTTGTCATAATCAGAAAAAGCCGAGGTCCCAGTGCGAGGCCTCGGCTTTTATTTGTCCCATGGTATGGCGGCTATGAGCGCGTCTCCATCTTGGCATGGCACTTGGGGCAGGTGACGCAGATCTTGCCTTTGCCCTTGGGAACGGAGAGCATCTGGCCGCAGTTGGGGCACTTAAGATAGGCCGTGGTCTTGCGGCCCTTCCACATCTTCTTGGCTGTGCGCTTGGCACGTTCAAAGTCTTCCTTGCTAGTACCGGCTGCGCGCGAGGCGTTGGCCGCTGCAGCTCCGCCGCCCAAGCTAGCTACAAACTTGCCCAAGCCGGGTACGTTTGCAGTCGCGGCGACAAAGGCCTCGTTCTCCTTGTGACGTGCGTCGATATTTTTGGACAGGCCGCGCAGCACGCCAATCACGATTACGGCGATGGCAATCCAGCTGAGCCACTGGATGCGGGCTATCGATCCGATCATCGCGATGACGATGCCGGCAAAACCCATCACGATGGTGAGTTCATCGGCACCATTGCGACCCTTCATAAAGTCATTCATGCAAATTGCCTTTCGTTCGATATGCTGCACGCCTTTATACCCGATTTAGAGCAAGGGGGACAGGTTAATCTGCACCAATGTGGTGCAAACATACCTGTCCCCGGAATACCAAGACGGTGCAAACGTACCTGTCCCCAATGCCCCAATTACTTGGAGAGTTTGTCGACGACGCGTTCGATTTCGGCGAGTTTGGCGGCTTTGAGGTCTTCGTCGCCCGATTCGATTGCCGAAGTCACGCAGCCCTCGATATGCGCCTTGAGCACGTCGGCGTTAATGCGCGCGAGGAGCGCCTGTGTGGCCATGAGCTGTGTGGAGATATCGACGCAGTAGCGGTCCTCCTCGACCATCCGCAGGATGCCGTCGATCTGACCGCGTGCCGTCTTGAGCATGCGGGTCACCGATTTATGGTCTGCCATCATGGCGGGTCCTCGTTTCTGGTCGGGGGTACGTGCGGGTCGTTATGCGGCGGTCACCGAAAGGGCGTGGAACTTCTCGCCGGCGCCCTCGACGGCGGCAGCGAGCTGCTCAGCGGTCACGGTGTCGGCGCACTCCACCTGTACGGTCTGAGTCTCGTGATCGGCGTCGGCGTCGGTCACGCCGGCCACGTTGAGCAACGCCGTCTCGACGGTGGCGTCGCAGTGGCCGCACATAAGGCCGGAAGTCTTAATTGTGAAACGCATGGGTATTCCTCTCTGTTGTGTCGGCTTTCCCAGGCACCCGACCTTGACCTTCAAGCCGTCGCTCGCGCACCAAAGTACGCGTCGCTCCTCTTTCAGGTCAATCTCGGGCACCTGGAAAACCCGTTCTAAATGGACTTAATGGCGATCCTATTTTGCCACTTTGGGCTTAAAGGATTTTAGGCGCAGAGCGTTGCTTACGACACATACGCTCGACAGGCTCATGGCCGCAGCGCCAAACATCGGCGAGAGCTGCCATCCGGTGAGCGGGAAGAACACGCCCGCCGCCAGCGGAATGCCGATGCCGTTGTAGAACAGCGCCCAGAACAGGTCCTGCTTGATGTTGCGGATCGTGGCGCGCGAAAGCTCGATGGCCCGCGCAACATCCATGAGGTCACTGCGCATGAGCACCACATCAGCCCCTTCTTTGGCGATGTCGGCGCCGGTGCCGATAGCAAGGCCCACGTCGGCGCGCGCCAGGGCGGGGGAGTCATTGATGCCGTCGCCCACCATGGCGACCTTGCCGCCCGCATCCTGCAGTTCGCGCACGTGGCGTTCCTTGTCGGCGGGGAGAACGTCGGCGATGACCTGTTCGCTGCTCAGCCCCACGCGGCGGGCGATCGCTTCGGCGGTGACGCGGTTGTCGCCGGTGAGCATGCGCACGTCGACGCCAAGCGAGCGCAGTGCGGCGATGGCCCCGGCGCTCGTCTCCTTGACCTCGTCAGCCACGGCAACGGTGCCGGCAAGCTCGCCGTTCTTGGCAAAGAACAGCGGCGTCTTGCCCTCGGCGGCAAATTGCTCGGCAAGACCCGCGGGCACGGTAACGCCCAACTCGTTCATCAGGCGTACGTTGCCGGCTGCAATGGCGTTTTGCCCCTCGCGCGCCGTAACGCCGCGACCGGGCACGGCGGTAAAGTCCTCGACCATGCGTGCGACGATCTCGCGTGTCTCGCACTCGGCCATAATCGCCTCGGCCAGCGGGTGCTCGCTCGAGCGCTCCAACGCGGCGGCCAGCTTGAGCAGCGCCTTTTCGCTCATGGCGGGCGAGCCGTCGGCGCGCGTGGCTGCCACGATATCGGTCACGGCAGGCTTACCGCGGGTGACGGTGCCCGTCTTGTCGAGCACCACGGTGCCCACGCTGCGCAGGTTCTCCAGTGCCTCGGCGCTCTTAAACAGAATGCCCATCTCGGCGCCCTTGCCGGTGCCGACCATAATGGCGACGGGCGTGGCCAGGCCCAGCGCGCACGGGCAGCTGATCACCAGCACAGCGACGGCGGAGGTGAGCGCTTCGTTGACGCTTCCGGTCAGTGCCATCCACACCACGAAGGTCACGGCCGAGATCACGAACACCACGGGCACAAACACGCCGGCGACCTTGTCGGCCAGGCGGGCGATGGGCGCCTTGGTGGCGTTGGCATCCTCGACGAGCTGGATAATCTTGGCGAGCGACGTGTCGGCGCCCACACGCGTGGCGCGGAAGGTAAACGAGCCCGTGCGGTTGACCGTGGCCGCATTGACAGTGTCGCCGGCGGTCTTCTCCACGGGGATGGACTCGCCGGTGAGCGCGCTCTCGTCCACGGCCGAGCTGCCCTCGAGCACCACGCCATCGACGGGGATGGACTCGCCGGGGCGCACGCGCAGGACCTGGCCGGGAAGGATGGCGTCGACATCGACGGTGGTTTCGGTGCCGTCCTCTGCTACGACGGTCGCGGTCTTGGGCGCCAAGTCGATGAGCGCCTCGATGGCGCCGCCGGTCTTGGATTTGCTGCGTGTCTCGAGATATTTGCCCACGGTGACGAGCGACAGGATTGTGCCGGCGCTCTCAAAATACAGGTTGTCCATGCCCGTCATCATGGCCTCGTGGACCTGACCCGCGGCTAGCTGGTCGGCCATGATGAACATGGCGTAGAGCGACCAGGCGATGGAAGCAGTGGCGCCCACGGCAATAAGGGCGTCCATGGTAGGCGCGCCGTGCGCAAGCGATTTAAACCCGTTGATAAAGTATGCGTCGTTGACGTAGACGATGGGAATGAGCAGGACGAGCTCGGTGAGCGCGAGCGTCATGCTGTGGGTGTGGTCGGTGAAGACGCCGGGCAGTGGCCAACCGAGCATGTGCCCCATGCCTATGTAGAACAGTGGGATGAGGAATACGATCGAGACGATGAGGCGGGTGCGCATGGCAGAGGCGGCGGCCTCCAACTTTTTGGTCGGCGACTCCATATGGGCGGCGCCGGACCTGGCTTGCGCACTTCCGCTTTGGACAGCGTCGGTGCCCGCGCTGACGGGCGAGGCCGAGTAGCCCGCGCGGTCGACAGCGGTGCAGATGTCGTCGGGGGAGACCTGCGCAGGGTCGTAGTCCACCAGCATAGAGCCGGCGAGCAGATTGACCGCGACGCTTTGGACGCCGTCGAGCTTGCTCACGGCACGGTCCACGTGCGCCTGGCAGGCGGCGCACGTCATGCCGCCCACATCGAACTTATCTTGAGCCATGGCTTCTCCTTTCTGTGACGTAGTGTCGGAAATGTTAACCATCCGATACTATACACCCATACCCCCTGGGGGTGTCCAGTACAGAAATAATATATGAGATTTCGTTACAGATGAGGATGGATGGTTGGCCGATGGACCGTCCCAACCAAGCATCTCAATCTGTAACATCTAGCAGGGAAAATGACCTCTAACTGTTACAGATCGAGACATTGCGTCGAGCCACAACTTAACGTCTCAATCTGTAATATCTGGGGACCGTTTTGCCTGCTAGATGTTACAGATCGAGACAAACCATTCGGGGGTAACCCGAACATCTCGATCTGTAACAGTAAGACCGATGTTTGGGTCTTAGTTGTTACAGATCGAGACAATCTCGGAGCAGATGCCCCGGGCATACAACGTAAAACGCCGGGGAGCCCGCGTGATGGGCGCCCCGGCGCATGTTGGGCAGGGTTTGCGAAGCGGTGGGAGGGAGGAGAAGCCGTCCTCCCGAAATCCTTACTCCTGACGACGCTTCTTGTCAGTCAGGAAGACGCCGGCGGCTACGAGCACGACACCTCCGATGACAAACGTCTCACCGGCGAGCGCAGCATTGTCGCCCGTGGTGGGAAGCGCCGAGTTGTCGGCCGTCTTGGCGTTGCCGGCAGACGGCTTTCCAGCAACCGGCTTAGCGGCGGCCTGCGTGATCTTGGCCTGCTCGGCCTTCGCCGCCTCCTGCTCCTGACGAGCGATCTCGTCCTTCAGGGCCTGCTCGGCGGCAACGCGTTTTGCCTTTGCCTCGTTGTAGGCGTTGAGAGCCTCGGTGTAGGCGGGCGTCGCAGCATCAAGGTCTGCCTGAGCGGCATCAAGTGCGGCCTTTGCGTTATGTTCTGCCTGCTTGGCGGCGACGCACTTGGCAAAGAGGGCATTGAGCGTATCGTTCGCGTTTGCGTCAGAGCCAGTAGCAATGCCGTTTTCGACGTTGATGGACTTGAGCTTTCCGAGAGTAGCGGCAGCGGCGTCCGATGCGGCCTGAGAATTCTCGACCGCCTGTTCGGCGTTTGCGATGGCGTCGTTTGCCGCACCAAGGGCGACTCCGGCCTCAGTCACTGCTGTGTCGGCGTCCTTCTTGGCCGCCTCGGCGGTGGCAAGATTATCGGCTGCATTGCTCAGGGCGTCGGCACGGGCCTTCTTTGAAGCAAAGTCGTTTTCCGCCGTGGCCAGATTGCTTGTGGCGTGCTCCGCGGTCGCCGCCTTGGCCTCGGCGTTGTCCTTCGCGGTGTCGAGGGCCTGCTTCTTGGCAGCCCCGTCGAGCTTCGCCTTTTCGAGAGCGCTCTGGGCAGACGTCTGGGCTGCCGTGGCTTCATCAAGCGCCTGATGGGCCTCATCGGCTTTCTCCTGAGCCGCAGCAACATCGGCTGAATACTTGGCAAGTTCCTTCTTTGCATCTTGCAGAGCCTGCTGCTTTACGAGAGTCTCTGCCTTGGCGTCATCAACCTTCTTCTGACTCTGAGCGGCTTGCTCTTGCGATGCCTTAAGCTCGGCGCGCTTCTGGTTGACGACCTGCTCTGCGGTCGCCACGTTGCTTTGGGCGGCTTTGACCTGGTTTTCGGCTTCGGCAACTTTTCCGTTTGCCTTGGCGAGATTCTGCTTTGCTAGGGCAACAGCGGCGGCGGCACTTGCTACGCTGTCGTTCTTGGCGGCAAGGTCGCTATTCGCGGCAACAATGCCTTCCTGCTTTTGAGCGACGAGGGTCTCAGCTGCCTTTACGGCATCGGCTTTCGATGCCGCCGTGCTGCGCTTTTGCTCAAGGTTCGTCTTTGCGGCGGCAAGGTTATCGCTGGCTTTGGAGAGGCTCAGCTGATACTGATCAAAGAGATTCTCGAGTTCATCGATCGAGTATTCTTTTTCGTACGAACCGTAATTGTTGTCGATCTCCAAGACGAACACATACGGCCAAAGGGTTCCGCGCGAGTTGATGCCGTATCCCATGGTTTTGGCGTTAGGTTGTACGATATTCAAATAATGGCCGACGGTGCCAAAGTCTGCCCCTTGCTTTTCGAATTCGGTTTTGTGGCTCCAGAAAGTATCCCAAGCATCTTTGGGGGCAACGTTGCCAAGGCCGGCTTTCGCCGCAGCCTCGTCAAATATCTCCTTTTCAGCATCGACCCATTGGTGCGCGATGTTTTCTTTAGTACTGAAGTTCCAGGCGGCATTTTCACAATTGGCGTAATCTGAGTGACCTAGCGTTTTGTCAGAGTAATTGGAGTCGGATTGAGCGATTGCCATTTGCTCGGCCGTCACCCTAAGCTCACTCAATCCAACGCTTGCACGGTATTCGTTAATCTCGCGCAGCTTGTTAAACGATAGCTTGGCGTTGTCGAGTGACGTGCCGTCTTTTTTATCGCCAATGGTCGTCGGGTTTTTATCGCTCTGCCTATAGATGATGTTTGCAGCGTCGTTGGCGCCGATGAACTGGTAGAAGCCGATGACGCTCTGCGCCTCCGCCGTCGTTGCCTTATCGGTTGCTGCCTTGCATGTATCGTATGCTTTCTGTGCATCGATAACGGCTTGATCGGCGGCCTCCTGGTTTGCCTTGGCAGTTTCGAGCGCCTTGTCTGCCTGCTCCTTCTCGGCTTTTGCCTGGTCGACTTGTTTCTGAGCGGCCATTGCCTTCTCCAGTTCGGCAGCATGTGCCTGCTTCGCCGAGGTCAACTCCGATTGCGCCGCATCGGCTTTCGTCTGGGCTGCCGTTACATCATGTTCGGCTGCTGCGACTGTCTGCTTCTTGGCTTCGAGCTCGCTTTCGGCGCCGGTGAGGGCGTCCCGCTTGGATGCAACGTCGCTATTTGCCTGAGAAAGGCCTGCTTCGGCAGTCGCCTGCTGCTGTTTCGCCTGGTCGAGTGCGCTTTGGGCAGCATCGACCTTTGCCTGGGCGGCGTCATACTCCGGGCCCTCGGCGCCTGCCTTTGCGGCCGCCAAATCGGCTTGTGCGCTGTCGTACGCTGTCTGTGCCGCGACTACCTTACCATCCGCGGCGTTCTTTTCCTGCTGAGCGGAAGCCAGCGTGCCTGCCGCTTCGTCGTAAGCGCTCTGCGCGGCGCTCTGAGCCTGCTGAGCGTCAGCGAGCGCGGAATCGGCAGTGGCCTTCGCAGCCTTTGCTTGATCCAGAGCGGCCTGCGCATCTGCGGCAGCCTGCTCGGCGACCTTGATTTCCTCCGGCGTTGCGTTGGCGGCTGCCTTTTGGGCTGCCTCGAGCTTGGCCTGCGCATCAGCTGCCGCCTGTTTTGCGGCGTCAAGGACCTTCGACTTGTCCTCGGCGTCGGTCTTGGCTGCATCGAGCTTTCCCTGGGCATCCTTCAGCGTGGCACTGGCGCTGTCGGCCGCCTTGACGCTTTCATCGAGCTGGCGAGCATATTCGGCGCGCGCGGCGGCCTCTGCCTGCGAATTATCGGAGACGGAGACGTCATAGGTGCTTTGTGCGTTGTCGCGTGCCGCCTGCTTTTCGGTATAGGGGGCAGCCACCGTGTCGTAGTCGGATTTGGCGTCTGCCTCGGCAGCCTTTGCGGCGTCGATCGCAGCCTGCAAGTCGGCAATCTTCTGGGCGTCTGCCTTTACTGCGGAGCCTGCCGCCTCGCCGGCGTGGACAGCAAGCGGGGACATGATCGCGTCCTGTGCCGTGGTATCACTCACATCGTTGGCAAATGCCGAGAACGGCGCGAGCAGCGACGAGCCGGTCATAGCGATGGTGGTTGCCGCGGTGACGGCGAGTCGTGTTGCCTTGTGGCCCGAGAATGTGGGGCGAGGCTTGGCGCCGCCTGAGACTTCCGAGTGTTTAGGTGCGTACTTTGTCATTTCTTCTCCCAATCGTTGAAGGGGTACCTACGACAATTCGTACGTTACGACCGCCGAAAGGGCTCCTGTTGCGCAACATTGGCAAGGAAACATCGACGCACTTGAGTCACATTTATGAGGCGAAGTTCTCGGCAAGCTAATGTCTCAATCTGTAACATCTAGCAGTGAAAATGACCTCTAACTGTTACAGATCGAGACGGACCATCCGCGGTCAACTCAAATGTCTCGTTCTGTAACATCTAGAGAGGTTTTTGACCCCTTACTGTTACAGATTGAGATGTTGTCTCGCGGGGTTGGGGTTTGTCTCGTTCTGTAACATCTAGACCTGTATCTGCCGAGCTGGTGTTACAGATCGAGACATTTGCCGGGGAGGGGTCCCGTCACGGCAAGACGCCCGCCGCCTAGATACAGAACCCGGGAATCACACAGGTTAGCTTGTTTGGCTTTTCCGCAGGCGTTGCGTACGTAAAGACGTCGCCGTCGTGGCCCACACGGTTTATGTAGAGCGTGCCTTCGGTCTCCGATGAGTCGGGGCTCACCGTGCGCTCCCACCAGCAGGTGTCCTTGCCCTTCCACTGGCGGACCATCGTCTCGTTCGTGGAATACGGGCTCACCTTGAGCTCGCGGAAGAGCTGATACTCCTTGCCCTCGCCGTTGTAGATTTCTGCCAGGTAGTGATAGTCCTTGGCAAACGAATCGGACGGTTGCGTACCGCACAGCTCGACCATGGCGGGCAGCCAAAGGGTTGCGGGCAACTCGCTCAGGCACGATGCGCTGTTGGCGGCGCCCACATTGTTCGAGACCTTCTTGACCCCTTTAATGAGTGCGCGCAACTTGTTGGGCAGCAGCTTAAGGCCGTCGCCGTCGAGCCATTCCCGCAGCTCGCAATCTGCCCAGCCGGCGCTCGGCGGTTCAGACGCAGCGTTGCGCTCGGCAATACCCGCGTCGAACATAAACGTCAGTCCGGCCTTGCCCGTCCCGTCCAGAAGCTCATCGTGACGGATGCCCACAAGCTGCGCGCCGACCTCCAGCCCGTTGGTGAGTTTCACGCGCTTGGTACACGGATAGGGGATATGCCCGTTGTCATCGAGCAGATGATAGCGCTTGGCAATCTCGCGTGCCTCGCTACGGGTCTCGGCGGCCTTAATCTTGAGCGAGATCTCCTGCAGCTGATCCCAAGTGTAGTCGTCAAGCGAACCGCGGATGCCGTTCAGGTAGTCGGGGATGCCAAAGCCATGGGTCGCCGCCCCAATGACGCTGAGCCCCGCAACGACTGCAACGACGCCACCGATAATAAAGCGGCGGCGGGTCATGGCATCGTGCCGGGCCTGCTCCAGGATCTCTCGCGCGCGCTCGCCGGCGACGTCGACCTTAAGGTGCGTACCGGAGTCGATGTCGATTGCGGCGTCACTGCCCGCGCCTTCGCGGCCCTCGGATTCGGCATCGGTGAGGTATGCCGAGAGCGCCTCGAGCATCTGCTGCTCGGTGGGACGATCGCACTGCTCGACTGAGAGACCCTTCATGATGATTTGGACGAGCGCTTCATCGCCCTCGCAGCGCGGCTCGAGCGGTGCCGGCTTGGTCTTGGTCTTTACGAGATAGAACGAGCCGGTTGCAGCGGCGTCCGTCGACTCAAAGTCAAACGGTTTGCGACCGCTGTAGAGCTGGTACAAAATGCTCGAAAGCGCATAGACGTCGATTGCCGGCGAACGGCGAAGGGCCGCGATGCCTTCGATATCCTGCGTGAGCATCTCGGGCGCGGCGTATGCGGGCGTGGCAAAGCGCCAGATGTCGGCGCGCCGGGTGATCGTGTCGTCGCCGAGAGCCATGGTCGCGGAGCCCATGTCGATGAGGCAGGGGTCAAAGGAACAATCAGCAATCTGCTGCTCGAGCGTTCGGCTGGTGGTGCGGAACATGATATTGGCAGGCGAAAGGTCGCGATGGACGACCGGATTCACAAGGCCTTGGGTCATCAAGAGCGCACGAAGCACGGCGTTTCCGACGGCGGCGACCATCTGGGTGGTCAGCCCGCCCGAGGCGTCGTGAGGAAGCAGGGGCAGCGCCTGCTTGAGCGAGGTGCCCTCGACCCACTCCATGAGGATGAGAGGGTCATCCTCGCACGATCCGTAGCCATAGACGCGCGGAAATCCGCGCAGGTGCGAGACGGTACACAGATGACGGTACTCCTCGAACAGCGCGGCGGTGCTGGCCAGGTGCGCTGCCGATTGCTCGGCGGAGCGGTCGGGGGCTTGGCCGGAAAGGATGGCGTTGTCCTTGAGTAGCTTGACGGCAAAGACCTCGCCGCTCGTGTTGGTCGCGCGCAGCACGTGTCCGATGTTGCCGTTGTTGCGGTGGGCCGTCTGGAGAATAAGCGTCATAAACCGACGCTTGGCGTCGTCCTCGGCGCTGGGGTCGACCGCCACGGCGGTGTCGAACGTGTCAAGACGGATGAGTTTGTCGCCATAGGCGCTATCGGTAGTATCCATGGCGTTCCTTTGTCTGGCATGGGTTGCCGCGCGTATACGTGAGCAGTGCGGATATCGGTAAAGTACCATGATAGCCGCACTGCCCACGTATACCGCTGAGTATTGTCGTTTACGACGCAGAAGGTAGAAGACGAAAGACGGACGGCGACCGTCTTCCGATCGCCGTCCGTGCTAGTCCACAATGACAAGGAATGTCGTGTAGAGACCCAGATGGAGCCTGTCGCTGTTGGCGATTTCCACGGGGGGATAGATCTTGCCGGGCTCGCGTAGGTCGCGCGGCGGCTCGATTACGATATCGCCGTCGCCCGCGCCCGATTCGAGCACCGTGCCGTTGGTCGATCCAAGGCCCTGGGCGTACCAGTGCTCACCCTCAAGCCAAATGCGAAGATGTTCGCGCGATGCGTCGGCGCCCACATCGGTGATGCTGGGCGAGGTTTTGGGCAAGGATCCAATTACCGTGCCACGCGGATCGCGTGTGAGGGGATGGATTTGCATGTCGACGCAGTTGTCGGCATGTGTCCTGAGCAGACCGAGGTTGGGAGCGACGGCGTGCGGCTGATCCAGACTGCCCATAAAGCCACGTCCGACGGTAGTTTCGGTGGTGCCAAAGTGCCCACCCGTCTTGCTGTCGCAAAAGCGCTCGACGGTGGCCACGCCCTGAACGGGATCGGCGAGCGCCCCCGTTGCCACAAAGAGCATAAGGTAAAGCGTGCTTTTCTCACGCACGGCATTGCCGTCAAAGTTGTCGATGCGATTGAGGGCATTTGCATATAGGCGGCTGTCCAGCTTGTAGCTGGCGAGAGCCGACATCATTTCGTTGGCGGCCGGACCGCGATAGTGCTCGGCGATTGCCCGATAGGCGGACTCGCCGCCGCCGAGCTTGCTGCAGATTGCCGCGGAAAGGTGGAGCGTGGTGACGGTAAAGTCGCTGTAGATGGCGGGCGCGCACTGGTCAGGCTTGCGATGGACGATGTAACGGGTGAGATACGAGCGGTTGGAAGAGCATTTCTCGAGCAGGGTACTGCCGAGATAAGAGTTTCCATTGATGAGCATTCGGGCGATCTCGAGATGTTTAAGACCGCCGAACGAGCGAATATCGTTATAGAGGACCGAGCAAGGCGTCTCTGCTGCCACGGATACCTCCTTTGATTGCTTCCTAGCCAATATGGCGATAGGAATTAATGGCTCCCGGTGGGCGACGTATTAAATGGCTGCGCAATATACAGCGTAACCAAAGCAACATTATAGGCCACATGTTCGAAATTGCAGGAAGACTGAGAGATTTGGTTTGGACTGGACGGAAATCCCCCTCTGTCTTGTTCTGTAACATTTGGACCCGGTTTTGCCCTGCATCTGTTACAGATTGAGACAATCGGCCAGGCCCGCCCCGTCCGCCTCGTCATCTGTGGTTTACGTGGGGGCATACGGAGTGCGGGTATACTAACCGGCGGCGAATCTGCTCCATCGCTTAGAGCTGCTGCGTCTGGACGGCGCGTGATAGGGCTGCCAAAGCGATCGCCAGCGTGCTGAGCAACGTCCTCTCTGTGCGCACCTGTTTTTGTATGTATTAGCGCACTACCAAGCACGCCCGCGCGGCCGCATGCCGTGCCCATTGCGCGTGCAGATAAGGAACAACAACATATGCGTAATTCTGTATCCGACGTCACGGACGCCGAGATTCTGGACGAGGCCCGCGAGGCCATGACCCAGGCTGCCTTCGATGCCGCCGATGAGGCCAATGCTGCCCAGACCGTCGAGTCCGCTACCGAGAGCCTGCCCGCCTTTGACGAGCTGGGCCTTTCGGACGAGATGCTTCGTGCTATCGAGAACCTAGGCTACACGGCGCCCACGCCTGTCCAGGCTGGCTCGATCCCCGTGGTGCTCGAGGGCCGCGACCTGCTTGCCGCTGCTCAGACCGGCACCGGCAAGACGGCCGCCTTCTTGCTGCCGACCATGAACAACCTGGAGCACATCGCTCCGCCCAAGCCCGTGCGCGAGCGTGGCGGTCGCAACCGCCGTCGCGGCGCCAAGAAGCCCGAGGGCAACGGTCGCGGTCCCTTGATGCTCGTCATCACCCCCACGCGCGAGCTTGCCCAGCAGATCGACGAGGTCGCGAGCAAGATTGCCGACGTCACTGGCCATGTCGCCGTGACCGTCGTGGGCGGCGTGAGCTACAAGCCGCAGACCGCGGCGCTCAAGTACGGCTGTGACATCCTGGTCGCTACGCCGGGCCGTCTGGTTGACCTGATCGAGCAGGGCGCCTGCCACCTGGACGAGGTCAAGGTGCTGGTGCTGGACGAGGCCGACCGCATGCTCGACATGGGCTTTTTGCCCGCCGTCCGCCGCATTGTGCGCGAGACGCCGGCCGAGCGTCAGACGCTGCTGTTCTCGGCCACGCTCGACGAGGAGGCCGTGGGCGAGATCACCGACCTGGTGAGCGACCCGGCACGCGTGGAGATCGCGCCCGCCACGTCGACCGCCGACACCGTCGACCAGTTTGTATTCCCGGTGTCCATCGAGGCCAAGAACAATCTGCTGCCCGAGTTCCTCAAGAAGGAGGGCCCGGAGCGCACCATCGTCTTTATGCGCACCAAGCACCGCGCCGACAGCTGCTGCCGTCGTCTGGAGCGCAAGGGCATCAAGGCCGCCGCGATTCACGGCAACCGCAGCCAGGCTCAGCGCGAGCGTGCCCTTTCGGCCTTCCGCGACGGTACCGTCGACGTGTTGGTGGCAACCGACGTGCTCGCCCGCGGCATCGACATCAGCGACGTGCGCTACGTCGTGAACTTTGACGTGCCGGCCGAGCCGACCGACTACATCCACCGTATTGGCCGTACGGGCCGCGCCGGCGAGCTGGGCTGGGCCATCACGTTTGTGACCGAGCAGGATGTCGATGAGTTCTACGAGATCGAGAAGCTCATGGACAAGACCGCCGACATCTACGAGGCCGGCGACCTGCATGTGGGCCCCAATCCGCCCGCGGTTGACCCCGAGCGCGATCCTGCGGCCTTTAAGGTGAAGAAGAAAACCAAGCGCGGCAAGTCCAAGAGCAAGAAGAAGCTTGAGCAGGCGCGTCGCGACGGCAAACGCAACGGCGACGATTACGGTGATGTGGCCGGTCGTTCCAACCGCGGTCGAGACGAGCGTCGCGGCGACGGTGAGCGTCCGAGCCGTCCCAAGCGCGGCGGCAAGACCCGCGTGCGCGAGGGCGTTCAGGCTCGCGTGGACGAGGCTGTGGAGAGCGTGGCCCGCGAGGTGGCTGCCGAGGAGCGCGGCGGTGCTGGTGTCGTTGAGCAGGCCCCGCGCGGCAACCGTGCCGAGCGCCGTGCCAAGCAGTTCCAGGGCGAGGCGCATCGCCGTCGCCGCGAGGACGAGGACCGCGGCGGTCGTCGCCGTGTTGAGCGCGAGGACGAGGGCCGTGGCTCGCGTGGCGGCAAGCGTGGTTCGGGCGATCGTCGTCGTTCCGGTCGCGATGGCGAGCGCGGCGGCCGTGATGAGCGCCGTGGCGGCGAGGGCCGCGGTTCGCGTGGCGAGCGTGGTACTCGCGGCGGCGAGTCCCGTGGCGGCAAGCGCTTTGATGAGCGCGGTGGCCGTGGCGGCGAGCATCGCGAGGGCACTCGTGGCAATGGCAGCCGCAGCGGTGCTGGCCGCTCTAACGAGTCGCGCGATCGCCGCGATCCGCGTGCCAGCCGCGATCGTCGCGATGACTGGCGCAACTACGACGATACCCGCGAGGAGCGTCGTGGCGGCTATCGTGGCGGGCGTGGCGGCAACCAGGCCGGCTCCCGCGGCGGCCGTGCCGGCGGTCGCGATAATCGTGGTAGCTATGGCAATAGTCGTGGCGGCAAGCGCGGCGGCAGCTCCCGTCGCCCCGGTGACGGCGGCGGCAAGCGCAAGTAACATACGCATCGCCCGCTAGAGCGAGGTGAACCAAGGGCCCCGAGCAACTACGCTCGGGGCCCTTTTTGTTTGCCGTATCCGATCGCTAGTTCAAATGTGATTTCCTCGGGAATGCATCTAGAGGATGCCGTGGGCCTGTTTCCTACCATGCGGCAATGGGTCCCATGGGGTGCGCCGTGCATTTTTTGGAGTATTCTGCAGTTCGAGTTGTCTGCATATGATTTGACGTCGCCAACGGTGGCTTTCGGATATCCCTAGCGAGCGTTCTGAGTCAGATTTCGTCGTTTTCCGGAGCAGGGGCGCGTCATTCTCGCCATGTCGGAACCCAAAATGACGCAGCGCCCTAAAGGTTTGCCCGCTCGGGGTATTGCTGGCGCGGTCACGTTGCAGAATACTCCGTTTTTTGCACGGGCCAGGATGGGGTACCTCGGGAGAACACGGCGGTATCCCGTAAATATATACAATCTGTACCGTAATTTATACAAAACGAAGAGGCAGACAGCGTAGGGTTGGTGCATTGGGGTGCTTGATGCACCAAAATGGGGATCCCACGTGCCGTATACTCTGGCTGGATGTGAAAACGGCTTGACGCGTTGCCAGACGTAGGGGGAGGGTGTCTCGATGAGCGTATTCGAAATTGTGTTTAGTCCGACGGGTGGAACGCAGAAGGTGTCTGGCCTTGTGGCCGGGGCACTGGACAAGAATACCGTTACCGTCGATCTGACCGATAGCGGGCTAGATTTCAGCGCTGTCTCGATGACTGAGGACGACGTGGCCGTAATCTCTGTGCCGGCGTATGCCGGTAGAATCCCGGCTGTGGTGGCTGACCGGTTGGGCATGGTTCACGGCAACGGAGCGCGGGCCGTTCTGGTGTGCGTCTACGGAAACCGCGCGTTTGAGGACACGCTCGTAGAGCTGGAGGACGTTGCGAAGCATGCGGGATTCCGGGTGATCGCGGCAGTTGCGGCCATTGCAGAACATTCCATTGCGCGACAGTTTGCTGCCGGTCGTCCGGATGCGCAGGATGCGGCGCAGCTTGCTGAGTTTGCTCAGCAAATTCAGCAAAAGCTGTTGGCTGAGGATGCGTCCGAGCCCTCTATCCCCGGCAATCGTCCTTATAAACAAGCTGGAGGTCACCGCATGGCGCCCGAGGCAACAGAGGATTGCGTCTCCTGCGGTGCATGCGCCGCGGCGTGCCCCGTTTGTGCTATCGACAAGGGTGACTCCAAACGAGCAGCTGGCGAGGCGTGCATCTCCTGCATGCGCTGCATCGCCGTATGTCCGCGAGGTGCTCGCAAGCTTGATTCCAGCAAACTATCCGCTGTTTCCCAGATGCTGAGCAAGGTTTGCGTCGTGCGGAAGGAATGCGAGCTCTTCATCTAGCGCATACGAAATTGGCGCAATGGGGCCAGGTTAATCTGCACCGACCTGGTGCAAACAAACCTGTCCCCAATGCACCAGAGCAAGGAGTGTCCCCGGGTGCCGGCAGAAAAGGAACGTCCCTAAGTACCGCATAAATACCGTTTATCGGAGAAAAAATACCGTTCGCCGGTCATAATGATTGTTCCGGCTTTGGGCTTGTCTATAATAACCCCCGTAAAAGAAATGCGGAAGGTTACCGAGTCCCCTCGGACGTGGGCCTAACCAAAGTCTTAGAACGGGTGTGTCTCAATGGGTGCATTCGATTGATTTTGGTTGGGCTATATTTATGAAGGGACATGTCACCATGGGTTTCTTTTCTCGCCTAATGGGTGGTTCGGATAAGCAGACGACTGCGGCTTCCGAGTTCGAAATCCTCGCTCCCGTTTCCGGCGAGCTTGTTAATCTAGAAAAAACCAATGACCCCGCTTTTAGCAGCCGTGCAGTGGGCGATGGCGTTGCCGTGGTTCCCCAAGAGGGAACGGTGTGCGCTCCTGTTTCCGGTACCGTCGCCGCTCTGTTTCCGACTGAGCACGCGCTGGGCATCATGTCCGATAACAGCTCTGCTCAGGTGATGCTGCATATCGGAATCGACACTGTTAAACTTGAGGGCAAGGGCTTCCATGCGCTTGTTGCCCAGGGTGATCACGTTGACGCGGGCCAGCCCCTCGTCGAGGTCGATTTCGACGTGGTTCGCGCTGCCGGCTTTGATCCCACGGTCTTCGTTATCGTGTGCGAGCGTTCGGAGAACTCGACTCTTCGTGAGCATGCTTCCGGCCCTGTTGCTGTTAAAGAGCCTGTCGTCTGGCTTTCCGAGTAAATTCTTGTGGTGGGTACCGTGGTTATCAAGCGAGTTTTTAACAACAACGTCGCAATGGTCACTTCGGACGATGGCTCCGAGCTCATCGTCATCGGTCGAGGCCTCTGCTTTGGCCGTCATGCCGGCGATGCCATCGACGAGGCGTCGATCGAAAAGACCTACGCGTTGCAGGAGGGAACTTCTCAGGACTCGCGTACGATTGACCGCTTGGCACATCTTTTGGAGTCCATCCCCACCGTCAACCTCGTGATTTCCGAGGAAATCGTTCAGATGCTTCGTCGAGAGCTCAATGCCGACATCAACGATAAGATTCTCATTGCTCTCGCAGACCATATCAGCCTTGCTTTGGAGCGCGAGCGCAAGGGCGTCCCCTGTGAGAATCCGTTGCTACTCGAGATCCAGCAGTTCTATCGCAAGGAGTACGCGCTTGCGGGCCGTGCGCTGCAGATTATCAAGGAGTATATGGGCATCCAGATGAGCGAAGAAGAGCAGGGTTTCATTACGCTGCATATCGTCAACGCCACCATGCCGCAACGCTCCGATCGTCTGATTGTTTCGGTCCAGCTTGTTCGCGACGTGCTCGCGATTGTTTCTGAGCGCTATGCTACGACCCTCGATGACACCTCGCTGCCTTACGAACGTTTCGTTCGTCACCTGCAGTTTTTCGCACAGCGAGCGCTCGATCCTACGGCCGGGCAAATCAACGGAGACGCGCTGTTCCGAATCGATGAAACGGCGTATCTGTGTGCATTCTCGTGCGCGGACGCCATAGCCGCTCACTTGTCGTCTATCTATAACGTTGTCGTTACCGATGCCGAAAAGAGTTATCTCGCATATCACATTGTTAACCTGCTTGGAGAACCTGGTCTCTAGGCATAACGTGCCCACACATCGATTGATATAAGGCAAGGCTCACGGTCTTGTCTAGGGCACATCTGTCTTAATTTGCGGAAAAGGAAGGGGAGTACCGCTATGACCGCAAAAAAGAAGTTCAATTTCAAAGCGCCGTTGGAGGTGTTCGCGAAGTCGATCGTCCAGCCGATGATGTATCTCTCGGTTGCCGGCATCCTGCTCATCGTGGGCATTATTCTGACCAACAAGACCATCTGCGCTTTGGTCCCCGTACTGGGCTCCGGTCCGTTCCAACTTGTGGGCGCCGTTGTCTATCAGTCGCTGATGTTTATCATCAACAACCTCTCGATTCTGTTCTGCGTGGGCATCGCCGGCGCCATGGCAAAGAAGAACAAGGGTCATGCTTCGCTGATCGCCCTGATGTCGTTCTTCCTGTTCCTGCAGGCTAACAACATCGTGCTCAACGCCACCGGCTCTCTTGCCGATGCGAGCGGCATGCTCGGTCTTACCGGAACCGGCCAGGCCACCGTTATGGGCATCCAGGTACTCGATACTGGCGTGTTTGGCGGCATCATTCTCGGTTGCATCACCGGTGCCGTGTTCAACAAGTACTCGAACAAGCAGTTCCCCATTGCCCTTTCGATGTTCTCGGGCGTTCGCTTCCCGTTCCTGATTATGATCATCATCTCCTGGATCATGGGCGCTGGCTTCTGCATCGTTTGGCCTCCGGTTCAGGGCGCCATCTCCTCCGTTGCCGGCATCATTAAGGAGTCGGGCAACATCGGTCTGTTTATC
Organism: Collinsella sp. AF25-2LB; assembly: GCF_003458415.1. GTDB lineage: Bacteria > Actinomycetota > Coriobacteriia > Coriobacteriales > Coriobacteriaceae > Collinsella. The sequence continues at coordinate 218,475 of NZ_QRUF01000001.1, forward strand.
TACGGCATGCTCAACAAGCTGCTCGTTCCCACCGGTCTGCACCACCTCATCTACACCCCGTTCCAGTTCTCCGATGTGGGTGGCACCCTGACACTGGGCGATCAGGTTATCGCCGGCGCCTACCCCATCCGTGTCGCCGAGATGGCAATGACGGGCCAGCCCTTCTCCGATAGCACCTACTTCAACAGCTACACCTTCAACAACCTGTGGCCCTACATCGGTATCGGTCTCGCCTTTATCGTCACCGCTTACAAGGGGAACAAGGATAAGACCAAGGCCGTTATCATCCCGCTGATCATCACCGCCGTGCTCTCCTGTGTCACCGAGCCCATGGACTTCCTCTTTGTCTTTGCCGCTCCCGTGCTCTTTGTCGTTCACTCGGTTCTTTCCGGCATCTTCCTGGTCCTGCTCAAGGTCCTCTCCGTGCCCGCTTCGACTGCAGGCGGCATCATCAACATCGTGGTTTCCAACCTGGTCCTCGGTGTCGACAAGACCAACTGGCCGGTTATGCTGGTGCTTGGAGTCGTCAACGCCGCTCTGTACTTCTTCCTCTTCACCTTCCTTATTAAGAAGCTCAACCTCCACACGCCTGGTCGCGAGGAGGAGTCCGAGCTCGCCGAGTCCGTTGCCGAGGGCGAGGCCGCCGCGTCTGTCGCGGTGAAGCAGGGCGCTGTTGCCGCGGCTCCCGCAGAGGGCGTCGATGCAGGTATTGCCGACCTGGTCGCAGGTCTTGGTGGCAAGGACAACATCGAGGAGCTCGAGAACTGCTTTACGCGTCTCCGCGTGAACGTTAAGAACCCGGACCTCATCAATGAGGACCTCATCAACCACGTGCCCAACAGCGGCATCAACCGCAACGGCAATAATATCCAGATCATCTTTGGCATGAAGGTCGCCGAGATGCGCGACAAGGTCGAAAACGCAATTGAGAAGGAGCAGTAAACAATGATCATTACTCTGTGTGGTGGCGGATCCACCTTTACCCCCGGCATCGTCAAGTCCATCGCCCTGCGCAAGGACGAGCTCGACGTTGACGAGATTCGTCTGTACGACATCAACGAGGAGCGCCAGCGCAAGATCGGCGTGCTCGTGGACTGGATTTTGCACGAGGACCTCGGCCTGGACATCAAGCTCACGGTGACCACCGACAAAAAGACGGCTTTTACCGACGCGAGCTTCGTGTTTGCCCAGATGCGCGTGGGCGGCTACGCCATGCGCGAGCAGGACGAGAAGATTCCGCTGCGTCACGGCTGCGTGGGTCAGGAGACTTGCGGTTGCGGCGGCCTTGCCTACGGCATGCGCACCATCTTCCCCATGGTCGAGCTGATCGATGACGTTGAGAAGTACGCCAAGAAGGACTACTGGATTCTCAACTACTCCAACCCTGCCGCCATCGTCTCCGAGGGCTGCCGCGTGCTGCGTCCCAACGCTCGTATCATCAACATCTGCGACATGCCGATCGCGATCATCGACGTGGTTTGCGCCGCGCTCGATATCGACAAGAAGGATGTCGAGTACGATTACTTTGGCCTCAACCACTTTGGTTGGTTCACCTCGATCCGCCACAAGGGCGAGGAGGTGCTCCCGCAGCTGCGCGAGTACATCAAGGAGCATGAGATTCTGCTGCCCGACTCTTACCTCAAGGGCATGGGCTCGCTCATGGCAAAGAAGCCCGAGGAGGCCGTCGACGAGCACCCCGAGCAGAACCGCCACACCAAGGGCAGCTGGTACTACGTCTGGAAGGGCGAGTACGAGATCATGGAGTGCTTCCCGGAGTACCTGCCCAACACGTATCTGAACTACTACCTGCAGCAGAAGGAGTTCGTCGAGCACTCCAACCCCGAGCGCACCCGTGCTAACGAGGTTGAGGAGACGCGTGAGAAGAACCTCTTTGATGGTATCGACCATTACGAGAAGACGGGCGAGATCGACGAGAGCACGTTCTATGCGGGTAGCCACGGCGACTGGATTGCCGATCTGGCTATCGCTCTGAAGAACGACACCAAGCAGCGCTTCCTGGTCATTTGCGAGAACAAGGGCGCCATCCCCAACATGCCCTACGACGCTATGGTCGAGCTGCCTGCCTACATTGGCAAGAACGGCCCCGAGGTCATCAGCCGCGACAACATTCCGCTGTTCCAGCAGGGCCTCATGATGCAGCAGCTGAACTCCGAGAAGCTCATTGTCGAGGCTACGATCGAGGGTTCGTACGAGAAGGCGCTTAAGGCCTTTACGCTCAACAAGACCGTGCCGTCGATGAAGGTCGCCAAGGAGGTTCTCGACGACATGATCGAGGCCAACAAGGGTTACTGGCCCGAGCTTAAGTAAAAGCAACAGGGTCGCTGGCCGCATGCCTGAAGCAATGCCCCGCCCACGTGATTGCGTGGGCGGGGCATTGTCGTTTGGTAACGCGTTTTATCAAATATGGCATTTATCTGCGATAATGTTCATTTTCACCGCTGATGGTGACATTTCATACCGCCTGCCGAACTGCGTGGAGACCTAACAACTTTTTAGGTCAGTGTTGTGCGTGTAGCAATTTCGCCCGGCCTCGCCTCCGGGCTGCCATGTGAGAGGGGATCTTATGGCTCGACTGCACGTAATGGAACGCAGCCACGCTCAGGCCGTCATGGACGACCTGCACGATGCACTCGGACGTCGTCTGGCGGTGAGTTCACTCGCCCCGTGCCCCGTCGAGTTTACGGCGGCGCTCGTCAACCTGTGCTCCACCCAGAGCTGCGGCAAGTGCACGCCCTGCCGCGTGGGCCTGAGCGCGCTGAGCGACCTGCTCGCCGATGTGCTCGAGGGCCGCGCCGACGAGTCCACGCTCAACTTGATTGAGCGCACGGCCCGCACCATCTACCTTTCGAGCGACTGCGCCATCGGCTACGAAGCTGGCGCCATGGCACTCACGGCCATTCGCGGCTTCCGCGACGATTTTGAGCACCACATCCGCGAGCACTCCTGCGGCTTTGACCGCGAGGCTCGCGTCCCGTGTGTCTCGGGCTGCCCGGCGCACGTCGACATTCCTGGTTACATCTCGCTCGTCGAGGCAGGCCGTTATGCCGACGCCGTCAAGGTCATCCGCAAGAACAACCCACTGCCGCTCGTCTGCGGCTTGGTGTGCGAGCATCCCTGCGAGATGCACTGCCGCCGTGGCATGGTCGATGATCCCATGAACATTCTCGCCCTCAAGCGTTTTGCCGTTGAGCACAGTGACCTCAACGACCACAAGCCGCATGTAGTGGACAACACCGGCAAGCGCATCGCCGTGATCGGCGGCGGCCCGGCCGGCCTTTCCTGTGCCTACTACCTGGCCGTGATGGGCCACAAGGTGACCATTTTTGAGCAGCGCCACCACTTGGGCGGCATGCTGCGCTACGGCATCCCCAGCTATCGTCTGCCGCGCGAGCGCCTGCAGGCCGAGATCGATTGGATCTTGAGCGCCGGCATCGACGTTGAGCTCGATCACTCCGTCAACGGCGAGGAGCTTGTCCGCCTGCGCGACGAGTTCGATGCCGTCTATCTGGCCATCGGTGCCCATAGCGACAAGAAGCTCGGCCTTCCGGGCGAAGAGGCGCCCGGCGTGGAGTCGGCCGTCAAGATGCTGCGTGCCATTGGAGACGACGAACTGCCCGACCTGAGCGGCCAGCGCGTGTGCGTCATCGGCGGCGGCAACGTGGCCATGGACGTGGCGCGCTCTGCCGTGCGCTGCGGCGCCGAAAAGGTAAGCATCGTCTACCGCCGTCGCATCTGCGATATGACGGCTCAGGACGCCGAAATCGCCGGCGCCCAGGCCGAGGGTTGCGAGGTTCTGGAGCTTACGGCCCCGCTCGCTATCGAGACGGGCGAAGATGGTCGCGTGAGCGGCCTGCGCGTGCAACCGCAGATTATCGGCGAGCCCCGCCGCGGTCGTCCGGCTCCGCGTGCCGCCGCTACGCCCGAGCGCGTCATCCCCTGCGAGCGCGTGTTTGTCGCCATTGGCCAGGACATCGATTCCAAGCCGTTTGAGGACATGGGCATCGCCTGCAAGTGGGGTTGCGTGGTCACCGACTCGGACGGTGCCGTGCCCAACTTCGATGGCCTCTTTAGCGGCGGCGACTGCCAGACCGGCCCCGCCACCGTCATCCGTGCCATCAACGCCGGCCGCGTGGCTTCGGCAAACATCGACCGCTATCTGGGCTTCGACCACAAGATCAAGCTCGACGTGGAGCTGCCGACCGTTCAGTTTAAGGGCAAGCACGAGTGCGGCCGCTGCGAGCTGGGTGAGCGCGAGGCCGGCGAGCGTATTCACGATTGGAATCTGGTCGAGCAGGGCCTTACCGAGGAGGAGGCGCGCCAGGAGGCAAGCCGCTGCCTGCGTTGCGACCACTTTGGTTTTGGCGCGTTCCGCGGAGGGAGGAACCTGGAATGGTAGAGCTCAACAACCCCACTGTCAGCGATAACACCGAAAGCGGAGCACTCAATATGGTCAAGCTCACTATCGATAATTGCGAGGTCGTGGTGCCCGAGCACACCACGATCCTGGACGCGGCCAAGTCCGTCGGCATCCAGATTCCCACCCTGTGCTACCTGCGCGATCTGAACGAGATCGGCGGCTGCCGCGTGTGCGTGGTCGAGGTTGAGGGCTGCGACCAGCTGGTTGCCGCCTGCAACAACTACGTGCTCGATGGCATGGTGGTCCACACCAACAGCCCCAAGGCCCGCGAGGCGCGCCGCACCAACGTGCAGCTGCTGCTTTCGCAGCACGATTCACGCTGCACGAGCTGTGTGCGCAGCGGTAACTGCAACCTGCAGACCATTGCCAACGACCTGGGCATTTTCTATCTGCCGTATCAAAGGCATTTGGCGGGCGAGGGCTGGGATTTCGATTTCCCCATCATCCGCGAAAACGACAAGTGCATTAAATGCATGCGCTGCATCAAGGTGTGCGAGAGCGTACAGGGCCTAGGGATTTGGGACCTGACCAACCGCGCCACGCATACCGCCGTGGGCACCCGCGGGCGCGTGCCGATCGGCAAGACCGATTGCGTCGCGTGCGGCCAGTGCATCACGCATTGCCCGACGGGCGCGCTGCGCGAGCGCGACGACACCGAGACCGTGTTTGACGCGCTCGCTAATCCCGACAAGATCGTGCTGGTGCAGATCGCGCCGGCCGTGCGTAGTGCTTGGGGCGAGGAGCTCGGCATTCCGCGCGAGGAGGCAACCGTCGAGCGTCTGGCTTGCGCGCTGCGCCGCGTAGGCTTTGAGTATGTGTTCGATACCGATTTCTCGGCCGACCTCACCATTATGGAGGAGGGCTCCGAGCTGCTCGAGCGCCTGGGCGCCGCCGCTAAGGGTGAGGGCGACAGCCGCGGCTGGCCCATGTTTACGAGCTGCTGCCCGGGCTGGGTGCGCTTTGTGAAGGCACGTTACCCCGAGTTTGTCGACAGCCTGTCCACGTCAAAGTCGCCGCAGCAGATGTTCGGCGCTATCGCCAAGACCTACTACGCCAAGGTGCTGGGCGTGGAGCCCGAGCGTCTGTTCGTGGTGTCCGTTATGCCATGCACGGCCAAGAAGGCCGAGTGTGCGCTGCCGAGCATGATGGGCGAGGGCGGCGCGCCCGACGTGGACGTTGCGCTGACGGTGCGCGAGATGGTGCGCATGATCCGCGCGAGCCACGTGAGCGTTGACACGCTGGTCGAGGAGCCGCTCGATACGCCGTTGGGCTTTGGCACGGGCGCGGGTGTGATCTTTGGCGCCACGGGCGGCGTGATGGAGGCCGCCGTGCGCTCGGCATATTACCTGGTGACGGGCAAGAACCCGGATGCCGACTTCTTCACTGACGTGCGCGGACTCGAGGGCTGGAAGGAGGCCGTGGCCGATATCGACGGTACCAAGGTGCGCGTCGCCGTGGCGCACGGGCTGGGCAACGCCGCCCGTCTGCTCGACGCGATTCGCGACGGCCGTGTGAGATATGACTTTGTTGAGGTCATGGCGTGCCCGGGCGGCTGCGTCGGTGGCGGCGGTCAGCCCATCCACGACGGCTGCGAGCTGGCGGCTGAGCGTGGCTAGGTGCTGTGGAGCCTGGATGCGAAGGCGGACATTCGTTTCTCGCACGAGAATCCCGATGTCCAGGCGTGCTACCGCGAGTTCTTAGGCGAGCCGCTCTCGCCACTGGCCGAGGAGCTGCTGCATACCGACCATCACGCATGGACGATGCCTAACGAGGGGACATGCTAGCGATGCGCGCGTTTGATTTTGAGATGTCGCGCCGGGGGTTTGCCTCGGCGCTCGCCGCGGGCGCCCTGTCACTTGCGCTCGCGGGCTGTGGCGGCGGGGCTGCCGGTGCCGGGTCCGCCGCGGGCT
>NZ_QRUF01000001.1:224832-271384 GCF_003458415.1 Collinsella sp. AF25-2LB
TGTGGCGGCGGGGCTGCCGGTGCCGGGTCCGCCGCGGGCTCGGTTGCCACGGACGGCGCCGGTGCTGCCGCAGAGCCGGTCGAGGTGCACGTCGCCTCGCTCAAGGGTCCGACGTCGATCGGTCTGGTGCAGTTTATGGACCAGGCAGCCGATGGCGAGACGGACAATGAGTTCGACTTTGCGATCAACACTGCCGCCGACGAGATTGTGCCCAAGGTCATTCAGGGCGATATCGATATCGCCCTGGTGCCCGCCAACGTGGCGAGCGTGCTCTACAACAAGACCGAGGGCGCGGTGCAGGTCATCGACATCAACACGCTGGGCGTGCTGAACGTGGTGACGGGCGACGCGAGTGTGGCCTCGTTTGGCGATCTGGCGGGCCATACCGTCTATATGACGGGCAAGGGCACCACGCCGGAGTACGTCATGAACTACCTGCTGGAGCGCGCGGGCTTGGCCGGTCAGGTGGCGCTCGAGTTTAAGAGCGAGCCTACCGAGGTGCTCTCGGCTCTGCTTGCCGACCCGACTGCCGTGGGCGTGCTACCCGAGCCGTTCAAGACGGCGGCCATCGCCAAGAGCGAGGGCAAGCTGTCGGCACCGGTGAGCCTGACCGATGTGTGGGACGAGCTGGCAGGAGACACGGGCTCGCGCTTGCTGACGGGTGTGACCGTGGTGCGCCGTGCCTTTGCCGAGGAGCATCCCGAGGCCGTGGCGGAATTCCTGAGCTGCCATGTTGCGAGCGTTGAGGCCGTGAACGCGGCGCCGGCGGACTGGGCGCAGGCCGTGGTCGATGCGGGCATCGTGGATAACGCCACGATTGCCGAAAAGGCGATTCCCGGGTGCATGCTTGTCTGCCAGACAGGGAAGGATATGAAGGCCGCGCTCGGTGGGTACCTGAAGGTGCTGGCCGATGCGGACGCGAGCGCCGTGGGCAGCAAGCTCCCGGCTGATGATTTCTACTACATGGAGTAACCCGTGCGTGCGTTTGCTCGACAAATGATAGAGCGTATGAAGGCGGTGGCGGCAGCAGGTGCCGTTGCCGCCTTTTGGCTTGCCGTGTGGGTCTTCGTGGCGGCGCTGGTGGCACAGCCGCTGATTTTGCCGGGTCCGGGTGCTGTTGTGGTGGCGTTGCTGCGGCTGGTATGCGATGCCGGCACGTGGGCGATTCTGGCGGGCTCGGGTGCGCGGATTCTAGGCGGTTTGGCGCTTGCCGCGGTGTGCGGTGGTTTGCTGGCCGGAATTTCGTCGCGCTCGCGGGCGTTTGCCCGCTTGGTGGCTCCGGCGCTTTCGTTTGTTAAGGCGACGCCGGTTGCCTGCGTGGTGGTCCTGCTGCTCATTTGGCTGGGGTCGGCGCGCGTAAGCATTGCGGCGGTCTTTTTGATGGCGCTGCCGGGAGTGTATTTTTCGCTGGTCGAGGGTTTGGCACAGGTTGATCAGCCGCTGGAGCAGATGTTTCGTCTGCATGGCGTGCAGGGTTGGCGTCTGTTTTGCGCCCATACCTGGCGCGAGGTCCTGCCGTTTGTGCTTTCGTGTGCGCGTGCCGTGATCGGCATGAGCTGGAAGGCCGGCGTGGCGGCGGAGCTCATCGGCATGGCGACGGGCACCGTGGGCGAACGCATCTATCAGGCGAAGCTTTTGATCGAGACGGCGGACCTGCTGGCGTGGACCGTGCTGGTCGTGGCGGCATCGTGGGCATGCGAGCGCGTGCTGGTGTGGTTGCTGCGGGCTTCGGGGCCCGTGGCGTGGCGTACTGCCGTGCGGGCGCATGGGCGCGGTGGCCGCGGGCGTGCGTGCGGCTCTGCTGGCGGCGGGGCTGCTGCGGAGCTTGCGCTCGCCGTGGGCGACCGGGCGCCCTGGTCGCCGGCGCTCGACGGACTGGTGCTTCATGTGCCCGCCGGTGGACGCACCTGTGTGATGGGCGCTTCGGGCGTGGGCAAGTCGACGTTGCTTGCGCTGGTGGCGGGGGAGTGCGCACCGTGCTCCATGGTGTTTCAGGATGTGCGCCTGGTCGAGGACGCCTCTGCTTTGGATAACGTGCTGGTGTGCGCCGATGCACGCGTGAATACCTCGAGTGCCGCTGCCTTGTTGCGCCTGCTGGTACCGGGGATCGATGTGCATGCCCGCGTGGCCGAGCTCTCGGGCGGGCAGCGCCGTCGTGTCGAGATTGCCCGAGCCCTGCTGTGTCCGGGCGGCGCAGTGATTCTGGACGAGCCCTTTACCGGTCTAGACATCGCTGCGCGCGACGCATGCACCGAGGTCGTGCTCGACTTGCTCGACGGCCGTATGCTGTTGCTTGCCACGCACGATTCCGCTGACGCTCGGGCCCTCAATATCTCGGACATCATCACGCTCTAAAGACTTACTCAGCAACAAATTGATCCGTTTTTTCTCCGTCCCCATGGGGTCGGGTATGGTATTCTATCTACGGGGTAATACTTAGGAATACCAAGTAATACCAACGCCGTAGAACAAACTCAAGATGCGGGCCAATCGGGTTGCCTTCACAGCCCGTCGCCCAGCCGCGTGGCCCGCATCCATCCGCACCACCGTCGTTTCAAAAAGGAAGCGCCATGGCAGAACACATGACCCCGGTTGTCGCGAAGGTCTTGCCCGAGGAAAAGGCGGCCTTCGCGGCGGCAACCCAGCTCGTGGGCACTACGCCGTCCAACGCCATCCGCATGTTTATCGCCGCCTTCAATCGCTGCGGCACCTTCCCGTTCGACATCTCGCCGAGCGGGGCTTTTGGTAAAGAGTGTCCCCAACAGCTAGTCGTTGAAGAACGTCCCCAATGACTAGTCGTCGGGAGGAGGTTGGCATGCTCAATGCGATGATTTGGGCGCTTGCCTGTTTTGGCGTCGTCGCTGCCGATATTGCCCTGAGCGTCGTTTTGTTTTCCGCCCTTGGTGTCGCGTCGGTGTTCATGGGCTTTTCGATTGACGACCTCGATATTCAATTGCTTCAGGCTGCCGCGCAGATGGCGTCGTTTTTGATGGCACTGCTGTGGTGGCGTTATCTGTGGCCGCGCTCGTTTATGGCGCGCTGGCAGGGCGAGCGCCCGCTTGGCGGGGGAGCAGGCAAAGCATGGAGGCGCATCGCCTGCGTTATCGTGATCGGCCTTGCCCTGCAGGTGGTCGTTGGCTACGTGACCGACGCTGTGCTGTCGCTGTTGCCCGAGGCGGCGGCCGATTACAGCGAACTTGTCGAGGAGACGGGCATGGGCGAAACGAGCTATCTGGCCGTCCTGACCACGGTGATCGGCGCTCCGTTTTGCGAGGAGCTGCTGGTGCGCGGTATCATTTTTGAGTTTTCGCTCCGAGCATTTAACCCGCAGTGCCGTCCGCTCTGGAAGCGCCGGCGTCGTGCGAGCGCGCAGGGCGGCGCCATGGTGCCCTGGGCGGCCCCAAGCACGTGGGGTATCGCAGCGGCGATTGTACTGCAGGCGGCAATCTTCGGTTTTATGCACATGAATTGGGTACAGGGTTGCTACGCGGGTGCCGCCGGCCTCATCTTCGGTTGGGTGCTCGTGACCACCGGAAAGCTCCGCTACACGATCCTGCTGCACTTTGCCTTTAATGCCGGGTCGTATCTCATGGGGCTGCCGTGGTTTGTGAATACGCCGCTCGACGTTGTGGTCACGGTTGGCATCGCCGGCTTTGTGCTGGTAGAGGCGATGCGGTCGCTCAAACTGACGTGCCAGACGGATCGTCCCTGCCAGCAAGCGTGATTCCCCTAAGGAAAACACGGCTAGGCGTGTCTGAGCGTGTTCCCCCTAGGGAAATCACGACTGGAGACAGCCCAAGCGTGTTTCCCCTAGGGAAAACACGCTTGGGCGATGAGGAGACGCCGACTGGCCAAGAGGCACCGGCCGGCCCTCGCCACGCTAGTTGTGGCGTCCGCCGCCGTTGGCGCCCTGACGTCCCTGGGCCGCGCGGTTGCGTCCGGCAGTGTTCTGCGCGCGCGACATGCCACCGTGGCCCTTGCTGCCTTTGGGTCCCTTGCCGGCGGCGCCACCGTGGGCCTTGCCGCCCTTCTTGCCGGTGCCATGGCCACCGCCAGCAGACGTCTCGCCCGGACGCGGGGGCACGGGACGAATCAGGCAATGCTTGGTGTAGCCGATCAAATCGCGGCGGCCGGCCTTTTCCAGCGCCTCGCGCACCAGCTTGTAGTTCTCGGGCTTGCGATACTGGATGAGCGCGCGCTGCATGGCTTTCTCGTGCGGGTCGCGCGCCACATAGATCGGCTCCATGGTGCGCGGATCCACGCCGGTGTAGTACATGCACGTCGACATGGTGGACGGCGTGGGGTAGAAGTCCTGCACCTGCTCGGGCATGTAGCCCATGTCTCTCACGGCCTCGGCAAGGTCCACAGCTTCCTTCATCGTTGAGCCGGGATGGCTCGAGATTAGGTACGGCACTACGTACTGCTTGAGTCCGTATTCGCGGTTCAAGCGTTCAAATTTACGGCAGAATGCGTCGTAGACGGCGCGGCTCGGCTTGCCCATCACAGACAGCACGGCGTCGCTCACGTGCTCGGGCGCTACGCGCAGCTGGCCCGAGACGTGATGCTCCAGCAGCTCGCGCAAAAACTCGTCCGAGGCATCGGCCATGGTGTAGTCAAAACGGATGCCGCTGCGGACGAAGACCTTCTTGACGCCCGGTAGCTGGCGCAGGTCGCGCAGCAACTGCGTGTAGCCGCTCTCGTCGACCACCATGTTCTTGCATACGCTCGGCCACAGGCAGCGCTTGTTCTTGCACACACCGTGCTTGAGCTGCTTGTCGCAGGCAGGGCGGCTAAAGTTGGCCGTCGGTCCGCCCACGTCGTTGATGTATCCCTTAAACTCGGGGTCGTGCGTGAGCAGCTCGGCCTCGCGCATGATCGAGTCGTGGCTGCGCATCTGCAGCACGCGACCCTGGTGGAAGGTGAGGGCGCAAAACGAGCACTCGCCAAAGCACCCGCGGTTAGAGCTGATTGAAAACTTGATCTCGGCAAAGGCCGGCACGCCGCCTGCCGCGTCGTAGTCGGGATGCCAATCGCGTGCGTAGGGGAGCTCTGCCACCTCGTCCATCTCGTCGGTGGTGAGTGTCGTCGACGGCGGGTTTTGCACCACATAGACGCTGTTGGGATAGGGCTCTACCAGGCGATGGCCGGTGATGGGGTCCATATTCTGCTGCTGCACGTTAAAGCTGCGCGCGTAGTTGAGCTTGTCGGCGGCAAGATCGTCCCAGCTGGGCAGCAGGTCGTAGTCGTAGACCTCGTCGAGCGAGTTGGTGCGGTAGACGGTGCCGTTGATATAGGTAATCTGGTCGACGGGCAGTCCCGCGTCGAGCGCGTCGGCGATCTCGACAATCGCGTGCTCGCCCATGCCGTAGATGAGGATGTCGGCGCCCGAGTCGAGCAGCACCGAGCGCTTGAGCTTGTCCTGCCAGTAGTCGTAGTGGGCCAGGCGACGCAGGCTTGCCTCGATGCCACCGATAATGATGGGGGCGTCCTTAAACGTCTGGCGGATGAGGTTGCCGTAGACCGTGACGGCGCGATTGGGACGGCGCCCCTCTTCGCCACCGGGGGTATAGGCGTCGGTGTGGCGGCGATGCTTGGTCACCGAATAGTGGTTGACCATAGAGTCCATGTTGCCGGCACTGACGAGAAAGCCTAGGCGCGGCTCGCCGAGCACGGTGATGCTGGCGGGGTCGGTCCAGTCGGGTTGGCAGATGATGCCCACTTTGTAGCCGTGCGCGTCGAGGACGCGGCTGATGATGGCCATGCCAAAGCTGGGATGGTCCACGTAGGCGTCGCCGCAGATGTAGACAAAGTCGCACTGGTCCCAGCCGCGTGCATCCATGTCGGCTCGACTGACGGGGAGGAATTTATCGCGGCCCGGGCGCCAGGGGCGGGCGGGCGCTGCCGGGGTATGAGCGGCGTGGCCGCCCTGGGCCTTGCCGCCACGCTTTTGCTGCTGGCCCTGTTTGCCCTGCTGACTGCGCTGGTTGTTCTGAGCGTGCTGAGGCTTTTTTGCCACGATCCCTCCCGGTGTTTGTATGCTGCACGTAATTGTAACCAGTCTTTTTGGGGCGGGGCTAAAAAGACTGGGGGAGTACATGAGCTGGTGAGTGAGAGCGTCGCTGAGCCAGTCGTTTGTTTCCAGACTGTGTATCTGCGCGTTGGAGAACCCGTCTCGCGCGCACGCCATGTTGTCAATGGGTTACAGTATGAACGGCGGTTATGTTTCCGCCAACGCACGAGAGGGTCGTCAACAAGGAGGATGCACGACGATGCAGCGTGCCAAACAGATATCGGAGTCCATCGAACTGGGCATTATCCTGGCGCTCGCCGGTGGCTTTATGGATGTGTATTCGTACATTGGGCGCGACCATGTTTTCGCCAACGCGCAGACGGGCAACATCCTGCTTGTGGGCGTGAGCATTTCGGAGGGCAATTGGGTGCTGGCGGGACGCTATTTCTTCCCCGTGGTGTCGTTTGCCGTGGGCATTATGCTTGCCGACCTGGTGCACGAGCGGTTTGGCAGCGTGATCCACTGGCGTCAGGTGACGGTGTTCTTTGAAGCCGTCATCTTGCTGGGCGTGAGCTTTATCCCCGGTGGCGGTTACAACCTGCTCGCCAACTGCCTTACCTCGTTTGCCTGCGGCATGCAGGTCGAGAGCTTCCGCAAGATCCACGGTCACGGCATCGCTACGACCATGTGCATCGGCAACTTGCGCAACGCGCTGCAAAACGTGGACGATTACATCATCACCCACAGGCGCGGCTTTTTGGAAAACGGCCTGCTGTACTTTGGCGTGATCTTTACCTTTGTGTTTGGCGCCGTGTTGGGCAACTGGTGTATTGAGCGCATGGGCCTGCACGCCATCGTCGTGGCGAGCTTGCTGCTGTTTGTCGCGTTTGCCATCATGTTCATCGACCGCGAGCGCGACTTGCGCTTACGCTGGAAGGTTGCGGCCGAGGCTTGGAAAGAGGGCTGCCGAAAGTAACCGAATGCGGCAAAGGGGCTGTCCCTTCGCCGCATTATTTTTCATCATCTGTTGAAACGCTTTAAATAGTTTGACGTTCTCACGCGTTTTTTGTTTCAAAAGCGTTAGGATGGGACTCATAGTGTGGGGCGTAATGGATGCCCCGCACACGATGGGAGGCTATCAATGGCTAATCGTTTCGTTCTCAATACCATCTCTTATCATGGTTCCGGCGCCATCAAGGAGATCCCCGGCGAGCTCCAGCGTCGCGGCTACAAGAAGATCTTCGTCTGCTCCGACCCCGATCTGGTCAAGTTTGGCGTTACCGCTAAGGTGACCGACGAGCTCGACGCCGCCGGCATCGCTTGGAGCCTCTACTCCGAGATCAAGCCCAACCCCACGATTCAGAACGTCAAGGACGGCGTCGAGGCCTTCAAGGCCGCCGAGGCTGACGCTATCGTGACCATCGGTGGCGGCTCCTCCATGGACACCGCCAAGGCCATCGGCATCATCATCAACAACCCCGAGTTCGCCGATGTCCGCAGCCTCGAGGGCGTTGCTCCCACTAAGAACCACGCCGTGTTCACCATCGCCGTGCCGACGACCGCCGGTACCGCTGCCGAGGTGACCATCAACTACGTCATCACCGACCCCGAGAAGGTCCGCAAGTTCGTGTGCGTCGACACCAACGACGCCCCCGAGGTCGCCGTCGTCGACCCCGACATGATGGCTTCCATGCCCGCCGGCCTGACCGCCTCCACCGGCATGGACGCTCTGACCCACGCCATCGAGGGCTATACCACCAAGGGCGCTTGGGAGCTCTCCGACATGTTCCACTTTGAGGCCATCAAGCTGATCAGCGAGAACCTACGCGACTCCGTTGCCGAGGCCAAGTCCGGCCAGCCCGGCTCCGGCCGCGAGGGCATGGCCCTTGGCCAGTATGTCGCCGGCATGGGCTTCTCCAATGTTGGCCTGGGCATCGACCACGCCATGGCTCACACCCTGTCCGCTCACTACGACACCCCGCACGGCGTCGCTTGCGCCATGCTGCTGCCGATCGCCATGGAGTTCAACAAGCCGGTTTGCGCCGAGCGTCTGGCCAAGGTTGCCGTCGCCATGGGCGTTGACACCACGGGCATGAGCACCGACGAGGCTGCCGACGCCGCTATCGCCGCCGTCAAGCAGCTTTCCGCCGACGTGAATATCCCGCACGTCTGCGAGGCCATGAAGGCTGACGAGATCGAGGTCCTGGCCAAGGACGCCATGGCCGACGCTTGTTTCCCGGGTAACCCGCGCGAGGCGACGCTCGACGACGTCATCGAGCTCTTCAAGAAGATCTGCCCGGTTGCCTAACCCAGTTTGGTGGTCCTTCGCCCGTAGGCGTATGGTCTTTTGACTTGCCGCTGGCCCCGCCGTGCTACGCATGGCGGGGCTTTTTGTGCTGCGTCGATGCCCTGAGACGGGCAAAACCAAGGTGTACTGCCCGCTACGGATAGGTGGTGCACTTCCCAGCGTGCATTTTTGGGAGTATTCAGCAAGCTCTTAAAAATGCATAACGTTTTGAATGGCCCGTAGTGGCCCGCAGGCGCCCATCGACAGCCATTGCGGGTGGGCTATCGATGAGTGGAGGGGGTTGTTACTGAGTTTCTGCTTTGCGACGACCCGCAACACTGCTGTAACCGCGTCGTTTTGTCGTTCGCGATGGGGTCGTTGGGGCCCACGATGCTGAATACTCCGTTTTTTGCACGGCCCAAGGTGGGGTACCCTGAGACGAAGCAAAAAGATTCCTCATTTCTATGCAGATACCGATAGGATTTATGCAAGATTGGGATCGTAAGCCGTGCTCGTGCGCAAAATCGGCGCGAGGACGTCTGGAGGTGGCTCGGCTCCCAGAGCCTTGCGCGTGCAGAACGGTTAAAATCGGGACTCGGTCTTAGTTTTGCTTGGAAGGATGCACATGGCTTCTGTAATCGATGCTTCTCTAGAGGAGACGCTCTCCTATATCGCGGGACAGCTTAAGACGCTGACTTCTATTGCTTCGCCGACGGGCTATACCCGTGCGGCGACTGATTATCTGATGGAGACGCTGCGCGATATGGGGTTTGGGCCTGAGCGTTCTAATAAGGGTAACGTGCTCGTTGAACTTGGTGGCGAGGGTGAGCCGCTCGTACTGGCGAGCCATGTCGATACCCTGGGCGCCATGGTGCGCTCCATTAAGGACAATGGCCGCCTGCGTCCCACGACGCTTGGTGGGCACCAGTGGTCTACGGCCGATGGCGAGAACTGCACTGTCTACACGCGTGACGGCAATGTGTACACGGGCGTGGTTCTCAATACCGAGCCTTCGGCGCACGTTGCCGACGAGCCGGTCAAGACCGTCGAGAAGAACATGGAGATCCTGCTCGACGAGAACGTCGACAGCAAGGACGATGTGCTCGAGCTGGGTATTCAGACCGGCGACATCATCGCTATGGATCCGCGTACCACGGTGACGGAGAGCGGCTACATTAAGAGCCGCTTCCTGGATGACAAGCTTTCGGCCGCCATTTTGCTGGGCTTGGCGCGTGCCGTCGCCGCTGGTGAGGTGACGCTTTCGCGTAAGGTTTCGCTGCTCTTTACCGTGTACGAGGAGGTGGGCCACGGCGGCGCCTTCGTGCCGGCCGACACGCGCGAGATGATCAGCGTTGACATGGGCTGCGTGGGCGACGACCTAGGCTGCACCGAGCACATGGTGTCGATCTGCGCCAAGGATTCGGGCGGTCCGTACAACTACGACCTGGTGACCACGCTGTCCAATATCGCGCGCGAGCTTGAGCTCGATTACGCTATCGACGTGTACCCGCATTACGGCTCGGACGTTGAGGCCACGCTTTCCGCCGGCTACGACATCCGTCACGGCCTGATCGGCCCCGGCGTGTACGCGAGCCACAACTACGAGCGCAGCCACATGGACGGCGTGCGCAACACCTACGAGCTCGTCCGCGCCTACGTACAGCGCTAACGATGCAGCGGCCTCGGCTGATACGGCAGTACCGACCGAGGCCGTCCTCTCTAAGTCGCGGTGAAATAGGGACTGTTTGGCGGTTTTAAACGCTTAAACAGTCCCTATTTCACCGCAATTTATGAAGGGGATGGGGCTACTTAAGTGCGCCGGTCACCGTGCCGCCGCCGAGGACGATGTCGCCGTGGTAGACTACAACGGCCTGGCCGGGGGCGATGGCTCGCTGCGGCTCGTCAAAAGTCAGCAGCATTTGCCCGTCTTCGCCGCGCGTAAGGGTCGCTGCTTGGTCTTTCTGACGGTAACGGTACTTGGCGCCCACGCGAATGCCGCCGGCATCGAGTTCTGCCTCCATGCGGTCGGCAGGGGCGCTCCAGATCCAGTCGTCGGCCGTGAGTGCTGTGGCCGTTAGGTCCTCGGCCTCGCCCAGATGCACGGTGTTGTTGGCGGCATCGACGCCCGTCACATACACGGGATGCGCCATCGCGACGCCCAAGCCCTTGCGCTGGCCGATGGTATAGCGCAACGCGCCGTTATGGCGTCCGACCACGCTGCCGTCGCGCCACACAATGTCGCCCGGTGCAGCGGGATGTCCGCAGCGGCGCTCGATATAGCCCGCGTAGTCGCCGTCTGGAATAAAGCAGATGTCCTCGCTTTCGGCCTTTTGGGCGTTGGTAAAGCCCTGCTCGGCGGCTATGCGGCGCACGTTGCGCTCTTTGTCTAGGCCCGCCAGCGGAAAGATCGTGTGCGCCAGGCGCTCCTGCGTAAGCGAATACAAAAAGTAGCTCTGGTCCTTTTTGGAATCTTCGCCGCGATGTAGCTGCCAGGTGCCGTCTGCCGCCTGGCTTGTTTTGGCGTAATGTCCCGTTGCGATGTAGTCGCAGCCCATGTCCAGCGCCGCATCGAGCAGCGCGCCAAACTTAATGTGGCGGTTGCAGATAATGCACGGGTTGGGCGTCAGTCCCTCCTGGTAGGCGTTCACAAAGCGCTCGATAACGTTGCGGTCGAACGTCTGCTGCAGGTCGAGCACATGATGGGGGATCCCCAGACGCTCGGCGACGGCCTTTGCGTCGGCGATGTCGCGGTCGACCTTACTCATGCCCGTGATGGGATCGGGTGCGGGGCAGGTGAGGCGCATGGTGGCGCCGACGCATTCGTAGCCCTGGCTTTTGAGCAGGTACGCGGTCACGCTGGAATCGACGCCGCCGCTCATGGCGACGAGCACGCGCTTGTTGTGCATGGGGAGGTTCTCCTTGGTGGCATGTGGCCAAAAAAGAAAAGCGGCGCGGGAGGCTGGTTCCGCGCCGCAGACATTGTAGCAAGTTCGGACGTCTCGTGGGACACCCTAACGAGATGAGCTCAGGCCGCCAGAAGAGAGGGTAGACCGGCGTGCCTTGGGCCTATCGACAAGTGACGGGCCCTTAGTCCTGGAACAGTGCCGTGGACAGGTAGCGCTCGCCGGTGTCGGCAAGCAGGGCCACGATGGTCTTACCCTCGTTCTCGGGACGCTTGGCCAGTTGCAGTGCGGCCCACACGGCGGCACCGGACGAAATGCCCACGAGCACGCCCTCCTTGTGGCCCACGGCGCGGCCGGTGGCAAAGGCGTCGTCGTTCTCGACGGGGATGATCTCGTCGTAGACCTGGGTGTCGAGGACGTCGGGCACAAAGCCGGCGCCGATGCCCTGGATCTTGTGCGGACCAGCCTGGCCCTTAGAGAGCACCGGGGAGGTGGCGGGCTCGACGGCGACGACCTTAATCTCGGGGTTCTGCTCCTTGAGGAACTCGCCCACGCCGGTCACGGTACCACCGGTGCCAACGCCGGCGACGAAGATGTCGACCTGACCGTCGGTGTCGTCCCAGATCTCGGGGCCGGTCGTGGTCTTGTGAATGGCCGGGTTGGCGGGATTCACAAACTGGCCGGCGATGATGCTGTTGGGAGTCTCCTTCTGCAGCTCCTCGGCCTTGGCGATAGCGCCCTTCATGCCCTTGGAGCCGTCGGTGAGCACGAGCTGCGCACCGTATGCCTGCATCAGCTTGCGGCGCTCGACGGACATGGTCTCGGGCATGGTGATGATCACCTTGTAGCCGCGAGCCGCCGCCACCGAGGCGATGCCGACGCCGGTGTTGCCGCTCGTGGGCTCGATGATGGTGTAGTCGCCGCCGCGCACGAGCTTGCCTGCCTTCTCGGCCTCGTCAATCATGTTCTTGGCGACGCGGTCTTTAACGGATCCGGCGGGGTTGAAGTATTCCAGTTTGACGAGCACGCGAGCCTTGAGGTCCTCGTCGCCCTCAAAGTGGGTGAGCTCCAGAAGCGGGGTGTGGCCGATAAGCTGATCGATGGACGTGTAAACCTTGCTCATGGTGAACCTCCAAAGTGTTCAAATGACTGGATACCGTGTGGTTTTACGGTGTGTGTAGCAGCGAAACCCACAAACCTTATGGGTTGTTCGTTTTGCTGTTGGCAAGCATAGTAGACAGTAAAGCCTAGTAACGCAATAGGAAATAGAAGATTATTACGAGTCGATTAACCATCTTGACCGGAACGGGTATTTTCAAAACCAATATTTCGGCTAGAATTTCTACGGACTAAATGACCGAAAGGCAGCACTATACATGTTGGTTTCTACTAAGGGCAGATATGCCCTGCGCGTTATGGTCGATCTGGCCGAGCACCAGGCAGCCGGTCGCATCCCACTCAAAGAGATCGCGGCGCGACAGGGGATTTCCGAGAAATATCTCGAGAACATTTTGGCTACGCTCGTGCGCGCCAACATGCTCTCGGGCATGCGCGGCAAGGGCGGCGGCTATGTGCTCACGCGCCCGCCCGAGCAATACACGGTGGGCGAGATCTTGCGCCTGACCGAGGGCAGTCTGGCGCCGGTCGCCTGCCTGGATGGCGACTGCAAGGGCTGCTCGCGTTCGGATGAGTGCCCCACGCTCGACGTGTGGAAGAACCTGGACAAGCTCATCAACGACTACCTCGACGGTGTGACGCTCGATCAACTTGTCGCTCCCAACCATGGCTACGACTACGTCATCTAACCCACACCTGCATTTGGGGACGGGGTGGAAATGGTAGATTTTCTCGCCCTTTGAGACTTGGCAAATAAGAAGGCCGCCCATTTTTGCGATGGGCGGCCTTCGTTTTGGGCTGTTGAGACGGACACGGCCGGAATGGCCGTTTTAGTCCTCGGCGATGCTGTCGAGGATGCTGCGCGTGATGGACACCAGGATGCTGCCCATAAAGGCCGATCCAAAGCTGGCGATGGAGATGCCGACGCCCAGCAGGTTGACCGACAGGTAACTCGCGAGCTCAAGCATAAAGCTGTTGACTACGAGCTGAAAAACACCAAGCGTAATAATAGTGAGCGGCAGTGAGATGACGGTCAGGAACGGCTTGACGAGCGAATCGACAATGTTCAGGAACAGTCCCACAAAGGCAAAGCAGACCCAGGTCTCGGCAAAGCCGAAGGGTTGGATACCGGGGACGAGGAACGTGGCGATCGCGATGGCGATCGAGGTGAAGAGCCAGTTAAGCATAAAGCGCATGGCGTGAATCCTTTCTTGCGCCGGGGTTGCTGGCGTCGCGTGAAGCGGCTTGCGGCGGCGACCTGGATGGTTGCGCGGGCGCGCCGCGGTGTTTGGGCGCCCATTGTCTCAAATATTCGTGGAGCTTACGTGCGCATACGGTTTCTAAACGGCGTTCGTCCTGAAAAACGCGCCGCTGGCAGAGAGTCTTGTCGCTTTAGTTTGGTGGTGTGCTACACTGCTACGGGCAAAAGCCACAGGCGTTGCCCTATTGCATAGAACGGGTGAACGATGCCCGATGTCAGTATCAACTTCGATGCCTTTTGGCGGGTTTGGCGGTGATCGATGAATATCGAGAACATGTTTGACAAGCCTGATGTCAAGCAGCTGGTCCACGCATTTAGCCTTTTGGACGACGAGAAGGATATCCAAGCGTTTTTGACCGATATCTGCACGCCGCGCGAGATTTGCGACCTTTCTCAGCGTTTGCAGGTTGCGCGCTATTTGGACGAGGGCGAGCCTTATGTTGAGGTTCAGGCCCGTACCGGCGCTTCGTCCACCACGGTGAGCCGCGTTTCAAAGGCGCTGAACGGCGAGTACGGTGGCTACCGCAAGATCCTCATTAAGTTGGAGGATGGCGAGTAGGCCAGCGACAACATTGAATTACGAAGAACCGTCCCTCCGGGGGCGGTTTTTATATGCCTGCAATCGGCTGGTGCGTTGGGTTCAGGTTGCTTTGTACCAAAAGATGGAACTGCGGTGGCAATGTGTCCGCTTGGGCGGGTAGGATGGATGCATTGATTATTGCGAACGGTTTGAGCGGAGGACCATGCCTGTTCGAATCTATACCACCAATGCCGGCACGGATTTGAGCGATGCCGAGTCGGCGCTGCTTGCCGACCTTATTGCCCGTCACGGGCGTGCCGTGTTGCTGGCACCAACGTTTGCCGAGCTCGATCTGTGCCGTCATGATGCGGCGGAAGCCGGCATTTCGCTGGGTATCGACTACAAGACACCCGCATCGTGGCTTCGCTCGCTTTGGGAGCTTTTGGGCGACGGGCGCGGTTTCGTCGACAACCTGCAACGTCAGATGCTGTTTTCGGATATGATTGCCCGCCGCGACGATGCCGACCTGCAGCCGCTTTCGCGTAGCCAGGGCACGGTGCGCATGCTCGCGCGCATGGCCCGCGATGTGCTGCCGGGTGTGGCGGGGACGACGGCCGAGCGATGCGGTGGCAACAATTGCCAGCCTGAGCCAAAAAGCGATGCCGAGGCTCGTGTGTTTGAGCTTTTGCGTGCCTACGCGGGCGGTTTGGACCGTCGAGATATGGTCGAGCCCTGCGAGGCAGCCGACATTATGGCCGGTGCCCTGGCCGATAGCCTGCCGGCGTGCGCCCGCGCCGTATGCGTGCGCGGTACCACGTCGTTTACGCACGGTCTACTCGAGCTGCTGTCTGCCGTGGCGAACAATGGGGGAGAGGTCGTCGTGCTGCTTGCCTGCGAGCAGGCGGCGATGCGCGAGGAGCTTGCCACGGCATTTGATGCCCGCGGTGTGCTGTTTGAGATCGCGCCGCTGGGGGAGGACGCCGTCGCGTCTGATGTCGCTTGCGGGGCCGCCGCTCAGCCTGCCTTTATTGAGGTCGCCGGCCCCCATGCCCGTGCTCATGTCTATGCGGACGCCATCGATAAGTTGGTGAAAGCGCACAAGGAGTCCAAGGCCGATAAAGCTACTGCAACGCCCGCCGACCCCGTGCGCGTGCTCGTCGTTTCTGCCCGGGCACCCCAGCTGTTCGGCGAGCTCGCCGCCCGTTTGGCGGCACGTCACATTGCGGCCGAGACGACTGAGTTCACGGCGTTTTCCCAGTCCATCGCGGGCAGGCAGTTTACGGCGCTCGCCAACCTGATCGAGCGTATGAAAGCCGCCGACGAGGGCACCGCTTCCAAGACTGAGTGGTGGCCCGCGCCGGAGCTTACCGACTGGATCTACAGTCCGCTTTCGGGCGCTGATGCCGTCAATGCCCGTACCTTCGATAAGAATATGCGTCTCTCGCGCAGCAAGACTACCGCGGGCGTCAAGAGCCTGCTGCAGAGCGTTCAGGGCCAGGTGAGGGGCGCGCGCAAGGCGACGAGCGACGATAACTGGTTTAAGAACGTACCGTGTGTGGTCTCGGACGTGTTCCAGGCGCTGTGGCGTGACAAGCCCGTGACGGCGCTTAAGGCCATGCTTGCCGTTGCCGAGGCGTTGCCCGATCGCGCTCTAGGCGGCCTTGACGGCCAGGCCCGTCGCCAGGCAGAGACGGCTTTGCTGCGCCATGCCATCGACATCCTTATGAACGATGCTCGCGCGCTCGACGTGTCGCAGGCCGCGACCGTGCCGGTTCTCGACGGCGTTCGAACCAAGGTGGACAAGCGCAGTACCGCCTACGATTACGAGACCTATGAGGTCGATCGCACACCACGAGCACAAGTGCGCTTCGCGTCGCTTGCCGATGCGTCGGTTCTTCGCCCTGGCAGCTACGATGCCGTGCTGTTTGCCGATGTCGACCTGGACAGCTATCCGCTTTCGCACGAAGAGGGCCCGCTTGCCACGTTGACAGCCGAGCTGCGCCGCGACGGCGTGTCTTTGGAGCCCGCTGCCCTGCTGCGCGTGCGCTTTGGCCGTGCGATGCAGGCGGCGAGCGGTCCGGTCGCGCTCGCCCGTGTGACGCACGATCGCCAGGCACGCGAGTGCTACCCGGCAGCCGTATGGACCGAGCTGTGGGCACATGCCGAGGCCGCTGGCGCTGCCAAGCCCATGCGCGTGGGCGAGGGCGATATCATCGCCGACTTTGATCCCGCTGCAGGCGAAGGTCTTAGGCGCGAGCGCGTGACCTGCGATGCTCCTCAGCATCTGAGCGATGAAGCCATTCCGTATCTGGTCCTGCGCCGTCGCGATGGCGAGGGTGAGGACGCGCCGCTCGTGCCGCGCCTGACGTCTGCCTCGCAGATCGAGGCCTATTCGACCTGCCCGCTATGCTGGTTCGTCTCGTACCGCGTGAAGCCCCAGTCGATCGACGCAGGCTTTGGCAATATGGAGAAGGGCAACTTTGTCCACGACGTGCTGGAACACCTGCACGCCCGTCTGCCCCAGGAGGGCATGGAGCGCGTGACGCCCGAGAACCTGCCACGTGCTCAGGAGCTGCTGCGCGAGGTCTTTGACGAGACCTTGG
This sequence comes from Collinsella sp. AF25-2LB, assembly GCF_003458415.1. Taxonomy (GTDB): domain Bacteria; phylum Actinomycetota; class Coriobacteriia; order Coriobacteriales; family Coriobacteriaceae; genus Collinsella. The sequence goes on from NZ_QRUF01000001.1 coordinate 241,533, forward strand.
CCGAGCATGCCTCCAAGCGTGGCAACGAGGGCCCGCTGGTGCCGCTCTCTGCGGTGGAGGAGCGCCAGGTGGCCGAGATCTTGCCGCAGCTGGAGGGTGTGCTTGCCTACGAGTCCGAGGCACTTGCCCCCTTTGCCCCGCGCTACCTGGAGTTCGCCTTCAACGAGCTCAAGGTCGAGTATGCCGGTTGGCCGCTTGGCGGGCGCATCGATCGCGTGGACGTGGACGCCGAGAATCGTGCCGTGGTGATCGACTACAAGCATCGCACGGGCGTTGAGGAGTTTAAGCTCGCCGACCCTACGGTGCGCGACGAGGAATCGGGCACGGCGCCCATCGACGATCCACGCTGGTTGCCACCACATACCCAAACGCTCATCTACGCCCAGGCCATGCGCCGGGCGCTGGATTTGGACACCCGCGCGGCGCTCTACTTTTCGACCAAGGGTGGCAAGCCGGCGTTGCGCGGTGCTGCGAGCGCCGAGCTGCTCGAGGAAGAGCGCGGCGACGGTCGCATCCCGGGCCTTAAGAAAGGTTTCCCCGGCGAGGGTGGCAGCATGGACTTCGACGCCCTGCTCGATCGCGTTGAGGCTGGCATCGCCGAGCGCCTGCGCGAGCTCGAGGCAGGCAACGTTGCCGCCATCGACCCGACGTCGGCTCAGGCCGCGCATGCGCGCTGCTCGTATAACCACGAAGGAACGTTTGTAAGGAGGGACGTGTAGACCATGGATCTTTCGACTTTGATGCCGCAACAGCTGCAGATTGTCAAAACGCTCGACCGTCCGCTGTTTGTCTCGGCGGGCGCCGGTTCGGGCAAGACCTTTACCCTCACGCGCCGCATCGTCTACGCGCTCTCGCCCGAATCAGGTCCGTTCGTTGAGCATCTGGACCAGGTGCTCGCCATTACCTTTACCAAAGATGCCGCGGCCGAGATTCGCGACCGCGTGCGCCGTGCGCTTATCGACGAGGGCATGGACGAGGAAGCACTGACCGTCGACGACGCGTGGATCTCGACCATTCACGGCATGTGCTCGCGTATCCTGCGCGCGCATGCGCTGGAGCTGGGTATCGACCCCGAGTTCACGGTGCTCACCGATACCGACGAACTTATGGACCAAGCTGTTGAGCATGTGTTGGCCCGCGCGACGGCGCCCGATGCCGCCCCCGAGCTCGCGGCATCGCTCAAGGCCCTCTATGCCTGGTATCCCATGGCGGGCGAGGGCGGCCCCTTTGGCACCGGCACGACCATCAAGGGCCTGGTGCGCGACCTGCTGGAGCTGTCGAGCCAGTTGCCGGGCGGTATGGACGACGTGTGCGTGGCGCGCGGCCAGGCCGATACCTCGGCACTTGCCGATGCCTATCGTGCGGCGCTGGGCGCAAGCAAGGCCGCGACCGAGAAGGCGCAGACGGCGCTCGATGCCATCGACGCGTTCGAGGCGAGCGGCAAGACCATGGCCGATGCGGCGCGACTCATGATGTCGTGCACCATGCCGCGCGCGAGCAAGGCGTTCCCCAAGGAGCAGGTCGAGCTGCTCAAGGCGGAGGCTGCCGATGCATTTATCAATATCGTGCTTGCCTGCGGTGGCCCGGCGCTCGATGCGCTGGTGGGCTTGGCCCGCTCTGTAGAGGCTGAGTACCGCGCGCTGAAGGCTGCCCAGTCTGCCCTCGACAACAACGACCTGCTGCGCATGGCCTACGAGGCCCTGCGCGATTACCCGGCCATCCGAGTGGCATACGAGAGCCGCTTTAAGATGGTCATGATCGACGAGTTCCAGGATACCGACCAGATGCAGGTCGATCTGATCTGCTACCTGACGGGTGCGGGGGAGCGCGCGCTGTGCACCGTGGGCGATGCACAGCAGTCGATCTATCGCTTCCGCGGCGCCGAGGTCGAGGTGTTCCGTCGCCAGGAGCGCAAGGTAGGCGCTTCGGGCGCGGCGGCAGCTGCCAGCACCCCGGGCGCCGTCCTCGCTTCGTCCGAGGTGTCGGCCTCGTCCGGGGCACCGGCCGGTGAACTCGTCAAGCTCGTGCGCAACTTCCGCAGCCATGACGAGGTGCTGCGTTACGTGGCGCGCGTCTTCGATGGCGATGACGGCGGCCTGATGCAGGGCTTTTTGGATCTTGAGGCGAGCGACGGCCGCAAGGACACGCTGGTGGCAGACGCCTCGCGTCGCCAGGCCCTCTTTGTTGCCGGCGGCAGTACGCAGGAGCGCACACAGGCCAAGGCCCGTGCGATCGCCGAGCGCTTCCGCGCGCTTGCCGATGCCGGCCAGCCCCAGGGCGGCATGGTGCTGCTGCTGGGCCGCATGACCAACGCCGACGTCTACGCCCAGGCCTTCCGCGACCAGGGGCTCGACTGCGTCATCGCGGGCGGCTCGGTCTTTGCCCAAGCAGCCGAGGTGCAGACGGTGCGCGCCCTGGTTTGTGCGCTCGCCAATCCGGCCGATACGGCGCAGGGCCTTATGCCGCTGCTCGCCTCGCCGATGTTTGCACTCGGCGCCCAGGAGTTCCTGGCGCTGGCGACCAAACTCGACGATCAGACGGGCGAGACGTCGCGCCGCAACATCGATGCGGGCATCATGAGCGATTCCGATGTGCCGGGTTTGCAAGACTTGCCGCTCGTGACGCGCGCCCGCGAGGTGCTGCGGTATGCGCTTCGTCGCGTTGGCCGCGATTCGTTCGCCGCCATCGCGCGCGACGTGGTCAACGCCTCCGGCTGGTTTGTACGTCTGGCACAGCGTGGTCCCGAGGGCAAGGCCATTGCCGCCAACGTGCTCAAGGCGCTCGATGCCGTGGCCGAGGCGGAGGCCGAGTTCGGCAACTCGCCGCGTTCCATCGCGCTGGCCTTCGACCGCTTCTTGGCGGGCAAGGAAGCCCCGGGTGCCCTCAACGAGGGGGGCGACGGCGCGGTGCGCATCATGACGGTGCATGCCTCCAAGGGTCTGGAATATCCGGTCGTGGCGGTCGCCGAGTGCTTTGGCGTGCGTAAGTCCTCGGGTGCGGCACAGATGGGTCGCGTCGAGGGCGGAGCACAGGTCGTGGCACTGCCGGCACGTTTCGACGGCGTTAAGCTCGCCGACGGTACCTTTGTGAAGGGCGACGACGTCAAAAAGCAGTTTGAGCATGCGTTTAAGGGCAAGGGCACGTCGCTGTGGCTGCCGCCGGAGCTCATGGAGGACGTCTGTGCGACGGGCTCTCCCGCCGAGGCATTTGCCCGCCTGCGCAACGACGACCTGCGGCTTTCGCTCGAGGAGCGGGCCCGCTTGCTCTACGTTGCCATGACGCGTGCGCGCGAGCTGGTGATCTTGGCGATGGATGCTGGCGTGAGCCGTGGCAAGCTGTGCGCGCCGACCTTCGATGTCGAGACCGATCTGACCTACGACGTGCTGCGCCGTATTTTGCCGACCGACGCTCTGGACATGCCGCAGCTCGATGCCGACCGCCTGGTGTTCGACAACTCCCAGCCGGGCGACTACGAGCTCATTTCGCTTTCGGACTTTACCTTTGGCGAGCAGGCGTTTGAGGCCAACGCTTCGCTGGATGCCGAGGGCAGGCTTGTTCGTGGCGATGCCGATGCCGCCGATAATGCTGCGCGCTCAACCGTCCCCGGTCCTGCCGACCCCAAGCCCGATTCGTTTGAGCTTGTGTATTCCCAGGCAGTGGGCGTGCGCATGGGCATCTGTCCGTATCCGATGCGTGATTCGTATAGCTACTCGTCAATCGCCGCGGCGCTCCATGCCGAGACGGAAGATCGTGCCGCCGAGGCACACGTGCCCATGGACGAGGCCGGCGATGATGCGGAGTCGGATGGCTCGGAGATGACGGATGCAGACGTGGCTGCCGTTGAGCCCGCCGGCAACCCCATGGCGCTGGGCTCGGCGTTCCATGCCGCCTGCCAGTGGCTGATCGAGATGGGTGCCGATGCGCTGCCCGCTGAGCGTGCCGATGCGCTGGCGCGCCTGTGGTGCCTGACGCCGGAGCAGCGTGAGCGCTTCGACGTTGCCCTGGACCGCTGGCTCAAGTCGGCTGTTCGTGCCGACTTGCTCGCGTGGCCGTGCGTTCGCGCCGAGGTGCCGTTCTTTTCACTGGGCTGCGAGGACGAGGACATCGCTCGCTACGGTGCTTATGCCGAGGGCGCCATCGACGCTTTGGCGACGAACCCGGCGGATTCGTCATGTGCGCTGGTCATCGACTACAAGACGGGCGGCGCGCCGGACGAGACGCCGGAACAGCTGCAGGAGAAGCACGCCCTGCAGGCGCGCGTCTACGCCGACGTTCTGCGCAGGGCGGGCTTTGAGGCTGTGACCGTCAAGTTCGTTCGCGTGGAGCAGGCCGATCCGACTCTCTTCGTCAATCCCGCCGAGCCCCAAGTAGTCACCTACAATCTCTAGCCCTCAGATAGCTTGCGGTGGAATAGTTCCTGTATTGCGGCCCAGATGGCCCAAGCGGGAACTATTTCACCGCAACTCAAGAGGAGCCGTGTGGGTTTGGCTAGGTTCGGGTGCTGTCCGTGCCGTGGGGTAAAATCGTTCAGTCAGAACACGAACCCGCATCGGAGCTCATCACATGGCATTCGTCCATCTGCACAACCACACTGTCTTTTCCATGCTCGACGGCGCAACCCGTATCCAGGATATGGTCAACCGTGCCGTTGAGCTGGGCATGCCCGCCGTGGCCATTACCGACCACGGCTACATGTATGGCGTGCCCGACCTGGCGCTGGCCTGCGACGCCGTCAACCACAACACGCCCGAGTACAAAACCTGGAGCCACGACAAGGCCTTCCTGGAAAAGGACCGCCGCGACGAGCTGGTGGAGCCCGATCCCGAGGAAAACCCGCGCGAGCATGCCCAGTATGTGAAGGACATGGCCATGTGGGACGAGAAGGGCAACATCGACGAGCTCAAGCCGCCCCTGGTCATCAAGCCCATCTTTGGCTGCGAGGTCTACTTTACGCCGGACGAGACCCTTGCTCGCGACCACAAGCCCGAGCTCTACCACATGATCCTTCTGGCCAAGGACCAGGAGGGCTACGTCAACCTGATGCAGACGGTTTCCGAGGCCGCCGTGCAGGGCTTTTACTACAAGCCGCGCGTGACGCTCGACAACCTGCGCCGCCACGCCAAGGGCATGATCTGCACGAGCGCCTGCATCGCGGGCATCATCCCCAAGTACATCGACCGCGGTGACATGGAGGGCGCCATCAAGTGGGCCGAGACCTTCCGTGACACCTTCGAGCCCGGCGACTTCTACATCGAGATCCAGGAACACGGCATCACCACCGACAACGGCCTGACCGACGAGCAGATGGACCGCACGCTCATCGACATCGCCAAGCAGGTGGGCGTCAAGGTCATCGCCACCAACGACTTCCACTACCTGCGCCGCGAGGACGCGCCCGTGCAGGACGTCATCATGTGCATTGGCATGAACGCCAAGGTCGACGACCCTAACCGCATGCGCATGACCGGCTCGGAGTTTTACATGAAGACCGAGGAGGAGATGCGGGCGATGTTCCCGTATTGCCCCGAGGCCTGCGACAACACGCTCGAGATCGCCGACAAGTGCTACGTTGAGCTGGACTGGGACTCCATCATCCTGCCGCGCTTCCCGTTGCTCGATCCCGGCGAGACGCACGAGAGCCAGTTCCGCCGCGAGTGCGAGAAGGGCCTGCGCCAGCACTACGGTGACGACTGGGCCACGCGCGAGATCGGCGGCGTCAACATCAAAGAGCGCTTTGAGTACGAATACAAGGTCATCTGCGACAAGGGCTTTGCCGCCTACTTTTTGATCGTTGCCGAGTACGTGCAATGGGCCAAGGACAACGGCATCGGCGTCGGCCCCGGCCGTGGCTCGGCCGCCGGCGCTATCGTCGCCTACGCCATGAACATCACCGCGTTCGACCCGCTCGAGAACGGCCTGATGTTCGAGAGGTTCCTGTCCCCGCAGCGTACCGAGATGCCCGATATCGATATGGACTTCGACGATGAGCGGCGCCTCGAGGTCGTGGAGCACGTTCGCCAGCTCTACGGCCCCGAGAAGGTTACCCACGTCATCACCTACTCGACCATTAAGGCCAAGCAGGCCATCAACGACGCCGCGCGCGTCCTGGACTACCCGGTCTACATGGGCCAGCGCCTGTCCAAGATGGTCTCGAGCGACCCCAAGGTCAAGCTCAAGCAGGTGCTCGAAAAGCAACCCGGCAAAGAGGATCTGTTTAACCCCGACTTTGCCGAGGCCTATAAAAAGGACGACGACGCCCGCCGCATCATCGACACGGCGCTCTCGATCGAGGGCCTTACCCGTGGCGAGGGCGTGCACGCGTGCGCCGTTCTGATTTGCCGCGACCCCGTCAACGAGCACGTGCCCACCAAGCTCGATACCAAGGGCGGCGTCGAGATTACCCAGTACGAGGGCCATACCGTTGCCGACATGGGCCTGCTCAAGATGGACTTCCTGGGTCTGCGTACGCTGACGGTTATCTCCAAGGCCAAGGCCAACATCAAAAAGAACTTCGGCATCGACATCAAAGAGGAAGAGATTCCCTTTGACGACCCCGAGATCTTTAAGCTCATGGGCTCCGGCCACACCGCCGGCGTCTTCCAGGTCGAGTCCGCCGGCATGACGGCCACGATCAAGAACATGAAGCCCACCGAGTACAAGCACGTCGTGGCATTGATCGCTCTGTACCGCCCGGGACCGCTGGGCGCCGGCATGGTTTCGTCCTATATCAACCGTATGAACGGCAAGGAACCGGCTGTCTCCTACGACGACCGTCTGGACGACATCCTGGGCGAAACCTACGGCACCATGGTCTATCAGGAGCAGGTTATGCTCATCTCCGTCGAGATGTGCGGCTTCTCCAAGGGCGAATCGGACTCGCGTATCCGTAAGCCCGTGGCTAAGAAAAAGATCAAGCTGCTCACGTCGACGGTGCTCCACTGGGAGGATGGCTCGGACGAGACCACCTACGACCACTGGATGAACGGCGCTATCAAGAACAACTACACGCGCGAGGTCGCCCAGAAGATTTGGGACGATGTTCTTGAGTTCGCGTCCTACGCCTTTAACAAGTCGCACTCCGCCGGCTACGCCATCCTGGTTATGCAGACGGCGTGGCTCAAGGCGCACTATCCGCACGAGTACATGGCGGCCGTTCTGACGTCCTATACGGGCAAGACCGACAAGATCGTTCACTACGTCTCGGCGTGCCGTCACGACGGCATCCCCGTGCTGTCGCCAGATGTCAACGAGTCCGGTACTGAGTTCACGGCTACCAAGGAGGGCGTGCGCTTTGGTCTGGCCGGCATCCGCGGCGTGGGCACCGGCGTGGCGCAGGCGATTATCGCCGAGCGCGAGGCGGGCGGTCCGTTTAAGACGCTGCACGACTTTGTCGAGCGCGTGGACTCGAGCCAGGCCAACCGCCGTGTGATCGAATCGCTCATCAAGGCAGGCGCCTTCGACTCCACGGGGTATCCGCGTCGCCAGATGATGCACTTTGTGGATAAGAACAACCCTGAGAACATCATCGATGCCGCGGTGAAGCGCCAGAAGGATCGTGCGAGCGGCCAGACGTCGTTCTTCGACATGTTTGGTGATGTTGAGGGCTCGGGCTTTGAGGTGAGCGTGCCCGATCCGGATGGCCAGGAGTGGGACCGCCACCTTAAGTTGAGCCAGGAGAAGGAGGTTCTGGGCATCTATGTCTCGGACCACCCGCTGCGCCCGTTTGAGTATGCGCTGGCCAAGGCACGCGACTTCTCGTTCTCGCAGATCGACACTGGCTACGAAGTTCAGAATCCTACGGGCGGTACCATCAACCAGGAGATTCCCGAGGGCAAGGCGCTGTGGTGGGCCGGCATGGTCTCGAGCGTGTCCAAGCGCGTGACCAAAAACGGCGACCCCATGGGCATCGTGCAGCTCGAAGACATGGAAGGCGAGGCCACGGTCGTGGTGTTCCCCAAGACCTACAAGGAGGCCGAGGGGTATCTGTATGGCGAGGTCGATCCCGAGACCGGCGCGCAGCTGTCCGACGCGTTTGTGCGCATTAAGGGCAAGCTCGAGCGCTCGGACCGCGGCGACCAGATCATTGCGCAGGAGATTGTGCCGCTGGAGCTTAGCGAGGAGAAAAACAAGCCCAAGGTCTTTGAGGTCATGGTGCCCAACAGCCGATTTAGCCAGGGCAATATGGCGCGCCTGGCCACGGTGCTCACCACCAACCCGGGCGGCGACCGCGTGGAGATCTTTATTGAGCAAGTCGACGGGCGCGTGCTGCGTGCCGAGGTGCCGGCCAAGGTCAATGCACGCTCGATTCCGCTGCTGGCAGAGGCAAAGGCCATCGTCGGCAACCAAGGCCGCGTGACGGTTATCTAAGCTACCCCGGGTGAGATTGGAGGAAGTGATGGCGCAGGGGACGTTTGTGCAGGCGCTCCGGAAAGAGGCGGCGCTGAGTGGCACCTTTATGAAGGGGCGTTCGCTCATGCTCAACGGCGCCGTGCTGTCGATCGAGGACAGCGGCTCGCGCTTCTCCAAAAACGTGACGGTTGAGGGCTCGGTGCGCGGTTCGCGTGGCGACCTGTACAAGACGCGCGTGGCGCTCGACATGGACGAGCACGAGGTGATCGACTACGACTGCGATTGCCCCGCTGCCTATCGCTACCCCGGCATGTGCAAGCACGCTATTGCCACGGCTCTGGCGTATTTGGATGCCAGCGGCGCCGAGCCCGTCGAAGGTTTGCGCACGCCGGTCCGCACGTTTGCGGCGCAGCCGAAACAGCCCGCGCGCAACGCGCCCAAAGCGCCGGCCGTCAATCCCAACTTTCCCTTTCCGGCGCCCGTCCCCACGAGTCCCAGCCTCATGGCGGCGCTCTCCGATCTTTCGGACGCGCGCATGGATGAGCTGGCGAGCATGCGCCGCAAGCTCGCCGGCAGTGTGGATCCCGATGCCCCCAAGGCGGTGTTGGAGCCCTCGCTGGTGCCGTATTACAATCCACTGTTTGCCGAGCGCTTTAGCTGGGCGCTCGAGCTTCGCATTCGCTGTGGATCGGTCTCCTACGTGGTCAAGGACATCGACGGCATGGCCGATGCCTACGTGCGCGGCGGCACCTTCTCGTACGGCAAGAAGCTCACGTTTGTCCATACGCCCGAAGCCTTCGAAGACGTGTCGACAAAGCTGCTCAACCTTGTCGTGACGACAGTTGCCTATCTCGATGACATCACAAGCTCGCGTTCGGCGTCGTACGACTTTGCCCGCAGCGGTTTTGTCGCCGAGCGTCAGTTGCCGCTGTCCGAGCATAGCATCGTATATGTGCTGGACCTGTTGCGCGGCCAGACCATCTCTTTTGAGCCCGCCTGGTCGCGGGGGACGACGACGCATCGCACCTATGACGTGGCGGTTGAGATGCCTCCGGAAGGGGAGGACGAGGCGCTGTCTGAGCGCCCACCGCTCCTTGCCGCCAAAATCGCGCCGGCGGCTGGTGGCAGCTACGATCTACGCCTGCCGGCCGATGCATACTGCTTTGCTTCGGGCGACGTTGCCTATCTGGTCGACACCCGCCGTGCGCGCCGCGCCGATGTAGCGTTTGCCCAGCATGCGGCGCCGTTCCTATCGCGCTTACTGCCCTGTCGCACGCCGATCCATATCGCTGTCGACCAGGTGGGGGAGTTCTGTCGTATGGCGCTGCCCATTTTGCGCGACTATACCGACCTTACCGCGCCCGCCGCGCTCGATACCGTGGCGCCCGAGCCGAGCTTTGCTATGGCGATCGGCGTCGACGATGGGCTTGTGACCTGCAAAATTACGGTTGCCTACGGCGACTGGTCGGCAGATCTCTTTAGCCTGGGCGCTCCGGGCAGCCCCTTCGAAGAGCAACGCCCCGGCGTGCCGCCCCGCGACGAGGTGGCAGAGTTTCGTGTTATGGACACGGCGGCCCTGTACTTCGATTTCTACGAGGGCGGTCTGGCGTTTGAGGAGCGCGATGACGAGAGCTTGTTCTGCCTGCTGACCGAGGGCCTGTCCGCCCTGTCCGAGCTGGGTGAGGTCATGCTCAGCGACCGTCTGCGCCAGATTTCGGTGCGACCCGCGCCCAAGCTCTCGGTTCGTGCGACCGTCAAGAGCAATCTGCTCGACGTCGAACTGGGCGCGAGCGGCCTTTCGGCGTCAGACCTTGCCATCTACCTCGACTCCTACAAGCGTCACCAGACGTTTGCGCGCCTTACGTCCGGCGACATCATTCGTTTGGACGAGGGTGCCCGAGCCGCGTTTGGCCTTGCCGAGGATCTGGGGGTCGATGCTGTTGACCTGCTCGACGGCGTGTCGCTTCCCGCGTCGAGCACCCTGTTCGTCGATAGCATGCTCGCGCGCACGCCCGCGCTCGAGGCCGATCGCGACGCTGCGTTCCGCCGCACCGTCGAGCGCTTGGATACGCTCGGCAAGATGGACTTTACGGTGCCGGCATCGCTCAAGGCAACGATGCGCGGCTACCAGGTCGACGGATACCAGTGGCTCGGCTCGCTCGAACACCTGGGCCTTGGCGGCATCTTGGCCGACGACATGGGCCTGGGCAAAACGCTGCAGATGATCGCGCATATCCTGGCGCGCGTGGAAGCGGGGGACATTAAGCCCACGCTTGTGGTGTGCCCTGCGTCGCTCGTGTACAACTGGACTGCCGAGCTGGAGCGCTTCGCCCCGTCGCTCGATGTGTGCGCCATCGTGGGCGCCAAGGCCCAGCGTCGCGTGCAAATCGCCGGCGTGGCCGAGCATAACGTGGTCGTGACGTCGTATGACCTTATGCGGCGCGATATCGACGAGTACGTCGAGCAGGACTTTGCCCGCGTGGTACTCGATGAGGCCCAGTACATTAAAAACCCGCTCACCCAGGTGGCGCGTGCCACCAAGCGCCTGCCGGCCGGCGTGCGCTTTGCCCTGACGGGCACGCCCATCGAAAACCGCCTATCCGAGCTCTGGAGCATCTTCGACTTTTTGATGCCGGGCCTACTTGGCACGCGCGAGTCGTTTGCCAAGCGCTTCGAAAGCCCGGTCGAGCATGCCGAGGGCGACAGTGCCGCCCGCCTGCAAGCGCTCGTGTCGCCGTTTGTGCTGCGCCGTGTCAAGGAAGACGTGGTGGCCGACCTGCCCGAGAAGATCGAGGATACGGTCATGGCGCAGCTTACCGGCGAGCAGCGCAAGCTCTACCTGGCCAACCAGGACCGCATCGCCCAACAGGTGCAGCACCGCGAGTCATCCGAGTTTAAGAAAGACAAGCTCAAGGTGCTCGCCGAGCTCACCAAGCTGCGCCAGATCTGCTGCGACCCGCGTCTGCACTACGAGGATTACAAGGCGGGGAGCGCCAAACTCGATACGTGCATGGAGCTCGTGCACGGCGCACTCGACGGCGGGCATCGCATCCTGTTGTTCAGCCAGTTTACGGGTATGCTCGATATCATCGGTAAGCGCTTGGCCAAGGAGGACATCGACTTCTTTAAGCTCACGGGCGCTTCGTCTAAGGAGAGCCGCGCCAAGATGGTCGCGCAGTTCCAGGAGGGCGAGGTTCCGGTCTTTTTGATTTCGCTCAAGGCGGGCGGCGTGGGCCTTAACCTGACGGCTGCCGACGTGGTCATCCACTACGACCCGTGGTGGAACGTGGCGGCGCAGGACCAAGCAACTGACCGTGCACACCGTATTGGCCAGCAACATACCGTGACCGTGTACAAGCTCATCGCCAAGGACACGATCGAGGAACGCATTATGCGGATGCAGGAGTCTAAGCGCGACCTGGTCAACAGCGTACTCGGCGGCGACGGCATCTCGTCGGCACTGTTCACGCGCGAGGATGTTCTGGCGCTGCTCGGCGGCGACGGGCGTTAACCCGCTCGGGTGAGGCCGCCAGGGCGGATAGCCCGCGCTGTCCCATCGTCCCCGCTCGTTATGTGTTCATTTGCAATGCCGTGGATGGTTTGTCTGCCTTTGGGCATAAGAACCATCAAGAACATTGGCACATCAGCAAAGGAGAACATCATGGCGAAATTCTTTAAGGACCCCGACGGCAAGCTCATCGCTGCCCTTGGCGACGACGTTGCGACCCCTGCCGGTTGCACGGAGCTGACCGCAAACACTGAGGACGCGGCGCATGAGAAGCACGTGCCTGTTGTCGAGACCGAGCGTGACGGTCACGTGATTCGCGCCCGAGTTGGCTCGGTCGAGCACCCCAGCCTGCCCGAGCACTACATTGAGTGGATCGCCCTTGAGGCCGAGGGCCGCTTAGAGGTCCATTACCTTGAGCCCGGCATGAAACCCGCGACGTTTTTCGCGGGCGGCTCCAAGACCGGTACCGTCTATGCCTACTGCAACCTGCACGGGCTGTGGTCCGCGACATTCTAGGAGCGCGCCCCCGCTCGGGGTATCATAGCTAGCATATGCACATGCAAGCGCCGGCTGCATTATGCGGCCGGCGCTTTTACTACGATTTCGATGGTTTACGACGGAAAGGGCTGGGCCATGAAGCTCGCGCTTGCACAGATCGATATGCGCCTGGGTGATATTGAGGGCATTTGCGGCCGCATTGAGGACCAGGCTCGTCTGGCCCACGAGCGCGGGGCGCGCGTGCTGTGCGTTCCGGCTCCGCTCTTTATGGGCGCCATGCCCGGTGGCCTGGTGGGCGCTGCCGACTTTGAGCACGACATGCTTGCCGGCTTGACTGGTGTCGCCGAGCGTATCCAGGAGCTTGACATGATCTGCATCGTGCCCGCGGCGGTTTCGTTTGAGGGCCAACCGCTGCTCGACTACATGATGCTCAAGGACGGTCATGTGGTGCCGGCGCGTTCGAGCATTGCCTTGCAGCGTGGCGAGAACAACGACACGCGTTGGGCGCCGCCGGTGTTCGACGTGGACGGCGTGCGCATCGCCGTAATTTTTGACTTGGACCGCGAACTCGAGATGTTGCCGACCGGTGTTGACCTCATTGCGTATTTCCAATTCAACGCGTTTGACATGACCGACCGCGAGACTGTTGCCATTGCCGCCGTTCGCAGCGGCGCCTACCGCAAGGTCGCCTCCAAGCGCAGCGTGTGGTTTGCCTGCATGGCGCCGGTCGGTGCCTATGACGAGTCGGTGTATACCGGCGGTTCGTTTGTGCTCGACGACTGCGGTCGCGTGGTGGCCCAGGCGCCGTGCTTTGAGGAGAGCCTGCTGGTTCAGGAGATTCAGCGCGGCGTGATGCTCGATGCCCTGGAGGATCACGAACTGCCCGAGTTCCGTTCCGAGGAGTGGCTGTGGCAGGCGCTGGTGCTCGCCGTGCGCGACAACGCCCGAGCCCACGGTGCGTCGCGTGCTGTGGTGGCACTCGAGGGTGACTTGCCGTCGTCCCTGCTGGCGGCGCTGGCCGTCGACGCTCTGGGCCCGCGCAATGTGATTGGCCTGGTGCTGGGGCGCAACCGTATCTTTACGCCGGCGCAGGAAGAAGCCGAGGCTGCCCGCTGTGCCGCCGTCCGCGCCATCGCCGAGCGTCTGCACATTCGCACCGTCGAGCGCGATGCACCGGATGCGGCGCGCGTGCTCGATCGCGACGTGTCGGCGGGCGATGCCGAGCGCCTGCGCTCGCGCACGCTGGGCCTGATGCTGGAGGATACGGCGCTCGAGCTGGGTGCGATGGCGCTGAGCCCGCTGTCCAAAACCGAGTACGCGCTGGCGGCGCCGGCGCTTTGCGGCGGCTACCAGGGCGACTTTGCGCCCTTTGGCGATGTGTACCTGTCGACGCTTGAGTTTGTGGCGCGTGTGCGCAACCGCACGTCTGCCGTGGTGCCCCAAGAGCTCGTGACGCTCAACGCAGTGGAAGATTGTATGGAGCGCGTGCTGGCGCAGGCGCTCTCGACGCTCGACGGTCCGGTCGATATGCTCGACCGTGCGGCACAGCTGCTCGGCGGGCTTGAGCCGGGTGAGGTCGATGGCGCGCTCGAGGCGCACGTGGACCGCAATCGATCTTTCGACGACATCCCGATGGCCGCTGGCAAGCCTGAGGCCTGCTCGCTGCTGCTGATGCTCGTTCGACAGGGTGAGGCTGCCCGCCGCATGTTGCCGATGGCGCCGATCGTCTCGGCCCGTTCGTTTGCCGAGCGTGCCTGGCCGTATATGCTCGCGTGGTCCGACCTGGGGCTTAACGGCAAGGAGCGTATGACGGTCGATTCGCTGGCGCGCGCCGAGGTGCGCCGTTTTGCTGACGAGGATACGAGCGAGCGCGTGCGAAACGAGATGATGGGCGTGCTGGGCGAGCTACTGGGTATTTCGCCCGAGCAAATGGAGGAGCTGCGCTCTGAGGACGGTCAGCGTCGTTTACACGAGGGAATGAAAAAGTTCGAGGGCGAGGTTCAGGACGCCATCGATAAGATGATGGGCGGCCAGGGTGGCCCGCAGGGTGGGCCCCAGGGTGGCCCGATGCCGCATCCGCCGGTTGATCCCCGACAATTTCCGTTCTTCTCTCAGAACTAGGTCGCTGCGCGCCCGCCAGAGCGGCAATCTGCCTTTCAATCGTCGGACATGACCGCCAGGTCAATGCCCTCCTCTTTCAAGGCACCTTGCTCGCTCTGGCGGGCGCTCGCTTGCGTATACTCAACCTACAATTCGATCTCGGCTGACTTATAGGGCTAGCGTTGTGTTATTCTAGAACAGACGTTCGTGAATGATGCGCGGGGCCTTGTCTTGCGCTGTGCTTGTGGCGAGGGGAGGTCGGCTTGGTTATCTTGGGCATTGACCCCGGTTTGGCTCATACGGGTTGGGGGATTATCGAGGAGCGGCGTGGCGAGGTTCGCTGCCGTGCCTATGGCTGCATCGAGACCAGTGCCGGAAGTCCGCTCGCGGTGCGCCTGTCGCATATCGCCCATGACCTTAAGGATGTCGTTGAGCGTTATCGACCCGACACGGCTGCTGTCGAGAGCATCTACTTTGGCGCCAACGTTCGTTCGGCCATCCCCACGGCGCATGCCCGCGGTGCTGCACTCGTCGCACTTTCGGAATGCGCGCTCGAGATTGGCGAGTACACGCCCATGCAGATCAAACAGGCTGTGGTGGGCACTGGCGCCGCGGACAAGCGGCAGGTCGCCTACATGGTACGCACACTCACACAGCTCGATCACGACCCGCATCCCGACCATGCCGCCGATGCCCTGGCCTGCGCCATCTGCCACGTAAACCTCAGCCGCACCCGCGCCCTCACCGGTGGCGAGTTCTATCAACAGAGAGGAACCGGATACTGATGATTTCCCAGCTCCACGGAACGCTTGTCGAGGCCACGATGAGCTCTGCTGTCGTCGATGTGTCGGGCGTTGGCTTTGAGCTCGGCATCTCGGGCAGCACTGCGGCCACGTTGCCGACGCCCGGCGGCGAGGTCCGCCTCTACACGCGTATGCAGGTGCGCGAGGACGCCATGACACTTTTCGGTTTTTCCTCAAAGGATGAGCGCACGATGTTCGACCGGCTCGTGTCCGTTTCGGGCGTTGGCCCGCGCCTGGCGCTCGCCGTGCTTTCCACCTATACCGTGGGGCAGCTGTATTCGCTGGTGATGGCCGAGGACGACAAGGGCATGGCCAAGGTACCCGGTGTGGGCAAAAAGACAGCTCAGCGCCTGATCCTGGAACTCAAGAGCACCTTTGCCAAGGATAAGGGCTTTGTGCCGGTCGACGTGATTCCCGGCCAGGTTGCGATGCCGGTTCCCGCCGCCGCTCCTTCGGCGATCGATGATGCCCGTGCGGCGCTCCTTTCCATGGGCTTTAGCCTGCAGGAGACCGATGTTGCCCTGAGCGGGTATGATGGGCAGAATATGCGTGTCGAGGATCTGCTCGGCGCGGCGCTTAAGCGACTCGGAATGGATGCGTGATGTGGGAAGCCGATGACTCTCAGGACCTGTGGGCGACGCCCGGCAACTCGCCGGCGGCATCCATGGCGCACGGCGAGCGCATGGTGGGCTCGGAGCTGACGGCCGAGGACCTCGATGTCGACCGCACTTTGCGCCCCCAGCGCCTGGACGATTACTGTGGTCAGGAGCACATCAAGCAGAGCCTGCGCGTGTTGATCGAAGCGGCGCAGAGCCGTGGCGAGACGCTCGACCACGTGATCTTCTCGGGTCCTCCGGGCCTGGGCAAGACCACGCTGGCCACCGTTATCGCCAACGAGCTGGGCGCTCAGATCAAGACCACGAGTGGCCCTGCCATCGCGCGCACGGGCGACCTGGCGGCCATCCTTACTAACTTGCAGCCGGGTGATGTGCTGTTTATCGACGAGATCCACCGCCTCAACCGTTCGGTCGAGGAGGTCCTGTACCCCGCGATGGAGGACTTTGCCCTCGATATCGTGATTGGCAAGGGTCCGGCGGCGCGCTCGATTCGCCTGGATATTCCCAAGTTTACGCTGGTAGCGGCAACGACCCGCTCAGGCATGTTGACCGGCCCGTTGCGCGACCGCTTTGGCATTTCGTATCGCCTGGATTACTACACGGTCGAGGAGCTCGCGCAGATTGTGACGCGCTCGGCGACTATCCTGGGCGTGACGATCGACCATCCCAGTGCACTCGAGATCGGCTCGCGTTCGCGCGGCACGCCACGTCTTGCCAACCGCCTTCTCAAGCGCGTGCGCGATTACGCACAGGTGCGTGGCAGCGGCCCTATCGAGCTCGATATCTGCCGCCAGGCGCTCGAGTTCTTCGAGATCGACGAGCTCGGTCTGGACTGGATGGATATTCGTATCTTGGAGACGCTTGCCAAGACGTTCTCCGGCCGTGCTGTAGGCCTGACGACCCTTGCCAGTGCGGTGGGCGAGGACCCGGGCACGCTCGAGGATGTCTATGAGCCCTATTTGCTGCAGTGCGGGTTGATGATTCGTACGCCGCAGGGCCGTCAGGCAACCCTTCGCACCTTTGAGCACCTGGGGATTGAACCTACCGTTTAGGGCGCTTTGTTTTGGCGGGCTGTTGGGCTATCGCTGGGCATCGGGTAAACATATCGCCGTTCATCGGTTATGGGCGTTTTACTATTGCGCGCCCGTGCTATGCTGAATTGGTCTTTTTCTCATTCGGTAACGAAAGGACCGCCCATGCCTACTGACATCGAAATCGCACGTTCTGTCACGCCACTGCCTATTACCGAGGTGGCCAAGAACGCCGGCGTCGACGTTAAGCACCTTATTCCGTACGGCTTCGACAAGGCTAAGGTCGACTATTCACTGCTCAACGAGCCGACTGATCACCAGGCCAAGCTCGTCCTCGTGACCGCTATCAACCCAACGCCCGCGGGCGAGGGCAAGACCACCACGACCATCGGTCTGGCCGACGGCCTGCGTCGTCGCGGCGTCAAGAGTGCCGTTGCCCTGCGCGAGCCTTCGCTCGGCCCCGTCTTTGGCGTTAAGGGCGGTGCTGCCGGCGGCGGCTGGGCTCAGGTCATCCCCATGGAGGATATCAACCTGCACTTTACCGGCGACTTCCACGCTATCGGTGCCGCCAATAACCTGCTGGCCGCCATGCTTGATAACCACATCCAGCAGGGCAATCAGCTCGGTATTGACGTTAAACGCATCACTTGGAAGCGCGTCGTCGATATGAACGACCGTCAGCTGCGCCACGTCATCGACGGCATTGGCGGTAAGGCCCAGGGCGTGCCGCGCGAGGACGGCTTCGATATCACCGTCGCCTCCGAGGTCATGGCAATCCTGTGCCTGTCCACGAGCATCAACGATCTTAAGGAGCGCTTGGGCGAGATCGTTGTCGGCTACAGCTATGCCGGCGAGCCCGTCCGTGCCCGCGACCTCAAGGCCCAGGGTGCCATGGCCGCGTTGCTTAAAGACGCGCTCAAGCCCAATCTGGTGCAAACGCTCGAGGGCACGCCCGCGTTTGTCCACGGCGGTCCCTTCGCCAACATTGCTCACGGCTGCAACTCTATCATGGCCACGCGTATGGCGATGCGCTTTGGCGATGTTGCCATTACCGAGGCCGGCTTTGGCGCCGACCTGGGTGCCGAGAAGTTCCTCGATATCAAGTGCCGCATGACGGGCGTTCGCCCCAGCGCCGTCGTGATCGTCGCTACCGCTCGTGCGCTTAAGTACAACGGTGGCGTCGCCAAGGCCGATCTCAACGAGGAGAACCTCGAGGCACTCAAGGCTGGCATGCCCAACCTGTTGCGTCACGTCGACAACATCCAGAACGTATATGGTCTGCCCTGCGTGGTCGCCATCAATCGCTTCCCGACGGACACCGAGGCCGAGCTTGCTCTCATCGAGTCCGAGTGCCAGAAGCTCGGCGTCAACGTTAAGCTTTCCGAGGTCTGGGCCAAGGGCGGCGAGGGCGCGCTCGAGCTTGCCGATGAGGTCATGCGTCTGATTGAGCAGCCGAGCGAGCTCAAGTTTGCCTATGAGGACGGCGCTGATGTCGCTGATGCCCTCGAGGCCGTTGCCACCAAGGTCTACCGCGCCGACGGCGTTGACTTTACGCCGGCCGCCAAGCGCCAGCTCGCCGAGCTGCGCGAGAATGGCTTTGGCAACCTGCCGGTGTGCGTCGCCAAGACGCAGTACAGCTTTAGCGACAACGCCAAGGCCCTGGGCGCTCCCGAGAACTTCCGCATCACCGTGCGTGAGCTCAAGGTTTCTGCCGGCGCCCACTTTGTGGTCGCGCTGACCGGCAGTGTTCTGACCATGCCTGGTCTGCCCAAGGTGCCCGCGGCCGAAAACATCGACGTCGACAACGACGGCGACATCACCGGCCTGTTCTAAGCCTGCTGTCCATAGCTGCTAGCCCGCCCCGTCGCGCCTACCAAGGCTCGGCGGGGCTTTTTGATCCTTAGGCACGCGCATGTCTTGTAGATACCGGCGGGCTTTGCCCATCATAGGCTTTTGCGCGGGTAGAATGCATGGATAACTTGATGCTTGCAGGCGACGGAAAGGAAACGTTGCATGGACCAGGACAAGACGACCGTGATGGGCGGCTACGGTTCCGCGCAGGCTGGCGATAGCGCCGATGCGACTCGCGTTGTTTCCAACCCCGGTTATACCGACCCCGCCGCGACGCAGACGTCTGCCGAACCCACACGGGTTATAGGCTACGGCGATACACCACGGGATCCGTTTGATTATGCACCGCAGGACCCGTATGACAATGCGGCGCCGGACCCGTATGGCAATGCGGCGCCGGACCCGTATGGCAATGCGGCGACAGATGCTTATAACAACCTGCCGCATAATCCCATTCCGCAGCCTCAGCAGACGACGTATATGCCGCGTACGGCGCAGGTCCAGTCTCGTTATGAGTCGCGCGATCCGCATGCGTGCCAGCCGTATCGCGAGTATCCCAAATCGATTCCGCAGTATGGTGAGGACGAGGAGAAGGCACCGTCGCGTTCGTCGAGCGTGATCAAGAAAATCCTGATTGTGCTGGCGATCTTCTTTGCCTTGTCGATCGTGTTCGCCATCGTGTCGGGCATGCTCAACAAGCGGGGCGCCACGACCGATGCCACGACCGAGCAGGCCGAGACCACCCAGTCTGCTGCCGTCGACCTGAGCGATATCCCGGGACAGTACTGGTCCAACGCCAAGAAGCTCCTCAAGTCGCGCGGAGCCGACCTTTCGAACGCCGTGATTCTGACCGACGATGGCTCAACGCCCGTCATCGATTCCAACTGGGTTGTTACGAATGCCTACTATAACGACAACGGCAACCTGGAGATTCAGCTCACGCACAAGAACAGCTATGGCAACTCGTCCGGCGGCCAAAGCGGTACCGACAGCTCGAGCTCCAATACGCTGGAGGACTTGAGCAACAAGGCGCAGGAGTTGGGAGATAAGGCGCAAGAGCTGGGCGATACGGCACAAAACCTGGGTGATACTGCTCAGAATCTGGGCGATATGGCTACCAATGCCTGGGACGCTCTGCAAAACGGCATTTCGGGCGCACAGGGTAACTAGCTGTTAAGCGGGCTACAGCTGCTCTGCCGGACGGTCGGGCGAGCTAAAGCCCGAGTCAAACGTAACGACGCATGATGCATCGGGCCGGCGCTCGTGCACGATGCGCGTGACGAGCTCCAGTAGCTCTTCGTCGGATATGTCAAAGCCGTCGGGACGCACCAGGTCAAACGAAACAAAGCCGTCGTGCTCGTGCAGGTCGTGGATGGAAAGCGCAGGGTCGATCTGCGCTACGCCGCGCTTTACCCAGCCGCGCAGGTCGTCACCGGTTGTTGCAATGGGGTCGCAGTGCAGCGTAATGCCAATGCCCATCTGGCGTTTGATGTCGTGTTCGATGGTGTCCAGAATCTCGTGGTGCTCAAAGGCATCGCCCTCGCCGGGCATTTCCACGTGTGCGCTGGCAAACTGACGGCCGGGGCCGTAGTCATGCACCATGAGGTCGTGCGTGCCTAGAACCTGGGGGTATGACATGATCCTGTCGCGGATTTCCTGGACGAGCTTGGGGTCGGGCGCTTGCCCCAACAGCGGGCTGATGGCGTCGCGCACCAGGCCCATGCCGCTGATGCAAATGAAGATGCCCACGCCCAGGCCTGCCCAGCCGTCGAGATCAAAGCCGGTCGCTTGCGAAATAAGCGCCGCCGCCAAGACCGAGCCCGAGGTGATGACGTCATTCTTGGAGTCCTGCGCCGTGGCGATGAGCGTTTCGGAATCGATGCGGTTACCCAGCGTGCGGTTGAACGCGGCCATCCAGAGCTTTACGAGCATGGACGTAGCCAGTGCCGCAAGGGAAATGAACGTGTAAGCGGTGGGGGAAGGCTTGATGATCTTGGTGACCGACTCGAGGATCAGATTGATGCCGACGGCGCAAACCAGGACGGCGACGAACAGGCCGGCTAGGTACTCATAGCGACCGTGGCCATAGGGGTGGCCTTCGTCTGCCGGGCGGCTGGCAAGGCGGAACCCGAGCAGACTCACGATGTTGCTCGAGGCATCGGAGAGGTTGTTGAAAGCGTCGGCGATGAGGGAGACGGAGCCGGCGAGCAGGCCCGCGATGCCCTTGGCCAGGCACAGGGTGATGTTGAGGCCAATGCAGACGAGGCTTGCGGAAAAGCCCGCGTTGGTGCGGCAAGATGCATCGACCGGCTCGCTCTCGCTGCCGGGAACAAGCGTATGTACCAGCCGATTTACAAATAGCATAGCGGTCGTCCTCACAATCATGTTTAAGGGGATAGTGTAGCTCGCACGGGGGCGCCGTGCGCCGATGCTCAGAAAATGCAGCAATAGTCTGCCGGTGCTAACGAGCGAGCCTTCTCGTCTGCCTGGGTGGTCCATTTTGGGCCACATGGGTATGGGCATGTGCCTGCTTGCTCGACATACTTAATGTCGACAGCCCCTGTGCAAAGGAGGACGTTTCCATGGACGAGATGTTTGCCATTAAATGTCAAAACTGCGGCGGCCCTATGTACTCGCACCAGGCTAAGCGCAGCTTTGAGTGCGCCTATTGCGGCACGGTGGTTCCGTGGCAGGCGGACGCCGGAGAGCCCAAGAGCGCTTTGGGTATTCGCCATACGCCGTTGACGGTGGTGGATGGACTGCTCAAACTCACGCATGTGTCGCAACTCGAGCGCCCACAGGACCCGGACTGGTATTTCTTCAATGCGCACTGGCGCAATCAGTCGGTCCTGGAACATCTGCTGTGGGAGGATCGCGGCACGGCGCAGGAGTTCCAAGAGGCCACGCATGTGAGCATTCCTTGCCCCTTCTGCGGAGCGTCCTTTGAGGGCGAGTCAGCGCAGCGTGTGTTTGAGTGCCCGTCCTGCGGCAATAAGATCGGCATTGCGGACCTGCTCAAGCCGGGGACGTTTAGCAAGCGCCTGACCATGGGCGTTGGTGCGGAGTATGTGCCCGAGCAGGGTATTCCCTGCGAAATCTCGCCGCAGCAGGCACGTGCCAACGCGCTGCAGCTGGTGCGCCAGTATCCGGATGCCTTTGCCGGGCACGACGTGGAAGACGCGATCCAAAACGACATGATGCTCTTCTATTTCCCCATGGCGCTGGCGGACTTGCGCATGATGGCGAGCTTCCCGGGCAAGGGCCTGAGCAAGGAGGCCTTGGTGTACTACGAGGTGCTCGACTGGGCATACCCCAGGGCAAACTACCTGGACGTTCGCCTCATGGGCATTTTGGAGCCGTGGGACTTTGCCAAGGTCGGTCCGTTCGATCCCGCCATGCAGGAAGGTGACTTTCGCGTTGTCTCAGTCGATGCGTCTACCAAGGACCAGGTGGTCATTGATAAGTTGGCGCTCGACGTTGCGGGCAACGACGCCGAGGCTGTACTGGGGCTCAATAAAAAGAGCATTCGCATGTGGGCGCGCAAGGCCCGCAAACATAAGGACGGCCTGGTGATGGTGCCGGTCTACTTTGTCGATCGTCCGGCGACAGACGGCCGCGATGGCGAGCAGGTGCGCATTGCCGTAAACGGCCAGACGGGCCGCGCGGCCGCGGTGGTGTTTAGCGACAAGCGCGAAACGCATATCGTGGCGTCGCTCAGCCCGAGCCTGCATCTGTCCGGTGAGAGCACCGTGCACGCCACGCCCGTCGAGGTCAAATACGTTAAATCGCCCTTCCTGTACCAGATCGTGCGCCGTGGAGGCGGCGAGCAACCGCGCCAGGTTGCAGCGGTTGCCGAGGGTTCTTACCGAGAGGAAAAGCCCAAACGCAAGGGCTTGTTCGCTGCGATCTTTGGGAAGTAGGGGAGTAGCGCCGGTTGTTGCCGTAACGTGATGGCCGGGGGTGCGGGGCGGCTCTCAGGAGTGCGGGCTGCTGTCTGATTGTTTGAGGGTGCCAGATGTAAATAAACAGTGGAGCGGCTGCAAAAGAGCTGCCTCACTGGGTAAAATCAGGTTGTGCCGCGGAACCCGCTCCTCAGCGCTTAAACTTCGGAGACGCGGGCAACGCAGGTATTATCGTCTAGGGCCGGCTGCAACCGGCCCTTTTCTATGACTCCCTTCGCTATCCGTTACTGCTTATATTCCCGCCAGATCGCGTAGAGGTTCCGGGCAATGCCGGTCGCGTACATCGAGAGGCGCAGGATTTCAAGAAACAAGTTCATAGGCTTCACCCCAATCGGAGATCGGAGCGTTGCCCGCAGGCGGATTCCGCGGCAGACAAGATTTTACCCTATACGCCGCAGCGGGGGATATCTGACCCCAGTGTTAGAGTGGTGTCCATTTGCATGGATGACCGGGCATGATCGCGACATGTCCTGGAGTTGAAATGCCGCTGGGGATACGAGGGGGAGCCGGGGTCGGATGTTGGGGCTCAACGAAGCAAGTGGCGCTTCTGTCTTTTTGGGATCGGGGATGCGAATCAGCCTGCAGCAATGGGCCCAGCTCGATTCGGGGCGCAGTGAGTCCCGAATCGAGCGTTCCTGGCTGCCATGCATGTCAGGTGATGAAAGCCCACAGCGGCATCGCCTTACACGGCAACGGGGGCCTCTTTGGGGCGTCCCACCCTTGGTGCATCGGCGAGTCGTGCCTCGATGGAGGCTTTGGACATCATGTGCTTGGTGCCATCCTTCCATGAATCCAGCAGTCCTGCATTTAGCAGTTGTGACACCCGTGCTGAGCTAACACCGAGCATACGCGCGGCATCCACTGCGGTGACGGCGGGAATGTCGCCGAGTTCGCGGTTGACGGCTACAGCGATAATCTTGCCGCCGTGTCGCGGCTCATGTCCGAAGTCTGGCACGGGAAGTTCAATGCCGTCCGAATCAAAGAACTCGAATTCCCATACGTAAACCAGGTAAGACCTCCTCTAATGGCGAATAATACGAGGCGTGCTCCTAGAATATTCCGGTCGCATCGATGCAGCTGAGCATACCTATCTTAAAGCCTCGCGCGGACACGAATTGCTGTGCTGTCTGACATCATCGCATGGGGCCTTGCGGTGGTTAAAATGTGACCATAGAGGCAGTTTTAGCGAACCCCGCGGGAGTGACGCGTATGGACAACAACACGCTGCTGTTCCAGGACAAAGGTTCGGGTAGGTTTAAAGACGTCAAGATCTACCTTAACCGCATCGAGGTGCTCAAGAAGGGCACTTTTGGTGGCAAGCACACCGAGATTGTTTATCTTAAGGACATTACGGGGGTCAGCAGGATCAAGGGCCGCGACGTTTTCCTACGTAACAGGCTGTTGACTGCCTGTGTCTTTAGTCTGAGCAGCCGCTCCCAAGCTCAGGAGTTCGTGAATGCGCTGAACATGGTGATGTAGCCGATAACGGTGTTCGGGCTAAGGTAAAAATCGGGGCGCAGAACGGTATTCTGCGCCCCCCCAATTGAGTCGATGTGTCTAAAAGGCGGGCTTGCCTATTCGCTGTCGTCCCCAACGTTTTCGCGGTCATTGGCAAGCATCGCCGCGCCGGCGACCGTTGTCGCCACGGCGGCGGCAGCGAGCCCGGCGGCAACGCCAGAGCCGTCGCCCGTGTCGGCGAGTTTTCCGGTCGAGCCCTTGCTCTTGTTGCCGCCGCCGTTCTTGTCGGCGCCGTCTGCGTTGGAACCCGTGCCGCTACCGGTGCCGCCTGCACTGCCCGAGGCCGCTACGGTAAAGCTTGCGGCTCCATCGCTGGCGAGCGTGTAGTTTTGCGCCGCGTCGCCCAACAGACCTTTCGCACGCACCCAATACGTCCCCGCGGCAAATGCCTCGCCCTCGGCCATTGCCGTGCCCGGAGCGCCGTCCGCGTCGTGCACAAACTCGAGCTGGGCGGTGCAGGCGTCGGTTTCGAGCTTGCCCTCGAGTGATGCCGCAATCTTGGCGCGCACGTCTTCGCCGGCCTTAAGGCCTTCGAGTCCCTCAAAATGGGGCGTCAGCGCGAGCGGATCGATATCGATGGGCACAGAGCCCTGCAGCCCCGTAACGGTCTCGTTGCCCAGGGCGTCGACATCCACGTATTCAATGGCAAACGCATGGCCCGAAGCTGTCGCGTTGAGCGCGTTGCTGCTGTCGGCAAGGCGGAAATGACCCTCGCCAACGGTCTTGCCATCCTGGAATGAGGCATCGCTCAGCGAGTCGCCGTACGTCATGCGCATGCGGGTC
This sequence comes from Collinsella sp. AF25-2LB, assembly GCF_003458415.1. Classification (GTDB taxonomy): domain Bacteria; phylum Actinomycetota; class Coriobacteriia; order Coriobacteriales; family Coriobacteriaceae; genus Collinsella. The sequence goes on from NZ_QRUF01000001.1 coordinate 266,553, forward strand.
GGGAGATAGTACGGGAGATAGTACGAAGCCGTCTGCTTGTGCTCCGTATCGTAATTGCGCTGATAGATGCTCCGGGCCAGCGCCGCATCAACAAAGTCGGATGCGATGATGCCAATGTGCTTGAGGTAATCTGACTTTGTATCCTCGATGCCGCTGGGATTGATGTACGGGCTCTTATACAGATGCTCGTTGACTACTCGTGCCGAGGTAAAAGGATTGCCTCCGTGCGACAAGCCCGTGCAGCTGGTGTAGTTGATAGACCAGCAACGCTCCAGGACTTTCTCCTTGGCCCCGTTATCGTCCTCGACATCTACCTCGTTGCGCGTGCGCCCGGACGTTTCCTTCAGCGCATTATCGACCCAGCTGAGCTTGTCGGTTCCCGTGAGTTTGTACTTGTCCTGGGCGTATACCTTGGTGCAATAGGGCTCTTTATCGCCTGTTTCCCCCGCGGCTTCAAAGCCCCGCGCGTCTTGGACGAGACACATAGTGGCGCTGTCGGAGTGAGCCTTGATCTTGTCATCCCATTCGGTAAGGTCGAGGCCCCACGTGTGGCCGCTTACACTGTTGCCGGCGAGCCTAAATCGACGCAGCAGAACGATCTTTCCGCGCACCTCGTGTAGCGTGGGGATTCGGCTCGACGTATAGAACAGTTTGGGGTTGTCGTCCAAAACCTTGGCGAAAGCCGTCGTAACACTTTCGTCGGTAGCCTCGTCGTTGCCTCGTGATACAAGCATGATGAGCGCTTCTGTCGGGTTTTCGTTCAAAAACGTTTTAAAGTACCCGATGACATCGGAGAGATGCAGATAGTCCCCGTCTTTTTTGAATAGGTAGAAATCCCCGTGGCAGATGCCAGGGTTGTCGCCCTTTCCGAGCCGGATATCAAAATAGCGAATGCCTTCGAGCAACTGCGTGGGAATGTAATCCTGCTGGCATTTTACTTGCGAGGATTGGGGCTCGGTGTCGTTGTCCACGCTACAGGTGCCCGAATCGTGCGTACCCGGGATGCTCAGCTCGTCGAGGAACTTGTTGTCGTCGACGTATTTCATCCAACATGGCCCATCGACGTAGCTGCTGTACGTGATCCAGTCGAGGCTGCTAACCGTGGCATCGTTCTTTTTCATGTCGTAACCGATAAGTTCGAGCTCCCACGGAATGCTCTTACTCTTATGGCAGATCTTATTGTTGTCCTGGTCTTCGCCGTTCGATTCTATTGCCAGGTACTTAATGTCTTTTTTCTCGGTTTCTTTCTCGACCGTGCGGTCTCGGATGATATAGGTTCCGTTTGATTGCCGCTCGAACGCAAAAGCGCGGCTGGGCTTGTTGTCATACTCGCCGCTCCATACGTGGATGACCTTTCCGTCTTTGTCCGAGTCGCCATCGACCGACCAAATGCTGTAGCCCGTCTTTTTATGCTCTTCGAAATTGAGCAAGGTGCGGATAGCATACCAGTTTGTATCGTCATTCTTGGTCGTTACGTTCTCAAGGATGAGCTTGCTGGACGTGCCGTCATTAAACAGATGGCAGACGTTGCCGATGACGTTGCCGTCTTCGTTAACGCTTGCGGTACGAAAATAGCCCGCGGGGCGAAGGCGAATGACGAAATTGTCGAGGCTGACTGCTGGCCCGGCCGTGCTGTCCGCAAAGGCTGCCCGCGGGCTAATGCCCAGCATGGCGGTTTCGGGCAGGCTTGCAAGTGGCGACAACGCCGCGAGTCCAAGGCCCAACGTAAATGCTCGGCGGCTGATGGCGCGGTGTTCGGTCATAACTTCTCCATTCGTAGAGTGCGGTTATGCGATAGTTTTGGTCACTATACTGCTCAGATGTTTAAAGATGCTGGTTTAATTGTCTGCGCGGCGCAATAAATCGGCGGGCGGACGTGTTGGGGTGCTTGTCGTTTTCGTACTGTTGCTACATTTGGAGCGGTTCCGGCGTCCGGCATCCTCGCGTTCGTTGGCTACCGGCATAAGAAAGGGAGGGTCGGTTTACCGGCCCTCCCTGGGTACGAAGCTCTGGGGTACCGTCGCTTGTTTGCACTGCGCCTGTGTTTCCCGCTGCACTCGCCAGTCGCTTAACGCTTGATCTCGATATCGTCGAGCTTGACGTCCATGGCCTCGGTCTTGGCCTCGGCGATGTCGTCGGCAAACTCCAGAGACTTCATCATGGTCTCGACGGCGTCCTTGTGTTCCTCGACGTTGTCGATGCGCACATACACACTGCCACCGTCAACGTCGGTGAAGTGCTCGGTCGTCACGCCGCCCGAGTGCGTAAAGTAGGCACTGCGCCAGGTCTTGCCGTTGTACTTAACGGGATCGCTCTCGGTCCATCCGGAGTTGGCCTTCCACTTTGCCTCGTAGTCGAACAGCTCGTCGGCGTTCTTGTCAGGATCGAAGACGGGGATGAAGCGGTCGCTGGCGTGCTCGCTCTCGGTGAACTTAAACTGGGCCCTATCGGCCGTGTCGCCTGCGACGTCGGTGATCTCGACGCCCTCGGGGACCTCGACCTTAAACCAAATGAAATCGGTCCTCATATCCACGGCTGGCTTTTCTGCTCCGCCGCCACCGCCGCTTCCGGTAGCGCCGCCGCTGCCACCGCAGCCCACTAGGGAGACTGCGGCTAAGAGGCTTATGCAGAGGGTGAGAATCGCAAAGGCCTTCTTTTTCATGGTCGTGTCCTCCTCGATCTGTAACCGCCCATGGATTACCTGCCTTTACTGTACGCGCGAGCGGCTCGTTCTGGTGGGCCATGTGTCCCATTCTGGGGGCTGGAATTGCGCCGACAAGTGGCAATATACGCGGGTCCAAAAGAGGGGAGGGCCGATGCTGTCGGCCCTCCCCGGGGTTGGGTGCCCGTTGTTTTAAAAGGGGCGCGTGTACGCGGGCGTTGCCCCAACAGGTTCCTTGTTTATAGATATGCCCCAGTTTGTGACGTCCGGAAGTCTCGAAAGGTGGGCCATGTGTCCCATGCTTGCGTTGTCGACGCCTATCGCGTGCCATAGAAATCCGCGATGGCCAGATGCGCTGACGCTCGCGTACTTATGGGCTAGACTTAGCACCATTACGTGATCGATGCGGTCGGCCGGCGTCGGCCGCCCGACCGATATATATGACTTGAAGGTGCGTGTGCGTATGAGCCAAGAGATGATGGATAAAACCTGTCGCGGTTTTGCCGAGGCGCTGGCCGCGCGCGAGCCGGTTCCCGGTGGTGGCAGCGCGAGCGCTTTTGTGGGCGCGCTGGGCGCCTCGCTTTGCGGGATGGTCGCTCGTTATGGGGCAACTAATCCCGCGCTTGCCGATCGCGCAGACGATCTGACGCGCGCATTTGCCCAGGCAGACGAGTTGGTGCAGGAGCTTGTGGGCCTGGTTGCCGAGGATGTTCGTGCATACGGCCAGGTATCTGCGGCATACGGTATTCCTCGTGATGATCCGGCTCGACCTGCGGCGATTCAGGATGCGCTGCGCGTGGCTGCCATGCCTCCGTATCGGATCATGGACGCCTGCGGGCGCGCGCTGGCGCTGCTCGAGGTCATGGCGGACAAGGGCTCCCGACAGCTGCTGTCCGACGTGGCGTGCGGTGCCGTATTCTGCCGCGCCGCCATGCAGGGCGCGAGCCTGACGCTCTTTGCGAACACCACATCTATGAAGGATCGCGCTCGTGCTGAGGAGCTCGAGACGGCGTGTGATGAGTTGCTCGACACATGGTTGCCGCGCGCCGATGCGCTGGCGCGCCGCGCCGCCGACGCTGCAAGGAAGAGAGGATAGCCATGGCTGAACTGCTGAAGGGTGCTCCCGTCGCTCGCGCTTTGACTGAGGAACTTGCTGCTCGCTGCGCAGCCCTGCGCGAGCGGGGCGTTGTTCCGACGTTGGCTATCGTGCGTGTGGGTGAACGCGAGGACGACCTATCCTACGAGCGCGGTGCGCTCAGGCGCTGCGAGAAGGTTGGCATTGAAGCTCGCCGCGTTTTGCTTCCCGCCGATGTTTCGCAGGACGAGCTGTTGGCGGCCATCGAGGACATCAATTCCGACCCCGCTGTTCATGGCTGCCTGATGTTCCGCCCGCTGCCCGCCGGCCTTGACGAGGACGCGGTTGCCTCGGCACTCGATCCCGCCAAGGACGTTGACTCCATGACGCCGGCTTCGCTGCTCACCACGCTTTCGGGGCGCGGCGAGGGTTTTGCCCCCTGCACAGCCGAAGCCGTGCTTGCTTTGCTGGATCATTACGGCGTTGAGCTGGATGGAGCTAAGGTTGCTGTGGTCGGTCGGTCTCTGGTGATTGGCCGTCCCGTTGCCGCCATGCTTACGGCGAGCAATGCGACCGTGACGACGTGCCATACGCATACGCACGACCTTGCTGCCGAGTGCCGTGCTGCCGACATTGTGGTTGCCGCCGTTGGACGCGCACGTACGATTGGCGTGGATGCGGTTCGCGAGGGCCAGACGATCATCGATGTTGGCATTAATTGGGACGAGGCCGCTGGCAAGCTGGTGGGTGACGTCGATTCTGATGCTGCGGAGCCGGTCGTTAACGCCATCACGCCCGTGCCGGGCGGCGTGGGCGCTGTGACGACGGCGATCCTCGCCAAACACGTGATCGAAGCGGCCGAGCGCGCATCGAAATAGGCGTTTTGGGCTGTTTGAGGGGTTAGTTCTATACCCCGTGGACAAAAAATGCCAAATATGAGTACTGTTGCCAAGATAGTCACATATATTTTAGGTCAAATAGGCTCTCTAACGATATTTATTATCGATAGAGAGCTTATTTTATTGGACCTATGAGGAATTACATCATCTAATTTGGTAGCGCGCAGAGATGTGGTGTAAGAGGCGGGGAATGCCC
>NZ_QRUF01000010.1 GCF_003458415.1 Collinsella sp. AF25-2LB
CCCTAAGAGCAAACCACCCTTTTTAAGGGTGGTTCTGATTTCACGGCACCTTGTCTCAAATGCGACCCGCTCGCTGACGTTGCCAAAATATCGGCGTTGCCGTGGCTGGTAAATAGCTCCACTCATCGGGGACGTACTTAAATGAGTGCCCGCAGAATGAAAGTGGATAATCTCCCGTTTTTGGGCTGTGCTTTGGGCAAAAGTGGGAGATTATCCACGCTCATCCGGTAAGCGTCCAAAAATCCACGCTCATTTGCCGTGTCCCTGCCGTATCCTCCTCGCACCAGTTTCTGTCGAGTCGGTGCTTCTTGCGGGTTGCCCGTATAATGGTTTGCGTATGAACCGCAACCAAGGAGTTCCAGTTTATGGACCAGAACCTTTTTAAATTCGACCTGATTGCCGAGGATCCGACGACGCACGCGCGTGCCGGCGTACTGCACACCCCGCACGGCGACATCGAGACGCCGATTTTTATGCCCGTGGGCACCAAGGCAAACGTCAAGGGCATTCCTACCGAGACTGTCAAGAAGCTCGGCGCCCAGATCGTGCTCGCCAATACCTATCATCTGTCCATGCGTCCCGGCGAGGATACCATCGCCGAGCTGGGCGGCCTGCACAAGTTCATGAACTGGCACGGCCCCATCCTCACCGACTCGGGCGGTTTCCAGGTCTTCAGCCACAACGATGCCGTCAAGCTCACCGATGAGGGCGTGCGCTTTATCGTCAACGATTACGACGGCCGCCACGTGTTTTGGACGCCCGAGGACAACATGGAAATCGCCATGAAGCTCGGCTCCGATATCTGCATGCAGCTCGACCAGTGCCCGGGCTATCCCGCCACGCGCGCCTACGTTGAGCGCGCCGTTGAGCTGTCGAGCATGTGGGCCGAGCGCTGCTATAAGGCGCATACCCGCGATGACCAGGCGCTCTTTGGCATCGTTCAGGGCGGCATGCACCTGGATCTGCGCCTGCGCTCGCTGCGCCATCTGGAGGAGTGCGGCGACTTCCCGGGCTATGGTATCGGTGGCTATTCGGTGGGCGAGGATCACGAGACCATGTTCGAGACCCTGGCGCCGCTCGTGAGCGAGTACATGCCCAAGCATAAGCCGCGCTACCTGATGGGTGTCGGCAACCCGACCACGCTCGTGCGCGGCGTTGGCGTGGGCATCGACATGTTTGACTGCGTGCTGCCGACGCGCACCGGCCGTATGGGCACGGCATTCTCCAGCGAGGGTCGCCTCAACTTCCGCAACGCTCGCTTTGCGCACGACGACGGTCCCATCGATCCCACCTGCACCTGCCCGGTGTGCACGGGCGGTTACAGCCGTGCGCTCATCCGTCACATAGTCACGCAGAAGGAGATGCTCGGCGGCATTCTGCTTTCGATGCACAACATCTACTACCTGCTCAACCTTATGCAGCGGGCCCGCCAGGCCATTATCGAGGGCCGCTACGGCGCGTTCGTGAGCGACTGGATGAACAGCCCTGCGGCGGTGGATTACTAAGAGCAGCACGGGCGCTTGCAGAGCGCGGGCAACGGCAAGGGGCGAGCGCCGGCCGGTCATCACGTTTGCTAACACCGCTTGCGCGACCGATGACCGATAGCTTGCAAGCACTTGATGCATCGTGGGTACCATGCCGAATAGTTGATGTTCGGGCGGGTGTTTGGCGCACAGCGTCGACCCCGCCCGTTTTTCTTTTTCTCGATAGGAGTACCCATGATTAAGAATGAGAACGTCGAGGGCGAGCCTGCCTACGACGAGACGTACCGCCGCGGCCCCGTGGTCATGCGCGGCCCCATGATTCCTAAGGACAACACCTACGCCAACCTGCTGGCGCCCGAGGACTCGACCGACTGGCTGCATGCCGATCCGTGGCGCGTGCTGCGCATTCAGGCAGAGTTTGTCGATGGTTTTGGCGCGCTTGCCGAGCTTGGACCTGCGGTGACCATCTTCGGTAGCGCCCGCACGCCCAAGACCGATCCGCTCTACAAGGCGGCGCGTACCGTCGGGCGCAAGATCGCGCAACGTGGCGTGGCGGTCATCACCGGTGGCGGCCCCGGCATCATGGAAGCGGCCAACAGGGGAGCGGCGAGTGTCAACGGCAAGTCAGTTGGCCTAGGCATTGAATTGCCGCACGAGCAGGGGCTCAATAAATACGTGAACCTCGGCATGGACTTCCGCTACTTCTTTGTGCGCAAAACCATGTTCGTTAAGTACAGCTCGGGCGCCATCGTATTTCCCGGCGGCTTTGGCACGCTCGACGAGATGTTCGAGGTTCTCACGCTGGTGCAGACGCACAAGGTCAAGCGCATGCCGCTCGTGCTGGTGGGCACCGAGTACTGGCAGGGCCTATTCGACTGGCTTAACGGTCCGGTGATGGACGCCGGTATGATCAGCCCGCTCGATCCGGAGCTGGTGCACATCACCGACGACCTCAACGAGGCCGTCGACATCGCCCTGAGCGGGCTGATGTAGAGTAGCTAAAATGGGACGGGGCTAAAAAGACTGGTCTGAAACGTTTGATATCAGTCTTTTTTGCCCCGTCCCAAATGAACTGCTTCTAAGTTGCGGTGGAATAGGGATTGATTTGCGGCTGATAAGCCAAAAACAGTCCCTATTTCACCGCAACTGATGTGGGCGTCCCTAGTGAGTTGGCTGGTAGCGGGGGCAGTAGCTGATGGCGATGGCATCGACGCCTACGTGGGTGGCGATGGTGCAGCCGATGGGGCCGGTGCCGGCGTCTACGTAGTCCTGGCCCGCGAGCGCCTCGTTGACAAGTTCCTGCTCCTCGGCGGCGCCGGTCGTGAGCACGCGCACGCTTGAGCCCGGGTGCTCGTCCAAAAACGCGAGGCAATCTGCCATGGTGTTGGCGACGATGCGCTTGGCGCCGCGGCCCTTTTTGCTCGCCTTGATCTCGCCCGACTGCCACTCCGGCGAAACGGCCAGGCGAATGTTGAGCATATGCGTGAGCTGGCCGGCGAGCTTGGGCGCGCGGCCGTTCTTAACGAGGTTCTCGAGCGTGCGGGGAATCAGCAGCAGGTGGGCGTCGGGCAGCGTCGCGCGGATCTGCGCCTCGGTTTCGTCCAGGCTGCGGCCATCTTCGCGCATGGCCCGCGCATACTCCACCAGCAGGCCCTCGGCGCCCGAGCCAGTGCGCGAATCGATGCAGCGCACGTCGAGCTCGTGCGTTTCGGCCGTCAGGCTGGCGTTGGCATAGCAGGCAGACCACTCGCTGCATAGCGAGATAAAGATGGCACTATCGTGGCCGTCGGCGCGCACGCGGTCAAAGAGTGCCTTGAACTCGCCGGCGCTCGGCTGCGAGGTGTGCGGCAACTGCTCGGAACCAGCCATGCGGGCGACGTATTCCTCGGCGGTAATCTGCACCTGGTCGAGCAGGTCCTCGCCCTCGATAATCACATGCAGTGGAATCACGTAAATGCCGAGCTCTTGAGCACGGGCGGGGGAGATGTCCGACGTGGAGTCGGTTATGATGGCAAAAGACATAATTGCACCTTTCGTTGGGGCGCTTTCGCGCCGCCTTCTGAGAGCAAAGTGCGACAAGTATAGTGGAGTTGCTCTACATTGCTAGGTTCAATTGTTGAATAGTCAACAGTTTGAAGTGTCGGTGTGGAAATCATCAACTGGGGAAGAGGGATGCCGATGGCGGCATTACAGCTATGCGAGCGGCCGATTGTGTTGTTCGATTTTGACGGCACGGTGGCAGATACGGGTCGGGCGGTGATGACCTCGACGCGCAAGACGCTGGCTGCGCGCGGGTTTTCGGAGGCACAGATGGGCGATTTGCGCCGTATGATCGGGCCGCCCCTGTGGAAAAGCTTTCACGACTTTTATGGCTTCTCGCGCGAGGAGTCGCTGGTGGTGGCCGACGAGTACCGCGCCTTTTTTGATGAGCTGGGACCGGAAGAGTATCCCGTGTTCGACGGGATCCCCGAGTTGCTGGATGGGTTGGCCGCTCAGGGCAAGCGCATGGCCGTGGCGACGTCTCGCATGGAGGTGAAGTGCGTCGACATGGTACGTGAACTCGGGCTTTCTCAGTTTGAGGCGGTGGTTGGCATGAATCCGCCGCAGGGTCGCGAAATCAAGGCCGATTCGGTCCGCGACGCCCTGGCGGCGCTTGGCGCGATTGCCGATGAGGCCGTGATGATTGGCGACCGCTTTAACGATGTGGAGGGCGCGCACGCGATGGGCGTGCCGTGTATCGGCATCTATTCGGGCGCGGCGGCGCCGGGGGAGCACGAGGCCGCGGGCGCCGATGCGGTGGTGCACTCGGTGGCCGAGCTTGCTAAACTTTTCGCTATATAAGTATTTGATGTGAGGGGCGGCACACTTGCCCCTTACTGGTAAGGAGGTCGTCCATGAATCAGGTGGAGCAGAGCGTTACCGAGTACGTCGACGAGGTCTGGGAAGATGCCGTCGCCGATATCGAGCGGCTGGTGAGCTATCCGTCCGTGGCGGTTTCTGCCAATGCGGAACCCGATGCGCCGTTTGGCCGTCCGGTCCGTGATGCGCTCGATTGCGCGCTCGGCATCGCGCAAAAGCTCGGCTACCAGACGAGCGACGACGGGGGCTATGTGGGCATCGCCGACATTCCCGGCCGCGGTGACAAGCAGCTCGCGACCATTTGCCATGTGGACGTGGTGCCTGCCGGTCCTGGTTGGAACACTGACCCGTTTGCGATGGAGCGCCGCGAGGGCTGGCTGCTCGGCCGTGGCGTGATCGACGACAAGGGCCCGGCGGTGCTGTCGCTCTACGCCGGCGCTTATCTGCTCAAGCACGGCATTGTGCCGCGCTATACCTTCCGCGCGCTGCTGGGCTGCGATGAGGAAGTGGGCATGTCCGACGTTCATCACTATCTGGAGAACTACGCAGACCCCGACTTTCTATTTACGCCCGATGCCGAGTTCCCGGTCTGCAATGCCGAGAAGGGCCAGTTTGGGGCGACGTTTGTGAGCTCCAAGATCGACGGCGGCCGCATTGTGTTTTGGAGCGGCGCCGAGGCGAGCAACGCCATTCCGTCGCAGTCTATCTGCGAGCTCGCGATTGCCGCTGATGAGCTGCCGGCGCCGGTCGAGAACGCCGACCGCCTGGAGATTACGGCACTCGATAACGGGCATGCGCAGATTTTCGCCCACGGCATTGGCGGTCATGCCTCGATGCCCGAGGGAACGATCAATGCCGTCGGCCTGATCGTGGCGTATCTGCGCGAGGCCGAGGATGCGTTTGGTGCCCGCGGCGAGCGCCTGCTGACGCCTGCCGAGCACGAGTTTGTCAAGTTTTTGGCCTTTGTGCATGCGGACGCCTATGGCCGCGGCCTGGGTATCGACGCGACGAGTCCGGCGTTTGGCCCGCTCACCTGCAACCCCGGCGTCATCCGTGTGGTGGATGGCCATATCGAGCAGGTCATCGACGTGCGCTTCCCCGACAGCACGAGCGCCGATACCATCCGCGAGCAGCTCGAGCCGCTCGTGGGTCGCTTTGACGTGACGTATCGCTTGGGTCATGCAAAGGTGCCGTTCTCGGTGTCTGCCGATGATCCGGCCGTGAAGGCGCTTATCGATACCTATAACGAGTTTACGGGCAAGCATGCCGAGCCTTTTGCCATGGGCGGCGGCACGTACGCGCGCAACTTTGCCCGCGCCGTCTCGTTTGGCCCCGAGGAGACCGGTCTGGAGCTGCCCGCGTGGGGCGGCCAGATGCACGGCCCCAACGAGTGCGCCAACGAGGAGCAGCTCAAGCAGGCGCTCAAGATTTATATTGTGGCAATCCTGCGCTTGAATGAGCTGGAGCTGTAGGGCTTCCCCAGGCACCCGACCTTGCCCCTCAAACCGTCGCTTGCGTACCAAAGTACGCGGCGCTCCTCTTTCGGGGCAATCTCGGGCACCTGGAAAACCCCTATATCCTGCTTGGATACAAACTTGAATTACGAGCCCGGTGCTTTTGCCCGGGCTTTTTCTGTTGCGGTGGGATAGTCGTTGGCGACACTCCTCCGGTGTAAAAGGCGGGCCATGCTTGGCGGCGGGTTTGTTATTCGTTTGTAAAGCCGAGTCGCGCTTGCGGTAAGGGTCTATCAAATGACCGTAAGAAACCGCAGCTGGCGCGGGCGCTGCCCGATCGAGGTCGTATCTTTCCAAACAGCAAAGCGGGCAGGGTGCCCGCGAGTCGCATGTACGAAAGGAAGATCATGCTCGATCAGGCTTATTCTCGTCGTCAGTTCCTCGGCCTCGCTGGTGGTTTTGCCAGCATCGTCGGTCTCGGTCTCGTTGGCTGCGGCGGCTCCGGCGCATCCGACGCCGCCGACAAGGGTAGCGCCGCTGCTGCCGAGTCCGTCTCCGGCGAGGTGACCTACGACGGTGCCTCTTCGTTCCAGGCTCTCGTCGAGGCCGCTGCCGAGAAGTTCATGGATGCCAACCCGGACGTCTCCGTCTCCGGCTCGGGTAACGGTTCGGGCAAGGGCCTGACCGCTGTTGCCGCCGGCACCGTCACCATCGGCAACTCCGACGTCTTCGCCGAGACCAAGCTCGAGGCCGACCAGGTCAAGAACCTCGTCGACCACGAGGTCGCCGTCGTGGGCATGGGTCCCGTCGTCTCCAAGAACGTGACGGTCGACGACCTGTCCCTCGAGCAGCTCAAGGGCATCTTCTCTGGCCAGATCACCAACTGGAAGGAGGTCGGCGGCGACGACGCCACCATCGTCGTCCTCAACCGCAAGGCCGGCTCCGGCACCCGCGCCACCTTCGAGGCCGCCGTCTTTGGCGACGAGGCCGTCGACTTTAAGGGCGACGCCGAGCTCGACAAGTCCGGCGACGTCCAGACTCAGATGGGCAGCACCGATAACGCCATCTCCTACCTCGACTTCTCGCACTTCGATGACTCCAAGTTCAACGCCATCAAGGTCGAGGGCGTCGAGCCCAAGAGCAAGAATGTCACTGATGACTCCTTCAAGATCTGGGCTACCGAGCACATGTACTGCTCCAAGGACGCCGACGAGGCCACCAAGGCCTTCCTGGAGTTCATGCTTTCCGACGACGTCCAGGGCAAGCTCGTCGAGGAGCAGGGCTTCATCCCCGTCTCTGCCATGAAGGTCGTCAAGGACGCCAGCGGCAAGGTCTCTGCTAAATAAGTAATCGCCCCGGAAAGGTTTGCAATGGCAAAACAGCTGCCAAAGCGCGACCTTGAGAACGTGGGCCTGGGCGTCACGGGCGCGTGCGTAGCGCTCGTGACGCTTGTCGTTGCCGCGCTCATCTTTATGGTCGCCCAAAAGGGCCTCTCGGCTTTTGTCAAGGACGGCGTCTCGGTCGTCGAGTTTTTCACCGGCACCAAGTGGGACCTGGCCAACACAGCCGAAAACGGCCTGCCCTATACCGGCGCCCTGCCCCTGATCGTCACCTCGTTTGCGGTCATGGTGCTCTCCACGCTTATCGCGCTGCCCATCGCCATCGGCTCTGCCATCTTTGCGGTCGAGATTAGCCCTAAGTTTGGCTCTAAGATCTTTCAGCCGCTCATTGAGCTTTTGACCGGCATCCCCTCGGTCGTCTTTGGCCTGATCGGTTTTCACGTGGTCGTCGGTCTTATGAAGAGCGTTTTCCATGTGAGCACGGGCCTGGGCATCTTGCCCGGCGCCATCGTGCTGGCGGTCATGATTCTGCCGACGATGACCACGCTTTCGGTCGATGGCCTGCGCGCCGTGCCCGACGGCTACCGCCAGGGCTCGCTCGCGCTGGGCTACACCCGCTGGCAGACCATCTGGCACGTGGTGCTCAAGTCCGCCATGCCGTCGCTCATGACCGCGGTTATCTTGGGCATGACCCGCGCCTTTGGCGAGACGCTCGCCGTGCGCATGGTCATCGGCGGCATCGAGGCCATGCCGACGTCGCTGCTGTCGCCGGCTTCGACCATCACCACCACGCTCACCACGTCCATGGCAGTCTATGCCGAGGGCTCGGCCCAAGACGATGTTCTGTGGGCGCTCGGCCTGCTGCTGATGGGCATGAGTCTCATCTTCATCCTGATCATCCACCTTATCGGCCGCAAGGGGGCGAAGGCTCGTGGCTAGCACGCGTATCCACATCGACGAGGCGAGGCTCGGGCGTGTCCAAAAGCAGGACCGCTTCGCCACGGGCGTGTTGACGGCGATCGTCGCCATCGTCATGCTCATCGTCGTCTCCATGGTGGCCTATATCCTGTTCGAGGGCATCTCGACGCTGTTCCAGCCGGGCTTTCTCACGGAGCCGTCGCGCGCCAACGGAACGCAGGGCGGCGTGCTCTACCAGCTGTTCGACTCGTTCTACCTGCTGCTGATCACCCTGATCATCTCGGTGCCCATCAGCCTGGGCGGAGCGGTCTTTTTGGTTGAGTACGCGCCGGACGGACCCATCCGCGACATCGCCTCCACCGCCATCGAGACGTTGTCCTCGCTGCCTTCCATCGTCGTCGGCATGTTCGGTTTTCTGGTGTTCTCGGTGCAGCTGGGCTGGAAGTACTCCATCATCTCCGGCGCTGTCGCGCTCACCATGTTCAATATCCCCATCCTGGTGCGCGTGATCCAGCAGGCGCTCGAGGACGTGCCACAGGCCCAGCGCGATGCATGCCTGGCCATGGGCCTTACCCGCTGGGAGGCCACGCTGCACATCCTGATTCCCGAGGCCATGCCCGCCATCGTGACCGGCATCGTGCTTTCGGCCGGCCGTGTGTTTGGCGAGGCCGCAGCACTGCTCTTTACCTCGGGTATGAGCTCGCCGGTTCGCCTGAACTTCTTGAGCTTTAACCTGTCGAGCCCCACCTGTGCCTGGAACGTGTTCCGCCCTGGCGAGTCGCTCGCCGTGCATATCTACAAGATCTATGGCGAGGGCAGCCCCGAGGCCCAGCAGATCGTCTGGGGCACCGCGGCGCTGCTGATGATTTGCGTGCTGCTGTTTAACGTAGTCGCCCGTATCGTGGGCAAGCAACTGGCAAGGAGGATGACGGCCGAATGAGCGAGATGGGTGTAACGCCCGCAACCGAAGCGGCATCGTCCGAGACCCAGGACTTTTTGTCGAGCGTGGGGGAGAGCGAGAAGCGCGTGCGCGTGAGCGGCAAGGCCGTGAGCGACGAGGTCGTGCTCTCCACTAAGGACGTCAACGTGTACTATGGCGACCACCATGCCCTGCACAATACGTCGCTCGAGTTTCACAAGGGCGAGATCACGGCACTCATCGGGCCTTCGGGCTGCGGTAAGTCGACCTTTTTGCGCAGCCTCAACCTTATGAACCGCGAGATTCGCGGCTGCCGCGTGGAGGGCGAGATTAACTACCGCGGACGCAATGTGAACACCAGGACCGAGAACACGTACGAGCTGCGTCGCTCCATTGGCATGGTGTTCCAGCAGCCCAACCCTTTCCGCAAGTCCATTCGCGACAACATCACGTTTGCGCCCAAGCGTCACGGCATTACCGACCGTGACGAGCTTGATCGTATGGTCGAGGAGAGCCTGCGCGGTGCAGCGCTGTGGGACGAGGTCAAGGACAAGCTCGACAAGAGCGCCTACGCGCTTTCGGGCGGTCAGCAGCAGCGCCTGTGCATCGCGCGCACGCTGGCGCTCAACCCCGATGTGATCCTGTTTGACGAACCCTGCTCGGCGCTCGACCCCATCTCGACGTTGGCGATCGAGGACCTCATGTCGTCGATTGTGGCCGACCGCGCCATCGTCATCGTGACGCACAACATGGAGCAGGCGTCGCGTGTGTCCAACCGCACGGCGTTCTTCTACATGGGCGATATGGTCGAGTACGACGAGACCGACGAGATTTTCCAACGGCCCAAGGATAAGCGGCTGAATGATTACCTCACCGGCATGTTCTCCTAGTCCGGGACATGCTTGAGGCCCGCGGCGGCCACGGTTGTCACGGGACTGATTGGAGAGACGGGTCATCTCTTTTGGGAGATGGCCCGCCTTTTTGCTCTGCGACCGAAACGACCGCCACAAAGGGGACAGGCGCCTTCGTGGTGGTTTGGGGTGGGGCTCGCTGCTATCATGGACAACGTTGAATTTCTACGAAGGAGCAGGGCATATGGCGATTCTTTTGGGATGCGATTCCGTCAGCCTAGAGTTTCCCACCAAGCATATTTTCGATAGCGTGACGCTCGGCGTGGGCGAGGGCGACCGCATTGGTATTGTCGGCAAAAACGGCGACGGCAAGTCGACGCTGCTGAGCGTGCTCGCCGGCACGCTGGAGCCCGATGACGGGCGCGTGACGCACCGTCGCGGCACCACGATCGGTCTGCTCGGCCAAAAGGACAACCTGGTCGATACCGACACCGTGCATCATGCCGTCGTGGGCGACACGCCCGAGTATGAGTGGGCGTCGAGTCCGCGTACGCGCCAGATTCTGGCTGGCCTTATTAGCGATGTGCCCTGGGAGGGCACGGTGGGCGAGCTTTCGGGCGGCCAGCGCCGTCGCGTGGACCTCGCGCGCCTGCTGATCGACGACTATGACGTGCTCATGCTCGACGAGCCCACCAATCACCTGGACATGCGCACTATCAACTGGCTCGCGCGTCACTTAAAGGCCCGCTGGCAGCGCGGCCAGGGCGCGATGCTCGTGGTCACGCACGACCGCTGGTTCTTGGACGAGGTCTGCACCAGTATGTGGGAGGTCCACGACGGCCAGGTCGATCCCTTCGAGGGCGGCTACTCCGCATATATCCTGCAGCGCGTGGAGCGCGACCGCATGGCCGCGGTTACCGAGGAGCGTCGTCGCAACATGGCGCGCAAGGAGCTCGCGTGGCTGAGCCGCGGTGCCCAGGCGCGCTCCACCAAGCCCAAGTTTCGCGTGGATGCCGCCCGCGAGCTCATCGCCGACGTGCCGCCCGTGCGTGACGAGCTGGAGCTCAAGCGCCTAGCCGTGAGCCGCCTGGGCAAGCAGGTTATCGATGTGGTCGACGTGGACGCTGGCTATGCGGATACCGATGGCGCGCCCAAGCAGGTGCTCTCTGACGTGACCTGGCTCATTGGTGCGGGCGACCGCTATGGTCTGTTGGGTGAGAATGGCGCTGGCAAGTCGACGCTGCTCGATGTGATCCAGGGTAAAATTGCGCCCACGCGCGGCCGCGTGAAGATTGGCCAGACGGTACGCTTTGGCGTGCTGTCGCAGCAGCTCGAGGAGCTCGAGCCCTATATGGGCGACACGATCCGCGAGGTGCTCAGCAACTATAAGAAGTACTACGTCATCGACGGCAAGGAGACTTCGCCCGTGAAGCTCTGCGAGCGTCTGGGCTTTACGACGCAGCAGCTCTGGAGCCGCATCGGCGATCTTTCGGGCGGTCAGCGCCGTCGCCTGTCGCTGCTGCTGACGATCCTGGACGAGCCCAACGTGCTCATCCTGGACGAGCCGGGCAACGATCTGGATACCGACATGCTCGCGATTGTCGAGGATCTGCTCGACGGTTGGCCCGGCACGCTGATCCTGGTGACGCACGACCGCTTCTTGATGGAGCGCGTGACCGACCAGCAGTGGGCGCTGCTCGACGGCCACCTGACGCATATGCCCGGCGGCGTGGACCAGTATCTGCGCCTGTGCAACGCCACCGCCGAGGGCGAGCCCGTGGGTGCGCCGAGCGCCAAGACCGGCACGTTCGACACCGGTGCCGCGGCAGCTGTGGCCGAAAAGCCCAAGTCGAGCGGTCAGCCCAACGGCCTGTCCAACGCCGAGCGCCAGAAGCTCCGCCGCGAGGTGAGTTCGCTCGAGCGCAAGATGGAGACGCAGCGCGCCCGCGTTGAGGAGGCCGAGGCAGCAATGGCCCAAGTCGATCCCACCAACTACACGGCGCTCGGCGAGCAGCAGGCAAAGATCGACGAGGCTCACGCCGCCATGGACGAGCTGGAGATGGCGTGGCTCGAGGCGAGCGAAAAGCTCGAGGGCGAGGAGTAGACGAGGATGATCAAAGCCGCGTTTTTCGATATCGACGGCACGCTGCTGAGCTTTAAGACCCACCGGATTCCGGCGTCGGCGCAGCAGGTGCTCGACAGCTTTCACGAGCAGGGGATCGCATGCGTGATCGCCACGGGTCGCCCGACCTACCAGATGCCGGACTGGCTGTTCGACCTGGGCTGGGATGCGTACATTACGCTCTCGGGTCAGCACTGTTTTGATGCCGAGGGGGTTTACCGCAGCTGTCCGATCGATCCGGACGACGTTGCGGTGATTGTGGACCAGGTGGCGCAGGGGCGCTACGACTCGCTGTGCATGCAGGGCGAGAACTCGTTTGTGAACCGCCTGTCCGAGCGCGTGGTGACGGCTGGCAGCAACGCGGGAATCGTCTACCACGAGGAGCCGTTTGAGCACGCCTTTGACGCACCGGTCTACCAGTTTTGCGCCTTTGTGGACCCGGCCGACGAACATATCGTGACCGACGCCGTGTCGCATT
Source organism: Collinsella sp. AF25-2LB (assembly GCF_003458415.1). Classification (GTDB taxonomy): domain Bacteria; phylum Actinomycetota; class Coriobacteriia; order Coriobacteriales; family Coriobacteriaceae; genus Collinsella. Next base: position 12,426 of record NZ_QRUF01000010.1, read on the forward strand.
CGCTCACCACGCGCTGGTGCGACCTGTTCTGCGACATTATTCCCGCTAACGGCGGCAAGGACCTGGGCGTGGCGGCGACGCTCGAGCGCCTGGGCATCGACGCGAGTGAAGCGATTGCCTTTGGCGACGGCGAGAACGACCTGTCGATGTTCTCGGCCGTGGGCACAAGTGTGGCCATGGGCAACGCGCAGGATACCGTGAAGGCCGCGGCGACCTACGTAACGACCGCCGTGGACGATGACGGCATCTACAACGCCGCGAAGCACTTTGGATTGATGTAACTGTGGATCGGCACCCGGCGCCTGGGGACACTCCTTGCGGGGCGTCCCCATTTTGTTTTCGTCCCGCACGTTTTGTGAAACACGGCTAACTTTTAGGCAAAGTAGTAAGACATGGGCAACTTTTGCGGTAAAGTAAGCTGTGAAAAGTATCCAAAGGCTAACTAGCAATCATCGCGAAAGGCGGCCCATGGCCCTACGTGAATCCGGAGAAGACTATCTCGAATCGATCTACGTTCTGTCGGAACGTCAGGGCATCGTGCGCTCGATCGACGTTGCGGAGTACCTCGGCGTAACCAAGGCGAGCGTTTCCAAGGCCATGGCGACGCTGGAAAGCAACGGCTATGTCGAAATGGGCAAACGAGATGTTCATCTGACAGAGCGCGGTCTGGAGGTCGCGCGCCAAATGTGGGAGCGCCACTGCTTTTTCGTGGGGCTTTTGGAGGATGCAGGCGTATCGGCCGAGGTGGCGTCGCAAGAGGGCTGCCACATGGAGCACTGCCTGAGCGAGGAAAGCTTCGAGAAACTGAGTGCGATGCTGAACCGGGGCGAGGCGACGGGCCAAGCGGCGGAATCCTAACGAACCCCCAGTAGCGCGGAGTTCGCGCAAAGCGCGAACCAGCGACCGGGACCAGCGGCCCTTTCGGCCAAGTCCATTTCAGCAAAGGAACCCTGCCAGCAAGCGATGCCCAAGAACTGCCAGCTACGTCACCGCAGGCCGGGGCCGGGCTTGGTTTTGAAAACACTCCGCAGCGCGAGGCCCGTCTTTCCGTTGCTCCGCAGGAGCAGGAAAGGCGGGCCTCATGCGCGAGGACGTTTTCAAAACCAAGCCCGGCCCCGGCCGGAGGGACCACGAGTGCTACAGGTTCTTGACACCCATCGCGCGCATGGCGTTCAGGATGGCGATGATCGCCACGCCTACGTCGCCGAACACGGCAAGCCACATGTTGGCGATGCCGAGCGCTGCCAGCACCAAAATCAGCAGCTTAATGCCCAGCGCAAAGATGATGTTCTGCCAAACAATCGACATGGTCTTGCGCGCCACGCGGATCGCGCGGGAGATGTTGGACGGTTTGTCGTCCATGAGCACCACGTCGGCGGCCTCAATCGCGGCGTCGGAACCCATAGCGCCCATGGCAATGCCAACGTCTGCGCGGGTGAGCACGGGCGCATCGTTGATGCCGTCGCCGACAAAGGCGAGCTTGCCCTTGCCCGATTCGGCTGCCAGCAATGCCTCGACGCGCTCGACCTTGTCGCCCGGCAGCAGCTGCGCGTGGAACTCGTCGAGCCCCAGCTGCTTGGCCACCGCAGCAGCCACTTCCTCGCGGTCGCCCGTGAGCATGACGGTGCGCTTGACGCCGGCGGCGTGCAGGTCGCGAATCGTTTGCTCAGCATCGGCCTTGACGGTGTCTGCAATCACGATGTGGCCGGCGTACACGCCGTCAACGAGCACATGCAGAATCGTTCCGACGACCTCGCAATCGGGCGCTTCGACTCCGGCCGCGGCGAGCATCTTTGCGTTGCCAACGACGACGTGCTTGCCGTCGATGGTTGCCGTCACGCCATGGCCCGCGTCGTTGGTGGAGTCGCTTACGCGCTTGGGGTCGACCTCGCCCTGGTAGGCGACACGTACGGACTGCGCGATGGGGTGATCGGAGAACGACTCAGCAAGGGCTGCGACTTCGAGCAACGACTGCTCGGTATAGCCGGCCTCGGGGTGTACCGCGACCACCGAGAACGTGCCGTTGGTGAGGGTGCCCGTCTTGTCAAAGACGACGGTGTCCACGTCGGCGAGCGTCTCGAGGTAGTTAGAACCCTTGATGAGAACGCCCAGCTTGGATGCGCCGCCGATGCCGCCAAAGAAACTAAGCGGCACGCTGATCACCAACGCGCACGGGCAGCTGACGACCAAGAAGGTCAGGCCGCGCAGAATCCAGTCGGACCAGGCACCGGTGACCAGGCCACCGCCGAGCGCGAGCACCGCGGCAGCGCCGGTGACGGCGGGCGTGTAGATGCGGGCAAAGCGCGTGATGAAGTTCTCGGTGCGTGCCTTCTTTTCGCTGGCATTCTCCACGAGCTCCAGGACGCGTGCGACGGTGGACTCGCCAAAGGGCTTGGTGGTGCGCACGTGGATGAGCCCCGTCATGTTGATGCAGCCGCTGATGATATCGTCTCCGGTTTTGGCCGGGCGGGGGACCGACTCACCGGTAAGGGCGGCGGTGTCGAGCTGGGTTTCGCCCTCGACGATGACGCCGTCGATAGGCACGCGCTCGCCGGGCTTGACCACGATCACGGTGCCGACCGCGATGTCATCGGGGAAGACCTGTTCGAGTGAGCCGTCGGGTTGCTCGACGTTAGCGTAGTCGGGCGCGATGTCCATCATGGCGCTGATCGACTTGCGGCTCTTGCCCACGGCGTATGCCTGGAACAGCTCGCCGACCTGGTAGAACAGCATGACGGCGGCGCCTTCGGCCATGTGCGGGTCTGTGTCGGGGAAGAGCACCATGGCAAATGCGCCGATGGTTGCGACGGCCATGAGGAAGCTCTCGTCGAAGGCCTTGCCGCGGCGGATGTTATTGAATGCCTTTTGCAGTACGTCGTAGCCGGCAATCAAAAACGGCACGAGGAACAGCACAAAGCTGGCGTAGATGTCGCCCGGGGTGCCGAATGCGGCGGTAAGGGTGCTGAACTCATCGAGGGCGTACACCACGGCAAAAATGCCCAGCGCTACCAGGATGCGGTTGCGCTTATGCTCGAGTGATTCTTTTTTCTTGCGCTTCTTCTTTTTCTTTTTGGGGTCGGCGGTGGCCATGACTCGTATCCTCCCATTTGAATGTATGAACATTCGCTCATATAATTTCGCGAGCAAAGGCCGCAGCAAGCGCGGCCTTGCAGGTTGGCGTAAACCTGGGCTAGAGAATAATCTCGCAGTCCGGCTCGGCGTCGGCCGTAAACTCAACAACGCGGTTGAGCACCTCGTCGAACTCAGCATCATCGGCCTCGAGCGTCAGCTTCTGGGTCATAAAGTTGACGGACACGGATTTGACGCCCTCGAGCTTGGCCAGCTCGTCCTGAAGCTCGCGCGCACAGTTGGCGCAATCGATCTCATCGAGCTTGTACTGCTTTTTCATGGTGGGTTCCTTTCCCGTTTTTGCGGCTTGGGTGCAGGCCGCGCTGGTACCGTGGTTGGCTGCTATTCGCAGATGTGGCTCATGCCCTGGTTGAGCATGGTGTAGACGTGGTCGTCGGCGAGCGAGTATAGGATATTGCGCCCGTCGCGCCGGAATTTAACCAGGTGCGACTGCTTGAGTGTGCGCAGCTGGTGCGACACCGCGGACTGCGAGGTTTCGGTCGCTTCGGCGATGTCTGCCACGCAGAGCTCGCGGCCCATGAGGGCGTAAAGGATCTTGATGCGCGTGGTGTCGCTGAAGACCTTGAACAGGTCGGCGAGGTCGTAGAGAAGCTCCTCGTCGGGAAGGTCCTCGGGCGAGCAGGTGGTGGGGATCGCGGGTTCGGTGGCCTCGATGTCGGGTTTCGTTTCATCAACGCGGATGCTCATTGCAATATCCTTTCATATGAACATGCGCTCATATAACTTGCTTTCGATTATATGAGTGTATGTTCATATGTCAATACAATTTGCGTTAATTTCGATGACTGCTTGCCGCCTCTGCGATTTTCTGTGGGTTGGGAGACATCGACGCAATGCTCGCCAACATATTTCGAGATGTTCGGCTAGCATGCTAAGAAAGCCACCTTGAGAAGCATTAGAACTGTTCATATTTGTACTTTATCGTGTCAAATACCGCGAGAATCAGTTCTTCCTCTACGGGAGTTCCTGCAGAATCAGTTTTATCTAAAGTTATATTGAGCATTGCTGCAGCCAATCTGGCACATCGGTGGCCGAATAAGTCGAAAAATGTAGGTGGACATCCGCAGAGATCGCCTTTAGAAGAGCGAATTCTCAATTAGATCAATAATCGTGTCGTCTTCCGTGCGGTTTTCATCGATTTTTGCGAACATGTCGCATTCCCAAGCCCCATTGATTTCCTCAGCAAGGGCCCCGACGTGTTGCATGTCGTCGGGTTCGGGCACATCGTTGATGCTCGGGTCATCAGCTTGCGGATATTGGCTTGCAATTTCGCGCTTGGCGGCCTCTTCTTCTTTGAGTGTCTCCAGGACGCGGCGACCGTATTCGAAGTAGCGCCGCAAGACAAATTGACGAAGAGTTTCTTGCAGGATGGCGAAGTTATCCGGGAGTCGACCGGGCCATATCTTCTCGCGAATGCGAATCGCTTCCATGACCCGTTTAAAAGCGGACTGTTTGAAAAACGAATGACGATTAACTGTGATAACGGCATATCCCATGTTTCGCAGCGTGTTTCGGCGCTCCTCGTCAATTGATTGCTGCTCGGGTTCGTCGTGGTAAAAGCCGTTGTATTCGATATCGGTCATCGAATTTTCGAGCAGCGCGTCGAGGTAGAAAACCGTCCGTCGCGTTAGGGCGGCGTATCTTTTGGGGACTGGGATTGGATAATCCGTTTTGATAGCGCGTATGGCTAAGCCACCCATTGACTTGGGCATTGTCAGCATCATGACAAACGCCGTTTCGAGTGGGGAGCGACAGCCTTCGTGTACATAAGAAAGTGCCTTAAGTGCTTTATTAGATCCACGATACCCCGGTGCCTCTGAAAAGAAGGCTCTGAGCTCTTCAACGCTGGTTAGGGCTGGGCGCTCGCGATATTGAGTTTCGTCGGACGTTCCAAGCGCGTAGGAGCCGCAGATTTCAAAGTAATACTCAACGAGCTCCGAAAGGTTGAGGTCGGCTGTTGCTTCTAACGCGCACAGCTTGATATCGACGATGTAGACGTTCGGCTCGAGTTCTAGGTAGCTTTCTGCATCAAACGTATAGTGCGTGCAGTGGCAGATGCAGCCCTTGCGGTGCCTTTTGGCATTATTGGAAAACGTCAGCACATGGATACGTTCAGAATCGACATTCTTTCTGTTGAGCCATGCTCGTGCCGCTTCCAGGTCGGACGTGGTCGGCGCAGACACCCTGATCTTTTCCATAGGTATGGGACCGGTCGCGTAGCTTGCGAGCGAGTTGGCTGTTTGGTATACAGCGCGTGCCGTGGTATGTGACAGAATGATTCCCATACGCGCATGATGGCATAGCGGACGCCGCATACGCCCGAAACTTCGGGCAACGGTATTGGGGCGCGGCTTATCTTCTGCGAACGGTGGGTTTTTGAGCTGTCGTATTGAGGGAGCAGCTTTGGCTGGGGAGGTTTCTGCCGGCTGCCCCTTTTTGATGAACTTTAGTTGCGGATTCGTAGCTTCTAAGCGTTTTTGCCGACCGCTCAGATGCCTCACCAACATAATTTGAGTTATTCGGCCTTATCCTATACAAATAGGTGCGATCGCAACGTCCTATTCGAATTGATTCAGGTAGATTTATGGGGCTTGGTTGCGAAATTAAGGCGATTTTAGCTTCGATTGCGGTTCAAGGGGCCTTGACTAGTGGTTCAGCTGGCCGAACAACTCGAAAAATGTAGGTGGGCCAACCTGCCGACTATGTGAAGCACGCGTATTTGCTCGTTTTGATGAAAACTAGGGTGCAGCATAAGGCTGCGCCCTAGTTTACTGCGTGTCGGTGTGCCCAGACGGATTGCGCTGTGCCTGGCAGGCGCTCCCGCAGATGGATCGGTTATTTCGCGAATAGGTTCTTGAGGTTGAACTCGGCCTGAACCGTGCGGAGCATGAGGTCGGTGTCGTCGAGGCCCAGGTGCTGCTCGTTGGCGTCGGCGGCGAGGGTGCCACGGCGGCGCGCCCAGTTCTCGAGCGCGGCGGGCGCGGACTCGCGGGGGAGCGAGCGGACGTCGGCATCCAGGCTGCGGCAGATCTGGCGCGAGTCGATGACGATGATCTTGCCGGCGCGGCGTGCCTCGGCGTAACCGTCCAGGTGGATCTTGAACCAACTGTCTTCGAACGCGGCGTTATGCGCCATGTACGGGTACTTCTTCATAAGTTTGAGCAGCTGCTTCTGCAGTTCCTTGTTCTCGCGGAATGGTTTTTTGCCGTCGATGTCGTCCCAGGTAATGTGATGGATGTTCGATAGCGGCACATCCTCGCCGCGGTAGATGTCGGGCAGGCCGCAGTAGTGTGCCTCGGCGTCATGCGGGACGGCGTCGCTGGTGAGCTCCATGATCTCCCAGCCCACGTTGATGATATAGCCGCGCTCGGGTGCACGGCCGGTGGTCTCGATGTCGATACCGAGCACGGTGCCCTGGATGGGCTTGCGGGCGTAGGCCACGCCGAGCGCGTCGCGGTCGCCGCGGATTTCGCGCATAACGGACGCGGCGGTGCGCTTTTGCATCTTGCCGATGGCGGCGCAGGTGTCGGCATCGGACAGGCCGCGCGAAAGCGTCGCGGGCGTCACGTTGCGCAGGCGTGCCTCGCCAATCTGGTCGCACAGGTCGCGGTTGCGGTCAGCCAGGTCGCGCACGGTGGCAAAGTCGAAGCTGGGGTCGCCCTCGGCGGTAAAGTACTCGGTTTCGAGCACCTTAAGGGCCTCTTCGCCCTTCTGGCGCTCGGACTCCATGGCGCCGTGATCGCCATAGATAAACATGGGAATAAACGGCTGGCGCTCGTATTCGAGTGCTTGTGAAACGTTCATATAACTGCTCCTTGGACGGGCCGCACCGCGCGGCTCGGGTTCATTGAGATGTGGCGAGATGATAGTTTACCATGGGCAACTATTGGCATCCCGCCTAGGACAACTACAATACCCTAGTTGACCGCTAGGACTTTTACAATGCTGCCGAAAGACACGAAAGGTTCCATCCGTCATGGATTTGCTGATTGATATTCTGCTCGACGCCGGCAAGGACACGCTCGCGCTGGTGCCGTTCTTATTGGTGACATATCTGGCCCTCGAGACGCTCGAGCATGTGGCAGGCGAGCACGTCAACGGCGCCATCAAGCGTGCCGGCGCCGCTGGCCCCGTCGTTGGCTCGTTGCTGGGCATGGTGCCGCAGTGCGGCTTTTCGGCCATGGCGGCAACGCTGTACGCCGGTCGTGTCGTGACGCTGGGAACCCTGGTGGCGGTGTTTCTTTCGACCTCCGACGAGATGCTGCCGCTGCTACTTGCCGAGCAGGTTCCCGTGCAGACTATGGCGATGCTTTTGGCTTCGAAAGCGCTGATCGCACTGGTCACGGGCTTTATCGTAGATGCCGCCATTCGCGGTTTGCGTCGCAACGCTCGTGCGCATGCGGCGATTCGTCGTACCGTGCTGGGGACCGCGGTCAATCCGGCGCACGTTAACTGCGCGCACGATGACCACAGCGGCGGTGACATCATCGACGAGGTGGCCGAGGCGGGCGTGAGCGCCGATCACATCCATGAGCTGTGCGAGCGCGACCATTGCGGTTGTGATGACGACGAGGACGAGGACGAGCACGGGCATGGGTACGGTCACGATCACGGTCATGAGGGCGAGCATGAACACCATCATGGCCATGGTCACTCTCACTCCCATGAAGGCGCGCCCGTCCTGTCGATTATCCGCAGCGCCATCTCGCATACCGTGCAGGTATCGGTATTCATTTTCCTGGTGACGCTGATTTTGGTCGCCGTGCTCGAGACCTTTGGCGAATCTGCGATCGAGCAGTTCCTGCGTGGCAACGAGACGCTCGCCGTCCTGGGTTCGGCGCTTGTCGGCCTGATCCCCAACTGCTCGGCGAGCGTGGTCATTACGCAACTGTATTTGGAAGGCGCGCTGCAGCTGGCGCCGATGCTCGCCGGCACGCTCATTTCCGCCGGCGTGGGCTACCTGGTGCTGTTCCGCACCAACCGCAGCGCTCGCGAAAACGCCGTGTTCCTGGTCATGATGTATGTCATCGGCGCGGGCTGGGGCCTCGTCCTATCTGCCTTTGGCCTCTAAGTAGTCCTAACAAAACGGGCTTCAAAATAGCCATGCACGGCGTCTGCACAATGCGGCGACGCATGGCATTTTGAAGCCCGTTTTTTGTTGAGCCACGGATCCTGAGCGCTCACACCGTCCAAAACAAAAAGGCAGAGTTTTAGGCATGTCCCAAAAATCTGCCTTGGTTAGCGCAGCAGCTCGGTGAGGTTGCGCTTAAAGCGGGCGCGGTCTTCGCTGGTGAAGGCTGCTGGCCCGCGGGTGCGACCGCCAGCGCGGCGCACCTTCTTTTCCTCGTGACGAATAAACAGCTGCGTGTCGATGGTCGCCTTGTCGTACACGCGCCCGCGCACGCCGATGGCGGAGGCATCGCGGCCGAGCACCATGCTCGCCAGGCCAATGTCCTGCGTCACGACCACGTCGCCCGCCTGCAGACGTTCGACAATGGCAAAGTCGGCACTATCGGCGCCCACGCTCACATCGAGCGTGGTGACCCAAAAGCCGCGTCGCGCGTGCTCGGCATCACGTGGATCGTCGCGGCGAATGTGCCGCTCCAGGTTCTGCGTGCTGTTGCCGGCAATCACCACGGCGACGCCCGCCCGCCGCGCGCAGTCGATCGACTCGCGCGTGACCGGGCAGGCGTCAGCATCAATAAACAGCGTTCGCGGCATCTAGCGCACCAGCTTGCCAAAGCGGATAGCGCGAATAATCAGCGTCACCCCAAACACCAGGAGCGCGGCGCCGCTAAAGATGACGAGCATCTTTGCCGACCACAGTGGATAGATAAACACGAACATGCCGGCGATGATGGAGAGCGCGCCGCTCAGGATGGCAAGGGCGCGGTTAGACGAAAGCTCGGACTCCAGAATGGACATGACACCTTCGACGATCCAGCCAAAACCGGCCACGACCACCACGAGCGTGGTGAGCGTCGCGGTCGAGAAGGCCTGGTTGCGCAGGATTATGACGCCGCCCAGGATGATGAGCAGGTTGGAGATGATGCTCGTGACGCGCCAGCCGGCGGGCAGCAGCGGCTCAAAAATGGCGGTGAACAGCCTGACGCCAGCCGTGATCACAAAGTAGAAGCCCAGGACGGTCGTCAGGAAGACGAGGGACTTGGCGGGCGCAAACAGCAGCGCGATGCCGGCAAGCAGCGCGATGACGCCCGTGACGGCGTAGATCCAGCGCACGGCCTTGATTGCCTTGCCTGCCATGCTTTTCTCGTCAAATCCAAACAGATTCGACTGCTGGTCGTCGTTCTTAAAGATGCCCATGAGGTCTCCTTTCCGCGCGGCGTTTGCCGTCATTGTTGTTTTTGCGGCGTATGTCGCAGTTGCTACAACAAGTATCGCCTAAAGGCACCGGCGTATGGGTCGGGGAGGGCGAAGTGTAACCCAAAGGTCCCGATTTGTTCTCGTTGTTCCCCATGTCGCGTTTTTCTATTCAACAGGTGTAGAACATTGCGGCTCTGTTCGTTATTGCCTGCGTTTTAGGTTAGATTTTCCTAAGAACAATTGCCTTGTATTGGGGGTCTCTATGAACGAAGCTGTTCCCGCGGCGCCGTCGAGCGTGGAGTTGATGGCAAAGCAAGGTTGCGAAAAGCTCGGTCTGGAATCGTTTGACGCGCTGGTCCGTCGTGCCCGCACATGCCGTCGATTTGACGAGTCCATGCGCGTACCGCGCGAGTTTTTGCTTGAGCTGGCAGAGCTGGCGCACCTGGCTCCCTGCGGCGCTAATGCTCAGCGTCTGCGTTTTCATGTGGTGAGCGACGCCGAGGACTGCGCTCGTGTGTTTGACGAGCTCGCATGGGCCGGCGCGCTCAAGGACTGGCCGGGCCCTGCCGAGGGCGAGCGCCCGACCGGCTACATCGCGATTCTTGCCGAGCGCGCCGTTCCCGGCAAGCCCGCCGCGCCTATCACCGAGGTCGACACGGGCATCGCGGCTCAGACGATGATGCTCGCCGCGCGCAGCGCAACGCCCGAGGTGGCGGCTTGCATGTTCAAGGCCTTTACGCCCCGCGCAATCGATGCCATGGGGCTCGATAACGACAGATACGAGCTCAAGCTGATCATGGCGTTTGGCGTTCCGGCCGAAACGCAGATCATCGATGCGATCGATTCCAACCCGGATGGTTCTATCAATTACTGGCGCGATGGGGCGCAGGTGCATCACGTGCCCAAGCGTCCGCTTGCCGACGTGCTGCTGTAGTTGTGCGTCGTTGCGGCGCAATCCGGCGGCAAAATCACCACAAAGACTCCTGTCCCCTTTGTGGTGGTACGAGGGGAGGGCATGTGGCCGATCTGTATTTGGTGCGGCATGGGCAGACTGAGCTCAATGTGCAGAGCATTTTGCAGGGCTGGCACGATTCGCCGCTTACGGCGCGCGGGCGTCAGCAGGCGCTGGCGACGCGCGCGGCGTTTGAGGCGTGCGGCGTGGCCTTTGACCATGTGTATTCCTCCCCGTTGGGCCGGGCGCGGCGTACGGCTGAGCTAATTGCTGGTGAGGGCCGCTCGATAGAGCTGGTCGATGACCTGCGCGAGTGGCATTTGGGCTCGCTGGAGGGTACATCAAATCGCGAGATGCCGCCGCAGCCCTGGGGCGATTATCCGGTGGCCTTTGGCGGCGAGTCGGAAGTGCAGCTTCAGTCGCGCATGGTCGCGGCGCTGTCCCGCATCATGGCCAGGCCGCAGCACGACTGCGTGCTGGCGGTTTCCCACGGCTCAGCCTGCCAGGAGTTTCTTGAGTATGTGACTGGCGAGGGAGAACTACCCGACAACGGTGCCGTGCTTCATTTTGGCTATTGCGACGGGGCGTTTTCGCTCTTGGGTTGGTAACGAACGAAAGGACCCCTATGAATAAAGATCTGTATCTGGTCCGTCATGGGCAGACAATATTCAACCTTAAGCGTATTATTCAGGGCTGGAGTGACTCGCCGCTTACGCAGTTGGGATGCGACCAGGCGGCGCGTGCCGGCATGTTTTTGCGTGCGCGCGGCATTGAGCCCGATCATGCCTACACCTCCACACTTCATCGCACCGAGCAGACTATCGCCAACCTGTGGCCGGGCTTGGCGTACGAGCGTCTGGACGGACTGCGCGAGTGGTTCTTTGGCGACTTTGAGGCCGAGCGCGTGATGCTTATGCCCGAGCGCCCGTGGCGCGATTTCTATCGTCAGTTTGGCGGCGAGGGCCAGATGCAGGTGCGCGAGCGCATGGTGGCGACGCTGACCGAGCTTATGCAGCGTCCGGACCATGCGTGCGTGCTCGCGGTAAGTCATGGCTCGGCTATCAAGGAGTTTATGGATCACGTGAAGGGCGCGGCGGCAGACGAGCGCGACCGTGTGCCGGGCAACTGCTCGGTGCTGCACTTTGCGTTTGACGACGAATCCGACACGTTTGAGCTGATTGAGATTTTTACGCAGGAGGATTACGCACGCGAGCTGGGCCTTGAACCGCTTGTGGCTACTGCAGGTCCGCAGCGCGGATAACGCGAGCGTGGCGGCTCGGGTCGCCGGCATAACTTCTCGACGCAAAAGGGGCGGAGATACATGTACCTGCTGCATCTCCGCCCCCTGTTTGTTGAGCTGCCGATTTTTGTGCTGCGTGGTCTGGTCTTGCTAGAACCGCGCGACTTGGTGCGTGAGCAGACCCGTCGGAACCTGCGGCGCGGCGCCGGCGATCTGCGCGGCGGGGAACAGTGCGGCTACAGCAAAGTTGAACGGCTCTTTGCCCGTGTAGGTGCCGGCAGCATGGGCATCGTCGGCCAGGAGCTGTGATGCCTCGACTAGTGCGGCAGCGTAGGCAGGGTCGTCGGCCAGTGCCGGCTCCGGCGCCTGGTCGAGCATGGCACGGATGGCGCCGACGGCGTCCTCGCGCTTGACCTCCCACACGCGGTGCGTAATGCCCGCGGGGTCGGTGACGGCGTAGAGCGAGGCGCCCTCTTTGGCAGCGCCCAGGATGATGTCCATGACGGGCGACGCCTCGTAGGCGAGCGACACGGGGCGCGGCTGAACTTTGAGTTCGGCGATCGCGTGCGCAGCGGCGGCCACGTCGGCGCTGGCATCGCCCTTGCCGCCCGCAAGTACACTCGTCGGGCAGATCGCCACGACACCCGTCACACGTCCCGGCTCGCCCGAGCATTCGTACACGTAATACGCCGCACCCGGGTCCTTGAGCATCAGACCATCGGCAATGGCTCCGCGCAGAGCATCGTTGCCGCTCAGGATGCTGCCCATTGCAGGCAGCGCCTCGAGCACGCGGTCCTGAGCCGGGCGGATGCAGGGAAACGGAAGTGCTTTCATGGGCGGTCCTAACGCACGAGTCGGTTTGTTCGCGGCTTATTATGCCCCAACTTGGCCGCTCGCGTCCCAGAGCACGTTATCGGCGAGCGCGATTAGCACCTGCTGACAACGAACGATATCGGCGTGGGGCACATATTCGTTGGGCTTGTGCGCGAGCGCGAGCGACCCGGGACCGTAGCTCATGCAATTGCGGTTACCTGTCTTGCCGGCAATGACGGCGGTGTCGGTGTAGCCGGTAAAGAAGCCGACGGTCGTGTCCACGTCCGTCACGTCATCGGCGGCACGCATGAGCGCTGCTAGAAGGGGAGAGTTCGGGTCGCGCTCGATGGCGGGGCGGTCGCCCGTCACGGTGTAGCTGCCATGGCAACCGGGAACGGCGGCTTCGGCGACGGCGATGGCCTGCTCTACCATGCGCGTCGCGGCGGCCGTATCGGTCGGCGGGGTCAGACGCATGTCGACCCAGACTTTGGCGCGGTCGGGCACGACATAGGGGCGATATCCGCCCTCGATTTGGCCAAACGTGATGGTCGAAGGCCCCAGCTCATCGTGCGCGGGCAGCGCCATAAACGCGCGACGGAGCGAACACACGACCTCGGCTATGGCGGCGACGGCATCCGCGCCCTTCCAGGGCTGGCTCGCATGCGCCGTCACGCCAGTCATTTCAATTTCGAACCACGTACGCCCCTTGTGCGCTACCTGGATCTGTCCGTCGGTGGGCTCGGTGTCCAGCACCCATTCACGCGAGCCGACCCAGCCGGCATCGATAGCTGCCTCTGAACCACGCATAAAGTCTTCCTCGTCGACCGAGCAGATGAGTGAAAAGCCGCGGTGGGGCAGCTCGCCTTCTGCCGCCACGCGCTCGAGCGTATGGACCAGTGCGGCAATGGCGCAGGCCAGGCCACCCTTCATATCGCAGGCACCACGGCCGTAGAGTTTATCGTTGCGCACGATCGCTCCGAGCGGCGGAATGTCCGCGTCCCAGCCATCGCCCAAGGTGACGGTATCCAAATGGCAGATGTAGACGAGCCGTGGCTCGTCGCTTTGGCCCGGCACGGTGACCATTAGATTGCGGCGTCCGGGGAGTACTTCGTGCTCTGCAATCTGCACGGCATCGAGTACCGGATAGCTCAGCTGCGCCAACCGTTCCTCAACCAACGCTTTGATATAGCGCTCAATCTCGTCCTCATACGCACCCGGGTCTGAACTGTCGATCCGCACGAGCCCTTGCGTAAGCCGCCAAGCAAAATCTGTATCAACCATAGGCACCTCACAGATAGTTAGGTCAACATACAGATTGTATGCCAAGAAGCGGCTCAGTGCATTTAATGGAGCGCTCACAAAAATGGGGGCGCCTCTCGTGCGAAAGGCGCCCCCGCGGGCATTCAATGTCAGCGACGGGCAGGCCACATGGGGAACTGCCCGTCAGGTCAGTCGGCGCTACTTGATCACGCGCACGCGATACATCGACGGAATCTGCTTGAGCGCCTCGATGGTGCTGCTGTCTAGGTGTTCGTCGGTGTCGAACATGGTGTAGGCGTTCTCGCCGGCGGACTCGTTGGTCATACGCTGCACGTTGGCGTTGTCCTTGGCCAGGATGGCCGTGATCTGGCCGATCATGTTGGGCACGTTGGCATGCAGGCAGGCAATGCGGCTTGCAGCGCGCGCCTTGCCCATGCTGCAGGCGGGGTAGTTGACGCTGTGTGCGATGTTGCCGTTCTCCAGGTAATCCTTGAGCTCGCTGATGGCCATGTCGGCGCAGTTGGCCTCGGCCTCGCCGGTGCCGGCGCCCGAGTGCGTGGTGATAAACGTATTGGGCATCTTGACCGTCTTGGGCGTGGCGAAGTCGCAGCTAAACCAGCTGAGCTTGCCCTCGCGCAGGGCGGCGTCGACGGCGTCCTCGTCAATGATGGTTTCGCGCGCGTAGTTGATGAGCACGGCGTCCGGTGCCAGCAGGTTAATCTGTTCGGTGCTGATCATGCCGATGGTGTCGGCCTTGCTGGGCACGTGCACGGTGAGGTAGTCGCAGCCGCGGCAGAGATCCTCGAGCGTGCCCACGCGCTGCACCTCGCGGCTCAGCACCCACGCGTGCTCGACGGAAATGAACGGGTCGTAGCCGTAAACGTCCATGCCCAGATCGACGCAGGCGTTGGCGACCTTGGAGCCCACGTTGCCCAGGCCGATGACACCGATGCGCTTGCCCTTGAGCTCGCGGCCCACAAAGGCCTTCTTGGCCTTTTCGGCATCGACCTGAATCTCGGGGTCGTCGGCGTTGTCACGCACCCAGTTCATTGATTGCACCACGCCGCGGCTCGAGAGCACCAGCATGCCTAGGACGAGCTCCTTAACGGCGTTGCTGTTGGCGCCGGGGGAGTTAAAGACGACGACGCCCTTCTTGGCGTACTCCTCGACGGGGATGTTGTTGACGCCGGCGCCGCAGCGGGCGATGGCGCGGATGCCCTCGGGCAGCTCGTAGCCGTGCAGGTCGGTCGAGCGCATCAGAATGGCGTCGGCCTCTTCGGCGGTGCTCACAAACTCGTAGCCCTCACCAAACTCGACCTTGCCGTCCTTGGTAATGTCATCGATGGTTTTAATCTTGCGCATGGAAAACTCCTTAGCAGGTTTTGATCTATACAGGGTGGTCTGAGATGGCTGATCGGCCCGCGCGTTGCGGGCTAGTTAGATCGCGGGCTCAAACTAAGCTGCGCTTCGAAGTCCTTCATGTACGAGGCCAGTGCCTGCACATCTTCCATGGTTACGGCGTTGTAGACGCTAGCGCGCATGCCGCCCACCAGGCGATGGCCCTTGACGTTTTGAATCTGGTGCTCTGCCGCGCCTGCGACAAAGGCCGCGTCGAGTTCGGCGTCGCCGGTGCGGAAGGTGACGTTGGCGATGGAGCGGCTGTCGGCCTGTGTGGTGCCATGGAACAGCACGCTGTGCTCGAGCAGGTCGTAGAGCAGGTTGGCCTTGGCCCAGTTGCGCTCGGCCATGGCGGCAAGTCCGCCGGTCTGCTCAACCCAACGGAACACCTTGCCGCACACGTAGATGCCAAAGGTGTTGGGCGTGTTGAGCATGGAACCCTTGGCGGCCTGGGTCTTAAGGTCCAGGTACTGCGGCGTCTGCGCAAAGGCGGGGCCATCTGCGATGAGGTCGTCGCGCACGATGGCCACGGTCACGCCCGCGGCGCCGGCGTTTTTCTGCGCTCCGGCGTAAATGAGCCCGTAGCGCTCAACGTCGAGCGGCTGCGACAGGAAGCAGCTCGAGACATCGGCGACCAGCGGCACATCGCCACAACTGGGCAGCTCGTGGTACATGGTGCCAAAGATGGTGTTGTTCTGGCAGATGTAGACGTAGTCGAGCCCGTCGCCTGCGGCCTCGGCGGCAATGCGCGCATTGATGTCGGCCATGTCGGGGATGCGGTCGAAGTTGGTGTCCTCGGAGCTCGCGAGCAACACGGCCTCACCGTACTTGGCGGCTTCTTTGTATGCCTTGTTGGCAAAGTTGCCGGTCACGATGTAGCCGGCGCGGCCGCGGTGCATGAGGTTCATGGGGATGCCCGCAAACTGCAGCGTGGCACCGCCCTGTAAAAACAGGACACGGTAGTTGTCCGGGATGCTCAGCAGACGGCGCAGGGTTGCCTCGGCGTCGTCGATAATCTGCTGGTACATGCTAGATCGATGGCTCATCTCGAGCACGGACATGCCGCAACCGCGGTAGTCCATCATCTCGTCGGCGATCTCGGCGAGCACGCTTGTAGGCAGCGCGGCCGGGCCAGCTGAGAAGTTGTGCACACGTGCCATCTTCTAGTCTCCCTCGTAGTCGTTTGAACGTTCGGGATACTTTAGCACAGTGGAGCGCTAGGCGCGACCGCATCACAGCAAAACCCGAGTGCGCCGCTATGATTTACAGGATGGTTACATGGGGGAGGGGTGCTTTACTCCTCAGTCAAATCCAAATCTGCGAGCGAAGGCATGAGGCTTTCTAGGCGTTTGATCTCTTCGTCGCAAATTAGCTACCTCCTGCCCGCTACGACGCGAGCGTGGCGATGACGGCTTCGTCGCCGGCGTATATTAGGGTGTTGCCGTCGGGGATGATCGTTTGGCCGTCGCGCTTGAGCATCACCACGATAAAGGGGTGCTTGCCCTGCGGCACATCGCGAAGACGCTGGCCGGCCAGGCGACCGTGGGGGGTTACGGTGACCTCGCGCAGCGTAACCTCGGCACGCTCTTCGAACGTTGGGGCGGCCATCACCAGCAGATCGCCTTCCTGGATCACGGTATCGCCGTTGGGCAGCACCGGGTGCGCCCCGTCGCGCAGCACCAGGACCACGAGCATGTCCGTCGCGCTGCCAATATCGGCGAGCGAGCGCTCGGCAAACGGATGGCCAGCACCCACCTTGAGCTTTACAAATGACATGCCGTCTTCGTCGCGATAGTCGTTAAAGGTGCGGCGCACGTCGCCGGTCGCATCGATCATATCGAGCTTCTTCGCCACCGCTGGCAGCAGCGAGCCCTGCACCACAATGCTCGACACGGCAATCACAAACACCAGGTCAAATAGGTCGTGTCCGCCGGGAACGCCGGCCACCACGGCAAAGAGGCTAAACACGACCGAAGCTGCTCCGCGCAGGCCCGCCCAGCTTACGAGCGCGACCTGGCGGGGGTTCGTCTTAAAGGGCGCCAGGAGCACGCCGACGGCGATGGGACGGCTCACGTAGAGCATAAACGCCATGAGCGCCAGGCCCGGCAGCAGCATCTGCGGCAGGCGTGCGGGCGTGACGAGCAGGCCGAGCAAGAAGAAGATCGTCATCTCGGCCATCTCGGTGAGGGTGTCAAAGAAGTGCGCCATCTCGACCTTGCCGGTGATGTCGCTCGCACCCAGCACAATGCCGGCCAGGTATACGGCCAAAAAGCCGTTGCCGCCCAGATAGCTTGGTAGCGCGTAGGCGACGATCGCCACGGCGAACAAGAAGATGGTCTGCGCGCCCTCGGCCGTTGCGTGTGCGCGTTCAATCAGACGGCCCGCCGCCCAGCCGATGGCAAGGCCCAGGCCCGCGCCCAGGATAATCTGCTTGGCCAGCAGTGCGGGAATGTTGATGTCGCCGCCGGCCGCGAGTGTGGCGAGCACGGCGGTGAGCATGTAGGCGACGGGGTCGTTGGAGCCCGATTCGACCTCGAGCAGCGAGTCGGTGCCGCCCTTCAGCGACAGGCTGTGCTCGCGCAGAACGCTAAAGACGCTGGCCGCGTCGGTGGATGCCACGACTGATCCCAGCAGCAGGCCGCCGATCCAGTCGAAGCCCAGCACGAAGTGGGCGAACACGCCGGTGATGCCTGCGGTGATGACGACGCCGAGCGTGCTCAGCAGCACCGCGGGCACGGCGACGGGCTTGGCGCGGTCGATGTTGGTGTTAAAGCCGCCGTAGAACATGATGAACAGCAGCGCCGTGCTGCAGACGGTTTCGGTGAGCGCGTAGTCGCTAAAGTCGATATGCGCCGGGCCGTTGACGCCCAACAGCATGCCGAGCGCGATAAAGATGAGCAGGGTGGGGAAGGGGAGTTTTTTGCCGACGGGTTTGATGGTCAGGCACAAAATGATGACGAGGCCGATAAAGAGAAGGATCTGGTTCATAGATGGTGTCCGCTCCTGGGTGGTTGGCGTGGCACGGTCAGTTGTCTGCGGTTATTTGTACCCAAAGATGGTGGGTTTATGGGGTTGGATTGCGGGCGTGCGCGATATCGTCATAGACGGCTGCCGTCTTTGCCTCTGCTCGGAAACCCTTTCCAGCTTTATTGCAACGGAGTACAATGGGTAACGTTTAAGTTCAACTTGAAGTTTTAGTTGCGGCACCGGGCTTCGGCCGCAATGCAAGGAGAGGCGTACCATGGCGATCTATGTGACATCTGACGCTCACGGGCACGTGCGTGCGCTTGACGAGGCCCTGTCTAAGATCTCGTTGACGTCCGACGACACACTGTACGTGCTGGGCGACATGATCGATCGCGGGCCCGATCCGGTCGGTGTTATTAAGCTCGTGCGCTCGCTGCCCAACGCCCGCGTGCTCAAGGGCAATCACGAGCAGATCATGCTCGATGCCATCATTGGCCAGGATCCGCTCGATGCCGAGACCTGGGATATCAACGGTGGCTGGACGACGCGCGAGCAGCTCAACGACATGGAATTTGATGCATACGAGGAGCTCGTGCGATGGATGGCCGCGCTGCCGCTCTACGCGGTGGTCGAGACTGCCGAGCGGCCGTACCTGCTGGTGCACGCCGGCATTCAGACCGAGGCGGCGCGTGCGTTTTTGCTTGAGCATGGTGTCGATTGTGCCGATGGCGTCGGAGCGGTGGGTGCTGATCGCGAGCTGCTGCAGCAGATGCTCGCAGTGCAGTCGTCCGATGACCTGCTGTGGATTCGTCACGGCTATTGGGATGTGCCGACCGGGCTGCTTTCTGCCGAGGGCAAGGGTCCGGTCGTGGTGAGCGGTCACACGCCAACGGTGTCGCTCGGGCGTTATTGCGAGGTCGGTGGTCTTGCGGGGCTCGATGAGGAGTCGGGCCGCGGGCAGATCGTGCGCCTGGGCGGCGAGGATGCCGCCGGTGTGCCCGATCGCATCGACATCGACTGCGCTGCCGCCACCGGCTCCGAGTTCGGTCGCGTGGGCATCCTGCGCCTGGACGACGGGGCGGAGTTCTACGCGAACATCAACCCGGGCGAATAATCGGTGCAAGGGGTAGCTAATTTGGGACGGGGCTTTTTTGACTACTTTTGCCCTTCTGCCCGCTAATTGATTTCTCTGGGACGGGGATTAAATAATCATTTGGCTGCCCGCTGGCTAAGTGAGTAGACTTTTTTGGAAATGCCGAGCACCCAACATATTTGCCTCAATAAAACCGCAGGTCACAGACTTGTGCTCTGTTGGTGTGGTCGGAGATTCGGTAAAAGTCTACTCACTTAGTTTTGCGTGATGAATATTGTCCGCAACGAGACCCCAGACGGGGTGATTCCATCGCAAATTCCGGTGACCGGGCAGCTAATTAGGCGCCGTATGGGTTGCGGTCGCGTTCTATGCGCTGGCGGATGTGGGCGTACTCGATTATCAGTAGCACCAGGAGTAGGGCCATGATGGCTAGGTAGCTCACCACAGCGCCCATCAGACCCAGCAGCTTAATCAAGATCACCGGCAGCACCACGCTTACGGCGAAGCAGATCAGGTAGATCTTGGTGACGTCTCCAGCGTGGCGTAGCACCGTGATGATGGCGTAGATAAAGTCGATGGCCGCGGTGACGCCGCCGGCGACGACCATCAGCAACGCCAGCGTACGGTAGCGCTCAAAGCTGAGGCCGTACATAAAGCTCATGAGGGGAATACCGGGACCTGCCATAAATGCGGCGCACACGCCGGTGATGGCCACGATCAGCGCCATAACGGCAACAATAATCAGGTCAAAGCGACGACGCTTGCGAGGATTAGCCCAAATGCTCGACAAGCGCAGGAGCTGCGGTTTATAGATAAATCCAATGCTCAACAGAATAGCCTGCGCCGGAAAGAACAGGGCATTAAAGTACAGCTGATATTTGTATGCCAGCTTGCCTTCCATCACAAACTTGGGCATGCTCTCAATTAGGTTGAACAGGAATAGCGCGCCAAAGAGTGGGGCGCACTGGACAAACAGGTGGCCGACCTCGCGCAGGCTTACGCGGCGCGATTTTTCGGTCTCGAGCAGGGCGAGCGGCGCGGTGACCAGCACGAGCGAGGCGATCGCGGCGATGCCCATGGCCATGGCCGCGATGGGCATGCTACGCGTGAGGAACAGCGCCACGCTGAAGACCGCGATGACGCCGACGGAGCGTAGCGTTTGACTCATGCCAGCCAAGTAGAGCTTGTCGGCCTGCTGCAGGCGGCCTTCGTACACGTCGGCGACGCCGTCGATCACCTTGTAGAGGTAGACGCCCAGGCCGATCGTCGCCATATGCGCGTCATAGCCGCGGGCGCTGCTGTACATGAGGCCGCAGCCTAGGGCGAGCGCTCCGCAAAGCCAGCGGTTGAGCTGGTAGGAGGCAAAGGACGTCTTTTCGTCGATGTCTGAGACCTGGAAATTGCGCACGCCGTAGTTGCACGCGATCATGATGAGCGTGCCGGTGACGAAGGCGATGGAGAATTTGCCTGCTTCTTCGGCGCCCACGAGCTGTGTGGACACGATGGTGAGCAGAGGAAACGCCATGCCCCACACGGCGGTGCCCAGGGTATTCCAGAGATAGTCGCGGCGGGTGGCGTGCTCCTCGTATTCCGCTTCCTGCATGGAGAAGCCGCCGCCGTAGATGGCGCCGAGCAGGCGGTTCCACCAAGCGTTGACCATGCGGCGGACGGGGCCGGGCTCCTGATCGCGTTCGCGCCGGCGACGTGTGGCTTGGCTGCTATCGGGTCCGCCGGCGTTGCGCTGACTCAGCTCCTGGATGCGTGCGAGCTCTTCGGCCGTGTGGGAGGCAGGGAAGAGGCCGTTCTCGATGCGGCCGCCCTGGGCCTTCGCGGCGCCGTCTTTCAATGCAGCGGGGTTGGAGATGCCGTTGCGGCGGGCGATGGCGCGGCGAATGCTATCGAGGGGCGTGATGCTCAAAGCGGGGTCCTTTCTATTGCTGCGCTCTAGTATAGTCGCGGTGGTATCCATTCGTGTTTTTGAACAGGTTGTTCAATAATTTCGGCGGCGCCATTCAGTAGTCGGCACTTAGGGACGTTCCTTATGTGCCGGCACTTTGGGAACGTCCCTAAGTGCCGGCATCCGGGGACGCTCCTTGAATGTTGCCTGTTCAAGAGTGTCCCCAATGACTAGTCGTTTAAGAACGTTCCCAATGACTGGGCCGCTTGCCTGCGATTTTTGACCGTTGGGCGGGCTTGCCGCCCTTGCCGCAAAAACGTTTTTGCATATCGGGTACAACGGGCTTTACGTGAGTAAAGTGCGCGCCGCGTCCACGTGCCGCGTTTTTAAAGGAGGCCCCATGCCTGGTGTTACCCCTGCAGAAGTTCTGTCCAATTTTGGCATTACGCTGGTCGAAGACCCCGCTGAGAACCAGCCCCGCCTGCTGGTTGACCTGCCGGCAGCCGAGCTCGTCGAGCATGCCATCCGCCGCAACGAAGGCCGCATGGCATCCAACGGCGCGCTGGTGATCGAGACGGGGGAGCGTACCGGACGTTCGCCCAACGACCGCTTTATCGTTGACACCCCCGATGTCCACGACAAGATTGCCTGGGGCGCCGTCAACCGCCCGCTGTCCGTCGAAAGCTACGAGGTCATCAAAGCCGGCATCGTCGACTATCTCAACGAGCGCGATGTGTTCGTCACCCGCGGCATGGCCGGCGCCGACCGCAACCATACGCGCCGCCTGCTCGTCGCCTGCGAGCGTGCCAGCCAGGCGCTCTTCATTAAGCAGATGCTCGCCCGCCCGCTCGCCCGCGAAATCGCGCGCACCGGCGAGCCGGACTTCTGCGTGCTCGCCGCGCCGGGCTACCAATGCGACCCTGCCATCAAGGGCCTCAACTCCAGCGCCGCCGTGGTCATCAACTTCCAGGAGCGCGTGATTTTGGTCGCGGGTACCGGCTACTCCGGCGAGATCAAAAAGTCCATCTTCAGCGTTATGAATTACCTGCTGCCCGTCGAGGACGACGTGCTGCCCATGCACTGCTCGGCCAGCATGGATCCCGTCACGCACGAGACCGCCGTGTTCTTTGGCCTGTCCGGCACCGGCAAGACCACGCTTTCGGCCAATCCCACGCGCCTGCTGATCGGCGACGACGAGCACGGTTGGTCCGACATGGGTATCTTCAACATTGAGGGTGGCTGCTACGCAAAATGCGAGGGCCTGGACGCCTTCCACGAGCCCGAGATCTTCAACGCCGTCCGTTTTGGCGCCATTTGCGAAAACGTGGTGCTCGACGAGAACCGCAAGCCCAACTACGACGACATCTCGATCACGCACAACACGCGCGTGGCCTATCCCGTGGAGCACATTCCTAACGCGTGGACTAAGGGCATGGGCACCACTCCGAGTGTCGTGCTGTTCCTGACTTGCGACGCTTTTGGCGTGCTGCCGCCCATCTCACGCCTGACGGCCGATGCCGCTATGTACCACTTTGTGACGGGCTTTACGGCTAAGATTCCCGGCACCGAGGTCGGCGTCACCGAGCCCACGCCCACGTTCTCTTCGCTGTTCGGCGAGCCGTTTATGCCGCTCGACCCCATGGTTTACGCCAAGATGCTTGGCGAGCGCATTGCCGACGGCCGCACGCGTGTGTACCTGGTCAACACCGGCTGGATCGGCGGCGGCTACGGCGTGGGTCATCGCATCGAGCTTGCCTACACGCGCGCCCTGGTGGCCCGCGCCCTCGACGGCACCATCGAGGACAGCGAGTTCGTGCACGACGACATCTTTAATGTCGACATTCCCACTACGTGCCACGGTGTGCCCGACGGCATCCTGGTGCCGCGCCAGTACTGGCAGAGCACCGCGCGCTTCGACGAGGCCGCGCACAACCTGGCGGTGATGTTCGAGGAGAACTTCGAGAAGAAGTACTCGCACCTGCCCGAGTCCGTCAAAGCCGCAGGCCCGCACGTTCAAGTACACGCCGACGCCCGTCATCGCGGCCGCGGGCTGCTGGGACTTCGCCACTAGCTTCGCCGTGAGTCCATATCCACCACAAAGGGGACAGGCACCTTTGTGGTGGTTTTGCTCGCGTGGATGACTCGGGTTACAATGCGCCTGACATATCGTCCCCTTCTCCGGATGGGGACAGCGCAAGCGTTCTTGTGACGGCACCGTAGGACTTTGAAGGTGGCCGTTGTAAGGGCGCTTTTTGTTTAGGCGCCCTCACTCGGGCGCGCACGATGAAGGGAGCACGTATGAAAGGCTTTATTGCCGAGGATTCATTCTGGGAGCTGTTTCCGCAGGCAGCGGTCGGTGTTGTGGTCGTGGAGGGCATGAAGCCCACGGCTCAGATTCCTCAAGAGGACGTGGATGCGATTGCGGCGTTGCTCGACCGCGCCAATATCGATGTGGAGCGTCATCTGACCAGCGACACTATCAGCGAGAACGCACCGGTCAAGGCATGGCGCGAGGCCTATCGTCTGTTCAAGACCAAGAAAGGCGCCCGCTGCTCGATCGAGAACTTGCTCAAGCGCGTGCTCAAGGGCAAGCCGGTCGGTCATATCACGCCGGCGGTGGATATTTACAACACGGTGTCGCTGACCTACGCGCTGCCCGTGGGAGGCGAGGATCTGCATGCGATCGAGGGAGACCTTCGCCTGAAGGTGACCGACGGTGGCGACGCGTTCTTGCCGCTTGGCGAGGAGGCGGACGATCCGACGCTGCCCTGCGAGCTGGCCTATATCGATGATGCGGGCGCCGTGTGCCGCTGCTGGAACTGGCGCGACGGCGTTCGAACGGCTCTGTCCGATGATTCGGCCGATGCGTTCCTGGCGATTGAGTGCGTGGAGCCCGAGCGAATGAAGGACTGCCAGGCCGCGATCGATCGCCTCGCTGAGTTGCTCGAGCGTTATCTGGGAGCGACGGTTGTCGTTAAGACGCTTGTGACTCGCGACAATCCCTGCGTGGAGCTGTAGCGAAGTCTGCGGATCAAACTCGACGGTCAAAACCACCACAATGGTGCCTGTCCCCTTTGTGGTGGTTTTTATGTTGATGGGTTAACAAATAGGGTGCGCAGGGCTGGCGGCCGATAAGTACGGTTAAGATGTTTACCCGTTAGCATTATGCAAGCGAAAGGCGGTCGTCTCCCATGCAGCAGAACGACGAGACACGTTTCGAGGACTTTGTCGGACTGATCAGCGGGCTCTACAAGGAGATCCAGCGCATTAAGACATCCGAGGGCGCAAGGCTGGGCCTCAAGGGCTCCGACGTTATGTGCCTGTACTATCTTGAGCGCAGCAAGGACGGCCTGACTGGTGCTGACCTGGCTCGCATGGCAGGCGTGACCCGTGCCGCCGTTTCGCGCACGCTCGCGCATCTGGAGGAGGGCGGTTACGTTGAGGTCGATGATTCGGGCGATGCCGCCGTTAAGTATCGTGCTCCGGTGCGCCTGACCGCTCTAGGCGGCGAGAGCATGAGCGAGGCGGACCGCATCATTCGCGAGGTGCTCGATACCACCGGTAAGGCTATGGGTGTGGAGCAGCGCGAGCAGATGTATGCGTCGCTGCGCACGATTCTCAACACCTTGCGCGAGATCTAGAGCCGCGCTGGAGCTAGCTTTCAGCCAAGAACTGCATCGTCCCGTTTGAGCGCGTACGCCGTGCCGGGACATTGCTGTCAAAATTCCCTGCGCGAGACCTGCGCAAGAAAGGATTCGCTATGTCCGTCCGCATTATTACCGATTCCGCCAGCGATATGTCGCCGGCGGAGCACCCCGCTCTGCGTGTTCTGCCGCTGTCCGTCACCTTTGGCACCGATGTGTATATGGATGGCGTCGACATCGATCACCAGCGCTTTTACGAGATGCTTGTGGAGCGCGACGAGCTGCCCAAGACCGGCCAGGTCAACCCGTACGCGTTTTCGCAGGCGATTGCCAAGGTTCGTGAAGCCGGCGATGAGGCTGTGATTATTACCGTGGGCGCTAAGCTATCAGGCACCAATCAGAGTGCCCGTACCGCACTTGCCGAGGCGCCAGGCGGCGACGTTTACGTGGTGGATAGCAATAACGTCACTCTGGGCGAGCGTGTCATGGTCGAGTATGCCCTGCGCCTGGTGGATGAGGGTCGTAGTGCAGCTCAGATCGCGGCGGCCGTCGAGGCCGTGCGCGACCGTGTGGTGGTTATCGGCCTGCTCGAGACGTTGGAGTACCTGGTGCGCGGCGGTCGTCTGTCTGCTGCGGCCGGCGCCGTGGGCACGCTGCTCAACGTAAAGCCCGTGGTGGCTGTCGAGGACGGTCTGATCGTGCAGCTGGGTAAGGCGCGCGGTTCCAAGAACGGCCGCAATCTGCTCAATCAGAAGGTCGAAAAAGCGGGCGGCATCGACTTTTCCATGCCGCTGGCGCTCGGCTATACGGGCCTTTCGGATGCGGTGCTCAAGAAGTATATCGAGGACAGCGCGGCACTTTGGGCTGGCCACACCGAAGGCGAGTTGCCCGTTCACACCATCGGCGCCACCATCGGCACCCACGTAGGCCCCGGCGCCGTCGCCGTAGCCTTCTTCCAGCCCGCCAACTAACCGATCTGCCATAAACCACCACAAAGGGGACAGGCACCTTTGTGGTGGTTTATGCTTTTCCGGGTGGAAGGGAGCGAGCAATGGCGTCTGAGGGCTTTTTTGAACGGGTGTACGAGGTGGTCGAGCAGATCCCCGAGGGGATGGTCGCCACGTATGGTCAGGTGGCGCTGCTTGCCGGTCGTCCACGAAGTGCGCGGTACGTGGGGTATGCCCTGCATAGTAATCCGCGTCCCGGCGAGATTCCCTGTCACCGCGTGGTGTTTGCCGACGGGCACATATGCGAGGGCTTCGCTTTTGGCGGTCCCGATGCTCAACGTGAGCTTTTGCTAGGGGAGGGTGTGGCGTTTAAGGACGACATGCACGTCGACTTGCCCGCCTGTCGCTGGCCAGCAGGGCTCTAGCGCTCTGCCGTGGCCAAAACCACCACAAAGGTGCCTGCCCCCTTTGTGGTGGTTTAGTTTACTTGGGCTAACTTATGGAGAAGCTATGGCGGCGGATATTGATGCTGCAAAGTAAACCACGGTGAACTATATTGGTTTCAGCAACGGAGCAGGCAATAGGCGATGAAAAAGCCTGCCCTGTTGAGTTTGATTCGCATTCCTCCCCTCTGTGCGATTCAACGGTGTACTTCGGGAACAGGCCCGCTGGCAACTAACTGCCAGCGGGCCTGTTCCTGTTTGTCGGGGGAGTGCAATGGGCAGAGCCGAACCGGTCGGGCACCAAAAAAGGCGGACGCCGTAGCGCCCGCCCTATAGCAATCGAAAGTTCTAGCCAGCAGATCGATCTAGTACACCATGCCCATGGCGTCCTGAACCTCGGCCAGGGTCTGCTCGGCAATCTCGTTGGCGCGACGGTTGCCCTCGTGCAGCACGTCCTTCACATAGTCCAGATCGTTCTCATAGCGCTGACGACGCTCGCGGATCGGCGCGAAGTACTCGTTGACGGCCTCGGTCACGTACTTCTTGAGCTGGCCGGAGCCGCCCATGCCAATCTCCTCGGCAATCTCGACCTCGGAACGGCCAGTGCAGATGGCGGCGGTTGAAAGCAGGCCGGACACGCCGGGGCGGTTCTCGGGATCGAACGTGATCATGCGCTCAGAGTCGGTCTGGCTCTTCTTGATGCGTTTGGCCGTCTCCTCGGCGGTCATCGAAATATTGATGGCGTTGCCGTAGCTCTTGCTCATCTTGCGACCGTCCAGGCCGGGCAGCAGCGGGGTCTCGGACAGCAGCGCGTCGACCTCGGGGAACACCTTGCCGTAACGGTTGTTAAAGCGGCGGGCGATGGTGCGGGTGAGCTCGATGTGCGGCAGCTGGTCGCGACCGACGGGCACCACATTGCCCTTGCAGAACAGGATGTCGCAGGCCTGGTGCACCGGGTAGGTGAGCAGAAGGCCGGTGAGCTCGTGGCCCGAGGCCTCCATCTCGGCCTTGACCGTGGGGTTGCGCGCCAGCTCGGCCTCGGAGACCAGCGACAGGAACGGCAGCATGAGCTGGTTTGCGGCGGGTACGGCGGAGTGCGCGTAGATCATGGTCTTGTCGGGGTCGATGCCGCAGGCAAGGTAGTCCATGACCATGTTGTACACGTTGTCCTGGATGTGCTCGGTCGTATCGCGGTCAGTGATGACTTGGTAGTCGGCGATGAGCACGTTGGTCTTGGCGCCCATGTTCTGCAGCTCAACACGGCCCTTGAGGGTGCCGAAGTAGTGACCCAGGTGCAGACGGCCGGTGGGGCGGTCGCCGGTGAGCATGGTGAACTTCTCGGGCGTTTTGGCCAGGCCCTCGCGAATGGCGTTGCTCTTTTGCAGCGCGACTTCGTAGCTGTTCTCGTTTGGCATGATTGCTCCTAACGTATGTTCATGGGTCAAGATGATAACGCGTTTATTGGAGGGTCGGGGCGTAAGTACGCGAGGGGCGGGAGAGCGGCGGCATGTGCGATGGGCGCGGCGTGGCTGCGCGTTTGGCCGGCGGCGCCTGGGCGCATCCTCGGCAGCTTACCCTAGCGCCTGTGGTGGCGCTCCTCCCTGCGTTCTTCTGCCGCCTGCTCCTCCTGCTTAAAGGCGGGATCGTCGGGGGTGACGAGCTCGTCCTCGTGCGTGCGCTTGTTGTAATGGTGGCGCAGCACGGGCTCAAACAGGTGCAGGTGCTTGGCAAAGGCCGCCGAGCCAATGGCGAGCACGGTAAAGATGAGCACGCGCATGGGCACCTCGACCTGGTTAATCGCGGCGGCGCCGGCCGAAAGCATGATGCACCAGGCATAGATGAGGAGCACTGCCTGCTTTTGGTTGTAGCCCTCTTGGATCAGGCGGTGGTGGATGTGGCCCTTGTCGGCCTGCCCGATGCTAATGTGGGCGCGCTTGCGGCGCACGATGGCGCTAAACGTGTCGATGATGGGCACGCCGGCAACGATGAGCGGGATGATAAGCGAGGTGAGCGCGGCGGTGCGGCTCACGTTGAGCAGCGAGATGGAGCCCAGTGCAAAGCCCAGAAGCAACGACCCCGAGTCGCCCAAGAAGATGCTTGCGGGGTTGAAGTTGTAGCGCAAAAAGGCCAGGCAAGCGCCAAAGAGCGCAATGGAGAGCGCGGCGGCGTCGATGCGGCCCGAGAGAACGGCCATCGAAAACATGGTGAACGACGCGATGCCGCAGATGCCCGTGGCCAAGCCGTCGAGGCCGTCGATGAGGTTAATGATGTTGGTGAATGCCACCAGATAGATCACGGTGATGGGGTAGGCGAGCCATCCGAGCATGATCTCGCCGGGGGCAAACGGGTTGACGATGACGCCGATCCGCAGGCCGCCGATACAGGCGATAAGCGCGGCGAGGACCTGTCCGGCTAGCTTTTGCTTGGGCTTGAGCTGGAAGACGTCGTCGATAGCGCCGGTCGCAAAGATGACGGTAAAAGAAAGCGCAAGTATGGGGTAGCTGATGTGCAGACGGGGGTGGGGCACCAAAACGGGCGGCCAACCCAGGTACCAGGTGCCTAGGATTTGCACAATGCAGGCAACGACCAGGCCCAAAAACACCGCCGTTCCGCCCAAACGCGGGATGGGCTTGGTGTTGATGCGGCGCTTGGAAGGATAGTCGACGGCGTCGAGCTTAATTGCCAGGCGCTTGACCAGAGGCACCGTGAGGAAGGTCGTGATAAAGGCCGCCGCTGCCACGCATAGGTACGGTATGTAGCTCGGGGATGAAGCCATGAATCTAAAAACCGCCAAGCGTAGAAGGGAAAGGTCAGAAGAACGCCATGCGCAAAGGGCATAGCCGAATCATGATACTCGACCAAGGGGGGTGCATGGAATTGCGCGCAGCGATAATCACGCGCTTACCAGATATTAGGGTATTGTCGATGGATTGTTGGGATGCCGGTGGGGATCCATATGGACTGTAATGGCGATTTTCGGCAAAAGAAAACCACCCCCCACGTTACGAAAATGAACCCACCTAAAACAGGTGGGTGCCCTCATCGACTGTTCCAGCGTCCTTAACAACGAAGGATACCTGTACTAGGTACGACTGTGTGGGCTCCCTAAATAAACGCGACGGTTCACCCAGTTGCTCCGCGGGGGGCGGAATACCTACATCATAAAGCGGCACTTTATCGATTCCAGTCTTGACATTACAAAAATCGTGTCGGACGATTACGGCGCCTTGGGCTCGAGCCGTCTGTGCGGTTGGTCCCTTTACGTTTGAGCTGCTGAATCGTTGTTTTGGAGCATGTTTTTATGCCGACGCCGTTGACCGAACTTTTTTCGCCCGCCTGCCATTTGTGTCCGCGCCGTTGCGGTGCGGCGCGCGACGAGGGCGCGCGTGGCGTGTGCGGCGCCGACAACACGCTTAAGGTCGCCCGCGCGGCGCTCCATATGTGGGAGGAGCCGCCCATTTCGGGCGAGGCCGGCTCGGGTACGATTTTCTTTAGCGGCTGTTCGCTCAAATGTATCTATTGCCAGAACCACGAGATCTCGACGGGCAATTTTGGGCTTGAGATTTCGCCCGAGCGCCTGGTCGAGATTATGCTGGAGCTGCAGGACCAAGGTGCCAATAACATCAATCTGGTGACGGCGACGCATTATGCTCACCTGCTGCCGGCCGCGATTGCCGCAGCTCGGGAGCGCGGACTGGTCATTCCAATCGTCTACAACACGAGCGGTTATGAGCGTGCGAGTGCCGTGGCGGCGCTCGGCGATTTGGTCGACGTGTGGCTTACCGACTTTAAGTATGCCAATGCGGCGCTTGCGCAGTCACTCTCTCATATTAAGGACTACCCGCGCGTGGCTGTGTCGGGTCTGGCCCAGATGGCGCGCGAAATTGAGCGCCGCGGGGGAGAGCTGGTAGACGGGGACGGGCTCATGAAGCGCGGCATAATCGTGCGTCATCTGGTGCTGCCGGGGCATGCGGACGATTCGTGCCGCGTGTTGGACCTGGTGTGGCAGACGATGGGCGACGTGCCGATCTCGGTCATGAACCAGTACACGCCCAATGCCCTCATGCGCGAACAAGGCGGCGACCTGGCGCGCGCCGTGACGCGCGAGGAGTACGAGCAGGTGCTCGACCATGCCGACGACCTGGGCTTTACGACGATGTTTTGGCAAGAAGGCGGAGCGGTAGACGAGAGCTTCACCCCGGCGTTCGACACCACCGGCGTCCTCACCAGCGCAAAGTAGTGCGCTCGCCGATGATTTTTCTGGGACGGGGATTAAAAAATCATCGAGAGGATCGCCTGCTCGAAAAGTTGTCAAAATAGCCGCGTCCCAAAAAGACTGGGTATTGGGCGTTGACAGTTGGCGAGCCGTAGGTAAAATATCAACTTGTCTTGGGGACGTAGCTCAGTTGGGAGAGCGCTGCCGTCGCATGGCAGAGGCCGAGGGTTCGACTCCCTTCGTCTCCACCCTTGGATTTGATAAGCCGCTGACATTGTGTCGGCGGCTTTTTTTAAAAGAAAGGGCTGTACCATGGCCAAGCTTGAGTCCCAACCACTGTCTGCCGAGGAACGCGCCGAGTTGGAAGAGCTCCGCGCCGAGAAAGCTCGTCGCGAGGCCCAGGAAGAGGCACGCCGCGAGCGTGAGGAGCTGGCCGCCCTGCGTGCCGAGCGTGCGAAGGCCGAGGAGGCCGCCGCGAACGTCGCCCCCGCGCCCAAGCCCGCCGCCGCGAAGCCCGCGCCCACCGCACCTAAACCTCAGCCTAAAAAGGTCGCTCGTTCCAAGTCCGTCGAGCCCAAGCCGAGCCGTGACGAGATGACCTTTGCCCAGCGCATGGTTACCTCCAAGGAGCCTACGGGCGAGAACGAGATCCCTGGCATGGCGCCGGCTCAAAAAATCATCATTGTCCTTGCCCTCATCGCGTTTGTCATCTTTATGGGCTACACGATCCTGACCAGCATGGGCCTGCTCTAGCCCATTCGCGCTGGGTGCCATGCCCGAACACTCTGCCCTTTTCCAACCCTCAACCTCTGCACAACGCATCCGAAAGGTCGCCCCATGGCTTTGACCGACATCTCGCATCCCACCGACATTGCAATGCTCACCGATCTGTACGAGCTCACTATGGCCCAGGGCCTGTGGGAGAGCGGCAAGGCCAATGAGCAGGGTTGTTTTACCGCGTTTTACCGCGACCATCCTTTTGGCAGCGCCTATGCCGTCATGTGCGGCACCGCCGAACTGCCCGAGCTGGTCGAGAATCTGCGCTTTACGCCCGAGGACATCGACTACCTCGCCTCGCTCCAGGCCCCGGCCGGCGGCGCGATGTTCAAGCCTGGATTCCTCGACTACCTGCGCGATTTTCGTGCGCATGTAAACATCGACGCCGTCCCCGAGGGCGAGCTCGTCTTTCCGCGCGAACCCATGGTGCGCGTCACCGGCCCCGCGCTTGAATGCCAGCTGCTTGAGACGGCGCTGCTCAACATCGTTGGGTTCCAGACGCTTGTCGCCACCAAGACGGCGCGCGTGGTGCTCGCCGCCGACGGTCGCCCCGTGGCGGAGTTTGGCCTGCGCCGCGCCCAGGGTCCCGATGGCGGCCTGGCCGTTGCGCGCGCGAGCTACGTTGCCGGCTGCTCCTCTACGTCCAATGTGCTCGCCGGCCGCCGCTATGGTATTCCCGTCTTTGGCACGCATGCGCACAGCTGGGTGATGAGCTTCGATTCCGAGCTCGAGGCCTTCCGCGCCTTTGCCAAGTCGAGCCCCAAGAACTGTACGCTGCTCATCGACACCTATGACGTGCGCGAGGGCTGCGAGCATGCCATTACGGTTGCCAAGGAGATGGAGGCGGTGGGCGAGCGTCTGTCGGCTATTCGCATCGACTCCGGCGACCTCGCCAAGCTCTCCAAGTATGTTCGCGGCCGTTTTGATGCCGAGGGCCTGCCCTATGTGGGGATCTCGGTTTCCAACGATCTTGACGAGTACACGATTCAGTCGCTGCTGGACCAGGGCGCGCCCATCGATAGCTTTGGCGTGGGTACCAAGCTCGCGACCTGCTATGACCAGCCGGCGCTGGGTGGCGTGTACAAGCTTTCCGCCCGCCGTGCGAGCGAGACAGATCCATGGACGCCGGTGGTCAAGCTCTCCGAGCAGCCCTATAAGCGCACGATCCCGGGTGTGCAACGCGTGCGCCGTTATTACGACGGCTTTGGCGGCCCAGTCTGCGACATGATCTACGACGAGGACCATCTGGCGGGGGAGGGCGCCGCGCGCGGCAATACCCTCGTGGCCGTGAATGATGCCGCCCTGGTGACCGACGTGTCCGAACTTGAGTATCGCGAGCTGCTGGTGCCGATCGTGCGCGATGGCAGTGCGGTGGCTCCGCGTGAGAGCATCCAGGACGCGCGCGAGCGCTGTGCTTGGGCGCTCGATCATCTGGACGCAGCTTTCAAGCGCTTCCTGTACCCGCAGACCTATGTGGTGGGCATGGAGCAGGGCCTGGCTCAGGTGCGCGACGAGCTCGTGCGCAAGAACATGGCCGCGGCTTCGGCCTTCCCCTGGGCAAAATGATCCGAAGGGGACGGAGGAAAACGGATCATTTTCGTCCGTCCCGCACCGGGTGCCCCGGCTGCTCCAGCTCGCCCGCCTGCTCAACACTCGATTGGTTTGACGTATGACGACTTCTTATAAGACGATGGTGGTAAAGATCGGTTCGTCCACGGTGGTGGGCGCCGATGGCAAGGTCAACCGCTCCTTTATCGGTGGGCTTGCCGACCAGGCCGCAGCCCTGCGCAAGCTCGGCTGGCGCCTGGTCGTGGTGAGCTCGGGCGCTATCGCCTGTGGCTATCCCGTGCTGGGCTTCGACCGCAAACCGGTCGGCGATCTGCCGAGCCTGCAGGCCTGCGCCTCGGCCGGTCAGTGCATCATCTCGTCGGCCTACGACGAGGAGTTTCATGCGCGCGACCTGCTCACCTCGCTTGTGCTGCTCACGCGCCACGACACGGCTCGCCGTACGTCCTACCTGCACGCGCGCGACGCCCTGCTGCGCCTGGTGGAGCTTGGCGTGGTGCCGGTCGTCAACGAGAACGATACCGTTACCGTCGATGAGATCAAGTTTGGCGACAACGACACACTGGCGGCGCTTGTAAGCTGCCTGGTTTCTGCCGATCTGTGTGTGACGCTCTCGGACATCGATGGTCTCTATACCGCCAATCCACATGAGGACCCCACGGCCGAGTTTGTCCCGGTCGTGCATAAGATCGATGCCAAGATCATCGCCTCGGCGGGCGATTCTTCCACATCGGTGGGCACGGGCGGCATGATTACCAAGATTCGCGCGAGCCGCATTCTCATGACGGCGGGCATTCAGAGCGTGATTTGCTCGGGCGAGGAGCCCGATGCGCTCGTGCGCCTGGCCCTCGGCGAGAGCGTGGGTACGCTGTTCGATCCGCCGGCGGAGCGCCTGGACATTGCACCCCGCAAGCTGTGGATTGCACTGGGCGACAAGGCGCACGGCTCGGTGACGGTTGATGACGGCGCCGCGAAGGCGCTGGTCAGCCGCGGATCGTCGCTGCTCGCGGTGGGTATTCGCGAGGTCGATGGCCAGTTTGCCGAGGGCGATGTGCTCGACGTGTGCGACCCGAGCGGCATGGTTGTCGCCCGCGGTATCGCCGAGGCCGATTCGGACGTGCTGGAGCTCGCCGCCGGCCGCCGCCAGGACCAGATTGCCAGCAACCGCCTGCTCGCAGACCTGGCCGAGAAGCCCGCAATCCATAGGGACAACTTGATAGTGTTTGCATAAAGAGAGGCAGCGCTGCGGCTCGTTTTGCCAGCAGTGCTGCCTCTCCTTTTCCGGCACTTGGGGACGTTCCTATTGTGCCGGCAGGTGGGGACACTCCTTTGCTAGAAGATTCGGCGCAGGTCTCCGCGGTTGAGGGACTCGTCGAAGAGGTGCTTGAATACCACACTGCCGTGCAGGCCGTCGTGCTCGAACTCGTTGGTTACCCAGGCGTGCGAGTTGCCCACGCGGCTGAGCGTGTCGAGCTGCAGACTCGAATCGACGTACATGTCATCGAAGTACACCGCGGCCTGGAGCGGCACCTCGTTGCAGGCCAGGCGCTGCGGGTCATAGATCTTGTCCCAGCTGGTGTCTTCCATCAGCAGGTCCATGGCGGGCTTGAAGGGCTTGAGCTCGGGCATCTGCTCGAACATCCACGGGAACATGGCCTCGCCGGTAAACATGAGCGGGCGCGCGAGGGTGTCGAACTCGGCGTGGTGTGCCTTCTCTTCAGCTGCGGCCCAGCCAATGGGCATAGTGTCACCGTCGGCGTATATGAACTCCTGCAGCGTCCAGTACAGCGGATTCGTGCGCGTGTTGGTGCGCTCGAAGGCGCGCATCAAAAAGCTGTCGGATACCGAGGAGCCGCAGCTCAGCGTACCGTCGCCTGTAACAAACGCGTGATCGATAATCCAATGCATGCGCTCAAAGCTCGGCTTCATGCCAAAGTCGCTGCCCATGAGCTGTAGGCGCTCGACCGTCATTGGCGAGCCGTCGGGCAGTACGGGCTTCTGAGCCTCGAGCGCATCGGCCAGGGCTGCCACGCGCTCGACATCGGCGGGGTAACGGTCGTAATACTGCTGCGTCTTGGCGGCCATGCGCGGGAAGGTGTGCGCGTAGACCTCGCTGGCGCTCGCCGGCACGTGCGGAATGCCGCCGCAGGTAAAGCTTGCCGCCACGCCCTCGGGGAAGAGCGACAGATAGCTCAACGTCAAAAAGCCGCCGTAGCTCTGCCCGAGTGTGACCCAGGGCTTGCCGCCAAAGCCCACCAGGCGCAGGTACTCAAAATCGCGCACGATGGAGCTGGTGAGGTGACGCTTGAGGAAGTCCGCCTGCGAGCGGGCCGCATCGGAGCCTGCCGCCTCGGCGCGCTCGCCCAGTGCGGCAATCGTGCGCCCGTCTACACAGCTGCTGCGCCCGGTACCGCGCTGGTCGGGCAGGACCACGCGGAAGTGCTTGACGGCCTCCTCGATCCAGCCATCGCTTGTGGGTGACAGCGGACGCGGGCTCTCGCCGCCGGGGCCGCCCTGCAAAAACAGAAGCAGCGGCAGATCGTCGTTGATGCGGTCGGGCGCGCAAACCACGCGGTAGAAGAGCTTGATGCTCTCGGGCGCGCCGGCGATTGGTGCCGGCATAGCGCCGCGGCGCATGGTGCTGCCGACGGCCAGGAGCATTGGCTCCAGGCCGCGCCAGTCGAGGGGGACGTCGATGCTGTGGTCCTCGACATACAGGCCGGGGACGTGGTACGAAGTAATGAGGGCCATGTGAGTCTTCCGTTCGTTGCGGTGTTTCGGGTTGACCAATTCTACCGCCGCGGGCGAGGCCATGCGCAAATCGGCTACCATGGTTGCAAACTTCTAGGAGAAAGGGCCGTCCATGTCGGTCGATATAGCCACGTATGTCCACGATCTTGCCGTTGCCGCTAAGGCAGCGTCGGCCTCGCTTGCCACGGCGAGCGACGAGCAGCGCCAGGAGGCCGTGCGCGCCATGGCCGCAGCACTGCGCAACGGTATCGACTCCATCGTCGCCGCCAACGAGCTCGATATGTCCGCTGCGCGTGATGCGGGCACCTCGGTCGGATTGCTCGATCGTCTGCTGCTGACGCCCGAGCGCGTCGAGGGCATGGCCGCCGGCCTGGAGAAGCTCGCCGAGCTGCCCGATCCCGTGGGCCGCGTGCTCGATCACCGTGTGCTTGCGAGTGGCGTGGACCTTACGCGCGTGAGTGTGCCGCTGGGCCTGGTTGCCATGGTCTACGAGGCGCGCCCCAACGTGACGGCCGATGCCGCGGGCATCTGCATCCGCACCGGCAACGCCTGCATCCTGCGCGGCGGTTCGCTGGCCTACCACTCGTGCGCCATGATTGCCGAACTGCTGGCCGATGCGCTTGAGGCCCAGGGCTTTCCACGCGAAGCTATCTCGATGATCGAGTCCACCGACCGCGAGGCCACCGGCGAGCTCATGAAGCTCCGCGGTATTGTCGATGTGCTCATTCCGCGTGGCGGTGCGGGCCTGATCCAGCGCTGCGTGCGCGAGTCGCTTGTGCCGGTGATCGAGACGGGCACAGGCAACTGCCACATCTACGTGCATGAATCCGCCGATTTTGACAAGGCGCTCAACATTATCGTCAACGCTAAGACGCAGCGCGTGGGCGTGTGCAATGCCGCCGAGTCGCTGCTGGTCGACCGTGCCGTGGCGGATTCGTTTTTGCCGGCGGTCGTTGCCGTGCTGCACGACCACGGCGTGCTGATTCACGGCGACGAGGCCACGTGCGCCGCATGCGCTGCCGCCGGGCTTGCCGAGGGCGACGACTATGTAGCCGCGACTGAGGAGGACTGGGGCCGCGAGTATCTGGCGCTCGAGATGAGCGTGAAGGTCGTGGCGAACGAGGACGAAGCCATCGCGCACATCAACCGCTACGGCACCATGCACTCCGAGGCCATCGTTGCCGAGGACGAGGATGCCTGCGAGCGCTTCCTGGACGCGGTCGATGCCTCGGCCGTGTATGCCAACGCCAGCACGCGCTTCACCGACGGCGGCGAGTTTGGCCTGGGCGCCGAGATCGGCATCTCGACCCAAAAGCTCCACGCCCGCGGCCCCTTTGCCGCCGAGGCCCTCACTACCTACAAATACAAGCTCCGCGGCACCGGCCAGGTCCGTCCCTAAACCTGTTGCAAACGAAAAACCACCACAAAGGTGCCTGTCCCCTTTGCGGTGGTTATAGGTGGCGTGGGCGGTTAGGCCTGGAAGGTGTCGCGATCGGGAGCGAAGGATTGCATGGCCGCGATGGTACGGTCGAAGAGCTCGGGAAGCTCCCAGCCCAGCATCTCGGCGCCCTGCGAAATCACGTCACGCGAGCAGCCGGCGGCAAAGCGCTTGTCCTTGAACTTCTTCTTGAGCGACTTGGTCGTAAAGTCCATAACGCTCTTGCTCGGGCGCATGATGACTGCAGCGCCGATCAGGCCGGTGAGCTCATCGCAGGCAAACAGGATCTTTTCCATCTGCAGCTCGGGTTTGGGCAGCGAGGTGTTGAAGTCCGACGTGTGCGTCTGGATGGCGCGAATGAGCTCGGGAGACGCACCTTCGCCCTCAAGAATCTCGGCAGCATAGATGGTGTGGTTCATGGGGTCGTCCTCATGCTCCTCCCAATCCAGGTCGTGCAGCAGACCGACGATGCCCCAAAACTCCTCGTTCTCGGGGTCGAACTCGCGCGCAAAGTAGCGCATAGTGCTCTCGACCGTCTCGCCATGGGTGATGTGGAACGGGTCCTTGTTGTGTTCGTTGAGCAGTTCGAACGCGCGGTCGCGGGTGATTCCGGCGGTAAGCGGCTCTGCCATAAGAGACTCCTTGTGCTCGTGGGTATCGATAAGAATGAATACTACTAGAACAAGAAAACCACCACAAAGGTGTCTGTCCCCTTTGTGGTGGTTTTGGCGCGGTTGGGTTAGTTGAGGGCGGCTTGGGCTAGGCGGGCTTCGGCGTCCTCCTCGGTGACGCCCAAGGCCACGGCGAACTCCTCGATGGAGCGACGCTTGGCCTCCTTGAGTACGCGCATGTAGTAAGAGCTGGGCTTTTTATCAGCTTCCTCGGCCTGGCGAATGCGGTGCATCATGGTCTTTGCCACGCGGACCGTCTCGGGCGCGCCCAGCTTGAGCTGCTGCTTAAAGTGCGTCTCCTCAAGCGAGCTGTTACGCTCGGTAAAGGTGTCGCACTCCAGCTCGTCATAGTGGCTCAGCAGGTGCTCGGCATCTTGCTGGGAGATGGCGGCATGCAAACGATCGGCCTGCGCCACGGGGTACATGAGGATCGTCTGCGC
The DNA here is from genome assembly GCF_003458415.1 of Collinsella sp. AF25-2LB. GTDB lineage: Bacteria > Actinomycetota > Coriobacteriia > Coriobacteriales > Coriobacteriaceae > Collinsella. The sequence goes on from NZ_QRUF01000010.1 coordinate 50,413, forward strand.
ATGTCCCTGCTTGGTCTCGAGCAACAGCATGGGCTGCGGCGTGTCGTCCCTAAAACCGACGACGGTGCAGACTCCCTGACCCGGATGAATGACGTGTTGACCGATTGAGAACATGCTACCTCCAACTTATACGAATTTACGTATGTCTAGAATAACACGCTGACGTGCGCAAACCCTTACTTTATGCAGGAAAAGCACACAACTCTGATAGGTAAGAGTATTCGATAACAGACGCAGCTCATTCACACCTTTATGCATTTTCAACGCCTGCATAATCTGCAGGCAGACTGGCATCTTTGAGTGACTCCATACAAGCTGTAGTCATTTTTGTGCATATGCAATATCTATTAGCTTTACCCTGCGACAGTGCCCGTCGCTTGTGATAGAGTGCTACAAACTCTGGCTTTTGCCCTACGAGTGACCAAGAGCTCGGGGGCTTTAACACAAGGAGGATCTATGCCCGAGAAGATTGAAGAGCTGGTACGCGCTGCGCTTGCTGCGGCCCAGGAGGCCGGCGACCTTTCCGCATTTGAACTTGACGATTGCGCTATCGAGCGACCGGCTGACACTTCTCATGGCGAGTGGACCTCTACCATGGCCCTGAAGTCCGCCAAGCTGGCCCACTGCGCCCCGCGCAAGATCGCCGAGGCCATCGTTGCCCATATGCCCGAGGACCCCGCGATCGAGAAGGTCGAGATCGCAGGCCCCGGCTTCATCAACTTCTACCTCTCCGTTGCCGTCAAGAATGCCATCTTTGGCGAGGCTCGCGAGAAGGGTATGGACTTCGCTAAGTCCAACGTCGGTGGTGGCCTGAAGACCCAGGTCGAGTTCGTTTCCGCTAACCCCGTCGGCCCCATGCACATCGGCCACGGCCGCTGGGCCGCGCTGGGCGACTCACTCTGCCGTGTTATGGACCACGCCGGTTACGACATCCAGCGTGAGTTCTACATCAACGACCACGGCTCTCAGATGAACACCTTCGGCAACTCCATCAGCACGCGCTATATGCAGCTTGCCGACATCATCGCCAAGCAGGGCGTGGATATCGACGAGGCTCACAAGCTGCTGATTGCCGACCGCGACGCCTTCGTTGCCGACGAGAATGACGAGCATCCCGAGACTCATCCGTACCAGGATAACTTTGCCGAGACCCTTGGCAAGGACTCCTATGGCGGCGACTACATCATCGACGAGGCCGCCGAGTTCTGGCGCACTGACGGCGATAAGTGGGTCAACGCCGATCCTCAGGAGCGTATGGAGAGCTTCCGCGAGCGCGGCTATGTAAAGATGGTCGACAACATGCGCGACCTTTGCCATGCCGTTAACTGCGACTTCGATCGTTGGTTCTCCGAGCGCTCACTGTATGTGAAGGACACTGAGGGCGAGACCGCCGGCACCTCCGCCGTCGACCGCGCTTTTGAGAAGCTCGACAAGATGGGCTACCTCTACACCAAGGACGGCGCCCTGTGGTTCCGCTCCACCGACCTGGGCGATGACAAGGACCGCGTCCTGATCAAGTCCGACGGCGAGTACACCTACTTCGCCTCCGACGTTGCCTATCACTGGGATAAGTTCCAGCGCGTCGACCACGTCATCGACATCTGGGGTGCCGACCACCACGGCTACATCGAGCGCGTCCGCTGCGTCTGCGACGCTCTTGGCTATCCCGGCAAGTTTGAGGTTCTGCTGGGCCAGCTCGTCAACCTGCTGCGCAACGGCAAGCCCGTCCGTATGTCCAAGCGCAAGGGCACCATGGTGACCCTGCAGGAGCTCGTCGACGAGGTCGGTTCCGACGCCGCCCGCTACACGCTCATCTCCAAGAGCTCCAACCAGATGGTCGACTTCGATATTGAGGCCGTTAAGAAGCGCGACAACTCCAACCCGGTCTATTACGTGCAGTATGCTCACGCCCGCGTGTGCTCCATCCTGCGCCGTGCCGCCGACGTTACGCCCGAGCAGGCTGACGAGATGGGCATGAAGGCCGTCGCCGCCAAGGCCATCGGTGAGAACGTTGATTACTCGCTGCTGACCGACCCGACCGAGCTCGCCCTTTCGCGTAAGCTCAACGAGCTCACCGACCTCATCGCCAGCTGCGCTCGCGACCGCGCCCCGTTCCGTCTGACGCACTTTGCTGAGGAACTCGCCGGCGACTTCCACAGCTTCTACGCTGCCTGCCAGGTTCTGCCGAGCGAGGGCCGTCCCGTCGACCCCGAGCTTTCGCGTGCCCGTCTGGCCGCTTGCGACGCCGTCCGCGTGACGCTCGCCCTGGTGCTCACCCTTGTTGGTGTCTCCGCTCCCGAGCAGATGTAAGCTACGGGTCATTTGACCGCGCAAGTTTGGTTTAACTGAGCCTTGAAAGCCCGATCTCCCATATGGAGGTCGGGCTTTTTGCACAAACGCCGTCGTATTGACGAATTTGGGACTGCTGGAAATACGAAACTATGCCGGTTTACTACGATGAATTGAGAAATTCCAACCACGCCGGCTTTTCGCAAAAAAGTGCAAGGCATCTACCTGCGGTTTTAGTTCAACAAATTTCGGAGTGGTCGCGGTTGAGCGATTCGTCGTAGTAAACCGTCATAGTTTTGGCGGAGGCATTCAGGTTTGTGGGCGGTAAACCAAAGATTGTCCCTTTTGACTAGTCGTTTAAGAACGTCCTCAATGACTAAGTTGCAGGTGGTTGCGGTTGTGTTACACTAACGCTGCGTATATGACGCAAATATCTCGATACAGATCAATGATGTCCGTCGGTATTTGACGGAGCTAGACTGTTTAGCCGCCCTGAAGGTTTATGCAGGGAGCATGTGATCACAGGGCTTGAAAAGAAAGTTGAGCAAACACTGTGTCTGATCAACAGCAAGAAAACGAAATATCGACGACGCAAGCCGCTCCCGCTGCACCGGTTGCGTCGGACCAGGTCGCGGCGCCCGCGCAAGCCTCGGCTCCTGAGACGCCTAAGGCTGCTTCGACGCCTACGCCTGTAGCGGCTGAGAAGGCCGTGTCTGCAACTGGTGAGGAGGCTGCTCCGGCAAAGCCCAAGCGTACGCGCCGCGCGGCCAAGCCTGCCGATGACGGCGAGGAGGTCACCAAGCCCAAGCGCCGTACCACGCGCACGACGCGCGCCAAGCGTACCGTTGCAGCTGACTCCTCGGCGCCGATTTCCGATGAGGTCGCGCAGGCACGTGCGTTGGCGCAGATTAGCGAGGCTCAGGTGGTGCGCGCCCGCCGTCGTGCTGCCGAGCGTGAGGCCGCGGCTCTGACCGAGCTTGCAGCTCCGTTTGTGCCCGAGACGCCTGCCGCCACCGAGACCCCTGTCGCCGACCAGCCAACCGAGAAGCCGGTACCGCGCACACGCCGTCGCACGGCTGCTAAGGCCGAGCAGGTTGCCGATCAGGTAACCCCCGAGCTCGCTGAGGCTTCGGTCCGTTCCGCGGCAGGGGAGGGCACATCGCCTGTTGAGCCCGCTGCGCCTGTCGAGGCCAGCGAAGTTCCCGTTGTCGATCCGGCTTTGCGCCCGCACCGTCGCGGTCGCAAGCCCAAGGCTTTCGTCGAGGCCGAGAAGGCCGCAGCCGCAGCCGCCGCCGCTCGGGATGCTGCGGCGACCGCCGAGCCTGCAACCGCTGCCGACGCGCCCGTCCAGGATGCTACGACTTCCGAGGCCGTTTCTGCCGATGTCGAGCCCGCCGACGTCCGTCCTGGTCGCAGCCATCGTACTGCTGCTAAGCGCACGTCCAAGGCCAAGGCTGCCAAGAAGGGTGCGTCCGAGGTTTCCGCCGAGACGACCGCCGATGCATCGACTGATGCCGCCGAGCCCCAAGACGTCGAACAGTCTGCGTCCGAGAAGCCCAAGCGCGGTCGCAAGAAGTCCGCTAAGGCCAAGGCCGTCGAGCAGCATGCCGAGGCCGAGCCGCAGGGCGATTCCAATGCCGAGGCCAGCGATGATGCTTCGGCTAACGAAGACGCCTCCGCAACCGATGGCACCGCCCCCGTCGAGACCGAAGAGAGCGCTCGCCCCAACCGCCGTCAGCACAAGCGCAACGACGAGCGTAATGACCGCAACGAGCGCAAGGACGAGCGTAACAACGATCGCCGCAACCGTCAGCGCGACCGCAAGCAGCGCAATAAGGAGCGCAATGCCGCTCCCACCGAGCCCACGCTTTCGCGCGAGGAGCTCGCGGCCATGAAGGTCGCCGAGCTGCGCGAGAAGGCCAAGGAGTTCGAGATTGAGACGACCGGCAAGAAGAAAGCCGAGCTCGTCGAGGAGATCTACGTCACCGCCGCGAAGGCCGAGGGCTTCCGCGACATCAAGGGCATCCTGCAGATTCGTCCGGACAGCTCCGGTATCATCCATGCCCATGGCTACATGAAGTCCAACGACGACGCCTTCGTGCCCGCCTACCTCATCCGCTCCGCGCGTCTGCGCACGGGCGACGTCATCGAGGGCTCGCTTCGTCCTTCGCGCGGCGGCGACAAGCGCGCCGGCCTCGCCAAAATCACGACCGTCAACGGTCTAGACCCCGAGCAGATTCGCAACCGCCCCAAGTTCGGTGACCTCACCCCGGTCTATCCCAACGAGCCGCTGCGCATGGAGCATGGCAAGGATTCCATTACCGGTCGCGCCATCGACATCGTGTCGCCGATCGGCAAGGGTCAGCGTGGCTTGATCGTGTCCCCGCCCAAGGCCGGCAAGACCACAATCCTCAAGAAGATCTGCCAGTCTATCTCGATTAACAACCCCGAGGTGCACCTCATCTGCCTGCTCGTCGACGAGCGCCCCGAAGAGGTTACCGATATGCAGCGTTCCATCAAGGGCGAGGTTGTGGCGTCGACCTTCGATATGCCCGCCGACAACCACACTCGTGTGGCAGAGCTCGTCATCGAGCGCGCCAAGCGCATCGTGGAGCTGGGCGGCGATGTCGTGGTGGTGCTCGACTCCATCACGCGTCTTGCCCGCGCCTACAACTTGGCGGCGCCCGCCTCAGGCCGCATCCTTTCGGGCGGCGTCGATTCGGCGGCACTGTATCCGCCCAAGCGCTTCCTGGGCGCAGCCCGCAATATCGAGAACGGTGGCTCGCTCACCATCCTGGCCTCTGCCCTCATCGACACCGGCTCCAAGATGGACGAGGTCATCTTTGAGGAGTTCAAGGGCACCGGCAACATGGAGCTCAAGCTCGACCGCGACCTGGCCGACCGCCGCATCTTCCCGGCTATCGACCCCGTTGCCTCCGGTACGCGTAACGAGGACCTGTTGGTTGACGAGCAGATGCGTCCGTTTGTCTTTGGCCTGCGTCGCATTCTTGCCGGCATGAACAACACCGAGCGCGCAGCTGCGTCGTTTATCAAGGGTCTTAAGGGCACCAACACCAACCAGGAGTTCCTGGTGCGTTCGGCCAAAAAGCACAGCGACTACGAGCAGACGTTCTAGGTTGTCATCCACACGCAGCGATAGTCATCAATGCAATAAAGGGTCGGGGCTTTGAGCCTCGGCCCTTTTCTATATCGCCGCTCCGCGCTTATTTTTGACCATAAGACTGGCAAGCAGCAGGTTTCCCGTTTCAATCCGACATCGTCGCTTGCAATCGACAGGGCGGTTTCGCATAATAGCTTTTAAGCTTCGCGACGGATAACGCAGATGAAACGAACCATATACCGTTGCTTTGGGGCATAGCCCCGCTTCATCTTCTCTCGCGCAGCCAACTGAATGATGCGATTTGGGTGCTGGAAGATGGGGAGAGCTCATGGCTTCTTCTGATGCAACACAACGAGCAGTCCTTGCCGGACTTTCGTGCGGGATCGGCCTTGCCGCTCCCGTGGTTATGTATGCCGCGACGCTGCCGTTTTCGTCTGTGAACGAGACGGTCGTGGCGGGTGCGGTTCCCTTCGCCGTGGGCGCGGTGGCGGGCGTGGGCATCTATGCCGCCTCGCTGGGTATCTCCGAGTATCGTGCGCAGCGTGAAGAGCGTCTGTTCCAGCCCGATGCCATGGGCGGTGCCGCCAATCTCAATCAGCATCAAAGCGAGTTCAAGACCGCCTCGATTTCAGCTCAGCAGCAGGATGCGACTCCTTACGCTGCGGCTTCTGATTCTCAGGCTCAGGCGGAGCAGTCTACCTCGGCATTCCTTTCCGGCCTGACTGGTGCGTTCCAGCGCCGTCATGCCGATGATGGTGTCCCTACCATCGCTCGAGCCGCAGATGCTATGGACGAGGACGAGGCTTGGTCCATGATCGACAGTATGCTTGACGACGATTCGCCGGTGAGCTGCGACCCTGCACACTCGCGCGACGTCTATCAAGTCGCCATCGACGAGCTCACCAACGGCGGGCAGACCGGCTCCTTCAATCGCGACGACATCGCCGCCGCGGCACGCGCCGTGTCTGGCTCCCAGGCCGCCCCTGCGGGCAGCACGGCGGCTTTCGTGGCGCTCGTCGCCAACGCGGCAGCCAATAACGCCTACAGCGCTACCTCGGCGGACGCGAACGCTTCTGCCGACAATTCGTACGTTGATGAAGCCATGACTGCGGACGAGGAGGCCGTTGCCGCCCGCCGTGCCGCCGAAAGCTCGCTTTGGGGCGCTCCTGCCCAGCAGCAGGCGGCTGAGGCTGCGCCGTACAATGCAAACCTCGCCAGCATGCCTATCATCTCCGGTGCCGTGGACATCGATCTCGATGACCTCGATGAGCCTGCAGCCGTCACCGCATCGATTGATGCCCAAGATCGCATCGACACCGGCGACCTTCCGGACGCCTCGCTCGAGGTTGATGTTCCCATGGCCGATTACTCGGGCCACGAGGACATGTGGGCCGCCGCCACCGCGATTCTGGATGAGATTGACGAGCCCGCTCCTGTTGCAGCCCCCGCTCCCGTCGCTGCCCCTCAGCCTGCTGCCCCCGCCTATGTCGGCCGTCACAGTGCTGTGTTCCCCGAGGATACTGCCCGTATCTCGCGCGAGAGCATCGAGCGGGCCGAGGCTATTGCCGCCGGCATTATGGAAAACCGTCGTCACGAGCGCGTCAATCAGATCCTCGAGGAAGAGATCGAGCGCCTGCAGTCCTCAACCGCCAAGCGTACGGGCCGTGCCTATCTGAGCGTTATCGAGGGCGGTACCGCCAGCTTCGCGCCGCTCCGCGCGGAGGCATAACTTCTGCATGGTTAAGATCAATCGAAAATGGGCGGTTGTAACCTGCCTGATGGCGCTCTTGATCTGGGGCAATTCGCTGGTTCCCGGCTCGGGGTCGGGCTCGCTGAGCCTAACGGTCATGGAAGCTATCCGCGGTTTCCTGCACAGCGTGGGACTTCCATATGAATGGGTGACCAACTTTGTTGTTCGCAAGTGCGCGCATTTTACCGAGTATATGGTGCTCGGCATCTTGGCAACGCACGCCTTTGATTTTGAGGGCCGGCGCACCTTTGACGTGCTGCTGCCCACGGCGGTGTTCCTGCTGCTGATTCCCTCGATCGACGAGACGATTCAGCTCTTTGTGCCGGGACGCGCCGGCATGATCACCGATGTGATGATCGACTGCTGTGGAGCGGCAACGGGCGTTGTGCTCCGATATCTCTTACGGTCGCTGATGTGCGCTAAAAAGGCCGCCTAGGACGTATTGTTTGGTCCTAGGCGGCCTTTTTTATTTGAGGGCTTATATGAGGCGTGGTGGCGTCGTTCCGTAGGTCGGATTTGCCGGGCGCGCCACGCCCTGTGGGTGCGTCTGCTACTGAAGCGCCTGTGCGCCCAGGGCCAGGCAGCCCATAATGCCCTGCTTGCCCTCGAGGCTGTTGTTGACGATGTAGTTATCGATGTCGTTGACCTCGGGCGTGACGATATAGCCGTTGAGCATCTCGGCACACTTTTTGCGTGCGAGCGGCACGATGGGGGTGTGGTCGGCCACACCGCCGCCGATGATGATCTTTTGCGGCGCGTAGCACAGCGTGTAGGTCATGAGCGCCTGTGCTAGATAGCCTGCGAGCAGATCCATGGCCTCTGGGTCATCGGCCATGTCTCCGGCGCTCTTGCCATCCCAGCGCTTTTTAACGCCGGGGCCGGCGATGAGGCCCTCGAGGCAGTTGTCATGGAAGGGGCAAGCGCTATGCTCGCCGATGGTGTCGCGCGGGTCGCGCGTGACCAGGATGTGGCCGGCCTCGGGATGCATCATGCCGTGTACGAGCTTACCGCCCGAGAGCACGCCGGCGCCCACACCGGTGCCGATGGTCAGGTAGACCACGTCCGTGAGGCCCTGGGCGCAACCAAAGGTGACCTCGCCCAAGCAGGCAACGTTGACGTCGGTGTCGTAGCCGCAGGGAATATTGAGCTCGTTTTGGATGGTGCCCAGCAGGTCGAAGTAGCGCCATGCCGTTTTGGGCGTCTCCAGGATCTTGCCGTATTGGGGCGAGGCAGGGTTGACTGCGGTGGGTCCAAAGGCGCCGATGCCCAGCGCGGCGATGCCCTTGTTCGCAAACCATGCATTGACGGCCTCAACGGTCTCCTGCGGGGTCGTGGTCGCGATCTGCTCACGCTCCAGGACCGTACCGTCTGCATAGCCCGTGGCGCAGACCATCTTGGTGCCGCCGGCCTCGAGCGCTCCGATAAGCTGCTGTTCTGCCATAGTATTCCTCTCTCTGGGACGAGTTGCTCCGTGACTAAAGTATAGGGCTCTAAACCATTTAAGAAAGCGCTATAAAAAGAAGAAGCCTCGCAACGTGGCGGGCGGTGCGGGGCTTCTTTGGTTGCTTTAGTTGCCGGGCCGTCCTTACCCGCGCGGCTTGATTTTATCACGTAGCGACTTGAGGTTCTCCAGTGCCGCGTTAAGCGTCTCATCCCGCTTGGCAAAGTGGAAACGAATCAGATGGTTGACGGGCTCGCGGAAGAAGCTCGAGCCGGGCACGGCGCCCACGCCCACCTTGGATGCGAGGTCCTCGCAGAATTCGAGGTCGCTGTCATAGCCAAACTCAGAGATGTCCATCATGACGTAGTAGGCGCCCTGCGGCACGTTATGCTCAAGACCGATGCTATCGAGCCCCTGGCAGAACAAGTCGCGTTTGGCGGTGTAGAGGTCGAGGACCTCATCGTAATAGCTGTCGTCGAAGTTGAGGGCGGTGACAACGGCTTCCTGCAGGGGAGCGGCGGCACCCACGGTGAGAAAGTCGTGGACCTTCTTGATACGCTCGGTGATCTGGGCCGGGGCGATGGTGTAGCCCAGGCGCCAACCGGTGATGGAGTACGTCTTAGACAGCGAGCTGCAGCTGATGGTTCGCTCGAACATGCCGGGCAGCGTGGCCATATAGACGTGCTCGTGGGGCGCGTAGACGATGTGCTCGTATACCTCGTCGGTAATGCAGTAGGCGTCGTACTTTTTGCAGAGGTCGGCGATGAAGGTGAGCTCCTCGCGCGTAAAGACCTTGCCGCAAGGGTTGGAAGGGTTGCACAGGACGATGGCCTTGGGGTCGTTGTCGCGGAAGGCTGCCTCGAGCGTCTCGCGGTCAAAGTCGAACGTGGGCGGGTTGAGCGGCACATAGATGGGCTCGGCACCCGAGAGAATGGTGTCAGCGCCGTAGTTCTCGTAGAACGGCGAGAAGATGACGACCTTGTCTCCGGGGTTCGTAACCGTCATCATGGCGGCCATCATGGCCTCGGTGGAGCCGCAGGTGACCACGATATTCTTGTTGGGGTCGATCGGCATGCCCATAAAGTGCTCCTGTTTGGCGGCGAGCGCCTCGCGCATGGCCTGGGAGCCCCAGGTAATGGAGTACTGGTGGTAGAGCGGCTTGGGGTCGGCGGCGATGGTGCTCAGGCTGTTGAGCAGCTGCGCCGGAGGATCGAAGTCGGGGAAGCCCTGCGACAGGTTGACGGCATCGTACTTATTGGAGATGCGTGTCATGCGGCGGATGACCGAATCGGTAAATGTTGCCGTGCGGTTGGAGAGTTCTTTCATGCCGGTCCTTTCGAGGATTTGCAGTGGGGCAAGTTTACTCCTATGGAACCGGTGGGAATTGCTCGAAACGCGCTCGAAAAACTCTTTTCAAAATTCTTGAAAATTGGGGCTTGCATCGCGTGGCGTTCCTTGCAATAATAGTCGAGCGCGAAGCGCACAGGACACGGTGGGTGTAGCTCAGTTGGCTAGAGCGACGGGTTGTGGTCCCGTAGGTCGAGGGTTCGAGTCCCTTTACCCACCCCAGTTCTTGCTTCGTGTTGATATCGGGTCGTTAGCTCAGTTGGTAGAGCAGGGGACTCTTAATCCCAAGGTCCAGGGTTCGAACCCCTGACGGCCCACCACACGATATCTCCTCTAAAGTCCGCCATAACGGACTTTAGCTTTGGGTCGTTAGCTCAGTTGGTAGAGCAGGGGACTCTTAATCCCAAGGTCCAGGGTTCGACCCCCTGACGGCCCACCAAAGCATGTTAAAGCGACTGGCTTAGGCTGGTCGCTTTTTTGTTAACCTCGCATCGGGTCGAACCCGTCGGGGCGCGGAGCTGAGGAAATGCGTAAGCATTTGCCAGCGCAGCGCGCAAGGCGCGAAGCGCCGCAGTGACCGCCTGCACAGCAGGCTGACCCCCTGACGGCCCACCCAAAGCATGTTAAAGCGACTGGCTTAGGCTGGTCGCTTTTTTGTAACCCTCGCATGGGGTCGAACCCGAAAGGGCGCGGCCGCTTTCACAGATTGAGTCTACCCTGGGGATCGGTGAAACCGTCAGTACCCTCCTTGAGTTTCTTCTCGTCTGCCTTCACGCGACGCTCGAGCTTTTTTGTATCCTCGGCAGGCGGTAGGTTCTCGGGAACAATTCCGCGGTCGATGAGGCTGCCACGCACGCTCGTGTTGTTCTCGACGTGTTCTTGTTTGATCTGGTCCAGACCGTACAAGTCGTGTTCCTCGGCGTTGAAGGCCGTCATCGAGTTCGTGAGGTCCTTTGCTTTGATGAGGACATCGGCTAACCTGTCCGCCAATGCCGCGCTCTTGGGTACGCCGAGCTACTGCTTCATTTCCGCCGTGCTTCTGCCGCCGAATAACGCCTCATCGCCCTTCGACTTGATGATCGCGAATCCTTTGGAGTCCACGCCGCGTTTGAACGCAATACCCGAGAGCTGTTTCTCTGAATCGGATAGCGAGTGACGCGCCTGCAAGCGCTGAATCTCTGCGAAGCGCTGCTCTATGAGCTCTTGGCGGCGCGTCTGCACGGCAAAGTATGCCTGGGCGAGCGCGATCTCTGGCTTGTTTGAATCTCCGTTCTGTGCGATTAAATAGCATGCATAGCGCGTAAGTTTGTAGTCTTTAACCGCGCGAGCGGCGACACCGGCAGTTACCATTTTCGTGGTGTCACGAAAATGGGAATCAACTGGAGTTTTGTTTGTTTCGCATGAGACTTTTGCCCTCTTAACAACTTCGGCGAAGTTCTCCCATCGAGTGTACCCCATGGGTTCCATTAAATCGCGTGCGAGCCAATACTCAACGCCGTCTTCCACATTGGCGTAGCTATCAAGTTCGATACGCCACTTCTCGATATCTCTACTGTCCATATCTCCTCCTCGCTGGTCTATTTTCTATGCGGGCTTTGTCCGCTCTGTATTCAGAATAAGGATACGCTGTCGTGCGGACACGAATGGGCCCCGTGCTGCTTCGAGCTCACGGGGCCCATGGATATCGATTGGTTGTGTTCTGCTTTAGATAGGTGTCCGGTTTAATCCGCTCGATAGTGCGACCCGAGACTTTCGGTTCGCTTGCGCATGGCTTTGACCATTTCCTGTGCCAGCTGAATCTGCGATTGCAGGCGGGCGAGGGCTGCGACTTCGCTGTCCTGGGCTTTCTGTGTGCTCAAGGTCGTTGCCTCCGTCTTCAAGCCCTCAAGCTCGTGTAGTGCCTCGGATAGGCCTGTTTCGGTCCTGTTGATCATGCAAAAGGTGCTCATCGTGTGCCTAAGGCTGTGTGTCAGGCGTTCGGCATCTGTTGTGGCAATGCCGTACTGGGGGAGGGTGATATCCGCCTTCAGGGCCGCCTCAGGCTCTTTCTGCGCTGTGAGGGCTGCCGATGCGCCCGCGATACGTCCGAATACGATGCCGTTGGCGCTTGACAAGCCACCAATGCGGTCGGCGCCGTGCATGCCGCCTGTCGCCTCGCCGCAAGCGTAGAGGCCCTCAATGCCCGTGTGCGCAGTCTTATCGATCTTGATGCCGCCGTTAGCGGCGTGGGCATACATCGCAACGCGCATCTCGTCAGTCGGGGCGATGCCGTGCTCGTCTTGCAGCCAGGTGGCAAAGGTCTGCACAAACTCTGGGACATCCTCGCGGGGGAAGTCGTAGTGGAGTGCCAGGCCTTCGACACCTGCCTGATCGATGACGAGATCGATAGCGCGGGAGGCCAAGCGTGACGTGAAGGGACCATATCCAGAGCGCTGCTCGAGCAGGTCGTTCAGCTTGTCGTCGGCAATATCTACCGGCTGGTCTACATGCACGTAGCGCCAGGTTTTCTCGTTGAAGACCAAGTTACGCCTGGGCTCGATGAAGCCGGGCATCATCTGCATGAACTCTATATTAGTAAGTGTTGCGCCGTGCGCCAGTGCGATGGCCTGCGAGGAGCTGAGCACATCAGCCGACGTAAGGCTGCGCTCGAACAGGCCGCCTGTGCCACCGGCTGCGATGATCGTGGCCTTGGCAGCAAAGGGCACGATTCGATTTTCGGTAAGGTCGTAGAGTACGGTTCCGGTTATTCTGCCGTTCGTGTCCTCAACAAGGTCGATAAGCTCATGGCGGGGGAGCAGGCGAATGCCGAGCGACTCGATCCAGGTCGTCAGAGCGTCCTCAAGGGGCTTGCGGGTGAGGCCGCGCCACATGCGCGTTTTGTGGTCAAAGCAGGGGATAAATTGCTTTTGTTGAGCACTCTTGGCGCTTTGCGGACGCTGGAGCTCAACGCCCAGGTCTTGCTCGAGCCAGTCAATCGCTTGGGGAATGCCGTGGACGAACGTTTGGACGAGTTCGGGGTCGGCGACACCGCCGCCGACGGTCTGGATGGTGTCGATGAGGTCCTGCTCGTCGTCTTCGTCGACGGGACCGATGAGGCCGAGGCCCCAGGTACCCGGGAAGAAGCTCGATCCACTCATGGTCTTGCCGGCGCTTGCCACAGTGACGGTTGCACCCGTGCGTGCCGCTTCGATGGCGGCACAAAGGCCCGCAATGCCAGATCCAATTACCAGTACATCAGTCGATTCCATCGGATTCCTTTCTCGTCCGGCGCATTGTCGCACGGGTGATCGGCAATGGGGCCGCAAAGACTCGTCAAATCGGTAAAGGGCAAATATGGCAGGTGGGCGTCATGGACGCTCTGACGCTCCATCTCTTCACATCTCGTATTTCGCCCCAGCTGATATATCGGCATTAGATACCCTGCGCCAGCGCAAACAAAAAGAGCCGCTACCCGGGTGGATAGCGGCTCCAAAGCTCAACTATATGAGCATCGCGCAAGCGCGATTAGGCCTTGAGGGCCTCCTCGACGGCGACAGCGCAGGCGACGGTGGCACCGACCATGGGGTTGTTACCCATGCCGATGAGACCCATCATGTCGACGTGCGCAGGCACGGAGGAAGAACCGGCGAACTGGGCGTCGGAGTGCATACGGCCCATGGTGTCGGTCATGCCGTAAGAGGCAGGGCCGGCGCCCATGTTGTCCGGGTGCAGGGTACGGCCAGTGCCGCCACCAGAAGCGACGGAGAAGTACTTCTTGCCAGCCTCGAGGCGCTCCTTCTTGTAGGTGCCAGCGACGGGGTGCTGGAAGCGCGTCGGGTTGGTGGAGTTGCCGGTGATCGAGATGTCGACGTTCTCGTGCCACATGATGGCAACGCCCTCGCGGACGTCGTCGGCGCCGTAGCAGTTGACGGCGGCGCGGGGACCATCGGAGTAGGGGATGGTCTCGACGACCTTGAGCTCGCCCGTGAAGTAGTCGAACTGGGTCTTCACGTAGGTGAAGCCGTTGATGCGGGCGATGATCTGAGCGGCGTCCTTGCCCAGACCGTTGAGGATAACGCGCAGCGGCTTCTTGCGAGCCTTGTTGGCGTTCAGAGCCAGGCCGATAGCGCCCTCAGCGGCAGCGAAGGACTCGTGGCCAGCCAGGAAGGCGAAGCACTCGGTGTCGTCGGAGAGCAGCATAGCGCCCAGGTTGCCGTGGCCCAGACCGACCTTGCGGTCCTCGGCGACGGAGCCGGGAACGGTGAAGGCCTGGATGCCCTCGCCGATGATGGCGGCAGCCTCAGAAGCGGTCTTGGCGCCACGCTTGACAGCGAGAGCGCAGCCGAGGGTGTAGGCCCACTCGGCGTTCTGGAAGGCGATGGACTGGGTGTTGTTGACGATCTCACGCGGGTTGAAGCCCTTGTCGGTGCAGATCTGCAGAGCTTCCTCGAGGGAGGCGATGCCGTTGTCGGCGAGGCACTTGTTGATCTTGTCAGCGCGGCGCTCGTAACCTTCGAACGTAACAGTCATAGTTATTTCCCTCCCTTTCTACTCGTGAACCGGGAACACGCTGGCGACGGAGTGAGTCTCCTCGTCGGTGCGCGGGTCGATGTACTTGGCAGCGTTCTCCCACTGACCATAGTGGCCCATAGCGCCAGCGATGGCCTCCTCGGGGGTCTTGCCGGCCTTGACGGCGTCGGTGAACTTGCCGAGGTTCAGGAACTCGAATGCGATGATCTCGTTCTTGTCGTTGAGAGCCATGCGGGTGACGTAGCCCTGAGCGAGCTCGAGGTAACGAGCGCCCTTGGCCTTGGTGCCGAACATGGTGCCGACCTGAGAGCGAAGGCCCTTGCCGAGGTCGTCGAGGGAGGCGCCCACGGGCAGGCCGCCCTCGGAGAACGCGGTCTGGCTGCGGCCGTAAACGATCTGCAGGAAAATCTCGCGCATAGCAACGTTGATGGCGTCGCAGACGAGGTCGGTGTTGAGGGCCTCGAGGATGGTCTTACCGGGAAGGATCTCGGAAGCCATGGCGGCAGAGTGGGTCATGCCCGAGCAGCCGATGGTCTCAACGAGGGCCTCCTCGATGATGCCGTCCTTGACGTTCAGCGTGAGCTTGCAGGCGCCCTGCTGAGGTGCGCACCAACCCACACCGTGCGTAAGACCGGAGATGTCGGAAATCTCCTTAGCCTGGACCCACTTGCCCTCCTCGGGGATGGGTGCGGGGCCGTGGTATGCACCCTTGGCAACGGGGCACATGTTCTCCACTTCCTGTGAGTACTGCATGCCTCTCCTCTCTATCGTGTTGGCGTCCCGTCTGGGGGTCGTGGCTGGCGATTGCCGGGCGACCCTTCGAAAGGGACATGACATGCAGCCCCTATAATACCGCGAAATGCACGGAATATTCGGCGAACGGCTCAGTTTTCGTAGCGAGAAGTCCTGAAGTTTTAATTGAAACGGTTTAACTCTATGTTCTGTGGTCGTGAACTTCCGTAGAGGGGGTCCGTCTTGGGCAAGCTTTTGGTCCGCTCTTGCAAGCGTTGCAGTGGTTGACCTGTTGCAACGGTGCCGTTCGCCGCCTGTTTGCTGCCTTTGGCTGCGCGAGCGTATTGTTTTGCGTGAATGTTTTGATGGCACGCTTCAATCGTGCTGTATTGGATGGTAAGCAGATCCCGGCGAAGGGAGCGCCATGCAGCGCGTTTGGAGAACGGTTACCGGCTTTTACCATGCCTGTGCTCGCGGTGTGGGCAAACAGCTCATCTTTGAGAGCGATGAAGACCGGTGGGAGTTTTTGGAGCTGATGCGCGAGTGCTGTCGGGAGGAGGGTGTGACGGTTATCGCCTGGTGCCTTATGGGCAATCACGTGCATTTGGTGCTTACAGATTACGAGGACAGGATGAGCGCGGCGATGCACCGGTTGCTTTTGACGTACGCGCGGCGGTTCAATAAACGCACGGGGCGCACAGGGCATCTGTTCCAGAACCGTTTTGACCGGCGCTCGCTCGATACCGATTGGCAGGTGATGGAGGCTATTCGCTCCGTACACGCCGATCCGCAGGAGGTGGGCGTTAGCCTAATCGAGCGTTATCCCTGGAGCAGCTTTGCGGAACATCTGCGCTCTTACGACTGTGATGCGGCCGATGCCGCGAGGGGATTTTCTGATCCTTCTTGCGTGCTTGAACTTTTTGGTTCTGCCGAGGGCTTTATTGCCTATTCGCTTTCGACGCCGGACGGTAGCGAGCCGGCGCTGTGCGATATGAAAGAGACAGAGTGGGAACGCCACGCCTTTGCCGACAAGTTGGCGAAGAGCCTC
This sequence comes from Collinsella sp. AF25-2LB, assembly GCF_003458415.1. Taxonomy (GTDB): domain Bacteria; phylum Actinomycetota; class Coriobacteriia; order Coriobacteriales; family Coriobacteriaceae; genus Collinsella. The sequence goes on from NZ_QRUF01000010.1 coordinate 66,650, forward strand.
GGGGTTCCGCTCAATGTGGTTAAAACTGCACCGCCGGCGCAGCGCGATACCGTTATTGTTGGATTGAGCAATGCCGGCTTTACGGTGCGCCAGATTGAGCGGTATACCGGGATTGGCAAAAGTACCGTCTCTCGTATCGTGCGCGCCCGCGCGCGAACGGCGATGCGGGCTGGCGGAAACGTGATGTAAGGTCGCCTGTTCATCGCAGCTGGGGTCGTCCATACGCCGCAACCAGCGTTCAAAAGCTTGGTACGGTAACTGCACTTCTTAATATGCATAGAACAATCGTCATCTTGCATAAAATAACGGCTCGGTCCGGGTTTGCCCGTGCCTACCCCCGTCTGCGCCGTGCAAAAAACGGAGTTTTCAGCATCGTGTTGCTGTCGGCACCGCCGCAATCTTGCAACATACGGGTCCCGAAGCTATTGATTCCCGCCGTTGCGCCCCCGAAGCACGTGCCTGCGTCCCGTCAGACCGCGATGCTTGTTCTAAAACACAATATATATGCGCCTAAAGACGTTGATTAACGCTTTCGATGCGTATACACACAGCTTGGCGTGCTGAATACTCGCAAAAATGCACGCCGCTCCCTATGGGACCCGTCTGCGGCAGGCGCGAAGCGAGTCGGAGCTTCGCAGAACGGGGCTTGGCGCATTGCTTGGCGGGCCCGGGGCCCTGCCGCAGGCCTTTGGTGCTGTGGAAAACGCCCGTGCTCGCGTCTGGCTGTGTGGCAAATGTCAGACGGGGCGCCGGACGCGCGGACTTTGTGCGTTCGCGCTCATTAGGTAAAAACAGAGCCGCCCGTATCGGGCGGCTCGGCAATCAAAAACCTTGGATTCGGGGCATAAACTACTGGTTTGTTTGCCCCTCGAGCATGCCGTCGAGGGTGCGCCAGGCGAGCTCGGCGCACTTGACGCGGGCGGGCATGTGCGAGATGTCCTGGAGCTGGGCGGCTTCGTCCAGGTCTTCCAGGTCCTCCTCGGAGAGCTGCTCGCCGCGGATCATGGCGAGGAAGAGCTCTGCCAGGCGGTGAGCTTCCTCGACGGTCTCGCCGGTGATGAGGTCGGCCATGATGTCGGCACTGGCCTGACTGATGGCGCAGCCGTGGCCGGTAAAGGAGGCCTCCTCGATCACGCCGTTCTCGACGCGCAGCTGCAGGGTGAGCTCGTCGCCGCAGCTGGGGTTGATGCCGTCGTGCTCGTGCGTGGGAGCATCCATCTCGTACTTATAGTCGGGGTGCGAGTTGTGCTCCATAAATGTGGTGGAGGTGTACAGATTACCCATTGAACGTGCTCCAAACGTGATGCAGGCCGGCGATGAACTTGTCGATGTCGGCCTTGTCGTTGTAGAAGGCCACGCTGGCGCGGCAACAAGCAAGGTTTTCGACACCCAGCCAGGTAAGCAGCGGCTGCGCGCAGTGGTGACCGGCGCGGATGCAGACGCCGTCCATGTCCATGATGCTCGCGACGTCGTGCGGGTGGATGCCCTTGACGTTAAAGCTCACAACGCCGTGGTGGTTGTCCCAATAGATGGAGCCGATGATTTGGACAAAGTCGAGCTGCATGAGTTCGCCCATCAGATAGTGGACGAGTGCCTGCTCGCGGGCCTGGATGTTCTCGTAACCCACCGTGTTGACCAGGTAGTCGAGTGCCGCGCCCGTGGCGAAGATGCCGGCGGCGTCCTGTGTGCCGGCCTCGAATTTCTCGGGAACGGGCGCCCAGACGGCGTCCTGCTCGGTAACAGATTCGATCATCTCGCCGCCGGTGAGCATGGGCGGCATGGCGTTGAACAGGTCCATCTTGCCCCACAGCACGCCGATGCCCATGGGGCCCATGGCCTTGTGCGCGCTAAAGGCAAAGAAGTCGGCGCCCAGGTCGGCCACATCGACCGGCATGTGCGGCAGCGACTGCGCGCCGTCGACGACCAGATAGCCGCCGTACTTGTGCACGAGCTTGCCGAGGTTCTTGACCGGGTTCTCGACGCCCAGCACGTTGGAGACCTGACCCACGGCCAGAATCTTGGTCTTGGGACCCACCTTGGCCAGGACCTCCTCGGTGGTGAGCTGGCCGGTCTTGGTGGGATAGAGGTAGACGAGCTTGGCACCGGTCTCGCGGCAGACCTGCTGCCACGGAATCAGGTTGGAGTGGTGCTCCATGATGGTGATGACGACCTCGTCGCCGGGCTCCAGCACCGTGGGCGCAAAGCTCTTAGCGACCAGGTTGAGCGACTCGCTGGTGTTGCGGGTGAAGACGACTTCGTTGGCCTGGGCGGCGCCGATGAGGTCGGCGATCTGCTGGCGGACCTTGGCGATGGCATCGGTGGCCTCGACGGACAGCGAATACAGGCCGCGCAGGGGGTTGGCGTTCATGCGCTGGTAGAAATCGCGCTCGGCGTCGAGCACGCAGGCGGGGCGCTGCGCGGTGGCGGCGCTATCGAGGAAGGCGATCTCGGGGTGTTGCTGGAACAGCGGGAACTGTGCCTTGTATGGATTAGTCTCGATGTCGACGGTGGGCCAGCCGCGCGAGGCCTCGTCGCTGGCGTCGAGCTCCATGGGCTCGGGGGCGGTGCAGGTATCGCATTTAACGTGCTCGGTATCGATCATGCGAGCTCCTCTTCAAAGTTATCGATCAGGTTGTTGCCCAGGCGGACGACGGCAGCGCGGGTGCGCTCATCGGTGGCGGAAAGCGCGGCGTCCTCCAGCTTGGCGCGGATGAACAGATCCTCGGCGGCGTTTTGGTCAAGGCCGCGGCAGGCGAGGTAGAACAGCTGCTCGTCGCGGACGTGGCCGATGGTGGCGCCGTGGTTGCCGGCGACGTCGTCCTCGTCGCACAGGATGACGGGGACGGTCTTGTTGTCGACGCCCTTGTTGGCGAGCAGCACGGTCTCGCGCTCGGTGCCGGTTGCGCCCTTGCAACCGTGCACGAGGTCGATGGTGCCGCGGTAGACCTTCTTGGACGTGCCGGTCAGCACGCCGTTGGCGTCGATCTCGCACTCGGTCTTGCGGCCGCGGTGGCGCAACTCGTAGTTAAAGTCGCGCACCTGCTCGCGGGCGCCCAGGTAATCGGTATCGATGGTCACCTTGGCGGTGTCGCCCAGCAGGTCGCCGGCAAGGCCGGTGGCGCTGGCGCCGGCACCCAGGACGGTGTGCTGCACGTTGACGCGCGCGCCCTCGTCCAGGAACAGGCCGGTGTCGTCGAGCGCGATCCAGCTGTCGTCGAGCGTCTGCGTGCAGGTCGCATTGACGGTGGCGTACTCGTGGGCGCACACGCGCAGCACGGAGCCCACGACGCCCTCGCCGGTAACGGGGGAGTCCAGGGCGATCTGCAAGTCGAGCGTTGCCTGCGGGCGGGCGACGACATCGATGGCGGCAATCGCAGCCGCTGCGTCGACGCCACTCACGCGCACGGTAGCCGTGACGTGCTTGTATGCGGGCACATCGATGACGATGCGCTTGGTAGCGTGCTCGGCCAAGTAGGCGTAGGCAGCCTCGCCCATGCCGGTTTCGAAGGCTTCAGCAGGGGAGAGCTCCTCCTCGAGCTTGATGGCGCCGGCCTGGTAGACGGAGGTGGCGGGCACGTCGAGCTCGGTCTCGGGCGTGATGCGGGCGCGGTCGGCGGCATCACCGGGGGCGGAGGAGCGGCGCTCGGGGAAGCGCTCGGCCATGGCGTCCATGGCGGCGTCGAACGCGTCTGTCACGCCAATAAACTGCTCGCCCAAGCCTTCGACCTCAACGGCCTCCGCGGGAGCGGCGGCAAGCTCGTCAGAGAGCTCGAGCTTGGTCTGATTCATCTTCAGCCAGCCCCAAGTGGCAGCCGGCATCGCGTTGACCTGCTCAAGGGTGGTAGCAGCGGTGTTGGTTTCCTGTTTCATTATCCGATCGCTCCTTCCATCTCGAGCTTGATCAGGTTGTTCATCTCGACGGCGTACTCCAGCGGCAGCTCCTTGGAGACCGGGTTGGCAAAGCCGTTGACGATCATGGTGCGGGCCTCTTCCTCCGAGATGCCGCGGCTCATCAGGTAGAACACCTTGTCGTCGCCGATGCGGCCGATGGTGGCCTCGTGGCCGATGTCGACGTTCTTGGCGCGGATGTCCATGGCGGGGATGGTGTCGGAGCGGCTCTGGTCGTCGAGCATGAGCGACTGGCAGCTCACGGTTGCCTTGGAACCCTCGGCCTTGGGCGTGGCCACGATAGAGCTGCGGAAGGTCTGGATGCCGCCGCTCTTGGAGATGCCCTTGGTCTCGACGGTCGCCGAGGTCTCGGGCGCGTTGAGCACGACCTTGCAGCCGGTATCCAGGTTCTGGCCGGCGCCGGCAAAGGTGATGCCGGTAAAGCTCGACCGGGCGCGGCGGCCGTTGAGCACGCTCATGGGGTAGAGGTAGCCCACATGGCTGCCGAAGGAGCCGCTGATCCACTCGATGTCGCCGTCCTCGTCCACACGCGCACGCTTGGTGTTGAGGTTGTACATGTTCTTGGACCAGTTTTCGATGGTCGAGTAGCGCAGGTGCGCGCGCTTGCCCACAAAGAGCTCGACGGCACCGGCATGGAGGTTGGCCACGTTGTACTTGGGCGCGGAGCAGCCCTCGATAAAGTGCAGGTCGGCGTCATCCTCGACGATGATGAGCGTGTGCTCAAACTGGCCGGCGCCCTTGGCGTTGAGGCGGAAGTAGCTCTGCAGCGGGAAGTCGAGTTTGGTGCCCTTGGGCACGTAGACAAACGAGCCGCCCGACCACACGGCGCCGTGCAGGGCCGCAAACTTGTGGTCGGTGGGCGGGATGAGCGTCATAAACTTCTCGTGGATGAGCGGCTCCCACTGCGGGTCGTGCAGGGCCTCCTCGATGCCGGAGTAGACGATGCCCATCTTGGACGCGGTGTCCTGCATGTTGTGGTAGACCAGCTCGGAGTCGTACTGTGCGCCGACGCCCGCCAGGTAGCTGCGCTCGGCCTCGGGGATGCCCAGGCGCTCAAAGGTGTTCTTGATGTCGTCGGGCACCGACTCCCAGTCGTGCTTTTGGTCGGTGTTTGGCTTAACGTAGGTGACGATGTTGCCCATGTCCAGGCCCTCGATGGAGGGGCCCCACGTCGGGTCCGGGAAGCGGTTGAAGATCTCGAGGGACTTTAAGCGCAGGTCGAGCATCCACTGCGGCTCGTCCTTCTTTGCGCTGATCTCGCGCACGATGTCGGGCGTGATGCCGGCATCGAGGCGCTCGAATCCCTCCTCGCCATAGGTGAAGTCGTAGAGGCTGCGGTCGATGTCCGCGACCTCGGTGCGGTTCTTGGTCATTGCATCGCCCCTTTACGCCTGCTGCTCGGCAGCGGCGGCCTCGGCCTGGGCGCGCTGCTCGGCGGCCTCGCGCTCGAAGGTCTCAAAGCCGTTCTTGTCGATCCAGGGGATGAGCGAGGCGTCGTCCTCGCGCACGATGTGGCCCTTGACCATAACGTGGACGCGGTCGACATCCAGATGCTCCAGGATGCGCGTGTTGTGCGTGATGATGAGCATGGAGCCGTCGCAGCTCTTGCGGTAGGCGTCCATGCCGTGGCTGACGGTGGACAGGGCGTCGACGTCCAGGCCGGAGTCGGTTTCGTCCAGGATGGCGAGCTTGGGCTGCAGCAGCAGGAGCTGGAGCATCTCGACCTTCTTCTTCTCGCCGCCCGAGAAGCCCACGCCCAGCTCGCGGTTGAGGTAGGCGGTGTCCATGTTGAGCTCGGCCGCGAGCTCCTTGACGCGACGGCGGAACTCCTTGCCCTTCATCTCCAGGCCGGGGCGGCCGGCGATGCTGGCGCGCAAAAAGCTCGACAGCGGCACGCCCGGGATCTCGACCGGAGCCTGGAAGCTCAGGAACAGGCCGGCGCGCGAACGCTTGTCGGTGGTGAGCTCGGTGATGTCTTGGCCGTCAAAGACGATGCGGCCGTCGTTGACCGTGTAAACGGGGTCGCCCATGACCAGGTGGCCGAGGGTGGACTTGCCGGCGCCGTTGGGTCCCATCAGCACGTGGGTCTCGCCGGCGGCGACGTTAAGGTTGACGTTGTGGAGGATGGTCTTCTCGTCCACGGAGGCGGTCAGACCTTCGATGGAAAGCAGCGGATTTGCGCCCATGCTGTCCCTCTCTGTATATGGTGTACTCATAGGTGTACTAAACCCTAGGAATCTTCTCGGAATAAAGTTACTATGGGTTCGGCGTTAGTCAAGGGAAAACCCGACTAATCCACTCGACTTTTTAGATGAGGGACATAAAATCAGGTTTGTTTGCCCCGCGTGCATAGGATTTGGGCAAACAAGCCTGGTTTTGTCCCAGTAACGATGGGAGGGTAGGTATGCTCATTTCTTCTAAGGGCCGCTATGCCCTCCGACTGATGATCTATATCGCGGCGCTGGGCGACGCCGAGGGCAAGATTGCCCTGCGCGAGGTTGCCGACCGCGAGCATATCTCGCAAAAGTATCTGGAGCAGCTGGTTCGTCCGCTTATGAAGGCGGGCCTGCTTAAGAGCGTGCGCGGCAAGGGCGGCGGCTACATGATGGCCAAGGACCCGGCCGAGGTGCGTGCCGGCGACATCCTGCGCGCCGTCGAGGGCAGCACGGCTCCGGTGGCGTGCGACGGCATCGACAACAGTTGCGCCCGCAGCGATCTGTGCTCGACCGTCAAGTTCTGGCGCGGTCTGGACGACGTGATCGAAAAGTACGTCGACGGCGTGACGTTGGCCGACTTGGCCGCCGTCCCCGAGATCAACTTTGACATTAAGCTGTAGGTTGAGCGCAATTCCTTAAGATTTCGCGGAGGGTTGTTGCCGTTTACCGAGGGGTTGTTGTGCAACAACGGGCGAGCTGCAATACTTAGTTTTATCTTTGCAAACTGCACTTTAACTACACCAATGCAGGGAGGATCTTATGCAGCCCAAGCATTCTGCTATTGTCGCGGGCCTGACGCTGGCGCTTTCGTTTAGCGCCGTTACCGCGCCCGCGCCCGCCGCTGCCGAGGAACCCACGCCGGGCGTTGCCTCGGATGCCACCGATATCGACAAAGGCCTCTACACCCAGCAGTCCTTCTCGGGCGTGCTGAGGTCGGTCCAGGGCGTTTCGTTTGTAAACGTGACTCCCGAGATGAAGTACTTTACCAAGTACGAGAGCCATGGCAACTACAACCAGGGCTTTTCGTATGGCGACGGTTATAACGCGCTGGGCTATTACCAGTTCGACCGCCGTTGGTCGCTCATTCCGTTTATGAAGCAGGCCTACAACTACAACCCCGAAAAATACAGCATGCTCAAGGATGCGATTGATCGCGGCAGCGAGATTTCCAACGCGAGCAATGCCATGTACGAGAACGGCCAATTTACCGAGCTGGGCCATATCGCGCAGGATGCCTTCCAAGGTGCGTACAACACCGATCCTGTTGAGTTCTCAGCACTTCAAGATGCCTATGCGTACAACTCGTACTATGCGGTGACCGAGGCGTGGCTCAAGAGCGGCCTGGGCATTGATATTTCGGGCCGCGCCGATTGCGTCAAGGGCATGGTGTGGAGCATCACCAACATGTGCGGCACCGGTGGCTGCAGGGACTTTTTCCGCTGGGCGAATCTTTCCAACGATATGTCCGACCGCGAGTTTGTGACGGCGCTCTCCAATAGCGTGGTCAACAATGTCGCCACTAAGTTTTCGAGTCAGCCCCAGTATCATGAGGGCTGGAAGAATCGTTATAAAAATGAGCTGAAGGACTGCTTGGTTTTTATCGCCGAGGATGAGGCTGCCGCTGCGACGCCCGTGCAGCCCGAGCCCACACCGGCGCCCTCGCCGACACCTGATTCGAATGGCGACTCGAGTGACGATGTCAACGATGACAGGATGGATGCGCCCTCGACCGATGCTGACGGTAATGGCTCTGCTGGCGGCACTACCAACGACGGCTCTACCTCGAACGGCTCCGATTTGAACGGCTCTGCTGCGGGCGATTCGTCTTCAAGCTCTGCCGGCAATACGGACAGCGCCGCCTCTGGTTCGACCGACGCTGGTTCCTCTGATTCTTCCACTGGTTCGAGCGATTCGTCCGTTGGCACCGGCTCTAACAACGGCTTCGGCTCTGACGCAACCCCTGATTCCGATGCTTCCAAGGACGACTCGAATAAGGCGCCGGACGCTCCCGTTGCTTCGCCGGACAAGAAGCCTTCTTTCTCCGTGCAGCTTGGTTCTACGTTGGGCTCTTCGCTGATGGCTGGCGTCAATAATGGCTCGACTCAGAACAAGGACAACTCTGATCAGGTTTCCATGGAAAAGACCGAGGCCGCAAAGGGCGACTCAAAGGACAAGGCTTCCGAGAAGGCTGAATCCGATAAGGGTCCTAGCTCTGATGAGAAGGGCGACAAGTCCGCTCAGAAGAAGGACGAGGATAAGAAGTCTGAATCTGAGAAGAAGGACGAGAGCAAGACCGAGGGCGAAAAGAAACAGTCCGAAGACGACGACAAGAGCGGCGCTGATAACCAGGTTCAGGAGCAAAATGACTCCAAGACGGTGACCACTACAACCACGACGACTACAACGACCAAGTCATCTGGCGGCAATATGCCCAAGACGGGCGACTTGATCGTGATGGCGAGCCTTGCCAGTGCGAGCTTGGCTACGCTGGGCGCTACGTCCATCGTGAGCGGTAAGCATAAGCTCGATCAGCAGAAGAAAGCTTCTGGGGAGGACAGCTCGGAGGAGTAGCCTCTCGGTTGCCAGATAACTAAAGAGTCGGAACGGGGTCCGGTGCGAATGCATCGGGCCCCGTTTTTTGTTGTGCAACGATTAGTTGTGCCCCCTCACACCTCTTGTTGCTACCGTTGCCCGATATGTTCGCGCGGCGACATCGGTACGCGCGAGGCGGTCATTACAATTGGCATCGTGCTGCGATTTAGGGGGGAACGTTTTGGTGTCTGAACAGGCAAATAATGGTTGTGCTGCCGGCTTTGGCGTGCGTTTGATCGGCTGTGATGACGATGCGATTTTGCCCATTGGCATGCACGACTATGCGGAAGCTCTTGGTTGCTGCATGCTGGTCGACAAGACCATGTTTATTGCCGATGTGTTGGACTGCGACGCGTCCGTTGTGGTGTGCTGTCGACCCGAGGGTTTTGGCAAGAGCATGAACTTGTCGATGCTCAGGGCTTTTCTGGAGCGTCCAGCGGTCGGTCGCGCTGGTCAGCGTTTGTTTGCCGATGCTCAGATTTGGGATGCAGACGGCGGGCGCTATCGGGATGAGTACGCTTGCTATCCGGTGATATCGCTGGACTTTTCTAGCGCTGCGAGGCGTGGCCCCGCTGTTGCCGGCGCCGTGCGCGATGCCCTTTCGGGCGAGTGCGCTCGATTGTTGGCGCTCTTGGAGGCTCCGGATTTAGCTCGAGACAAGGTGCGTCACATCGAACGCGTTGCGCGTGGCGCGGCGAGCGAGGATGAGGTCGCCTCGGTGCTTGGCGTGCTCATTGGGCTGCTGGAGATGGCCTGCGATGAGCAGGTTGTATTGCTCGTTGATGGGTACGACGCGGCGTGGTTGGGCCGTGCGAGCGCGAGGGGCGCTTCCGGCGCCGATCCGGCAGGGCTATTCGATCGTGTGCTGTTCGACGCCATTGCCACTGCGCGCGATTCGTTGCGGCTGACGTGTCTGATGGGGGAGCGTCCCAGTCCTGCCGAAGCGGCGCTTTCGTCGCGCAGTTGCTCGTATTGTCTGTCGACGCCGCTTTCGACGTGGTGTGACCGTTGGTTCGGCTTTTCGGATGCCGAGGTCCAGGCTCTGTTGAATCGTGCTGGGCGCGAGGAAAACCTTGATGATGCGCGTGAATGGCTCGAGGGATATCGGTTTGGCAGGGTCTATTGCTCGAGTCCGGCGCGCGTGATCGGTTTTCTGGACCGAGGCTGCACGGCGCCTGTGCGCGCCGATCTGTATGGGTATGCGGATTGCCTGAGTAGGGTAGTTGCCGGGTGGAATCTCGACCGCCTTTCGGTCTTGTTTGATTTGCTCGAGGCCCATGGGTGCGCTGAGGTCCCGCTTTGTTTGGGCACTGCAGAGCCAGATGTCTCGCCTGACGATGGCATGTGGACAGCGCTGTATCTGTCCGGTTTTCTCACGACGGATATGACTGAGGAGCCAGAACATGGCGATCGCCTCCGTGCTTTGCGATTGCCCAATAACGAGCTTCGCCAGGCCTTGCGTCTAGTGATTATTGAGTGGTTTGAGTGTGCTGCCGAAGACATTCGAGACGTCGATGCGTTTCGCGACGGGTTGTGCCGTGGGGACGAGGATACGGTGAGGCGGGCGCTAAGCCGCATCCTGGGAGATGCGGGAATCGGTGCGACCGACCCAGATGCGCCGCTGCCATATCATCTGCTCTTGCAGGGGCTCTGCTTTGGCTTGCCGGGCTATGCCAATCCTGCCTCGAGGCGAAAGTGTGGCGCGGGTCGCTGGGACATCCAGGTTTTCCCTACGGGTGCTGTGTTCGACGTAGCAGATACGATTGGCATGCTGGACGAGCGCCCGCTGATAACGATTAACTTGATGTATGACCCCGATGTGGATGCGCTGGGCCTGGAATTGCTGGCCGTGCAGTCGCTACTCGACATAGAGCGCGACGGCATCGACGAAATCCGTGTGCCGCGCCCCGGCGTGGGTCGCATGCGCTGGGGGTTCGGTTTTGATGGGCAGCATGTGGCTACGGTGTGCCAGCGGCTTTAAGCGCTGAGGTGTTTCCGGCTTCCGTTACTCTGCGTCCTTCATGGGCGGCATGGGCTCCCAGTCGGGGTCCTTGATAATCTTGCGGGCGTCTTTCATGCCACGGCGCAGCGCCGGGATGCCGGTCTTAAAGCACTTGTCAACGGCAGCCAGGCGAATGAATTCCTTGCAGAAGGTCGCGGCGTTGCCCAGACGGAACAGCACGGGGTGATAGTCGCCGTAGATCTGCATGTAGCGGGCGAGGAAGCCTCGGTTGCGCATAATGTAGTAGCGGTTGGTGTCGCTCGTGGAGTTGAGCTGGCGCTTGCCGGCGATATCCCAGTTAGAGACGGCGCGGGCGCGCTTGAGAACCACGTCGGCAACAACGGCGGCGGAGAAGTGCTGGCTGGCCACGTAGCCATAGCAGGCATCGTCGCCGTAGATAAAGAAGCGCGCGTCGGGCAGGCCGATCTTGTCGACCACGCGGCGCGAGAACATGCCGCCCTCAAAGCACAGCTGGTTCATGGTGCGGTAGCCCTCGGGACCCAGATCCCACTTGGCGACTGGGTTGGGAATGCCGAGCGAAAGGATGAGTTGGTATTGCCAAAAGAAGGCGCCGCCGTCAAAGTCTAGGCGCGAACCCTGGATGACATCGTAGCGGTCGGTCCACTTGGCAAGACGCTCGATGCCTTCGGGGATGACGAGCACGTCGTCGTCCATCACCCAGAACCACTGGGCGCCCAGGTCGTAGGCGCATTTAGTGCCGGCGGAGAAGCCGCCCGCACCGCCGCCGTTTTCGAGCTGCGGGGCGTAGATGACGCGGTCGGTGCCGCCCTGCGCGTCGGGCTGCTCGGTGTCGATGCCCCACAGGTTGGCCAGGCGCTCGTTAAATGCGGCGCACATGGCCTCGGTCTCGCGCGAATTTTCGTTATCGACAATCACGATGCGCCAGGGCGCGGCAGTGAGCTTGGTCATAGAGTCGAACAGGTTGGCCAGGAGTTCCTGGCGCTTATAGGTGACGACAACGATGGCGAGCTTGTCGATGGGGGCGGGAAGGGTTGAAGGCATGGGGCAATATATCCTTTCACGCGCGGCGGGCGAGCGCTGCACGGAAGCTATCGAATACGTCCTTGGGACTGTCCTATTGTAAAGGCTCGGCGCACCTTGGCGGCAAGCTTTGAATAAAACGCAGGAACCTGCCATGGGCCCGCCGCATGATGTGGGGCTGCTTTGCCCGCAAGAGGCTCCATAGATTATATAAACGCCCGCTGGCGCGCTGACCCTTTGATACCATGAAACGACAGGTATTTCCTAAGGAGCACATTTGTCTACTAACGCCTCTGGCAGCCCTGTTCTGTCGCTACTTATTCCCATTTACAATGTTCAGCGCTACCTGCGCGAGTGTCTCGATTCCGCCATGGCGCAGACGCTCAAGGATATTGAGATCATCTGCATTAACGACGGGTCGACCGACAACTCGCCGGCGATTATCCGCGAGTATATGGAGCGCGATGGGCGCGTCAAGATGATCGACAAGGTCAACAGCGGCTACGGCGACTCAATGAACCACGGTCTGGAGATGGCGCGTGGCAAGTACGTTGGCATCTTGGAGTCCGATGACTTTATGGCGCCCGACGCACTCGAAAAGCTTGTCTCGGCCGCCGATAGCAATAATGCCGACTTTGCGAAGGCTAACTTTGATTTCTACTGGTCTAAGCCCGAGGAGCGCCGTTCGCTGCACGAGATGTTTAAGGCCAAGGACTGCGGCAAGCCGGTGCACCCGAGCGATACGACTCAGTTCTTTAAGCAAAAGCCGTCGATTTGGTCGGCCGTGTACCGTCGCGATTTTCTTGAGCGCAACGGCATTAAGTTCCTGCCGACTCCGGGGGCATCCTTTCAGGACACGTCATTCGCCTTTAAGGTGATCGCGTGCGCCGATAAGGCTGTTTACCTGCATGATGCCGTGTTGTCTTATCGCCAGGACAACGAGAATTCCTCGGTCAATTCTTCGGCTAAGGTCTTTTGCGTCAATTCCGAGTATGCCGAGATTGAGCGTTGGATTCGAGAGGATTATGCCCGCGACCACGCAAGCGGCGATGTCGCGCGCATGCTCAAGTTCAATCAACTCATTAAGTACGATTCGTACATGTGGAACTACGTGCGCCTGGCGCCTAAGTTCTATAAGGAGTTCCTGGTTCAGATGGCCAAGGAATTTCAGGCGGCCTTGGACGCCGGGGACTTTTCGCTTGACGACCTCAAGCCGTGGAAGCGCGCAAATCTCGCTGCCATCCTCAAAGATCCTGAGGGCTGGGTTGACGAGCATCCGAGTTTTGCGACGGATGGTGCCTTGGGGCGTGCTAAGTATTACGCCTCGGTTGGAGGCCCAGGCGTGGTCGCCGCCTTCCTCATCGAATCGCTGAGGGGGTAGGTCGGCATGGGAGAGGCCTCGTGTCCTAAAGCTACCATTGTCGTCCCCGTTTACAACTCTGCGCGCTCCATTCAGCGATGCCTCGATTCGCTGTTGGCCCAGTCTGAGCGTTCGATTCAGGTTGTCTGCGTCAACGACGGTTCGACTGATGATTCGTTGAACGTGTTGCGTCGGATCGCGCAGGCCGACGATCGCGTACTGGTGATTGACCAGGAAAACGCGGGCGTCTCGTGTGCTCGAAATGCCGGCATCGATGCCGCCGTGGGCGGGACCGTCTTTTTTGTGGACGCCGACGATTACATCGATGCCCAGACGGTCGAGCGCGTGCTGCATGCCATGGAGTCTGCGGATGCCGAGGCCGCCGTTTTTGGCGGCGTCTGTGAACCTGCCGATGCTGCCCCCAAACGCGTCCAGCAACTCATGAGCCCCAAAGCTGGTACCTTCGGCGCCCGCGATCCTCAACTGCTGTTCCATTCGAATGCGCAGCCCTATGCCTGCCGTGCGGCTTTTTCGCGCGAGCTGCTCAATCGCGAAGGCATTCGCTTCGCCCCCGGTTTGGCTTTGGGCGAGGACGTCGTCTTCCAATTTGCGGCTTATGCGCTTGCCCGCAGGACCGTCGTCATGCCTGACAAGTTCTACCACTACGTGATGGAGAGCGAATCGGCGACGCACGAGTTCAACAGTGCCGAGGCGCGCGCCAAAAAGCTTGACGCCCACATGAAGATGCTCGAGGAGGTCTTGGAAGACTGGGCGGCCTATGGTCTTTTGGACCTGTGTCCCGGCGAGCTGATAACTTGGTTTTTGGACCTAATTGTGTTCGATCTGGCGCGCTTGGATGCCGATGACTTCCATCGCGTGGCGGCTCGCGTCAACATGGACCTCACGACGTTTTTGGGAACGGAGTGGGCGGATATGCCTGCTAAGGGTGCCGTTCGCCGTGTTGCCCACAAGCTCGTTGCGGCGACCTCGGGCGTTTCGATGGCAGACGCCACGCTGTTCTATCTTTCGACTCGCGGTCTCAAAGCCTGCCTGGAGCGCTTTCTATAATTCCAAGCGCTGCCGCCCGCCGCAACTCGGCTGCTAAAATAACCCTGTTACACGCTATTCAACGGGAGGTTCTCTTGCAGAACTCTGATACCCCTAAAGTTTCGCTGCTTGTCCCCATTTGCAATGTCGAGCGCTATCTGCGCGTGTGCCTCGATTCCGCCGTGGCGCAGACGCTCAATGACATCGAGATCATCTGCATCAACGACGGCTCCACCGATAGCTCGCCGGATATCATCCGCGAGTACATGGAGCACGACCCCCGTGTAAAGATGATCGACAAGGCCAACAGCGGCTACGGCGACTCGATGAACCGTGGCCTGGAGATGGCGCGCGGTGAGTACGTGGGCATCCTTGAGTCCGACGACTTTATGTTTGAGGATTCGCTTCAAAAGCTGGTCGCCAAGGCCGATGCTGAGCATGCCGATGCGGTAAAGGGCGACTTTTATCTGTATTGGTCCACGCCCAGCGAGCGACGTGAGCTGTTTGGGATTATCGACGAGCATATGACGGGCGCCGCGTATCGCCCCGTCGATCGCCCGGGCATCTTCTACCGCAAACCTTCCATTTGGTCGGCTATCTATCGGCGCGCGTTCCTCAACGACAATCAGATTCGCTTCCTTCCCACGCCGGGTGCCTCGTATCAGGATGCGGGTTTTAACTTTAAGGTCTGGGCATGCGCCGAGCGTGCTGCGTTTATCGCGGACCCCATTTTGTGCTATCGCCAAGACAACGAGAAGAGCTCCGTTAATTCGCCCAATAAGGTGTTTTGCGTGTGCGACGAATATGCCGAGATGCAGCGCTTTTTGGATGAAAGCCCCGAGCTTAAGGCTCAGCTTCAGGGCATTTTAATGCGTATGAAGGTCGATACGTACCGTTGGAATGATGAGCGCCTGGTCGATGAGTTGCGCGAGCAGTTTTGGGAGAAGGCTTCACCCGAGCTGAGGGCCGATTGGGATGCCGGTCGCTTTGACCTATCGCTGTTCGACCCGCGCGGCGAGACCGACTTGCGCCTGATGGTCAAGTCGCCCCGCGCCTATATCGATTCGCGCTTTGACTTTAAGAAGCCGGGCAAGCTCAATACGTTTAAGCATTACTTTAAGATTGGCGGCCTGCCGCTGGTCTGGCGCGTGCTGACGTATCAGCGCACCTACGGCGACAACCCGCACCCTGATGACGTTCCGGCCGCACAGTAGGAGCGAGTGACTATGGCTACCCCCAAGATTTCCGTTGTCGTTCCCATCTATAACGTGGAGGAGTGCCTGGCCTGGTGCCTGGACTCCCTGCTTTCGCAGGATATGCCCGATTGGGAGGGCGTGCTGGTCAACGATGGCTCACCGGATGGCTCGCGCGATATTGCGGCTGCCTATTGCGAAAAGGACGCGCGCTTTACGCTGGTCGATAAGGAGAACGGCGGTCTGTCGAGTGCGCGTAATGCAGGCATCGCCGCGTCCATGGCGCCTATCGTTGCGTTTTTGGATTCCGACGACCGCTTCACGCCCGATGCATGCCGCGTGATCGTCGATGCCTTTGAGCGCGAGGACTGCGACGTTTTGACCTTTGGCGCGAATCCGTATCCGCTGGAGGCGGGGTATCCGTGGCTTAACTATGTGCTGAGCCCGCGCGATGTGTCGTTTGTGGGCTATAGCTCTGACCTGCTGTTTAAGGAAGCATCTCGCCCCTTTGCATGGCGCACCGCCTGCAAGCGTGAGTTTTTGCTGGGCAACGGAATCGTGTTCGACGAAACCGTCAAGTATGGCGAGGACCAGGTCTTCGATTTTGTCGTGTACGGTCGTTCGCATAAGACCGCGCTTATCTCGAACAAGCTGTATGACTACCGCGTGGCGCGCAAGGGTTCGCTCATGGACACCATGCGCTACGACGACGAGACACGTCTGCTAGAGCATGTGAAGATTTACTCCGCGGTGCTGGCTGACTGGCAGCGCGACGGTCTCGATGTCCAGCATGCCGATGACCTGGCGTACTTCCTATGCGATCTGGTGCTGTACGATGCGCTCAGGTTGCTGGGTTCGGACTGCGGCAAGGTGTTTGCTGCCGTTGCCACGGCGCTTGCCGGCTCTGCCGTGGGCAGCGATACTGCGCTCGCACCATGCGCTCCTCCTGTTGCTGCTATGGTGCGTGCGGCGCTTACCAGCAAGGCCCCCAATGCCCGTGAGTGCAAAAAGCTCATGTTCGATTACGACGTCTTGAGGTTTGGCCGCCTGGGTGCCTGCAAGCGCATGGCGGCGAACGCCCTGGGAAAGCGAGAAGTGTAGATGAGTATCAAGCGTTTGGCACTTTGCCGCAGTCAGGGCCGTCTGTTTGTGCTGCTTCGTTTTGCCGGTCAGGATGTCGCCGCGCTTATTGAGCGGGAGGGTTCTCAGGCGTTTGTCCATGCGACGACGAGCGGTTCTTATGTGCCGTCGCTGGTGCTCCCGGTCGATCATGGCCGTGTGCTGGCGCTTTGCCCTTCCGTTTCCGATTACGAGCGCGAGCTCGCCGTTTTGGTGCTTCCGTTTTTGGATGGCTCGTCGATGGATGTCGTTTTTGCATCCGGTGGCCAAAGGTTGGGCTCCATTCGCCTCGATAGCCGCGTGGCCAAGCTGGAATCCAAGATTAACTACAAAGCAAAGTCTGCGTTGTGCGCACTGATTCGCGATGCGCAGCGCGGCGAGCGCTGCGGTCGCTACGAGATCGATGCCATTCGCTATTTGCCGGCCGACGCCGGCGCGGTGTGGCGCTATGAGGTCACCTGGGCGGGAGACCCCCAGTGCGCACCTGAGCTCCAGATCTTTGATACGCATATGAATGCCATCGATGTCACCGTGCATGTGTTTGAATCGCAGGTCGATGTTCCCCAGCGCAACGGTTGCCGCGTCAATAAAACGTATCTGAGCGTTGAGATGCCTCAGGATATACGGGATTTTGTCGCGATTGCGAGCGATCCCACAGAGCGGATCCAGAGCGGTTTTTGCGCCATGGATGGTCGCCTGTACAACGGCATGGTCGACGACAGCTGGAACCGTATGAAGGACGCGCGTGCAGACGACGCAGCTTATCGACGTTGGTTTGAGCAGCATCGCGCAAAGCCGGGCGATTTGGCGTGCCAACGTGTCGCTTCGGCGGCCTTTGCCTATAGGCCGCTCGTGAGCATTGTGGTGCCGTGCTACAAGACCGATCGGGTCTACCTGCGCGAGCTGCTGGACTCGGTGCTAGCCCAGAGCTATGACAACTGGGAATTGCTGCTGATGGATGCCTCGCCCGAATGGGACGCGGTGTCTAATCTTGCGGCCGACGCCAATGACGAGCGCGTTCGCCGCATCGGTCTTCCCGGCAACGGCGGCATTGTGGTCAACACCAACGCTGGTATTGAACAAGCGACGGGCGACTACATCGCGTTCTTGGACCATGACGACATTCTGGAACCGGACGCGTTATTCCACTATGTTGCCGCGCTGAACAAGGCTGCCAAGGGCGAGCGTCCCCAGGTCCTGTTCTGCGACGAGGACATGTTCCAGAAAACGGGGGAGTGGGGCCAGCCGGTCTTTAAGACGCGGCTCAACGTCGACCTGCTCTATAGCCATAATTGCGTGACGCATTTCCTTATGGTGGAGAAGGCGCTCATCGATCACATTGGTACATCTCCAGAAGACGTTGCGGGTGCCCAGGATTACGACCTTACGCTTCGCTGTCTTGCGGCGGGCGCACGGTTTGAGCATGTCGCGCACGTGCTGTATCACTGGCGCGTGCATCCGGGATCGACCGCCGATGGCTCTGCCGATAGCAAGCCGTATGCTATTGAAGCCGGGCGCCTCGCGCTTCAGCGCCACTTTAACGCGCTGGGCGTTCGCGGAGCGGTCGAAGAGACCGAGACGCCGTTTGTTTACCGCATGCGCTATGCGCTGCCGGAGCCTGCGCCGCTGGTGAGCATTGTGATTCCCACCAAGGACCACGTTGAGACGCTCGATGCCTGTGTGATGTCGATCGCCCAGAAGGCAACGTATGCCAATTACGAGATCGTCTTGGTGGAGAACAACAGCGAAGCCCCGGAGACGTTTGCGTATTACGAAACCCTGCCAGAGCGCGTGGCTGCAGCATCCGAAGGCAAGGACATCGCGCGCGTTGTGTGTTGGCCGGGCGAGTTCAATTACTCCCAGATCATCAACTTTGGCGTGGAGCATGCCAAGGGTGATTACCTGCTGCTGCTGAACAACGATACCGAGGTCATAAGCCCCGATTTTATCGAAGAGATGATGGGCTATCTGCAGCGTCCCGATGCAGGCGTGGTGGGTGCCAAGCTCTATTTTGCCGACCATCTGGTGCAGCACGCTGGCATTTTGGTCGGCGTGCGTGGCGCACTTGCCCATGCCAACCAGGACTTCTCGGCAAAGCGCGAGGGCTATCTTGCCCGTGCTGTGCGCCCGGGCAACTTTAGCGCCGTAACGGGTGCCTGCCAGATGGTGCGACGCGACGTATTTGAGCGCGTCGGCGGCTACAACGAGGAATTCGCCGTCGGCTTTAACGACGCAGACTTTTGCCTGCGCGTGTGGGAGGCGGGCTACCGCACCATTTTTACGCCCTATGCCGAGCTGTACCACTGCGAGTTCACCTCGCGCGGCAGGGAAGAGGCAAACGAGGAAAAGCTGCGCCGTTGGAAGCGCGAGCAGGCCCTGTTCATGCAGTGCTGGCCGGAGTTCTTCCTGAAGGGCGATCCGTGGTTGGGGCCGAACATATCTGCCGAGAGCGAGTACTTCTCGCTTTAGTGCGAGGTGATGTGAAAATCCAGCATAGGGTGCTCAGGAGCTGTGAAAGCGTTGGGTTTTTGCTATATTTCCGGTGTTTGATTCGTGGAGCCTACGCTTAGCTTTTCTTATGCGTGTTGATGCGATTATTGGGATTTCAAACGCAATCCGCTTGTCTGAGGGTGAAACAGCATGAGATTATCGAGAACGATCGTAATTGCGTCATCCATCGTTGCTGCTATCTCGTTTATTTTCTATATTTGCCCTCTAAACGCGGTCATTTTGACGGATGAACAGATGAACGAGGTTTTGTTAGCGGTTTTAGGTGCAGGAATATCATCTTTGTTTGTTGGGGTAATTGAATACAGCGACCGATGTCGGGAACTTGAAGATCGTTTTTTATTTGGCATTCAGCCGTTATTGTCTGAGCTAGGCGGAATGGATGAATGCTACATTGAGCATCTATCTCGATGCGAAGATACCTTGGGACTTCTTTTGGCTTATTACGAGGAAGAAGAGTCATGCGTCTCCCAATTGCTTTGCATATCGGATGATAGGCATGAACAAAGGGATTCTTTAGTTCAGGTAATTGAACATTGCGAAAGGGATGAATGCGAGCGTTACTACTCAGATGAAGATTCTCATACGCGACGATATCTGCTTCATTTGGAGAATAGACTTCGAAAGTCAGTAGGATCCTATCTTCGATTGGAGGCTAAATTGCCCTCCGAAGACGAAGTCTACATTCTGAAATCAAAGCTTGCATACTTTCCTGGGACACGTAAGTTCAAACAAATATCTGCCATTGCTAGAAAAATCGATGCAATTCGCAATGATTATCAAGATATTGTCGGAAAATGTCATCATTTTAACAGCCGAGACTGCGGCTACTACGACTTGCTTAGCGCTATTAAAAAGTGTGAAAAGGAACAGACACGATACGACCGAGAAGGAATGGCGCGCTTAGATCGCGATGCATATGAACTCTACGTACTGGTTTACAAGTTTGCTAGTAGGTGTCGTTCTCCCTATGCGGAAAAGTATGAAGAGGAGCCTTGGTGGGTGTAAGTGCGATAATAGTACTTCTTTCTTGGGAGATTTTTCTGGACCGTGTGCTGGATAGTGGCTCAGGTCGGGTCAATTTACGATGTTACTCAGCTCAAAATGAGATAGCGAGAGGATGCTCCCTCTAATTCTGTGGAAGCTAATGCAAATGTTGTCACGAGCTCAAGGCGAGATGAGCGGCGGCGTGCCATGATGTATTTGCATGAGCGTCCGGCTGTTTAATAGGTATTTACAGTTAGGATAAAATTAGATCTGTTATTTCATCAAATACGCTGGAGAGCGCAATGAATAGTCCTATTCGTCAACAAGATATGTGCGATCAAAAGCCTTGGCTTACTCCTTGGGAACAAGTCTCCCATCTTAAGAGCAAGGGTGTCCGTTTCCGCTATATGAGCGAGGCAGAGGCGGTCGAGTATCTGACGAAGAACAACAATTACTTTCGCTTGCGCTCGTACCGCACCGGATTTCCAAAGGTTTCTGATGGAAAACGCAAGGGTGAATATGTCAACTTAGATTTCAAGATGCTTGTTGACCTTTCGATTATTGATATGTTGCTTCGAAACGAGATGATTTCGCTCACTCTTGATATTGAGCACTTCTGCAAAGTTGACTTGCTGGGCAGGATAGAGCAGCATGCCGAGGACGGTTACGAAATCGTTCAAGACTATTTAAGCGAGCAGGATACATTTGATAGCAAGGGGAATGTGACCAACTGGGTCAAAAAAGAGATTTCTCGTTGTGAGTCGAGTGCCTATTCTGCAGGCATTCTTGCAAAATACAGTGGTTTTAATATGCCTGCCTGGGCCTTTCTGGAAGTTATTACCTTTGGTGCCTTTAATCCATTCATTTTGTTTTGCGCCAAACGGTTTGACGATGCTGAGCTTCGCGATAGGTTTTATTTGCTTCGCGCGGCAAAAGATCTCCGCAACGCGTGTGCTCACAATAGTTGCATTCTTAATGGTCTTGCTTCGGGTGAGAATGCCCGAAGGGCAAATAACGGTGTTATGAAGGCATTGAGCAAAATAGATGGGGTTGGCTCTTATCAGCGTAAAGCAAGGATGAGCAATGAGAGAATACGCCAGATTGTCACAACGCTATATCTGCACAAAGAGGTGTCGTCTAAAGGCGTTATTAAGCACAAAGCACAATCGCTTTCCAAGTTTATTTCTAGGGCAAATCGCAACATCAACTACTATAAAGGTGCTGAGGTCATAACTTCCTCCTTCTCGTTTTTGTCGAAAGTGATCGGCGCATGGTATTTGTGTGACGCTGAAGATATGCCTTCTTGCGATCCCTAGTCATCTGGTGCAAAATATTTCCCACTTCGAAAAGCGGTTCGGCCGTTTTGCAAGGGGGCTTCTCTTTATGGGACGCCCTCTATTTTTTTATGCCACGCCAATCGGAAGATATTACGTTTTCGGCTACTGCATTCTTTTCAATCCCTAACGGTTGTAGATCAATACCTACCGCTCGCACTTGTTGCTTAACAAATGGCGAGGTTGGTGGGCTAAGTTAGTGACAGTGTTTTGTTGGAGGAGGGCAAATGCCCTATGCCGAGCTGTACCACTGCGAGTTCACCTCGCGCGGCAGGGAAGAGGCAAACGAGGAAAAGCTGCGCCGCTGGAAGCGCGAGCAGACGCTGTTTATGCAGCGCTGGCCGGAGTTCTTTTTGGATGGCGATTCCTGGCTCGGACCGAACTTATCCTCCGACAGTGAGCACTCCTCGCTTTAGCGCAAAGTAATTACGAGATCTGGCAAAGTGCCCTCAAGAGCTGCAAGAGCGGTGGGGTTCAAGTACTCCTCGTTCAAGTGGCTCTTCTCATATCAAAAACGTGCGTCAGGAGTTCTCCCTTAGGCATTTTGCGGCTATAGGGACAAGGTCGAACATCGTGTGAACGACATCACCCGTGTTTGCAACGGTTGCCGTGAACTTGCCGTTTCCAAAATCCATCAGATGGTAGAGGTTGATTGTCAGATCGTGCTGTGCGGCGATTCTCAGAATCCAGTAAGCGCAATTGTCGCCACAGGTTGTGGCGTTGTATATGTTCTGAGGCATGAAGTACATGAGTAGCAGCGTCTTAGTTCCGCCCGATAGCCTTTCCGGTGGGATAATGCCTAGGATCTTGGTGTTTATTGCGCCGGGTCCAACCACACTGCCTTTATCGATGGATTTAATAATTCTTTGCGCAAAAGCATCTTGAAACCATTCGGGCGAATAGACGTTATCGAAGTAAACCGACGTATTATAGATAACGTTTTCCATATCACCATAGTGAATTGTTAGCACGTTGCTCCCTTCGGGATGCTGGTTTAGCATTTGGTGAGATTGATTGTATCGCAGCGTATGAGACAGACGATATTTGCTGGTAACGCATGCGATTGATAACTATTGATAAACAAGTCTTGTATTCAGTGCCTGTTTTGTTTGTCCGTGCTTGAACCCAAGTTGCTTTGAAGGTCTATATTTTAGAAAATAGTCCACGAGCTAAGCTCCGTGTGGCGGCACGTAAAAGCTGTACTGTGCTTGGGCAGGTTAAAGTCCAAGACGATTAGATATCCGAGAGGATATCGAGCCCGCACCGGGGAGATAAGGTGAGTCCGCGCCGGGGACTTTAATTCCGGCGACAATTAGGTCTCCATGAGGATACCGCGGCTGACAGCCAGCAGAAAACCGTCTTATACGCTCCTTCCGCGCGTCGCCTGCTCAAACGATTTGCGTCGAATTGCCTGTTGCTATGGCCTGTCCGTGCGTTTTGCTGGGCGGGCCTTCTTTTACCGCGGACACGGAGAGCATGTTTATAGGCAACGTTGCGTGCTGCGAGCCAGACGTCTCGGGCGTTGGCTGGGTGTGGACCGATGCCGGTCATCTGGAGCTCAATGGTTATACGGATGAGGTCATTGGCGCCGAATGCGACCTTGTGGCTAACCGTTCGGCGCACCATGGCTTGGCTCGCGTCCCCCCAATCTAGTAGACTCTAAACCGTTGCTAGATTAGGGGGATTTTCCATGAAACGCTCCATGAAACGAGTTTCCGGGGCCGCCGCCGTCCTCGCGGTCGCGGCCGCCCTGGCCCTGTGCGGGCCCGCGGCCTA
>NZ_QRUF01000011.1 GCF_003458415.1 Collinsella sp. AF25-2LB
GGGATAGCCTCGCCAAGCCCTTTCAAGAAATGGCTGAAGGCGTACAGGGAGGAGGGCCCGGAGGCGCTCAGGCCAAAGCCAAAGGGGAGGCCGAGGGGGTCCGTCTCCCCGTCCGGGGAGACGACGCGCGAGCAGGAGCTCGAGCGCAGGATCAAGAGGCTCGAGGCGGAGAACGCAGGGGGAGGCCGAGGGGGTCCGGCTCCCCGTCCGGGGAGACGACGCGCGAGCAAGAGCTCGAGCGCAGGATCAAGAGGCTCGAGGCGGAGAACGCCTACCTAAAAAAATCGATCGCCCTGAAGGCGGAGAAACGCTCTCGAACGGCGAAAAGGCCGCGGTCGTGAGCGGGCTTTCAGGGCAATATCCCCTCGCCGACCTGCTCGAGTGCGCCGGCCTGGCGAGGTCGAGCTACTACTACGCGCTGTCGCACCCGAAGGCTCCCACCAGGCCCGAGCTCTGGGAGGCCGCCGCCGAGATATTCTCGCGCACCGCCAACGGGTGCGGCCACAGGCAGATCGCCATGTGCCTGCGCGCCGAGCAGGGCGTGCGCATAGCCGACAAGACGACGCTGAAGATGATGCGCGAGATGGGCATCAGCTGCGGGATCCGCCGCGAGACCGACTACCACAGGTACAACTCGTACAGGGGCAAGGTCGGAAAGACCTTCGAGAACGTCATCGGCAGGGACTTCGCCGCCGACGGGCCGTGGGAGAAGATGGGCACCGACGTCACCGAGTTCAAGCAGCCCTGGGGCAAGGCCTACTTCGCGCCGGTCTACGATTTCGGCAGCAAGGAGATCGTCGCCTGGTCCACGTCGCTGCATCCCAACATGGCCCAGCAGCACGAGCTGCTCGACCAGCTCGTGTCCAAGATGCCCGAGGGCTCCAGGCCGGTCCTGCACTCGGACATGGGCTGGCAGTACCAGCAGGCCGGGTGGTGCAAGCGGCTGGAGGAGGCCGGCGTGGTGCAGAGCATGTCCCGGAAGGGCAACTGCATCGACAACGGCGCGACGGAGCAGGTGTTCGGCCATATGAAGGACGAGTTCTTTCGCGGAAGAAAATGGCCTTGCTTCGAAGACTTCAAGAGAGACCTGGACGAATACATCATCCATTGGAACACGAGAAGGAGGCAGGTTAAACTGAAGGGACTGACCCCGGAGGAATTCCGGAATCAGTCCCTATGTGCGGCGTAGGCCGCTTATTAGCCCGTCCAAGAATTGGGGCGCAGTTCACATTTGGGACGGGGCTTTTTTGACTGGTATGATTGGTGCGACCATTCCAACCAGCTAAAAGAGCCCCGTCCTAAATTGACTATCGAGAGGATCTGCCATGGAGCGTATCGCGAGTTTTTCCGTTGACCATCTGCTGCTTGAGCCCGGCGTGTACGTGAGCCGCATCGACCGCGATCCGGCGACCGGCGCCGCCGTCACCACGTTTGACCTGCGCCTGACCACGCCCAACAAGGAGCCGGTCATGAACACGGCCGAGTGCCACACCATCGAGCACCTGGGCGCGACGTTCCTTCGCAACCATGCCGAGTGGTCGAGCCGCATTGTCTACTTTGGTCCCATGGGCTGCCGCACGGGCTTTTACCTCGTCGTGTTTGGCGAGGTGACGAGCGAGGAGATCCTGCCGCTCGTGCGTGAGCTGTTCGAGTTTGTCGCCGGCTTTGAGGGCGATGTCCCCGGTGCCGCTCCCGAGGAGTGCGGTAACTATCTGGACCAGAACCTCCCCATGGCAAACTGGCTCGCACGCCGCTATCTCGACCGTGACCTGGCCGATATCGATGAGAAGCACCTGCATTATCAGCAGGCGTAAGGGCTTTATCGCCCAAAGCGCGCGCATTGGGCGCCTTCGCTTATGCGGGGGCGCCTTTTTGTTGAGTGGTCGGGACGAGCGTTCAAAATCGCTCATGTTTGTTCTAGAATGTTCGTATAGTCACATTTACGAACAGGAGCGAACATGCACATCTATTCTGTCAACGATCCCGAGTTCAAATCCTATGGCAACGTTTGGGATGACGTTCCGTCCGAGCTCACGTCGCCCGTGCTCGAGGTGCTCTCTGCCACGCCCATTCCCGAGGGCAGCAAGTACGTAGCAAGTGCGCCGGAGCTCGAGGGCGTCAAGGATGCCGACAAACTGGGCTTTCTCATGTTTGGCGGCCGCCCCTTCCAGCTCGGCTGGTGCAACGGCCACAACACACGCCTCAACTGCCTGGAGTATCACCGCGCCAGCGAGTTTAACCTGGGCGCCCGCGACTTTATCCTGCTCGTGGCGCATCGCTGGGAGATCGAGGACGGCAAGCTCGACACCGCGTGCGTCAAGGCGTTCCGCGTGCCGGCGGGTACGGTCGTCGAAGTCTTCAACACCACGCTCCACTACACGCCATGCATGGTCGACGACGGCGGCTTCCAGGTAATGGTTGCGTTGCCCGCCGGCACCAATGGTCCGCGCCCCGAGGCCGCAGCCGACGTGCCCGCGGTCGGCGACAGCTACTGCTACTGGAAGGCTGACAAGTGGGTCCTCTGCCACGCAGATAGTCCCAAGGCTGCCGAGGGCGGCTACGTGGGCCTCGTCGGCAAGAACCTCGACATCACCTGTGACTAGCATCTTCCGTCTCGATTTGTAACATCTAGCGGGCTAAATCGTCTCTACCTGTTACAGATTTAGACAAACTGCGGGGGGCTGCCCGAAAATCTCGATCTGTAACACCAAGCCCGGTTTTGGCTGCCTACCTGTTACAGATCGAGACAAACCGTCCCCAACCACCACAAAGGTGCCTGTTCCCTTTGTGGTGGTGTGGGGCGGCGGTATCAGAAAGTGTCAGGCAGGGGCGGCTGCCGGGCCGCCGTGTGCGAAAAGAAGTGTCGGCCTGCGTCGTTGCCGTTGAGTAGCGCGCTGCTTACGGGGATACTGAAACCACGACAAACAGCGTGTGAAAGGATTGATGCATGGCTTTCCGTAAAGACTTCCTGTGGGGCGGCGCGACGGCTGCCAACCAGTGCGAGGGCGCTTACGACGTGGATGGCCGCGGCCTGGCCAACGTGGACGTGGCGCCGCACGGCCCCGAGCGCTATGCGGTGGTCTCCGGCCAGCGCAAGATGCTCGACTTCGAGGACGGCTATTACTACCCCGCGCAGACCGGCATCGATTTCTATCACCACTACAAGGAGGACATCGCCCTCTTTGCCGAGATGGGCTTTAAGACCTTCCGCATGAGCCTGGCCTGGACCCGTATCTTCCCCAACGGCGACGAGACTGAGCCCAACGAGGCCGGCCTGGCCTTCTACGAGGACGTGTTCCGCGAGTGTCAGGCGCACGGCATCGAGCCGCTCGTGACCATCACGCACTTCGACTGCCCGATTCACCTTATCAAGGAGTACGGCGGCTGGCGCAACCGCAAGCTCATCGACTTCTACAAGAACCTCGCGACCACGATCTTCACCCGCTACAAGGGCCTGGTAAAGTACTGGCTTACCTTCAACGAGATCAATATGATCTTGCACCTGCCGTTTATGGGTGCCGGTCTGGTCTTTGAGGAGGGCGAGAACAAGGAGGCCGTCGAGTACCTGGCCGCCCACAACGAGCTCGTCGCTAGCGCTTGGGCAACCAAGATCGCTCACGAGATCGACCCTGAGGTCAAGATCGGTTGCATGCTTGCCGCAGGTAGCTACTACCCCTACAGCTGCCGTCCGGGCGATGTGCGCCAGGCGCAGATTGACAACCAGAGCAACTATTTCTTCGTCGACGTTCAGAGCCGCGGCTACTACCCGGCCTATGCCGTCAAGAAGCTCGAGCGTCTGGGCATCGATGTGGGCATGACGGATGAGGACCGCGAGATCCTGGCCGCCAACACCGTCGACTTCATCAGCTTTAGCTATTACAGCACCCGTTGCTCCGCCGGTGCCGATAACCCCGATGTCGAGCGCACCCAGGGCAACGCCTTCGCCGGCGCCAAGAACCCCTACCTGCAGGAGAGCCAGTGGGGCTGGGCCATCGATCCGCTGGGCTTCCGCATCACCCTCAACGACCTGTACGACCGTTATCAGAAGCCGCTGTTTGTGGTCGAGAACGGTCTGGGCGCCAAGGATGTTGTCGAGGAGGATGGCTCCATCAACGACGACTACCGTATCGACTACCTGCGCCAGCATATCGCCGCGATGCGCGATGCGGTGACCGAGGACGGCGTTGACCTGCTGGGCTACACCACCTGGGGCCCGATCGACCTGGTGTCTGCCGGCACGGGCGAGATGTCCAAGCGCTACGGCTTTATCTATGTCGACCGCGATGATGCGGGCAACGGAACCCTCAAGCGTTCCAAAAAGAAGAGCTTCGACTGGTACAAACACGTCATCGAGACGAACGGCGAGGACCTGGCCTAAGGCTTCCCAACAACCATAGCCTCCTAACCAAAACGCCCGGCGAGCAGTTAATGCCCGCCGGGCGTTTTGTTAAAAGAAGTGAAAGCACTCATTGGGGACGTACTTAAATGAGTGCCCGCAGAATGAGAGTGGATAATCTCCCGTTTTTAGCCTGTTTGTGGGCTCAAAGTGGGAGATTATCCACTCTCGCCATTTGGGCGTCCAAAAATCCTCGCTCGTTTTGTCTTAGTCATTGGGGACGTTCTTAAACGACTAGTCGCTGGCGACGTCCCTCGCCGTCGGCGGATTTTGGGACATGTGGCCCGCTTTTTGGGCCCGCCTGTCGGTACACTAAAAGCACTATGGGTACCCGCGAGCGACATATCGGCCACGCGACCGCCCGATCCGCGCCCGTGGCGGATCTTAGGGGCGGCAGGCTCTTCGCCATGCCGCGATTCCTTGTTGGCATATCGCATGGCGTGTATCGCCACCGCGTCTTTGTTATCGCCGGCGCCATCACCGCGCTGTTCCTCATGGTTTTGGCAGTCTTGCCGGCGCTGTTCGCCTTCGACCCCAAACTTTCTAACGCCGTGCCCGCCTATAGCGAGGTGTCCGAAGAGGTCGTGGATGCGCTCGTCCACTCGAGCTCTCTCCCGCTGCTTGTCGCCGCAATTGCATTTTCAATCTGGGGTGTGTTGGCGTACCTACGCTGCTTGGACTACGTCTTGCGCCGCCGCCTTGTTGCCATCGCCGCCATTTGTGCCCTGTGGATGATCGAGGTCATCCTCAAATATAAGTCGTTCACGCCGTTCTATGCCACCGTGCTGTGGTACCTGTACTACGTGCCCATGACGCTCATTCCGCTGGTCTACCAGCTGTGCGGTCTGCGCCTCGCGGGTTTGGAACAGCATCGTATGGGGCGTCGGTACCGCACCGTTTTGTGGGTCATGGCTGTCCTGCTTATCGGCTTTGTGCTTACTAACGATGTTCATCAGCAGGTCTTCCATTTCGATCGATCGAGTGGAACCTGGAGCAACGATTACACATATGGTTGGGGCTACGGTACCGTTCTGGTATGGACAGCCTTTAACTTCGTTGCCTTTTTTATCTTGGTAGGACGGTCCTCGTCTTTTCGTATTCAGCGTTTCTCGGGCACGGCCGCGCTTGTCCTATTGGGCGGCGCGTTCTTTGCCATTTCATATGCGCTGCGTGTGCCCTGGGCATGGAGGCTTAATTTTTCACTTGTCTACTGCGTCCTGTGCGTGGTGGCGATGGAAATCTGTCTCGATTGCGGTGTCATCCCGTCGTACCACGATATCGCCGGTATTTTCGGCACCTTGCCGCTTGACCTCAAAGTTCTAACGCGTGACCTGCAGGAAGTCTATGTCACGCCGGTGTCAAAGCCAATGCCGGTAGGCGTGCGTGAGGAGTTGCGGGTCCAAGAGCACGGGCACGCTCACGCCTTTGCCGTGGCGTCCGATCCCGATGTAATGTATCGCGCCTTTCCGCTGCTGGGTGGATCGGCTCTCCTTGCCCAGGACGTCTCGGAGCTCAACGAACTCAATCGCGAACTGGCGCATCGTCGCATGGAGCTGCAACGCCAAAATGAGCTGCTTGCCGCCGACTACGACCTTAAGACACATTTGGCAGACCAAGAGGCCGAGACCTTACTGGTCCAAGACGTGGACCAAGCGCTTGCCCGTGCGCTCGAAGGGATGTACGACCTGCTGAGCTCGCTGCCGCCGTTGACCGATGAGGCATCTTCGCACGAGCGTTACCGCATGCTGCAGCGCGCCAAGATGCTCGTCGCCTATTGCAAACGCAAGGGGTCGCTCACGTTGGCACAGCACGGGGAGAGCGGTTTTGACCGCGACCGCATTCAGCTCATCGCCAACGAGCTTGCAAGTGACCTACGCACCATCGATGTCGATTGCGCCTCGATTATCGCCATACGGCGCCCGATGCACGCCAGTACGGTAAGCGCCCTGTACGACTGCGTGTATGACTTTGCGTTTTTTGCCTACACCACCGACCATCCGGCGCTTATGTATCACTTGGGCGACCATGACCGGTGCAGTGTCGAGCTGCGCGCCACGCTTTTTTCCAACGATGATGAAGATCTTTCGCAGACGCCCGCTGCGCAAGAGCTCGAAAGCGCTCTGCAAGGGCGCAACGTGGCATACCGCCTTGAGGGCGAGCCCGGCCAGCTGCGCATGATCGTCTTGATGCCGAGGGCGGGTGAGTGACGATGCAGATTTCGTTCATCCTTCCCCAAATCGTTGCGCTCGATGTTGTCTTTGCCCTGGCTGCGTGTCTGCAGATGATCCACGTCCCGCTCATCGCATCGCGCCGCTCGTCCTATAACCGTAAGGTGATTTGCGCCTACGAGACGAGCCTTGTGCTTCACCTGATGATTTCGGCGCTCATCTTATTCGCGTCGTCTGGCTCGTATCTGGTGGCGCCGCTTGACGTTTGCGCCAGGGCAATGGGCGGAGTGCTGTGGCTCAATGCCGCGATCTTTGCCTATGGCGTGGTCCTTATGGTGCGCTATCGTCGCCCTGTCATGCTGGCCGAGCTGCTGCTTGTTGGCGCCGTGACACCGCCGGTGGTTTTTGCCATGGGCTCGGTATGGGCCGTTGTCCTTATCGCAGAGGGAGCGTTCTTCCTGTTCCGTTCCGTCGCGGCGCTCTTGATGGACGTCCGTAACCGCCAAGAGGATATCACCGCGTTCTCGACGATTGAAACCATCAACGTGATTCCCGTGGGCATCCTGTATCTGGACTCGAGGGGCCGTCCACTGCTCATGAACCGCTGCATGCGCAAAAACCTGGCGGAGCTTCATATGCCCACCGACCTAGGCGATATGAGCGGTACATGGAACGACCTGCGCAAGCTCAGCATGCAAATGCCCGAAGGCGGTAAGAACCGCGTGCGGATCAACCTGGACCGCTTTGGTGAGGCGCGTGCGGTGGTCGAGGTTTCTCCCGCCGAGATTCGCCTGTTTGTGTGCGATGACGTTATGGTCTCGGGCCGTTCGTTCGAGCGCATAATCGGTCTGGACGTGACAGAGTATGCGCATGCGCATGACCGCCTGGCGCAGGCCAATCACCTGCTTGAGCTTGCGGGCCAAGAGCTCCAGGCCCAGATCGAAGAAGTCAAAAAAGTTGCCGACAATGCGGCCTATCTGCGCATGCGCACCCGCGTTCACGATGTGATCGGCCAGCGCCTATCAATCCTTCATCGCTATTTGGAGGAGGGGCGCTTGGACGACGAGTCGCTCGAGCAGATCGACCCGCTGCTGCGCTCAATCGCTGCCGATCTGCGCAGCGGGGGCGACACCGAACCGGCAGAGCAACTGGGCGATATCGTCCATGCTTTTGGCCTGGTGAGCGTGCAGATCGATGTTGAGGGTGCGCTGCCTGAGGACGCGCGTGTCGCCGCCGCCTTTTTGCAGATTATCCGCGAGGCCTCGACCAACGCCACCAAGCATGCGCAGGCGCATCGGGTCCATGTGCGCTTGTGGCAGGAGAGGACGGATGCTGACGCCGTCGCGCACATGACGATTTCTAACGACGGGTCCCCGGCCCCCGTATCGTATCGCGAGGGAACGGGTATCCCAGGTATGAGGCATGTCGCGCAAGATCTGGGTGGCAGCCTAGAGGTCCACGCCACCCCGCCCTTTACGCTTACGGTATCCATTCCGCTTAACGCCAACGACACGTCCCAAAGGAGAAACTCATGATCCGCGTGTTAATTGTCGAAGATCAGGCCATCCTGCGCGAGAGCCTGGCGCGCTCCGTTGGCGACCAGCCCGATATGACCGTCGTTGCCGCGATCGCCGATGCCTCCGAGGCCTTGGGTGTCGCGCTCAAGGAGCGCCCGGACATGATACTGATGGACGTGTGCACCGAGCACGATTCAAACGGCATCGTGGCGGCGGCACGCATCAAGGAGCAGCTGCCCGAGTGTCGCATCATTATCATGACAGGCATGCCCGAGATCACCTTTGTCGATCAGGCCCGCGAGGCGGGCGTCGACAGCTTTGTGTACAAGAACGTCGGTATCGACGAGCTGTTCGCCGTGATGCGCTCCACGCTGGCGGGTTACTGCACGTTTCCCAAGCCGCCCGAGAGCATCTTCTCGGGCACGGCGGCCCTCGACGATGTCGAGCTGTCGATCTTGCGCCTTGCCTGCGAGGGTAAAAGCCGCCGCGAGATTGCGGCCGAGCTGTTTATGAGCGAGGGCACCATCAAGCGCCGCATCTCGGAGATCCTGAGCAAGACCGGCTACGACAACATCATGCGTCTGGCCGTACATGCGGTGACCGAGGGCAGCATCGTTCCCAACATAGAGCGCTAGCGCTCGTTGCGCATCGGCATAAAAGCGACGGGGCCGCAGGATCATCTCCTGCGGCCCCGTCTGGTGTGCGCGGATGTGTCCGCCAATCCGCGGCTGTCGTGGTCTACCGCTACGCGATGGTTGCGCTGTAGGAGGCGACGTCCTCGTAGGAATCGGTCAGGTAGGCGTCGATGCCGATGGTCGTGTTGACCAGGTCGTCAAGGCTATCGAGCGTGCCGTTCGAGAACGTGAATTCCTCAGTGGCGTTGGTGCCGGGCATCAGGTGAGCCGAGAACCAGGGTTCCTTCATGGTGCCGTTGACGTTGGTCTTGCCGCTGGGGGCGTAGAAGGTCAGGTCCTTGTCGCTCTTGTTGGTGATGTTGACGACAAAACCGATGTCGCCCCACTCGTCCTTGAACTTCTCGGTGATGGTAATGGTGCACAGGTCGTCATCGGCAACGGTGACGGCGGGGGAGATTTCAATCTTCTGGACGTCGTCGTCTTCGACGGCCTCGTCGATCTCTTCTTCCTTCTCGGCCGCCTCGCGATCCTTCTTCACCGTGCCGGACAGGTCCTTGTCGGACTTGGTAAAGACAAGATTGCCGTCATCCTCTTCGAGGATGAGCTTGCCGTCCTTGAGCTTCATGTCATGCGACTCGTCTTCGGCGGTGATGGTTACGGTGGTGGCGTCTTTTGCCTCCCATTTAAGGTCGACGACTTCAAGGAACAGGTCGAGGGCACCTGTACCGTCCTCATCGAGAATCAGGACGCAGTGCACACCCCAATCCTCGAGCATCTTCATGTACTCATCGGTCAGCTCTTCGCCCTCCATGGTTCCACCCGAGAGTTCCCAGCTGCCGACGAAGTTGGCCTTGGGGTCTTTGCCGCCGCCGCTGCAGCCCGTCAGGGCAAAGGCGAGCGCAAGGACGCATGTCAGAAATGCGAGTACGGACTTTTTGAACGTTGTCTTCATGGTGTCCTCCTTTATCGAACGAAACCCATAGAAGCAAATGCGGGGGTGGCGGATCCCCCGCCAATTACCAGATAGAGGGGCTAGGGCCTGGGCGTTCCGCAGTTGCTGCAGAACTTGCCGCCGTTTTCGCTGCCGCAGTTGGGGCAGAACCACTTGGCCGGTGCCGGGGCGGGTGCGGGACTGCCACACTCGGAGCAGAACTTGCCGGTGTTGGTGGCGCCGCAGCTGCAGGTCCATGTGCCGGCCGCGGGAGCAGCGGCAGGAGCCGGTGCGGGAGCGGGTGCCGGAGCCGGCTGCGGGACGGCCTGCTGCTGTGCCTGGCCGGCGGCGAACAGCTGGCTGGCGTTCATGCCGCCCATGCCACCTGCCATGCCCATGCCCATAAAGCCTGCCATCGCGCCGTTGGGATTGGCGGCTGCCGCGCGCATTGCGTCGCTCTGGGCGCTGGCAATGTTGGCTGCCGCCATAGTGGGATCGCGCATGACGGCGGCCTTCTGCAGGTCCTTGATCATCTGCTCGTCTTCTTGCGAGGCTGCGATGGAGTTGACGCCAAAGCTCACGATCTCGACACCACGCAGGTCGCGCCAGTCGGCAGAGAGGACCTCGTTGAGCGCACGAGCGAGCTCGGTGGTGTGGCCGGGGATGGCGCTGTAGCGGATGCCCATCTCCGAGATCTTGGCGAAGGCGGGCTGCAGGGCGGTGAGAAGCTCGGACTTAAGCTGGCTGTCGATCTTGTCGCGCGTGTAGCTATCGGTCACGTTGCCGCATACGCTGGTGTAGAACAGCAGCGGGTTGGTGATGCGGTACGAATACTCGCCGTTGCAACGCACGGAGATGTCGACGTCCAGGCCAATGTTGTTATCGACCACGCGGAAGGGCACAGGTGAGGCGGTGCCGTACTTGTTGCCGATGATCTCCTTGGTGTTGATGAAGTAGACGCGCTGGTCCTTGCCCGCGTCGCCGCCAAAGGTAAAGCGGCTGCCGATATTGGCGAAGGTCTCCTTGATGGAATCGCCCAGGTTGCCGCTAAAGACGCTCGGCTCGCTGCCGGTATCGAAGACGAACTCACCAGGCTCCAGCGCGACTTCGATGATCTTGCCGTTTTGCACCACGAGCATGCCCTGGCCGTCGTTGACGGCGATGACCGAGCCGTTGGAGATGACGTTGTCCTCGCCGCGCGTGTTGGAGCTGCGGCCACCGGTGCGTTTGCTGCCCTTGCAGGCCAAGACGTCAGCAGGCATCGATTCGCAGTAGATGAATTCCTTCCACTGGTCGGCCATGACGCCGCCGGCAGCTCCCAATCCAGCTTTCAAGAGTCCCATGGTGATCTTCCTTTCTCGTCAAAGGCCGGGTGGTATTGGTCGGATTGCTTAGTCGTCCTTGTCGTCTTTCATGACAACGGTGGTCTCGGTGTGGTTGAAGGTGTCGTGCTTCTCGGTCAGGTCGAGCTCGCCGCAGTACTCGTCGGCGTGGGTGGCCTCGTTGGCCGTCTTGAGCTGGCCTACCAGTAGCACGTCTCCGATAATCACGATGATCAGCGGCGCGACGATGTTGATGAGGATGCCCTCGATATCAAAGGCGAGGTAATCCGGATCGAAGGCGTTCTCACCCATAAAGAGAATCTGGGAGAGGATAAATCCGATCACAAAGAACAGCACCGAGGCAATAGCGAGCTTGGGCTTGGAGCAGGGGAGCTCGCCGACCAAGCGGCCGGTTTGGCCGTTCATGGCAAACAGGTAGCTCTTGCCGTTCCACGAGGTGGAGAGCATCCAGACGGGGAACAGGGCGTAGTCGCTGTCTTCCCAGGTGTAGTCGAGCTGCTTGCTTTCGACCGTGGCATCGTCATATTCGTCGACGACGGTCTCGCGCAGGGCCGAGATCGTGCTCTCCTCCATACGGCGCTCGGCGCGCGCCTTGCAGGTCTCGCAGTCCTCGTCGTAACGGTTGGCGATGTAGCCGGGCATATATGCGACCGAGAACGGACGCAGCGCGTCGTAGTCAAACGGCTCGATGGCGTCCATGTGGCCGTCGGGCATCTTGGACGATCCGTCGACGGGCACGCGCTTAAACGAGATATTGCCCTTGCGATAGGCGTCGTAGTGGTCGGTGGTCGTGACGGTGCGGTCGGATTCCTCGGTCACGGTCTCGTTGGTCGCGTCAAAGTACACTTCGCCGTCAACGCGGGCGCCGTAGAGCCAAAACGGCACGTAGACACCTTGGACCTCGTCGATGTGGTTGCCGGTGACAAAGCTCTTGGGCAGCAAGATTTTGCCCTTGTAGTGTTCCTTGAGTGCGGCCGTGACGTCGTCGCGCCCGAGCTTAAACGGAATCACCAGGTCGGGCGAGAAGTCGCCCGAGAGCTGGCCGGGCGCCACGGCAGAGTTGCCGCAGCACGGGCAGGTGGTGACGGCGACGGTGCCGTCGGACACGAGCTCGGCGCCGCACGACGAGCAGATGTAGCCGGCGTTTTGGGCGAGCTCCTGCACCGCGTCGTCGGCGACGGGCTTGGGCGTTGCGGCTGCCGCATCGGCTTTGGCATCTGCCTTGTCCTGGCGCTCGCGATAGAGGGCCTCGACTTCTTCGACTTCAAAACGCGAATCGCAGTAGTCGCAGACGAGCTTTTGCTCGGCACTGGCAAAGTGAAGGGGGCCGCCACACGCGGGGCACTGATAGTTGACGCTCTCGAAGGCCATGATCGGTCCTTTCCGTGCCGGAGGCTATGCGCCGATGGCGCCGCCGCAGTATTCGCAGCGCCCACTGGCATCGGGAATGGTGGTGGCTCCGCAGAAGGGGCAGGTCACCGCGGTCTTGGGGGCCTTGGCGGCCACGACGCTGTCGCGTGTCTCCTGGCGCAGCTGCACCAGCGCGTCGCGGACCTCGGTTGCCTGGCGCTTGGCCTCGCGGTATTCGATGGAGCCGCGCTGATCGATGGTGGAGTCGTTTACGCGCAGGTTGATCTCGGTAAAGTACGGCGTGTTGACGTGAATGGTCAGATTAAAGTCGTAATCCAGGTCGTAGCGCGGCGGGTTGTAGCTCTCGCGCTCGCCGTCCTCGGTCTCGCGATAGATCTCGGTGCGATGCTCGTCGATATCCATATCGCAGCCGAGTACCTGCGAGAACTCGATGATGTCGGGATTGGCGTCGCGCCAGCGGCTCTGCGAGGTGATGATCAGCAGGCCCGCGTCCTCATCGAGCATGATGTTGGTGCGCCCGGCAGAAAGCGTGCGCGTGGGGTTGAACGACGCCAGGCGCTCGGCGTTGGCCTCGCGGTAGGCGAGTTGCTCACGGATATCGTCCGCGGTGCTGGAGCGATAGCCGTGAAAGTAGGGGGAGAGCTTGCCGGCGCACTCTTTGCACAGGTAGCCTTCATTGATTTTTGTCTTACCTAGAAGTCCCAGCTCGGTACCGCAAATCGCGCACTCTTTCTTCTCGAACATCTTGTCAAAGAAGCCCATGGCTGCCTCCCATCAACTGGTAGCGTGTGTCACTTTTGATGATGGGGGAGTGCGCAGCCTTTCACGATACCCAGACGGCTCAACGAGTCTCCACAACTGGGACACATGGCCCATTTTCATCTGCGGGTAGTCATCGGGGACGTTCTTAAACGACTGGTCGCGGGGGACACTCTTTGTCGAAGGCACTCATTGGGGACAGACTTAAATGAGTGGCAGTTGGGGACACTCCTTGCCGAGCTGCAAGCCGTGCGCGCCCCTTCTGGGCCTTGCGGCTCAAAATCGGTTTACGCCGTGGGCTGTTGGGGTCAAATTAGCGACATTTTGAGGATAGGTTCGATATTAGGACTGGTTCTCTAATAGAATGAGTTTGCAGGCCATTAAGCGACTGCGGGGGGGGGGGGTATTCATGAAAGGTGTGGGAGACACAACAGCGTATTTGCGTTGGGGCATTCGGGAGATTATATGCCTGGCGCTGTTCTATTTTACGTTTTTGGCTGGCGAGTACCTCTTCGACATGCGCGTGGCCGAGTTTGTGCCGCCGAGCGAGGTTGCTACCTACGAGACCCTCATCGTCGGTGCGAGCGTAATCGGCTTTTTTGTGCGTCCTATTCTGTACTATCGCCGCCCCCGCGCGATCGATACGACGAGCGACATCACGGGCGTGCTGCTGGTGTCGGCATTGCTGCTGATGATTATGGCGGTTCGGTTTGAGGTGGTAATTGCCGGCGGTTTGATGGCGTGTTGCACGCTGGGCTACTGCGGATCGACCGCTCACGCCAACTTTGCGCGGCGCTTTGCGCGGACGCCGTACTTGGCGCGCGCGGCGGCGCTTTCATATGCTCTGGGCGTCCTGCTTCAGGTGTTCAGCCACATGGTGATACCCGCGGGGATTCCGCAGCAGTTTGTTTTTGTTGCCTGTGCGGTCGCGCAGGTGGCGCTCCTCCACGGCGTCCGCCGTGCCAAGCTGCGCGGCGAATCTGAGTTTGGGCCTGAACCCGATATCTCCGAGCTTTCGGTGGATGCATCGGAGTTTGGCGCCAAATGGCAAAACGATCCCGAGTCAACGGCGGCTTTTCGGCGCGCCGTGGTGCGTCTGACGATTGCAACCGCCTGCCTTACCGGGGTGTTTGCCGCCCTCAATGCGGGGCTCACGATCTCGCACGCCGCCGGGTCCGTTGACTTGGGCGATTGGTCGCGCTTGCTGATGGGCGTGAGCGCTCTGCTCGCCGGCGCCCTATTTGACCTGCGCGGGCGCTCGTGTATGAACATCATCATGACCTGCGCCGCCATGTTGTCCACGCTCTCATTCGCTGTGCTTATCACCGATGCCAACGGCGCCAACATACTTGCCGCCACCGTTATCTTCTATCTGGGTGCGGGCTTCTTCGTGGTGTTTTTCACGGCGAAGTTTGCCGCCATTTCGGTGTATGCGCATTGGTCGTATCTGTGGCCGTGCATGGGCTGCGTCATCAATAACGTTTGCGCGATGCTCGTGACGGCACCGGCGGTGGCGATTGTCTCGAGCCAGAACGTGCTGTTGGCAGTGGGCGTGGGGCTTGTACTGCTTGTGGGCATTGCGATCTCGCTGCTGGGACAGTCTGGGCATCAGGTCTATGACGTTGAAGTGCGCGGCGACCTGGCGTTTGCTGCTAGCGACCTTGGCACGGATCCCGTATCCGCCCAGAGCGAGCCCGCCCCCGCAGAGGTGCCGGAGTCCACACTCGACGAGCGTCTCGATACCTTCGCCGTCGCCTTTGAGCTTACGCAGCGCGAGCGCGATATTTTGGAGGCCTTGGTCGCATCGCGCGAGAGTGTTCAAGACATCGCCGCAACGCTCTTCCTTTCGCGCTCCACGCTTTACCGTCATATCGCCTCGATCAACAAAAAGACCGGCGCCTCCTCACGTGTGGCCCTCATCAACTTTTTCTGGTCCTGGGCGCCCAAGGACTAGCCCATTTGGGACGGGGCTTTTTTAGCTGTTTTGGGCAGCCACTGCCAGCGCGAACCACCACAAAGGGGACAGGCACCTTTGTGGTGGTTTTGACGGGAGCGCCTGTGGAGTTACAGCAGTTCGCCGTGGCGGGCGATGTAGCGGCGCTTGGCCAGTTGGGTGAGCGCGATATAGGCGGAAACGATGCCGATGAGCAGCGCGAAAAAGCTCGCTGGTAGCGTCATGAGGCCGAGTGCATCGGCGATGGGGCTTGCCGGCAGCCAAGTGACGAGCGCCAGGCCCAGCACGGTGAGAACGCACAGCGCGGGCGCGGCGTGGTCGCGCGCGCTCGGCAGGCGCGGGGAGCGCAGCATGTGGATCACGAGCGTCTGCGACCACATGGACTCGACAAACCAGCCACTCTGGAAGAGCGCCGCAAAGGTCGCCATACCCGCGACGTCGCCCGCGGCGGCAAGCTCGGACCAGCTTGCGCCCACGGCGGCGGGGCACACCACAAAGAAGAGCGCGGCGAAGGTCACAATGTCAAACAGCGAGCTCACAGGGCCCAACTCGAGCATAAAGCCCTTGATGGACGCGGCGTTCCAGGCGCGCGGGCGGGCGGTCCAGGCGTCGTCGACGGTGTCCCACGGCAGCGCGATGCACACGATCTCGTAGACCAGCGATAGCAGCACCAGCTGCAGGGCGCTCATGGGCAAAAACGGCAAGAACAGGCTCGCGACGGTCACGGACAGCACGTTACCAAAGTTTGAGCTCACCGTGGTCTTGAGGTACTTGAGCAGGTTGCCGTAGGTGCGGCGGCCTTCGATGATGCCGCGCTCGAGCACGCCCAGGTCCTTCTGGAGCAAGATGATATTGGCGGATTCCTTGGCAATGTCGACGGCGGAGTCGACCGAGATGCCGCAGTCGCTCGCGCGCATGGCGGCGGCGTCGTTGATGCCGTCGCCCATAAAGCCCACGGTGTGGCCGAGCAGCTCGCGCATGACGCGCACCAGGCGCGCCTTCTGCAGCGGCGAGAGCTTGGCGAAGAGGTGGGTGTTCTCAGCGCGCTCGGCAAGCTCGGCGTCGTCGAGCGCATCGATCTCGGAGCCCAGCAAGACGTTGCTCGCGTCGATGCCGATCTGCTCGCAGACGGTGGTGGCGACACGGTCATTGTCGCCGGTCAGGACCTTAACGGCGACGCCCTTGGCCTCGAGGGTGGCGACGGCGCCCGTGGCACTTGCTTTGGGCGGATCGAGGAAGGCCAAAAAGCCCATCAGCACCATGTCGCACTCGTCGGCGATGCCAAACTCGCCCACGCATCGCGGATTGGTTTTCTGCGCCACGGCAATCACGCGCAGGCCCTCGGCGTTGAGCCCGGCTACCTGCTTGCGAATCTGGGCGAGCTTATCTTTGGTAAGCGGCTGGGCGGCACCATCGACCTCGACAAAGGAGCAGATCTCGAGCATTTCCTCGGCAGCTCCCTTGGTGACCATCTGGGTTTTGCCTTGGGCGTCGGCGACAACTACGCTCAGACGACGGCGCGAGAAATCGAAGGGCACCTCGTCGACCTTGGTATAGCGGTCGCGCAGGCTCTGGCCCAGCATGGAATCGGGTGCGACAGCCGAGGGCGTCACGTCGGCACGGTCGATGACGGCCAGGTCGATAAGGTTCTTCAGGCCGGTCTGGAAGAAGCTGTTCAAAAACGCATGGCGCAGCACGCGCGCGTCCTCGTTGCCATCGGTGTTGAGGTAGCGCTCGAGTACGATGCGGTCTTCGGTGAGGGTGCCGGTCTTGTCGCAGCACAGGACGTCCATGGCGCCCAGGTTTTGGATTGCCGGCAGCTCCTTGACGATAACCTGGCGACGAGCGAGGTCCTTGGCGCCCTGTGACAGGCTCGTGGTCACGATGACGGGAAGCATCTGCGGCGTGATGCCCACGGCCACGCTCGTGGCGAACAGCAGCGCGTCGATGACGTTGCCCTTGGTGGCGGCGTTGATGGCAAAGACGGCTGGCGCCATAACGAGCATGAGGCGTACGAGCAGCATGGAGACGCTCGACACGCCGCGGTCAAACGCGCTTTTCTCGCCGTGCCCGTTGAGCATCTTGGCGATGCCGCCCAGGTAGGTGTCCGAGCCGGTGGCAACGACAAGCGCCATGGCAGTGCCGTTTTGCACGGAGGTGCCGGTAAAGACGATGTTCTTGCAGGCAGAGAGCGGCAGCGCGGAGCTGTCGGCGCCCTCGACGACGGTGATGGCAGCGGTCTTCTCGACGGCCTCGCTCTCGCCGGTGAGTGCGGACTCGATCACAAACAGGTCGCGCGCGGTGATGATGCGGGCATCGGCCGGCACCATATCGCCGGCAGAGAGGCAGATCACATCGCCGGGGACGAGCTCGTCAAAGGGAATCTCGAGGCGCTCGCCGTCGCGCAGGGCGCAGCAGGTGTTGGAGACCAGGTCCTTGAGGGCCTCGGCGGCATTGCCGCTGCGGGCTTCCTGGATAAACTTCATGCCGCCCGATACCAGCAGCATGATGCCGATGACGATGACCGTGGAGGGATCGCGCTGGGGCTCGGGCACGGCGAGCACGTCGATGTAGAGCGAGACCAGCGCGAGCGCGGCGAGGATGCCGGCGAAGGGATCGACAAAGGCGTCGGCGATACGGCGGGCGAGTGTCTTGGTCGGCGCCTCGATGGTGTTGGGGCCGGAGGCGTCCAGGCGCTCGGTTGCCCGCTCGGCGGTGAGGCCGTTTGCCGTGGCGTCAAGCAGTACGAGAGTGTCCTCAGCACAATGGGTGGCGGCGAATATGGTGTTCTTGGACAGGCCGGCGTGGGCGGCAGGGCGCGCCGTGCGGCGGTGCTTGGAGATGGCTTCGAGTACCGTAGCGGTTTTGAGCATCAGCATAGGGTCCTCCTTGTTGAAGGGAGTTAGCGTACGTGTCGTATTTGCTTCAAAAAACCTAGATGTCGCTCACGTCAAGCTCGCGAACCGCCACAAAGGGGACAGGCACCTTTGTGGCGGTTTTGACGATCGGTTCGTGACGCTTATGCGAATACGGAATCCTCGTGGCGTGCCGAGGGCGACATGCAGGTTTTTCGACTATGACTGCCTTCCATGGCACACCTCCCTAAGGCCGGGCGCGGCGCGCTTTGGGTATCTCGTACCCGTTTTAATCCGCCCGTATTTTTGATGAGGGGGTTTGCCGTGTCAACCCCTTTGTTTGGAAAACCATTGCCCCTGACAAAGCCTTTACAGAATGCCGTGGCCTCAAAGCGCGCCCGCATCGACGCTTCGCCTGCGCTAAACTGGAGGGCACGTACGCGATTACGAGAGGAGCCCGCATGGAGGCTTACAAGCAAGAGTTCATCAAGTTTATGGTCGAGTCCGACGTCCTTAAGTTCGGCAGCTTTACGCTCAAGAGCGGCCGTCAGTCCCCGTTCTTTATGAACGCCGGCGCTTACGTGACGGGCTACCAGCTCAAGAAGCTGGGCGAGTATTACGCCCAGGCCATTCACGATAACTTTGGCGATGACTTTGATGTGCTGTTTGGACCGGCCTACAAGGGTATTCCCCTGGCCGTCGTGACCGCGATTGCCTACCACGAGCTGTACGGCAAGGAGGTCAAGTACTGCTGCGACCGCAAGGAGGCCAAGGACCACGGCGCCGACAAGGGCAACCTGCTGGGCTATGAGCCCCAGGATGGCGACCGCGTGGTCATGGTCGAGGACGTCACCACCAGCGGCAAGTCCATCGACGAGACCTATCCCAAGGTCAAGGCTGCTGCCGATGTCGAGATCAAGGGCCTGATCGTGTCCCTCAACCGCATGGAGGTCGGCAAGGGCGGCGTGACCACCGCTCAGAAGGAGATCGAGGCAAAGTACGGTTTCCCCGTCGCGAGCATCGTTTCCATGGCCGAGGTCGTCGAGACCCTCTACAACCACGAGATCGACGGCAAGGTTGTCATCGATGACGAGCTCAA
Organism: Collinsella sp. AF25-2LB; assembly: GCF_003458415.1. Classification (GTDB taxonomy): domain Bacteria; phylum Actinomycetota; class Coriobacteriia; order Coriobacteriales; family Coriobacteriaceae; genus Collinsella. The sequence goes on from NZ_QRUF01000011.1 coordinate 19,029, forward strand.
GACCGCCATCGACGCCTACTACGAGCAGTACGGAGCTCGGGAGTAGTAGTTACGCGGTTTTACCAAATCGCGTAACGGCTCGACGCTGCGCGGGCCGCATTTGGACAATCTGACGTTCAACTTCAAGGGCACGACCGAAAGGTCAGCGCCCTTTCGTTTCACGTCACCTTGCCTCAAATGCGGCTCGCTCGCTGGCGTTGCCAAAACATCGGTGTTGCCGTGGTAATCATTGGGGACGTTCTTGTTTGACTAGTCGTTTAAGAACGTCCCCAATGACTAGTCAGAAACGAGCGTGGATAATCTCCCGGTTTTGGCTCGGTGACGGCCTCAAAGTGGGAGATTATCCACGCTCGTTGGATAGGTGTCCGAAAATCAACGCTCATTCGGTTGGCGCAGGGGCAAGCTGTTTTCCGCTGTGGTGCCACATGTGAGCCTGGCCTCCTGTGCCAGATTCTAATAACGAGTTTACGGAATAAATAGTTATTAGAGCTGAAATGGCCGACCTAATGACGAGAAGTCGTTATTAGGTCGGCCATTAGTCATTGAGGACGTTCTTAAATGACTACTTGAGCCCGGGCAGGCGGGTGTAGGGGAACGAGCGCTCCAGGAATTCGGCGCAGCGGGCGTAGTCTTTGGCGAAGTAGCTGCTGTAGAGCGAATCGAGCACGTATTGCACGGCGATGTGGCTTGCGAACTGCGTGATGCGGTGCGTCATGCTCTCGTGATCGCTCACCGTAAGGTAGGCGGCAAAGCCGGGGTGAATGCGCGCGCAGTAGGGCGTGCCGATGATGATGACCGGGACATGCCGGCTGCTGAGGATCGGCAAGATTTTCTTGAGGTTGGGCGCAAGGCCGCTGTAGGAGATAACGATTGCCGCGCGGTCTGAATCCGAGGTAAGCGCCGTGCGCACCTGTGCCTCGATGTTGCCGTAGCATGTGGCGCTCTTGCCGGCGGAGAGCAGGCGGTCGCGGAACATTCCCGCTGGATAGAGGTTGTGCGAGCCCGTGTAGATGTCGACCTGTCGGGCGTTCGCGATGAGCTTGGCGGCGTGGTCGAGCTGCGTGGGGTCTAGCAGCTCCTGCGTTTCGGCCAGCGTGGTCTGGTAGAGCCCCTCCATGCGCTCCATAACCTGCGCAGGCGTGGAAGTGGCATCGAAGGGAAAGTTGATATCCACGTCGCGCCGGTTTCCCGCCTCGCTTGCTAAGCGAATAAGCTCGACCTTGAGATCTTTGAAGCCCTCGAGGCCGAGCTTTTTGCAAAAACGGTGCACGCTCGCAACAGAAACGTTGGTGCGCGCGGCAAATTCCTTAATAGAAAGCCCGCGGATGTCCTCGCCGATGGCAAGGGCTGCAATGCCGAGTTGTTGCTCGGTGGGGGTGAGGCCCTGCGCCTCGGTGATCTTGCGTTTGATATCCATGCGAACTCCCACACTCGCCAAACCTACCAAAAAGGGATGGGTTTATTTTGGCACGTTTCGGTCGGTATCAGGAAGTGTCAGGGACGGGGCGGCGGCAGGACTCGAGAGCGAAAAGAAGTATCTGGCTTGGTGCGCCCGCTTCTGCTCGTCCCGTGCGCAGGCGATACTCGGCTTATCGACCCGCGATGCAAAGGAGATGCTCATCCCACGAGCACTACCGGGAAGGGCTTGCGATTCGAGCCCTCGCCTTAGTATTTTGGTCATTTAGCACTATAATCACCATAGGGATGCGCATAACGTTGCGCTTAATCAAGAGGAGAAAACGTATGGGTCTGTTTGACATGTTCAAGAAGAAGGCTGAGCCCGCGGCTGCCGCTGCCCCGGCCTCCATCTCTGCTTCTGCCGGCGCCGACGTGCTGTCCTCGCCCGTCAAGGGCAAGGTCATCAAGATGGCCGACGTGCCCGATCCCGTCTTTGGTGGCGAGGTTCTGGGCAAGGGCTGTGCCGTGTGGCCCGAGGATGATCTGGTCTACGCTCCCTGCGACGGTAAGGTGACCGTCACCATGGGTCACGCCGTGGGCCTGCAGTCCGATAGCGGCATCGAGGTTCTGGTGCACGTTGGTGTCGATACCGTCAACATGAACGGTGACGGCTTCGAGGGCTTCGTCAAGGCTGACGACGTCGTGAAGGCCGGCCAGCCCATACTCAAGATCGACCGCGCCAAGATCGCTGCCGCCGGTTACAAGGACTGCGTCGTCGTGGCCGTGTCCAACACCGCCGAGTTTGCTGACGTCGAGCTCGCCGTCGAGGCCGAGTCTGCCGTCGCCGCCGGTGACGCCATCGTCAAGGTCGTCCGCAAGTAAACTGCGGCATCCAAAGGATGTGCAAGGGTGGTCGGGTTTTCCGGCCACCTTTTTTATTGCACCGCGGGGAAGCGTTTTATTGCACGTTTGGCGGGTTTGCAAACCGTTCGGACGCTAAAACGAACCGACCGCGCCTTCGCGTTGCCGAGGGTGTTCATAAGTGGATAGTATGGGCTTACTTATTACAACGTGTGCCGCGTCCGGGAAGCGCGGTGCCGCTCATTGGGAGGAACAACATGAAAAAGAAGCTGCTGCTTGCGCCCCTCATGGCCGTCTTGGTTGCATGCGTGGTCGTGCTTTCCGGTTGCGGAGGCCCTTCGGTTGAGGAACTCATCACCGAGGATCTTACGACGCAGTTTGACGAGGTCAAGAACGGTGGCGACGACTTCCTCTCTGGTCTGGAGGAGGCTTCGGGCGACGAGTTCGAGCAGCTGGGTATCGATCCCAAGGAGTATGCCAAGACCTATCTCGAAGGCTTTGACTACAAGATCGGCGACGTGACGGTCGACGAGGACAAGGGTGTCGCGACCGCCGAGGTCTCCATCACCTGCAAGTCCATGAACAAGATCGTCGAGGACTTCTCCACCCAGTATCAGGAGAAGGTCGCCGCGCTTGATGCGGTTCCTTCCGATGACGAGCTGTATAAGATGGCCGGTCAGGTTATGGTCGATGTGACCAAGGCCACCGAGCCCAGGAAGACCACGGTTATCTTCAAGTACACCTGCAACGACGACGGCGAGTGGTCTGCCGACGACTCCGTCAACTCCGAGATGATGGATGCAATGCTGAGCTAGTTCGTTGCGGCGTTTTACCAAACGCCGCAACTGCTCGACGCTGCGCGGTCACCAGAGCGACAACTTGTCATTCAAAGAGGACGGCATGACCAGAAGGTCAATGCCGCCCTCTTTTCATGCCAATTTGTTCGCTCTGGTGACCGCTCGCTGTCGTTGCCAAAACATCGGCGTTGCCATGGCAGTCATTGGGGATGTTCTTAAATGACTAGTCGTTGGTGACGTTCTTGTTTGACTAGTCGTTTAAGAACGTCCCCAACGACTACTTTCCGCGCAACGGTATTGCGGCGGCTGGGTTGAGCAGCACCAGCGTTACTCGCCCAGAATCAGCGCCGTGAGCTCTGCCTGGGTGTCCACCACGTAGTCGGCGCCGGCGGCTTCCAGCTCTGCGCGGCCGCGGAAGCCCCAGCTGACGCCCGCGCTCTTAAGGCCGGCGTTGTGGCCGGTCAGGATATCGACATTGGAATCGCCTACGTAGAGCGTGGTCGTTGGGTCGGCGCCCAGCTCTTCCATCACATGCAGCGTAACTGGCGCCTCGGGCTTGGGGGGAAACGCATCGACGCGGCCCTGCACCAGCGCAAAGCGCTCGGAACCAAAATACTTCTCGATAAGCGGAGCGGCCGAGACGTGGTCCTTGTTGGTGAGCACGGCAAGCTGCACGCCCGCGGCACGCAGGCGGTCGAGCATCTCGATTGTGCCGGCATAGGGGGCGGTGTGGTCCTCCTTGTGCTCGCCGTAGTAAGCCCTAAACTCGGCAAGCGTCTGCTCAAACATGCGGCCGTCGCCCGCATACTCGGCGGGCATAAAGCGCTCAACCAGCTTGAGCATGCCGTTTCCCACCTTGTAGCGGTACTCGTCGACGGCAAACGTAGGCCAGCCGTGCGTCTCGCAGGTATGGTTGCCGGCGGCCGCCAGGTCCTCGAGCGTGTTGAGGATGGTGCCGTCCAGATCAAAGATCACATGGGAAAAGGCTGCTGCCATGAAAGCTCCCGTCGTTGGGTTTAAAACGCACCTCATAATACTGGGCTTATGCGTTGGGCGTGCTTGGAATCTGAACATCTCCAGGGATATCAGGTGACATCGCGCCAATCATGCGATTCCGCCCTAGCAAATTCTCGACAGCTGCTTTCCCACGAGCATGTCGAGAATGCGGGTCGAGCCCTCTACCCGATATCATGCGTAAGCGCAGCCAGAAACTCCTCGAACGTGTCGGTCTGCATGAGCCTCATCGTTGTCTCTACCGAGGAGAACACCTCGATAATCAGGTCGAGCACATCTCTAAAGAGCCCCATGTCTTCCTGCGCGATGCCTATAAGCAGCACAAACCGCACGTCGTGGCGTCCCCAGGGAATCGAGGCGTCATTGTGGGCCACGGCGATAAACGAGCGCTCGGGATATACCGAGATCGCGTGAGGCATGGCAAGGCTGTCGGTAAACGCCGTCGACGAGACACTCTCGCGCAGATGCACGTCAGCGATATACTCGGGCGTTGCGAGCCCCTGAGCGGCCAAAAGCTCTCCCATTCGGTCGATGCAGCTTGTGGCGTCGTTTGCGTCTACGTTGCGCATAAACAGCCCCGGCTGTAGCAGGCGCCCCAAAAGGCCCTGGGCATAGAGGCGCCGCCGTTGCTCTTGGATAGCGCAAAGCCGGTCGCGGATCTTTCGCACGTTTTGCTTAGTGAGGATTGGCCCAATCAAGATCTTGGTGCTGCCGCCGCAAACCGGCACGTCGATCGTTGCAATCACCACATCGCTCTCGGGAGGATCGGCCAGGTAGCCATCACAGCTCATCACGGCAACAACACTTATGTCGTCGCCAAACTCGGACTTGAGGTCGTCGACGAGCCTGCGTGCAAAATCGTGATACTCCTCGATAATCACCGTGCAGGTGATGGCACCGTCGGGCGCAGAGAACTTCTCAAAGTAGGCGCCGATGTGAAAGGCGATAAACGCGATTTCGTTCTCGCCTACCTCAACATTCATGGCGGTCGAGAAACGGTGGGCGATATAGACCGCCATGTCGTAGACCGGTGCGTGTTCGCTTTTGATTTGCGCGGCGAGCGGGTTGGGGTAGCTTACGTGGTAGACGGCGCGCTGGTAGGCGTTAAACATATGCAGGACGAGCTGCAAGCGCATAGGCTCGTCGATAAAGCGCGGCAGGTTGTAGCGCTCGCCACACTCGTCGAGAATCCCCAGGACCATGTCCATAAAATCGCGGTCGATGATGCTTGCGAGCTTCTCGCGGTTGAGGTCGCCAAAATCGCAGCGCTCGACGGAAAGCGCCAGAAGCAGCAGGATCTGCTGAAAATCGGCACGCGGGACGGCGCAGCCAAACTCCTTCTCAAAGTAGGCGGCGATGCACTGGGCGCAGCGCACAATCTGCTCACGCTGCCCAAGCTGCGCCACCAGGCCGTCTCCGTCGATGGGGCCGTCCACCTCGCTGAGCTCGTTGTTCGAGGTGAGCCTGATAATGATCACCAGCAGGTGCATGAGCAGGTTGGAGAACGCGTAGTTGTTGATAAACAGGTCCGAGCGCTGACAAATCTCGACCAGGCTCGAGAGGATTCCTTGCACATCAAAGCCGGGAAACATGTTCTCGAGCGTCTTGGTCGAGGTGAAGTAGCCATAGGAGTTGTGCGTGGCTATGTGGCCGAGAAGTTTGCGCTTGTCGGCCTCACGCCCCGTGAGCGTCATGCGGTAGTCATGTGTCTCGATATTGAGGTCAAACTGTCGCACGAGCGCCCGCGCCTGCGGCATCACGGAACTCTGAAACGTGCTTTCGCTGATAAAGAGCTCGTCGGACACATCGAAGACGGAGAGTCCGTCGCGCGCGTTCACAAGGCGCGAGATGGTGAAGTCGCGCCGCGAATCGCTGCCAGCGGGGACGATATCGGCGTTGCCGAGGAGGGAGGCCGGGGCATTGCCGGCGGCCGACGTTGTTGCAGCAAGACGATACCCCTCTTTAGATGATTCGATATGTCGTGTACCGGCCTCGTTGACCTCGGCAACATAGTTGCGGATGCTGCGCTCGCTTGCGCCCAACAAGCTGGCGAGCATAGAGGAAGATATCCAGGAGCTGCTGTTTTCGAGCACATTGATCATGCGGTTGATGCGGTTCTGCTTGGCGCTCGACATGGTTTTCTCCCAGAGATGATCGGCAGATAGGGTGTACCGCCCCATGGTATCTCAGGGAAAGACGGGGCGTCTTTTTCAATTTGCCGCCCAAGCGGAAAACCGCCCGGCTTGCCGCGCAAGCGGAAAATCTGCCGCCTTGCCGCCATGCGGCAAAAAGACGGTTGGCGGCAAGAACCCTCTGCCGCGTATAGTGCGGTCACGGTCAAGGGCGGCCGGGTCGACACGGACGCTCAAGAACATGGCGGGGACTGCGGCGGCATCGGAGCTGCCTTGGGCCCGCTTATTGGGAAAGGAGTACCCCATGGCAGACGAGAACGGCACCGTCCGTATTCTCCTCGCTTGCGGCATCGGTGCCTCGACCGGCTTTATGGCGGCGGGCATGCGCAGGGTCGCAAAGTCCAAGGGCCTTGACTGCACCATCAATGCGGTCAGCAAATCTGAAATTATGGACTATGCCGATAAGATCGATGCCCTCCTCTTGGGGCCGCATTTTGCCGCCGAGGTTCCGGCGACGCAAAAAATGCTTGAGCCTTACGGTGTAAAGGTAATGTCAATCGACCCTGATTATTATGCGTCGCTTGATGGCGAGGGGATTCTCGAAGATGCCTACGATCTTCTCGACATAGATTTTGATGGCGAATAGGGTGTGCTTGATATGTCTAATGTGATGGAAAAAGTCCAAGGGAGCATCGAAAAGAACGTTGTCCCCGTTGTCAATAAGCTTACGTCGAGCTATTGGTTTGGAATCGTTGCCAATGCCGTTTTGTATATCGTTCCGTTTACAATGGTCTCGGCAATTCCGAGCCTTTTTAATGTGGTTCGTAATTTTGTGCCCGCTCTACCTGACCTGTCAGCGCTTAATACCTACTCGTTTGGTCTCGTAGGAATGTTCATCGCTTTTATCATTCCTCACAGCGTCTGTGTCAAGGAGGACGATAAAGGTAGGGCCCTGATCGCTGGCTTTACCGGCGTCGGCGCTTTTATGCTGTGCATGAATCCCCAGACGGTCGATGAGGGCATGGCCTTCGAGATGTGGAAGTTCGGCTCGAGCGGCATGTTTGCGGCTATGGCAGTGGGTATCACGGTCGGTGCAATCTACAAGTTCGCAGCGCATCATAGCTTCTTCGGTGAAGAATCGGTTATCCCTGATTTTGTTAAAAGCTGGTTCGACAGCATTATCCCAATTTTGCTGAGCCTTACAATTGCGTTTCTGCTGACGTTTCTTGTTCGAATTGATGTCTTTACCGTAATTGCGCTGATTCTTTCACCCGTTACCAGTTTTGGCCAGTCTCTCCCCGGCGTTGTGTTTATGGCTTTGGTGATGGACGTGTTCTACTTCTTTGGTGTTTCGGGCTGGGCGTTTATTTCGGTGACGCTTCCGATCACCCAGGGTGGTATGGCTGAGAATATGGCTGCAGTTGCCGCGGGGGCTACGCCGACCAACATCAATGCGTATGGCCTTTCGCGCTACTACATGATTGGCGGAGAGCTCAACACTTTGCCTCTGGCGTTTATGATGCTGTTCTCGAAATCCAAAAAGAACCGCACGCTCGGTAAGGCGACGTTCGTGCCGTCCCTCTTTAATATCAATGAGCCTCTGGTTTTTTCCACTATCGTTAATAATCCCTATCTGTTCATCCCGGTTATTCTTCAAGCTATCATTCTGCCCGCAAATGCCTATCTGTGGCTGCAGTTCGACTGGGCAAGTCTCCATACCCAGATGTTTGCGATGAACTTCCTTCCCAACGCGGTTTCGGCTTACTTCCTTTCCAACGGAGATTTTCGCAACGTGGTGCTTGTCGTGGTGAACCTGATTCTTGCGGCAATCATTTGGTATCCCTTCTTTAAGGTTTTCGACAAACATGCCGCAGAGGACGAGCAGAAAAGCGAGGCTGAGCGCGCTGCGAAGAAGGCGGCAAAACGTGTCGCTCGTGAGGCAAGGAAGGCTGCAAACATTTCCGAGACTGCTTCTGAGAATGGTCCATCCGAAAAAGTTGTGCTGGCAGCTGCAGATTCTACAACGACGGGAGCGAACGATGAGTGACGCAATTGACATCAGCGCTGTGGCTATGGAAGTCATTTTAAATACTGGTGACGGTAGGACTTGTATTGACCAGGCGTTGGATAGCTTGGCGGAGTTTGATTTTGATGCGGCAGAGGAGCACCTTGCCCAAGCGGATGCAAAGATTCTGACCGCGCATAAAGTGCAGACTGCCACGATTCAAGCCCAAGCGGCAGGTGAGGAAGTCGAGTACTCGTTGCTTTTTACGCATGCTCAGGACACTCTCATGACCATTAGTGCTGAACTTCATATGGTTAAAAAGATGATGCCGATTGTGCGCGCACTGGCTATCCGCGCCGGTCAGTAATTCGAATCTTCCAATTGGTTGACGCGAGGGAGATTGCGACAAAGGTCTCCCTCTATTTTTAAGAACTCCATCTTTAAGGAACTAGATTTATGGATACTGTTAAGAAGCAGAGCGCATTTCCTGATGGCTTCCTCTGGGGAGGAGCAACGGCTGCAAATCAGATTGAGGGTGCGTTTGATGAGGGGGGTCGCGGGCTTGCAACCTCTGATTTCGCTCCGTTTATTTCTCGCGAGGCGAATCGTGGATATGAAGGTCAGCCTCTCCCGCATAATTCCGTTACCGCCGAGATGTTGGAGCAAATGAAGCTACATCCCGAGCAATACAATCTTCCCAAGCGTCGGGGAATCGATTTTTATCATCGCTATAAGGAGCAACTGGCCGAGATTGCGGGTATGGGATTTAAGGTTTTCCGCATGTCGATCAGCTGGAGCCGCATTTTCCCCAACGGTGACGATGCTCAGCCAAACGAGGTCGGTTTGGCTTTTTATGACCGCGTGTTTGATGAATGCCACAAGCTCGGTATGGAGCCAATGGTGACGCTGTGCCACTTCGATACCCCGCTTCATCTTGCCGAAGCATACGGTGGTTTCAAAAGCCGCCACACTGTCGAAGCATTTGAGCGTTATGCGGAGACTTGCTTTAGGCGTTACAAGGGGAAAGTTAAATACTGGCTTACGTTCAACGAAATCAACAATGTTCTTACCAATCCTTTCACCTGCAGTGGCGTCATTATGAGCGAAGAGGATTCTAAGACTCCGGAGAATCCGTATCGCGACAATTGGGAGCTTAAGTATCAGGTTTCCCATAATCAATTTGTTGCGAGCGCCAAGGCCGTTATGAAGTGCCACGAAATTGATCCGGATGCAAAGATCGGAAACATGCTCTGCCGACTCGAGAACTATGCTGAGACCCCCAAGCCCGAAGATCAGCTCCAGGTTCTGTTCGAAGACCACTTCAACTGGTTCTACAGTGACGTCCAGGCTAAAGGCGAATACCCGTATTACATGGATCGTTTCTTTGATGAGAACGATATTCATATTGATATGCAGCCGGGTGATGCTGGGGTGCTCAAGTCGGGTACTGTCGATTTCGTAACGATCAGTTACTACATGACCTACATCATGCGCTATAAGGGTGAGCCGGTCCCCAAGCCCTCGGGCTCTTTGGTTACGGCAATTAAAAATCCCTATCTTGAGGCGTCGGAATGGGGATGGCCTATCGACCCCATTGGTTTCCGTATCACTCTTAATCATATTTACGATCGTTACCATTTGCCTATTTTTATCTCTGAGAACGGTCTTGGAGCCATAGATGAGCTCGACGAGAATGGACATGTCGAGGACGACTATCGTATCGACTATATGAAGCGCCATGTCGAGCAGCTCGCTGAAGCAATTAAGGATGGTGTGGATGTATTTGGTTATGCGTGGTGGGGTCCGATTGATCTGGTAAGTTCCGGAACTTCCGAGGTAAGCAAACGATACGGCTTTGTTTCGGTCGATGTTGACGATTTTGGCAATGGAAGCATGGCGTTGGGGCGAAAGAAGTCCTATTTCTACTACAAGAAACTCATCGCCAGCAACGGCGCCGACACCGCAACCGATAACATCGTGGTGGAGTAAGGAGTAGAGATGGTTTCCAAGACGACGGTCGTCAAGAATCCGAGCGGCATCCACGCGCGCCCTGCATCGCTGTTTGTGCAGGAGGCGAGCAAGTACGAGAGCTCGATCACCGTTGGTAAGGTGGGCGGAGACGCCAAAGACGCCAAGTCGATCCTGATGGTTATGAGCCTGGGAATGGCCTGTGGTTGCGAGATTGAGATTGCAGCCGACGGCGCCGACGAGGCGGCCGCCGTCGATGCCCTCGTGGCGCTAATCGAGAGCGGCTGCGGGGAGTAGGCGGGCAAAAGCCACGTCGATGCTCGTTACCTTGCTGCCTATCATGGCGCTTGGAGGCATCGGCGACGTTCGCCAGATTCTCATACAGCTGGGCGTGAGCGTCTCGCTCGTACTGCTGACGTATCCAAAGTTCCGAGTGTAGATAACGGCAAAGCTCGCAAATGCAAGGACCCCCGCGACCGATTCAACTCGGTCGTGGGGGTCTCTTGTGCTGAGCGATCAAAAGCGCATTGTTCAAAGCGCGGTGGCGCACGGATGCCGTCGTTAGCAAATTCTCGGCAGCTGCTCTCCCACGAGCATGTCGAGGATGCGGGTCGAGCCCCAGCCGGTGCGCACACGCACGGCGGGACGGGCGCCCTCGGCAAGTGGCAGCACGCGACCGATGATGGCGGCGTTTTCGCCGTAGTGGGCGGCGCGCATGGCGGTTAGAGCCGCATCGGCCTGCTCGGCCGGCACGACGGCAACCATCTTGCCCTCGTTTGCCACCTGCAGCACATCGTAGCCGAGCATCTCGCAGGCGGCCTGCACGTCGGGACGCACGGGCACGGCATCCTCGTCGACCTCCATGGCAACGCCGCTGGCCTGCGCAAACTCGTTGAGCGTCGAGGCCAGGCCACCGCGCGTGGGGTCGCGAAAGCAACGCGTGCCGGGCGCTGCGGCCAGAACGTCGGCAATCAGGTGGTTGAGCGGTGCGGCATCGCTTTCGATCGTGCTCGAAAACGCCAAGCCCTCGCGCTGGCTCATGATGGCGATGCCGTGGTCGCCCAGTGTGCCCGACACCAGGATGACGTCGCCGGGCCGGCAGTTTGCGCCACTGAGCGCCACGCCCGCGGGTACCTCGCCCACACCGGCGGTATTGATATAGACGCCGTCGGCCCCGCCGCGCTCGACCACCTTAGTGTCGCCCGTGATTATGGACACGCCCGCTTCGTGCGCCGTTTTGGCCATCGTCTGCACAATCTGGTGGAGCTTATCCATGGGATAGCCCTCTTCGAGGATGAAGCCGCACGATAGGTAGCGCACGTTGGCGCCCGAGGTCGCGACGTCGTTGACGGTTCCGCACACGGCGAGGCGGCCGATGTTGCCACCGGGGAAGAACTGCGGCGAGACTACAAAGCTGTCGGTCGACATGGCGATGCGCCCGCTCGCGGGCAGCGTGGCGACGCCGGCGTCGTTGCCTTCGAGCAGCTCGGGCGACCCAAAGGCATCCAAAAAGACCTCATCGATGATGCGTTTCATCATCTGGCCGCCGGAGCCGTGGCCCAGCAGGACGGTGCTATCGGTAACGCTATGGGACATATCGAAAACTCCAATCGTGGGTGGTGCCAGTGTGCGGGTGCGTCCGGACTAGTTACGGTAGCGGTAGTACGCCGCGCAGCTGCCCTCGGAGCTCACCATGCACGGGCCGACGGGGTGCTCGGGCGTGCAGGTGCGGCCAAAGAGCGGGCAGCTGCTCGGCGTAATGGCCCCGCGCAGCACGTCGCCGCAGCGGCATCCACGCGGCTCGACCGTCGCCTCAACGGGCACGTCAAAGCGAGCGCGGGCATCAAAACGCAAGAACTCGGGGCGGATGGAAAGGCCCGAGTTGGCAATCGGCCCCAGACCGCGCCACGTGGTGTCGCATGGTTCAAACACCTGCTCGACCAGCTGGCGCGCCACGGGATTGCCGTCTGCGTTGACGCCACGGCGGTAGGCGTTGTCAATCGCCGGCCTGTCCTCGACAACCATCTGGACCAGCATGCAGATGCCCTGCAGGATATCGACCGGTTCAAATCCCGTGACCACGCCCGGGGTATTGAATTCGTCGACCAAAAAGCTAAAGGGCGCCAAGCCCGTGATGGTGGCGACGTGGCCCGGTAGGATAAAGCCGTCGATGGTGGTCTCGGGGTCGTTGGCGATGGCGCGCAACGCCGGCGGCGTGGTCTTGTGGGCGCAATAGACCGAGAAGTTCAAAAGCCCGCGCGCCTCGGCCTCCAAGATGGCGGCGGCGATGGTGGGCGTCGTAGTCTCAAAGCCCACGCCCATAAAAATGACCGGGCGATCAGGGTTTTGCTCGGCAATGTCGAGCGCGTCGAGCGGGGAATAGACGATGCGGATATCGCGCCCCGCCGCCTTTTGCGCAGCGAGCGAGGTGGATGATCCGGGCACGCGCATCATGTCGCCAAAGGTGGTGATGATGGCGCCGTCTATGTTGGCGAGCGCGATTGCGTGGTCGATGTCGCGGTTGGCGGTGACGCAGACGGGGCAGCCCGGGCCGCTCAGCAGCTTGAGCCCGGCCGGCATAATGGAGCGAAAGCCATAGCGTCCGATGCTCACGGTATGCGTGCCGCAGACTTCCATAAGGTTGATGGTGCGGTCGCCGACAAGCTCATGAATGCGCTCGATGAGCTCGCGAGCCAGCTTGGGATCGCGGAATGCCGAGAAATCGATACCGGAGCGCGCCGGCTGCTCGGGCGCCACTAGTAAGCCTCCGCCGGGTTGGTGGTCAGCTGGTCTTCTTCGACCAGCTCGGACATGGCATTAACAAGCTCGAGCGTTTCCTGTGCTTCCTGCTCGTCGACAATCTGGATGCCAAAGCCGGCGTGTACGAGAATATAGTCGCCAACCTGCGCCGTCGGCACGAGTCGCAGCGACACGGGGCGCTCGATGCCCATCATGTCGACGGTGGCCTTGAGGTCGTCGTCGCGTTTGACTACTTTACCGGGAACGGCAAGGCACATATTGTTCCCCTTTTATACGCTTTGCGCTGGACGGGCGCTCAATAATCCATCAGTTGATGGTAGCGCTCGCGGGGTTCGCGGGCAAACGCGTTACGCCTGTGAGACGGCTGGGCGCGGCGGCGTGCGAGGGCGAGCTACTGTGATGCAATCTGCGCAAGACGAGTGCGTGCGACTGCTGCCTGACCGTAGGCGATGCAGCCGTCATTGACGGGTACGGTGTGGGGGACAAGGACAGTAAAGCCTGCGCTTTTGAGCTCGCGGGTGAGAAGCTGAAGCAGAAGTCGGTTCATGAACACGCCGCCCGAGAGCGCGACGGTGTCGATGCCCTCGTGCACGCAGATATCGCTGGCGATGCGCGCCGAGGAGCGCGCGACGGCGACATGGAAATCGAGTGCGAGCCTGTCGGCGGGCGCTCCGGCTTCAATTCCTCCCAAAAGTGCCTCAAAGAGCGCTTTCTGGTCCAGAACATCGGGGCCGTCCAGCCGCGATGGGTCAGATGTGGAATAGCCGGCATTGTCGTCGGGAAAATGGACGCCTTCGCTGTCGAGCGCGCGCCAGGCGGCGGCTTCGAGCTCGATGGCGGGTTCGCCCTCGTAGGTTGCCTTGTCGCAGATGTCCAGAATTGCTGCCGCGGCATCAAAGAGACGCCCCATGCTGCTGGTACGCGGGCTGTTGATGCCGCGCTCGATCATGGTGGCTGTCACGCTGCGCGTTTGCTCGTCGAGGCTGCCCAAAAGCCGAGCGGCACCTGGGTGCTCGAGCAGGCCGAGCTCACTGAGCAGGGCAAAGGCGTTGCGGCGGGCGTCGCGCACGGAGGCCGCCCCACCGGGGAGCGCCCAGGTGCGCAAATGCGCGGTGCGCTCAAAGCCGCCAAGGCTGGCAACAAGAAACTCGCCGCCCCAAATGGTCCCATCGGTGCCGGCGCCGGTGCCGTCAAAGGCGATGCCAAGGACGCGCGCGTCGGTTGTAAGCTGGCCCGCGGCGATGGCTTCGGCCATTACGCTCGCGATATGCGCATGATGGTGCTGCACCTCGACGAGCGGCAGATTGCATTTTCGCGCCTGCTCGCGCGCCCACTGGCCCGATAGATAACTGGGGTGTACATCGCAAGCCAAGGCGGCGGGCGCCAAATCAAAGAGATCTTCCAAGCGCGTGCGCGCAGCGTTCCAGGCATCGAAGGTCCCGCCGTTTTCAACATCGCCGATATGCTGCGACACAAAACAGGTCGCCTCGCCGTTCGTCCCTTCACGCGTGAGCGCAATCGTGGCCTTTTGTTGTGGCCCGCAGGCGAGCACGCAGGACGGAGCGCGGTCGAGCGCCGGCAACGGCAGCGGCTGGGGTGCATATCCGCGAGCGCGGCGAACGGGCATAACGGCGCCGTTGACCACGCGCACCACGGAATCGTCATAGCGCGAGAGAATCGCTCGATCGTTGCCGAGCAGCGCGTCGGCAATGCCGGCGGCAACGAGGCGCTCCCAGGCAAGATCGTCATCGGTCTCGATGGGCTCTTCGCTCAGGTTGCCGCTGGTCATGACGAGCGCGTGCATACCGCAGGCTTCTGCCACGGCAAGCAACAGATGTTGAAGCGGCGTATAGGGGAGCATAACGCCAAGCTCGGGCAGGTCGCGCGCGACGGACGGTGCGAGTACGAGGGCGTCGGAAGAATCGCCGTCGTTCCCGCAAACAGCCCGCCGGCGCAGCAGCACGATTGGGCGGATACTGCCAGCGAGCAGATTGCGTTCAGCATCGTCGATATGACACAGGCGCCCGGCATCGGCAAGACTGCGCACCATGACGGCAAGCGGCTTATTGCTGCGACGCTTGCGACGGCGCAGCTCAGCCACCGCCTGCTCGTTGGCAGCGTCACAGGATAGATGGAATCCGCCCAGGCCCTTGATGGCGACGATGCCACCGCTGGCCAGCAGCTCAACACAGCGGTCGATAATGGCGTCGCTGGCCTCGCGTGTGGTGCCGACGGCCAGCGACGCGGCGGCTTCGCCCGGCCCATCGCCCACGCCCGCTTCGCGCCACGTAATATGCGGTCCGCAATCAAAGCAGGCATCGGGCTGCGCGTGAAAACGCCGGTCGAGTGGGTCGGCATACTCCGCGGCGCACTTGGGACACATGGGAAAACGGTCCATCGAGGTAGCCGCTCGATCGTAAGGTAGCGAGCGGATGATGGTAAAGCGTGGGCCACAGTTAGTGCAGTTGATAAAGGGGTAGTGATAGCGTCGGTCGGCGGGATCGAACAACTCGCGCAGGCAATCGTCACAGGTGGCGATATCGGGCGAGACGAGCGTCGTGTGCGCGGTCTGGTCCTGCGATGCTACGATGCGAAAGCCCTGTTCATTGGCAGCGCTCCAGCCGCCAGGCCCCAAATCCGCAATATCGACTCGCTCAACGCGGGCTGCCGCAGGCGCATGCTCAGAAAGCGCGGCAACAAAAGCATCGAGCGCATCGGCCGGAGCGTGCGCCTCGATATGCACGCCGTCGCCCGCGTTGAGCACCCAGCCGCAAATGCCGTGCGCCATGGCCTCGCGATACACAAACGGCCGCATGCCGACGCCCTGCACAATGCCCGTTACATGGATATGCGCATGTCGCATGCGACCCTCCTTCGTTGAAATGTGTGCTGTTACAGCCCCAGGCTCTGCTTGGTGGCGGCGCACGTGAGCTCGCCGTGCTTAACGCCGCGCAGGCCCAGCAGGCGGTCGGCTAGTTCGTAGACGCGCTCGCCGCGACCTTTGAGCGCCAGGATCTCCAAGCAGTTGTGGTGATCCAGATGCACGTGCATGGTCGATACGATTTCATCGGTGTAGTCGTGCTGCACCTCGTCCAGGCGGCGCGTCAGGTCGCCGGTGTGATGGTCGTAAATCATGGTGAGCGACCCGATAACGTGCTCATCGGGCGTGCGCATCTGCTCCTTGGCGATCGAGGCGCGAATCAGGTCGCGCACGGCCTCGGATCGGTTGGCCACGTCGCCGCGGCGCGCGATCTGCTCGTCAAAACGGCGCAGCAGGTCGTCGGGTGCGGTAACCGAAAAGCGGACCAGCTCGGAGCCGGAGCCACTACAGTGGCAGCCTGCGTCGCCGTCCGCCCCGTGCGGATGCTCGTGCTCGTACCCGCAGCCGTGCTCATGTTCGGCCACGTTACACCAGCTTCACGGAGCCGACGGAGTTGTGGTCGGCCTCGATGGCTTCCTCGTAGCCCTCGAGCGCGTCATGCGCCTCGTGCAGCGCGGCCATGGCGGCCTCGAGCTTGGCGCCGATGCGCTCCATGTCAAAATTCTCGGTCGCATGCAGCAGCTGATGGCTCCACTCATGAGCGAGCTCGATGGTGTCGTCGACCTGTTTGACGCTCATGGCAAGCTGGCTCATGTTCATTCCAACATCATGCATGGAAAATCTCCTTTTGTATGGGGCAGTTCAGTGGTTCAGATTTTACTACGCCCGCTCTGCGCGCAGCTGCATAAGAAAACGGGTACGAGTCTGTGCGACCCGCACCCGTTCACTGGGGGCTGTTTGTAACTACCATACTATCCGTGGTCGTCCGCGCCGCGCCCGGCAGTCCGGCGAGCGGTGCAAAACCGCTCATGGACGGCGGGTAAGTAACAAGCGTATTACAGATGCTTCTCCAGCAGCGCCTGCAGCCTCGCCTTGGGCAGAGCGCCAACCGAGCGGTCAATCTCCTCGCCGTTCTTAAACACAATCAGCGTGGGGATGCTCATGACGCCATACTTCATGGCCAGGTCCTGGTTGTCGTCGACGTTGCATTTGGCAACGGCAAGCTTGCCCGCCAGCTCATCGGCAACCTCGTCAACGATGGGCGAGAGGGATCGACAGGGCCCGCACCACGGTGCCCAAAAATCGACCAGCACGGGCAGGCTGTCGTTAACGATGGAATCGAAGTTCTCGGGGGTAATCTGATTAATGTCAGCCATGGTGACCTCCATAATGCGACGCGGTCCGGCCGCGTAAAACTCAGTACGACCGTGCTTATACCCAGCCGCCCGCAAAGCAACCACTCGCGGGCGGCTCTTTTATATAATGGTGGGCACGCAAACGATTGGAGAGCGCATGCCCACGTCACAAAGCCAGAAAAAAGAAGCCATCGCCCAGGCGGCCGAGCAGGAGCTCACATCGCTTGCGGTCCGTGGCGTGCGTATCGCGGGCAACGCGTGCTCGCCGATCGTGCTGGTCAAAGGCGATTTGGACGAGGCCGAGCGTTCGGGTGGCGAGCTTGCTGCCGGCCCGGATGGCGCGGCGTTACGCAAGGCGCTCGGGGCCATCGGCTACGCGCCCGAGGATTTTTGCGTGCTGGCAAGCGTCGCCGGCGTGGGTGACGGAGCGGTCGCGGTGGGCGAGACTCTGCCGTGCGAGCTGTTCCGCGAGGCGCTTGAGGCTTTGGACCCCGAGGCAGTGCTACTGCTCGACAACAACGCGGCTGACGCCATGCGCGAGACCTACGCCGATATGCTCGTGGCGATCGATGACTTCGACACCGCCATGCTCAAGCCCGGCCTGGTCGCCCATGTGCAGGGCCGCCGCGTGCTCGCGCTCGACGGCTTTGAGGCGGCACTCACCGACAAGGCCGCTAAGCAGCGCATGTGGGCCTACATCAAGCAGCTGACTCCGGCGGCCGCCCCGCTGTAGCGAGCCCGCGTCGACAAGCGACCCCGAGCGGGCGAGCCGTACCCGCGGAACGCAAATCCGTCGCGCCCGCGCCCTTACATCACAGCGCGCAGCTCAAACCGATCGCCGTTAATGCGGAACTGACAGTTGCCGTTCATGCGCTCCACGGCAAGTTTGATGCTCTTGGTGCCAAAGCCGTGGCCCGCATGCCGGGTCACGGGCATGCCGTCGACCATGCGCGGCGCGCGGTCAAACGTATTGGAAACTAACAGCAGCAGCTGGCCGTCCTCTAATCGCAGGTCAAAGTCGACGAATCGCTTTCCTTGGGGTGCGGCGCTTGCGGCGGTGATAGCGTTTTCCAAGGCATTTGAGAGCACGCTAAACAGGTCGGCGTCACCTACATGGATGGTTTCGGGCACGGCGGCGCGCAGGTTGGCGGTAATGCCGTTTCTATTGATTTCCGAGTTAAATGACGAAAGCGCAATGTTTACCGTTTCGTTGGCGCAGAAGCGGCGTACGGCGGTGCGGTCGCCGGCTTCGCAGAGTTCATCGATGCGTTTGAGCGCCTCGTCGGTGTGGCCCTCCTCAATTAAAGCGGCCAGGCCGCGTAGGAAGTGGCGCATGTCGTGGCGAAGAATCGACAGCTCGCGCCCAGATTGACGCCAGGCCTCGAGCTCTTTAATGGCGGCGCTGTCGCGGGTTTCGAGCATCCAGCGCTCTCGCTCGGCGGTTTCCTTTTCTTCGTATTCGCGCAGGTAAACGGCAAGAAACATAAGATAGAAGGCACAGAGCGCAAAGGCCAAAAACTCAACCGTCACCACCGAGCCCGAGTGGAACAGCGTGGTGTAGACGTTGGTGGCGTAGTCAAAGACGTAATAGACGAGCGGCAGGATTAAAAGGATGCCCAGCTCGGTGGTGCTTTTAATCGCCAAGCGTGGACCGATGTCGCCGGCCCAATGCAACAGGACGGCAAAGACGGCGAGTGTGGTCGCGATGCGCGCCAGATAGTACGCGATCTGAGAATCGGTTGCGGCAAATGCGGCGATGCCCATCCAATTGCTGAACTGGCAGCTCAGATAGGCGCTCGTAATGCCGAGCACGGCAAGCAGCGGGCTCAGGCGGTAGCGCGCGCACAAATAGATGACGAGCGGCAGATGCACGACGAGCGGATAGACCTGACGGGCAAAAAGCTCTCCGCCGACGGCATTGGCGAGGCCAAATGCGCATCCGGTTGCGGCTCCGACCCCCACCAACTCGAGCGCATGACGCCGGTTGATCTCGACACCGCACAGCGCCGCCGAGGCAAAGACGCCAAAGAGCAGCGTCGTGGCGTGGTGGATTGCCCAAAGGACCATTTCGACCGAGGAGACCATCAGTGTCTCCCGCCCTCAAAGCGCACCGCAAAGTAGGCGTCTTGGAATCCCTGCTTGCAGCTGCGCGACAGCGGAATGCACGCGCCGGAGCGCATGACGATGTCCGTGCGATCGAAGTGGTCGATGTTGCGCAAGTTGACCTGGTAGCTACGGTGGCATTTAAAGAAGGTGGCATTTTGCGCCAAACGGTCCTCGACGCTGCGGAACGATTCGAGTGCCTCGATATCGCGTCCGTCGCGCAGGTGGAAGACCACGTGCTTGTTGCGCGCCTCGGCATATTCGATGTCGGACAGGCGCAGGGCGTGGTAGCCAAAGGAAGTTTTAATCACGAGCTCGTCGGTTGCCGCCGGGCGCATGCTCGAAAGCTCGTCGAGTAACTGCGCCAGGCGTTCGTAAGTCACGGGCTTGAGCAGATAGTCGAAGGCACGGACCTCGTAGGACTCCAGTGCGAACTCGGGCGACGAGGTGAGAAACACCAGGCGCACGGCGGTGTCGGCCTGGCGCAGTTCGCGTGCGGTGTCCATGCCGTTGACGAGCGGCATGATCATGTCGAGCAGAATGATGTCGGCGCGCGATGCGGCATGGCGGGCCAGCAGGTCCTCGCCGCGCGTGACGAGCGCAACATCGACCGCCGTGCCCGTCTCGGTCGACCAACGGTCGATCATCCGGTGCAGTCTATCTAGAAAAGCGACATCATCGTCGCAGGCAATAATCTTGAGCATTCTGAGCCCCCTTAGTAGTTCGATTTTGCCACATTGGGTGCGGACCGCTCGCGGAGGCGTGTCCCATTTGCGCCCCACGTCGCGCAACTCGCGCCGAGCGGTATTGCGGTGGCGAAAGATGCCTCCTGCGCTATCGAGAACTCGGCTATCCATAGCTTGCCGGTTCGAAAATGGACCCGCCCCAAGATTGAATCTTTATTCCAACTTTACACCTGGCTTTACAGCTGTCTTGTCAGCTGTAAAGCCAGGTGTCATACTAAAGCCCCAAGATTCGCCAAAAGAGAGGGGCCTTGATGGCGCAGAGCGCGAACATGGATGCGTCGGAGCTTGCACGCGATATCGCGGCCGGCCTGGCATCGGCAACGACGGCAACGGAGCGCGCGGCATTGGTGCCCGCAGAGCTCGTCGAGGCCATTCGGCAACTTAAAACCCAACGCGACGCGGTGATCCTGGCGCACTATTACGTGGCGCCCGAGGTCCAGGCTGTGGCCGATTACGTCGGCGACAGCTTCTACCTGGCAAAGCTTGCCAAGAGCCTGCCGCAGCAGACCATCGTGCTGTGCGGCGTGGAGTTTATGGGCGAGAGCGCCAAGCTGCTCAATCCCACCAAGACGGTGCTGTTGCCCGAGCCAGGCGCGGACTGTCCCATGGCGCACATGGTCAAGCGCGAGACGGTCGATGCGGCGCGCGCCGAGTACGGCGACGACCTAGCTGTCGTCTGCTACGTCAACTCGACGGTCGAAATCAAGAGCTGGAGTGACGTGTGCGTTACCAGCTCTAACGCCGTCAAGATCGTCTCCGAGCTGCCACAGCAGCACATCTTGTTCATTCCCGACCAGAACCTGGGCCGCTTTGTGGCCGAGCAGGTGCCCCAAAAGCACGTCATCCTCAACAACGGCTACTGCCCGCGTCATCACATCATTACCGTCGAGCAGATCGTCGACGCGCAGGAGGCCCACCCCGACGCGCTCGTGCTGGCGCACCCCGAGTGCAAGGCCGACGTCCTGGCCGAGGCCGACTACATCGGCTCTACTGCCGGCATCATCAAATATGCCGAGGAGTCGGACGCCAGCGAGTTCATCATCGTGACGGTCCGTGGCGTGCTCTACGAACTCGAGCGCCGCTGCCAGGGCACCGGCAAGAAGTTCTACTTCCCTGCGGTGCAGCCCACTTGCGTCAACATGGATCTCATCACGCTCGAAAAGCTCGTGCACTGCCTGGAGACGGGCGAGAGCGAGGTGCAGATTGGCGTGTCGGACGAGGCCGCCGATCAGGCCAAGCTCACGCTCGACCGCATGCTCGAGTACGCGGCGCGCTAAGCCAATGTGACATGAGGGACCATTCCTTATGTCACATTCAAGGGAGAGGATTCCTGTGGAAACCAAGCAATACCCCGATATGGAGTGCGACGTCGTCATTGCCGGCTGCGGCGTGGCGGGCCTGTACGCGGCGCTCAACCTGCCGACGAGTACGCGCGTGATCATGCTCTCCAAGGGCGCGGTCGACGAGTGCGATTCGATGCTCGCGCAGGGCGGCATCTGCGTGCTGCCCGAGGGCTCGGACTACGATGCCTTCTTTGAGGACACCATGCACGCCGGCCATTACGAGAACCGCCGCGAGAGCGTCGACATCATGATCCGCTCGAGCCGCTCGGTCATCAACGACCTGCTAGCGATGGGCGTGGATTTTGAGCGCAAGGCCGATGGCGGCCTCGACTTTACCCGCGAGGGCGCGCACAGCCGTCCGCGCATTGCCTTCCATGCCGACATTACGGGCAAGGAGATTACGACCAAGCTGCTTCAGGCCGTCCGCAAGCTGGACAACGTGCAGATTCTCGAACACGTTGCCATGACCGACATCCTGACGGCCGAGCGCGATGGGGCCACGGTGTGCACTGGTGTCGTCGCTGTTGCCGTGGACGAGGACGATTCAGCTCGCCCCGCCGACGAGCTGGCAAATGCCGCTGAGGGCGTGCATGTCGGTAAGCCGTTTAAGATCCATGCCCGCCATACGCTGTGGGCGACGGGCGGCATCGGTGGCGTATACGACCATTCGACCAACTACCCGCAGCTCACGGGCGACGCCTGCTACATCGCGCAGGAGCACGGCATTAAGATGGAGCACCTGGACTACGTGCAGATCCATCCCACGGGCCTGTTCTCGCCGCAGCCAGGCCGTACGTTCCTGATCAGCGAGAGCTGCCGCGGTGAGGGCGCGATTCTGCTCAATGCCGCCGGCGAGCGTTTTGCCGACGAGTTGCAGCCGCGCGACGTTGTCGCTGCCGCCATCCGCGAGCAGATGAAGCAGGACGGCACCGAGCACGAGTGGCTGAGCTTTGCCCCCGTCGAGCGCGACGTGGTGACTGGGCACTTTGCCAACATTCGCGCGCGCTGCCTTGAGGACGGCCGCGACATCTTGGACGAGCCCATCCCCGTTACGCCCACGCAGCACTACTTTATGGGCGGCGTATGGGTCGATAAGGACGGCCGCACTTCGATGCCCGAGCTCTACGCCGCGGGCGAGACGGCTTGCAACGGCGTTCACGGCAAGAATCGCCTTGCATCAAATAGTCTGCTCGAGGCGCTGGTCTGGGGTCGTCGCGCCGCGTGGTACATGCGCACCGGCGAGTCGCTGGCCGTGGAGCAGGCGGGCGAGCCCGCGCTCGATGGACGCCATCGCGCCCTGAGTTCCGATACCCTTGCAATCGATGATTTGGCCCGTGCCGCCGGCACGCAGGCCGCAGAGGAGTAGACCATGAATCCCATTACCATGAAGCTCGTCGTCGATGATCTGATTTTGCAGGCTCTGCGCGAGGACATTACGTTTGAGGACGTGAGCACGGCGAGCGTGTGCCCCACGGCGCGTCCCGCCACGGTGGAGCTTATCGCCAAGGCCGACGGCATCATCGCCGGCTTGGATGTGTTTGCCCGTACCTTTGAGCTGCTGGATTCGCAGAGCTCGGTGCTGCTCGACGTTGCCGATGGCGACGAGGTGCACGCCGGCGACCATGTGGGTCAGGTGCGCGGCGATGCGCGCGTGCTGCTTTCGGGTGAGCGCGTGGCGCTCAACTACCTGCAGCGCATGAGCGGCATCGCTACCTACACGCACAGCATGGCCGCGGCGCTCGAGGGAACCAAGACCGTGCTCGTCGACACGCGCAAGACCACGCCGGGCATGCGCGTCTTCGAGAAGGCAGCAGTCGAGATCGGCGGTGGCAGCAACCACCGCTATAACCTGTCGACGGCCGTCATGCTCAAGGACAACCACATCGATGCAGCCGGTGGCGTGACGCGCGCGATCGAGATGGCGCGCGCCCATGCGTCGTTTACCACGACGGTCGAGATTGAGTGCGAGAACCTGGATATGGTGCGCGAGGCAGTTGAGGCCGGTGCCGATATCATCATGCTCGACAACATGACCCACGACGACATGGCCGCCGCTATCGAGCTTATCGCCGGTCGCGCCAAGACCGAGTGCTCGGGCAATGTGGACGCCAGCAATATCCGTGCACTCGCCGACCTGGGCGTTGACTTTATTAGCTCGGGGGCGCTGACGCACTCTGCGCCGATTCTCGACCTCTCGCTTAAGCACCTGCGTCTGCTGGACGGTAAATAATGAACGCCCGCGAGCGCCGTCGTGCCATCATGGGCGTGCTCGAGGGAGCCAGGGAGCCCGTTTCGGGCAGCGCACTTGCCCGCGAGGTTGGCGTGAGCCGCCAGGTCGTGGTTCAGGATATTGCCCTGTTGCGCGCCGATGGGCACGATGTCGTGGCAACCAACCGCGGCTACGTGCTGCAGGAGGCCCCCAGCAGCCCCGCCGTGCCCACGCGCTTGGTCAAGGTTCGCCACAGCGTGGAGCAGGCAGGCGATGAGCTCACGAGTATCGTCGACGCCGGCGGCGCCGTGCTCAACGTGATCGTCAATCACCGCGTGTACGGTAAGATCACGGCCGACCTGGACATTCGCAATCGTCGCGATGTTGAGCGCTACCTGCACGATATCGAGAGCGGCAAGAGCTTTCCACTATTAACGGTGACGAGCGGCTATCACTTCCATCGCATTGCGGCAGAGGATGAGCAAACCCTCGACGAGATCGAGGCCATGCTCAAGGAGAAGGGCTACCTTGCCGATTTAATGCCCTACGAGGATGATTTGTCCTAGAACACATGCAAAAGGAGGCCTCCGCGGCGATGCGGAGGCCTCCTTTTGTGCACGGTGTACTTGTGAGTGTGCAAGCGGGGGAGTTGTTACTCCTCGACGATCTCGGTGATCGCGCCAGCGGGGCAAGCGTCCTGGCAAGCGCCACAGGCGACGCAGGAATCCTCGTCAGCGACGGTGGCGACGTCCTGAAGCTCCAGAACGCCAGCGGGGCAGGAGTCGACGCAAACGCCACAAGCGATGCACTCGTCGGCATCAATTACGGGATGAGCCATGGTAGTTTCCTCTCTGTTGACCGACGCTACAGGCGATGCGCGTCGGTTTGATTCGGGCAAAAACATACCACGGGAGCGACCGTTTGCAATACCCTCTGACCGGCATCTTCATACCGTTCGCCGAGTATGCCACGGCTTACTAAAAAATATGCAGGTGAGGCCGTTGAGCTGCGCAAATGTTAGCTATAGGTGACTTGAAATATAGGGCGATTGAGCGCACTTGCGGAAAGCGCATCCCATAAATTTGCCGAAAAACGGGCCCCAGTTTCCGGTTGGACCGCCCGGCGGAAGCTGCGTCCCGGAATCGGTGCTCAAACTGGGATGTAGCTTCCGGCTGAGCCTTCAAGAGGAAACTGTGTCCCGGAATCCACGCTCAAACCGGGACGAGCTTTCCGCAAGGCAGCCCCAGGCACCCTCGGACCCAAACCTCAGCCATCTCTACATAGATCTCGATAGATTTGCCGAGAACTCAAACAGTGCGTCTACCTGCGTATTTGCGAACCTAAACTCTCGGCAATAAGAAATCTTATATGAATTGACTTAGATTTTGTATATTCCAGCCCATAAGGGGATACACTACATCCTGAAAGACAAGCCGAAGCGCCGCGCGACAGACCGTCGAGGCGGCGCGAACGCAAAAGAGAGAGGGAATTTCTAATGAGTAAGATTCTTGGTATCGACCTTGGTACTACTAACTCCGCAATGGCCGTTCTCGAGGGCGGTTCTCCGACCATTATCGTGAACGCCGAGGGCGACCGCACCACCCCGTCCGTCGTGGGCTTCCGCGCCGACGGCGACCGCGTTGTGGGTAAGGCCGCTAAGAACCAGGCCGTCACCAACCCCAAGAACACCGTGTTCTCCATCAAGCGCTTCATGGGCCGCAAGTACTCCGAGTGCACCTCCGAGATCAAGACCGTGCCGTATGAGGTCAAGGAGGGCCAGGGTGGCCGTGCCGTCGTCGATATCGAGGGCAAGGACTACACCGCCGAGCAGGTGAGCGCCATGACGCTCGCCAAGATGAAGGCTGACGCCGAGAAGTATCTGGGCGAGACCGTCACCGACGCCGTCATCACCGTCCCTGCCTACTTCAACGACGCCCAGCGTCAGGCCACCAAGGACGCCGGTAAGATCGCCGGCCTCAACGTCAAGCGTATCGTCAACGAGCCGACTGCTGCTGCTCTTGCCTATGGCCTGGACAAGCAGGGCACCGACCAGCGCATCCTGGTCTTCGACCTGGGCGGCGGTACCTTCGACGTCTCCATCCTCGACCTCGCCGACGGCGTGTTTGAGGTTCTGTCCACCTCGGGCGACAACCACCTGGGCGGCGACGACTGGGATCAGCGTGTCATCGATTGGATGGCCGATAAGTTCCAGCAGGAGAACGGTGTCGACCTGCGTCAGGACCCCATGGCCCTGCAGCGTCTGAAGGAGGCCGCCGAGAACGCCAAGAAGGAGCTCTCCGCAGCCCAGCAGTCCACCATCAACCTGCCGTTCATCACCATGAACCAGTCTGGCCCGCTGCACCTCAACTACACGCTGACCCGCGCCGAGTTCGAGAAGATCACCCGTGACCTGCTCGAGCGCTGCAAGCAGCCTGTCACCAACGCCCTGCGCGATGCTAAGCTCAAGCTCTCCGATCTGACCGAGGTCATCCTCGTCGGCGGCTCCACTCGTATGCCCGCCGTCCAGGAGCTCGTCAAGACCATGACCGGCAAGCAGCCCAACATGTCCGTGAACCCCGACGAGGTCGTTGCCGACGGCGCTGCCGTCCAGGGCGGCGTGCTCACCGGCGACGTCGAGGGCATCCTGCTGCTCGACGTTACCCCGCTGTCGCTGGGTGTCGAGACCATGGGCGGCATCATGACCAAGATGATCGACCGCAACACCACGATCCCGACCTCCAAGACCGAGGTCTACTCCACCGCTGCCGACAACCAGACCAGCGTCGAGATCAACGTGCTCCAGGGCGAGCGCGAGCTTGCCCGCGACAACAAGTCGCTCGGTAAGTTCCAGCTGACCGGTATCCCGGCTGCCCGTCGCGGCGTGCCGCAGATCGAGGTCACCTTCGACATCGACGCCAACGGCATCGTCAAGGTCTCCGCTAAGGACAAGGGCACCGGCAAGGAGCAGCAGATCACCATCTCCGGCTCCACCGCCCTGTCCGACGACGAAGTCGATCGTATGGTCAAGGACGCCGAGGCTCATGCCGAGGAGGACAAGAAGCAGAAGGAAGAGGTCGAGGTCCGTAACCAGACCGATAGCCTGTGCTACTCCACCGAGCAGACCCTCAACGAGCTGGGCGACAAGGTTTCCGCCGACGTGAAGTCCAAGGCCGAGGCCGCTATCGCCGACGCCAAGAAGGCGCTCGAGGGTTCTGACGTCGAGGCTATCAAGGCCGCCGGCGAGTCCCTGCAGTCCGTGGCCTACGAGCTGGCCCAGGTTGTCTACGCCGACGCTCAGCAGCAGACCGACGGTGCCGCTGGCGCCCAGCCTGCCGACGATGACGTTGTCGACGCCGACTACGAGGTTGTGGACGACGAGGACAAGTAATCATGTCCGCCCGTAAAGCTCGCACGGAGGCGGCCGCCGCTGGCGCCGCCCCCGTTGACTCTGAGGAGAAGGACGTGAAGATTCCCGTAGAGGCCGTTGACGATACCGTGGCCAACGAGGCCCCGGCCGCCGAGGCTGCCGAGAACCAGGTAGAGGATTCCAACAAGGAGGCGACGATGACCGAGGACGAGATGGTGGAAGCCGCTATCCGCGCCGGTGAGGAAGCCGCCGACAACGACTTTAAGCTCAAGTTCGAGCAGGCTCAGAAAGAGCTTGCCGACGTGCGCAATGAGCTCGATGCTGCGGCAGAGGCTCAGAAGGCCGCCGAGGACAAGGCAAAGGACGCCACCGAGCGTACCGCCCGTCTGCAGGCCGACTGGGAGAACTTCCGTCGCCGCACCGCCAATGAGCGTATCGCCGAGCGCGAGCGCGCGACCGAGAAGCTTGTTACCGCGCTGTTGCCGGTGATTGACGATATCGAGCGCGCGATCGACCATGCCCGTAGCCAGGAGCTTTCCGACGACTTTAAGCAGTTCGTCGATGGCGTCGATGCGGTGCATGCCAAGCTGCTCGATGTGTTTGCGCACGAGGGCGTTGAGCCCATCGACCCCAAGGGCGAGGCGTTCGATCCGCTCGAGCACCAGGCCGTGGGGCGTGTCGAGGACGCATCGCAGTACGACGAGACTGTCAACGACGTGTACCAGAAGGGCTACCGCATGGCGGATCGCATCCTGCGTTCCGCGATGGTGACGGTGACCTACGGTGGCGAGAAGCGCCCCGCACCGGAGCCCGAAGCGGCGCCCGAGGATGCTACGGCCGATACGGCCGAGAGCACCGAGGAGTAATTGAGAAGGGCCCCGGGGCAACACCCGGGGCCCTTTCTGGCCTAGTGCCATATGAAAGCATGAGCCGCCGCCCGCTGGGCGGCGGATGAAACAGGAGAGGAGCTACGATGGCTGCAGGCAAAACCTTCTATGACATCCTGGGCGTATCCAAGAGCGCCTCCGACAAAGAGATCAAGAGCGCGTTTCGCAAGCTCGCGCAAAAATATCACCCCGATGCCGGAGGCGACGAGGCCAAGTTCAAGGAGATTAGCGAGGCCTACGAGACGCTTTCGGACGAGAAGAAGCGCAAAGAGTACGACCAGATGCTCATGTTTGGCGGCATGCCGGGCGCGGGCGGCGCGTATGGCGGCGGCTACGGTGCCGGCGCTGGTGCCAGCGGCTGGGGCGACATCTTCGACAGCATCTTTAGCGGCAACGGCGCCTGGGGCAGCGATTGGGGCTCGGGCTTTGCCGGGGCTGCGG
The DNA here is from genome assembly GCF_003458415.1 of Collinsella sp. AF25-2LB. GTDB lineage: Bacteria > Actinomycetota > Coriobacteriia > Coriobacteriales > Coriobacteriaceae > Collinsella. Next base: position 47,236 of record NZ_QRUF01000011.1, read on the forward strand.
GCGCTGCCGGTGCCGGCGCTGGCCGCAGCCGCGCTCGCAAGGGCGGCGACCTGTCGCTGACCGTCGATGTGACGGCCGAGGACGCGTTTCGCGGTGTGACGCACAAGGTCACCTACCGCATTCCCTCGACAGGCGAGCAGCAGACCATTACGGTCTCGGTGCCTGCAGGCGCGGTCGACGGCGGCAAGCTGCGTTACAAACGTCGCGGCGAGTATGGCGTTGCCGGCGGCGAGCGCGGCGACCTGGTCGTGACCACGCATGTGGAGGAGCATCCGCTGTTTAGGCGCAAAGGCGCCGACGTGACCATGGAGGTACCGGTCTCGGTCTACGAGGCGGCGCTCGGCTGCACGGTGGACGTGCCCACGCCCGGCGGTGCGACGGTCCGTTTGAAAGTGCCCGCGGGTACCCAGACGGGCAAGAAGTTCCGCTTTAAGGAGATGGGAGCGCCCGACGTTAAGCACCGTGGCCGTACGGGCGCGCTGCTCGTCGAGATCAAGGTGCAGGTCCCCACGAACCTATCCGATGACGAGCGCGATGCCATGACCAAGCTGCGCGAGGCCGACACGCGCGACTATCGCGAGAAGGTCAACCGTTACAAGGCGACGTACTAGGGCGGTCGCGGCGCGCGCCCGCGCCCGCGGGCTTATGATGGACGATAACGAGACGGAAAGGGGTCAGGTAGCATGGCCGAGGACAATAGGAACAAACCGCTGTACATGATCAGCGTGGCGGCCGAGCTGACCGGCATGCATCCGCAGACTCTGCGCGTCTACGAGTCTAAGGGCCTGGTGAACCCCCAGCGCTCGGGCGGTAACACACGCCTGTATTCGCGTGCCGATATCGAGCGTCTGGAGCTCATCAACCAGCTGACTGACGAGGGTATCAACCTTGCCGGCGTGGTGCGCATTCTCGATATGAAGGAGCGTGCCGAGGAGCGCGAGCGCGAGAACGAGAAGCTCCGCGCTCGCGTGCGCCAGCTCGAGGATGAGCTGCACGAGTACAAGATGCAGAAGAAGATCACCGCCCTGGCCCCGCGCGATGGCTCGGTTAACCCCGAGCAAGTCATGCGCAAGCTACTGGGCGCCGGCGGAGATCTCTAGGTTCCGCCGTTCTACCGAACGGCCGACGCTGCGCGACGTCCGGAGCGACAATTTGTCATTCAAAGGGCAAGGCATGACCAGAAGGTCTATGCCTTGCCTTTTTCATGCCAACTTGTTCGCTCCGGACGTCGCTCGCTGTCCGTCCTCTACCTGCGGCGTTGCCTTGCTCCGGATGCGGTAGTCATTGGGGACGTTCTTAAATGACTAGTCGAAAGGGACACTCTTGCGCCAAATCTGTCGGCCCACACCGGGCTCGTCCTTTGCTTTACTGAGATAAAGTGAACGCGCAGATTCGTAACCCGCTCGCAACCGTTCTATGGCACGATATTGAACGAATGTATGCTATGCGCCCGAGCCTTTCGGGCAGAGTGGGAGACAGTATGGTTAAGCTGTACGAGGACGGCATCTACCTGCGCGGCGGCAGCGAGGTTGTGCCTGCAGCCGAGGCCGCTGAGCGCGGCATTACGCAGACGCCCGAGGATGCCAAGCGCGGCACCATCGCGTATTCGATCCTTCAGGCACACAATACGTCCGGCGACCCCGAGGCGCTCAAGATTCGCTTCGACGCCATGGCGAGCCACGACATCACCTTTGTCGGCATCATCCAGACGGCGCGCGCCTCGGGCATGGAGCAGTTCCCGCTGCCCTACGTGCTCACCAACTGCCATAATTCGCTGTGCGCCGTGGGCGGCACCATCAACGAGGACGACCACGTCTTTGGCCTCTCTGCGGCCAAGAAGTACGGCGGCATCTTCGTCCCGCCGCACATCGCCGTCATCCACTCCTTTATGCGCGAGAACTTTGCCGGTTGCGGCAAGATGATCTTGGGTTCCGACTCGCACACCCGCTACGGCGCTCTGGGCACTATGGCCGTGGGCGAGGGCGGCGGCGAGCTGGCAAAGCAACTGCTGCGCGACACCTACGACGTCGCCTATCCCGGCGTTGTCGCCATCTACCTCACGGGCGCCCCGCGCCCCGGCGTCGGCCCGCACGACGTTGCGCTCGCCATCATCCGCGCTGTCTTTGCCAAGGGTTACGTCAAGAACAAGGTCATGGAGTTTGTGGGCCCCGGCATCGCGAGCATGACGACCGATTACCGCAACGGCGTCGACGTCATGACCACCGAGACCACCTGCCTGTCGAGCATCTGGGCCACTGACGAGGACACGCATGCATTCCTGACCATGCACGGCCGCGGCGACGACTACCGCGAGCTCAAGCCCGCCGATGTCGCCTACTACGACGGCTGCGTCGAGGTCGATCTGTCGAGCATCAAGCCCATGATCGCGCTGCCGTTCCATCCTTCCAACGGCTTTGAGATCGACGAGCTCAACGAGAACCTCGAGGACATCCTGCACGAGGTCGAGCTCGAGGCCGCCAAGATCGGCGAGGGCAAGACACACTTTAGCCTGCTCGACAAGATCGTCGACGGCAAACTGCGCGTGCAGCAGGGCGTTATCGCCGGCTGCTCGGGCGGCAACTACGACTCCGTGGTCCAGGCTGCCCGCGTGCTCAAGGGCGCCAACACCGGCTGCGGCGAGTTCTCGCTGTCGGTCTATCCCACGAGCCAGCCCGTGGCGCTCGAACTCACGCGCCGTGGCTACATTTACGACCTTATGGAGGCCGGCGCGATCGTGCGCACGGCGTTCTGCGGCCCGTGCTTTGGCGCCGGCGACACGCCTGCCAACAACGGCCTGTCCATCCGCCACACCACGCGCAATTTCCCCAACCGTGAGGGCTCCAAGCCGGGCAATGGCCAGTTGAGCGCCGTGGCTCTGATGGACGCTCGCTCCATTGCGGCGACGGCTGCCAACGGCGGCGTCCTGACGCCGGCGACCGACCTACCCGAGGAGACTTGGGACGAGGCCTGCGAGTACACCTTCGACGACGCTCCCTACAAGAAGCGCGTGTACTGGGGCTTTGGCAAGGCTGAGCCCGCCGACGAGCTGGTCGAGGGCCCCAACATCAAGCCGTGGCCCGCGATGGAGCCGCTCGGCGACGATATCCTGCTCAAGGTTTGCTCCAAGATCATGGACCCGGTCACTACGACCGACGAGCTCATTCCCTCGGGCGAGACGAGCTCCTTCCGCTCCAACCCGCTGGGCCTGGCCGAGTTTACGCTGAGCCGCCGCGACCCGGCCTACGTGGGCCGTTCCAAGGAGGTTGACGCGGTAGAAAAGCGCCGCGTGGCCGGCGAGGCCACGGGCGACCTGGCGGCGCTCGATGCCGAGCTTGCCGGCGTGTTTGAGGCGCTGGCCGGCGCGGGCATCGCGGCCGATGCCAAGGCGACCGAGTATGGCTCCATGCTCTACGCCAAGAAGCCGGGCGACGGTTCTGCCCGCGAGCAGGCCGCGAGCTGCCAGCGCGTAATTGGCGGCCTGGCCAACATCGTCCACGAGTACGCCACCAAGCGCTATCGCTCCAACGTGATGAACTGGGGCATGGTGCCCTTCCAGATGGAGACGGAGCCCAACTTTGAGGTGGGCGACTACGTCTTTGTGCCGGGTATCCGTGCCGCGCTCGATGGCGACCTCAAGAACATCGCCGCCTACGTGGCGCGCGCCGACGGCACGGTCGAGCAGATTGAGCTCTACATTGCCGATATGACGGCAGAGGAGCGTGCCATCGTCAAGGCCGGCTGCCTGATCAACTACAACAAGTTCAAGGCCGCTGCCGAGTAACGCACTTAATTGTCCGCCCGGGGCTTACCCTTTCCCGCCCGCTCACGCGCTTCGCGAGGGTCGCGTTCGGGAAAGGGTAAGCCCCGGGCTACATTTCTGCGTTCTCGTTGGGTCTTGAGGGACGCTAATAAATAGACTTGCTTGATGCCGCCTCTGTTATCGGGGCGGCTTCTTTTGTCGAAAACCACCATGAAGGGGTAGGCGCCTTTGCGGTGGTTCCGTTTGTCTCGACCTGTAACATCTGGGCCCCTATTTGACGAGCGGTTGTTACAGATTGAGACAAACGATCGCCGCCGATCATTTCATCTCAATCTGTAACATCTAGGATCGAAAAGGGCCGCTAGATGTTACAGATCGAGACAGTGGAACATCGGAGCCGAAACCACCACAAAGGTGCCTGCCCGGCGGGTCCTTATTTCGATGGGGTCCAGGTTATTTCATCGTCAAATAGCCAAGTGCGTGCCGAGCCACTGTTGCGCGCTGTCTGCGGATCGGGCTCGCAGGTTTGTTCGTAGGCATCCTCGGTACACCGATCCATAAAATCGACGACTGCCGTCTGGTCGCCCTCCATGACGTAGATTACGTCGCCATCCGAGATATAGACCCCCGGTCCTTCATTGTCCACGCAGCCGGGGTCGTATGAGACGTTGCACAATTTGCTCCCGTTTGCCGCATCGAGCTCAAGGGTCGAATGATACCCGCCAACCATTTGGCCGTTCTTGGCTCGATATGTTGCGGCGCCGTACCACCGCTTAAACGTCTTGCCTTTGAGTAAACTGGTTGCCTTACCGATAAGCTGCTCATCTTGGGTATAGCGCGTGGCTCCAAGTTCGATTCGGGGATAGTTACTGACCCCAAGCGCTGCGGGCGTACCGTCGAAATCGACGGTGATCGAATCGGGTTTGACGATATCGGTGAGGATTTCGATGGGGTAGCTTACGGTTTCAACCGCCGCCTGCGTTGCCGAGGCAGGGAGAAATGCGAGATAGATAATTCCTACGCCGACTGCGGTAATCGCAAACGCTAAGACGAGCAGGCCGATATAGGTGGAGCGTTTCACGGCGGGTACCTCGCAAACAGTATGCATTCATTAAGATAAGTGATACCAGCTTACGACAATATTCAAAAGAAAGCGATCGGTCGAAATGACGGGGCGAAAAGGCCCTATTGGGCTTCGATTTGACCTCTAATAGGAATATTTGCCCCACTCATTCTGGGCGAGAGGTCAATAATTCAGTTCACGAGTCTTGAGCGATACTATTCTCACTAAACTCACTATTTTCACAGTAAGCACTATAAATACGATAGGGAGGACGACGAGAACGTTGTGACGTGCGATAGCTAAGCCGTTTAAGCCGGACTCTGACCTTGAATCTCCGCCTCTATCTGTGCGAACGGGCTATTGTCGGTTCTCGATTCCATCGCTGCGTTTTCGTTGGGTCTTGAGGGACGCTAATAAATAGGCTTGCTTGATGCCGCCTCTGTTATCGGGGCGGCTTCTTTTTGTCGAAAACCGCCACAAAGGGGACAGGCACCTTTGTGGCGGTGGGGACGAGCTCGATGTTGTTGTGATCGTTGAGCGGCATGTTAATGGGCACCTCTACAGAATTTCATCTGGGCTGGCGGGTTTGGTTGTTTTGGGGATGCCGAGTTTGGATGACGCGAAATCGTCAACATTGTCCTTAATTCCGTCTTTGGTGTAGACAGTGACCATATAGGTGCTGTGTCCGAATTCGCCCTTGTCGCGTGTTGCCCAGGCATCCCAGTAGGCGGCCCCGTTTCGCCCTTTGATTTTTCCGACACGGCGGAGTTCTGTTCGCTTTAATTTCTGGTTGCTATAGATGGTTCGACCGGCTTCCGCGGTGAGCCCGCACTGTCCAAGCAGCTTGTCGAGGACTTGGTTCATGTGGCGCTCATCGGTGTTTGGTGCGTAGTCGTAGGCGAGGGTGATGGAGTCAAGGGGCTGGTCGTCGATCAGATAATTCATTGTCTGAGGTTCGAGGCAGAAATAAGGAGAGCATCCGTCGACCTTGCCGAGCAACGGTAACTTGGACTGCCAACTTCCGGTGGGAATTGCATATTCGTAGAACACGCCACGGCAGACAAAGGAGAGCGAGGTGGCACGCGAGCCGGCGTCGATCATCCCGCAAAGATCGAAGGGCGAGGCGATACCAAAAGAAAAGGGCGTGATGACGATAAGGAAGAGCATCACGATGGGTATGGCGAGAATGGCGATGACGTTGCGACCGGTGGAATGAGACGGCTTCATATGCGCTCCTCGAGACAAAGAGCTGTTGAGGATAGGCAGAAATGGATATGTTCAGAGAACAATTCAAGTTTAATCTCATGGCGTGAGATGGTCGACCGTTAGCGTCGAAAACCACCACAAAGGTGCCTGTCCCCTTTGTGGTGGTGGGGAGCGCGCGGCTTCTTTTGGTGATAGTGTTAGCCGGCGGTATCATTAGGACAAATGGCGCGGGTTTGCATTGTGAGGTGCTTTGCTGTGAGAAGTCCTGCCCGTATTGGATTGATTGTCTTGGCGCTTGCGATCGCTGTGGTTGGCGCGGGCGCTGTCGGTATGGCATTTCTACCTGCTGCGGTGACGGAGCCGGTGGTCAAGCCTGTGACTCAATCTGTCGAACTTCTGACCGGCGACGACAAGCCTGAGACCATTACCGTTGATTTTGATGAGCAACCGGCTGCGCTGGGCATTAGTAATTATCCACGCATTCAGCTTGGGGCTATGCGCTATACCACGGATTCTGGTCTGATCGACAGGGCGTCCGAGCTGCTCAAGGGCAAAATCTTTAAGCGCTGGTATGGATATGCGTCCTATCGGGCAAAAGCGAACGACATGGTTGGCGGATGCCACTCTTCCATCGAGCTGGACACTGCAAACGGCGCAAAGTTATGTGATGTCTCGTACGATCCGGGCTACGAGGACAATGAGGGTCCGGGCATCTACATCATGGACGGCGATGTCGCCTATGTCATGGAGGGCGACCAGACCGAGCTCAACGATTTTATGGGCCAGTGTATCCAAGATGCCTATAAACAGACCTGCTTGCCTGACCCGCAGGCTGCACGCGATAGTGGGTCTGCCCGTACATGGCTGTTCGAGGATGAGATGCCCTGGACCGTCGAATCGGGAAGTACGGGTCCGGCGAAGGAGTAGAGACCGCGACCACCACAAAGGTGTCTGTCCCCTTTGTGGTGGTTTGCATGTCGTGGGAACACTCAGAAAATCTTATATATAGAGACTTAGATTTATGTATAAGATCGCACAAAGCTGGCAACAATACTTCTCAAACAACGTGAAGCCGCCCCGTAGGGCGGCCGCCCCAAGAGAGGTGATTCCATGAGAATCGATAAGCTAGCAATGACGTCGCGCGAGGCGTTGCAGACCGCCATGAGCACGGCTGCCGATGCGCAGGCCGGCGCGGTGGAGCCGATTCACCTGCTGTCTGCCCTGCTCGGTGCCGGCGAGCGCAATATCTCCGTGATCATCGAGCGCATCGGCGCTGATCCGGCCCAGCTCGCACGCTCCACGCAGGATGCCGTCGACCGCGCGCCCAAGGTTTCGGGCGAGGGTCAGCAGATGGGCCTGTCCAACGAGCTCGTCCGCGTCATCGAGAAGGCCGAGAAGAAGGCCACCAAGATGGGCGACAGCTTTGTGGTGACCGAGCATCTGCTGATGGCGCTTGCCGAGGACAAGGGCGAGGCGGGCCGTGTGCTGCGCGACGCCGGCGTCACCAAGGAGCGCATCGAGCAGGTCTACGAGGAGCTGCGCGGCGATGACCGCGTGACGTCCGCCGAGGACAAGACCCAGTTTGAGGCGCTGGAACAGTACGGCCGCAATATCTGCGACCTTGCCCGCGCCGGCAAGCTCGACCCGGTCATTGGCCGTACCGACGAGATCCGTCGCACCATTCAGGTCCTGTCCCGCCGCACCAAGAACAACCCCGTGCTCATCGGCGAGCCGGGTGTCGGCAAGACGGCCATCGTCGAGGGCATCGCCCAGCGTATCGTGGCCGGCGACGTGCCGAGTACCCTGCGCGACCGCGACCTTATCGAGCTCGACATGAGCGCGCTGGTCGCCGGCGCTAAGTACCGCGGCGAGTTCGAGGACCGCTTGAAGGCTGTGCTCAAGGAGGTACAGAAGTCCGAAGGCAAGGTCATCCTGTTCATCGATGAGCTCCACACCATCGTGGGCGCTGGTGCCACCGAGGGCTCCATGGACGCCGGCAACATCCTCAAGCCGGCGCTTGCCCGTGGCGACTTGCACGCGATCGGCGCGACCACGCTCGACGAGTATCGCAAGTACATCGAGAAGGACGCGGCGCTCGCCCGTCGTTTCCAGACCGTTATGGTGAGCGAGCCTACCGTCGAGGACACCATCTCGATCCTGCGTGGCCTCAAGGAGAAGTACGAGATCTTCCACGGTGTGCACATCACCGATAGCGCGCTCGTGGCCGCTGCTGACCTCTCCGATCGCTATATCGCCGACCGCTTTCTGCCCGACAAGGCCATCGACCTGGTCGATGAGGCCGCAAGCCGCCTGCGCATGGAACTCGACAGCATGCCGGTCGAGATTGACGCCACCACGCGTCAGCTCACCCAGCTGCAGATCGAGGAGCAGGCGCTCATGAAGGAGACCGACGACGCCTCCAAGGAGCGTCTGGAGGCCCTGCGCCAAGAGATCGCCGAGGTCCAAGAAAAGCTCAACGTGCAAAAGGCCGGCTGGCTCAACCAGAAGAACGCCATCGACCACGTGCAGGAGCTTAAGGGACAGCTCGACGAGGCCAGAAGCGAAGAGGAGCGCGCGACGCGCAACGGCGACCTGGGCCGTGCGTCCGAGCTGCGCTACTCCGTGATTCCGGGTCTGCAGCAGCAGATTCAGGATTCCGAGGCTGCGCTCGAGGCACAAAAGCAGAAGGACGGCGAGGGTCTCAACGAGCAGGTGACCTCCGATGAGATCGCCGAGGTCGTGAGTGCCTGGACCGGCGTGCCCGTGTCCAAGATGATGCAGGGCGAGCTCGACAAGCTGAAGGGCCTGGAGGGTGAGCTGCATAAGCGCGTCATCGGCCAGGACGAGGCCGTCTCCGCCGTCGCCGCGGCTGTGCGCCGCAGCCGTGCGGGCCTCTCCGATCCGGACAAGCCCATCGGCAGCTTCTTCTTCCTGGGCCCCACCGGCGTGGGCAAGACCGAGCTCGCCAAGGCACTTGCCGAGTGCCTGTTCGACGACGAGCGCGCGCTCGTGCGTATCGACATGTCCGAGTACATGGAGAAGTTCAGCGTCCAGCGTCTGATCGGTGCGCCCCCAGGATACGTGGGTTACGACGAGGGCGGCCAGCTCACTGAGGCCGTGCGCCGTCGTCCGTACTCCGTGATCTTGCTCGACGAGATGGAGAAGGCTCATCCTGATGTCTTCAACGTGCTGCTGCAGGTGCTCGACGACGGCCGTCTGACCGATGGCCAGGGTCGCCAGGTGTCCTTCAAGAACACGATTATCATCATGACGTCCAACGTGGGCTCCAAGGCCATCGCCGATCTGTCCGGTAAGGACGAGGAGGAGATGCGCCATCAGGTCGACGCCGCCATGGCTCAGACCTTCCGCCCCGAGTTCCTCAACCGTATCGACGATATCGTGGTGTTCCATCCGCTCGGCATGGCGCAGATCGAGAAGATTGTCGACATCCAGCTTGCCGACGTTCGCGCACGCCTGGCCAAGGAGCGCATGACGCTTGCCATCACCCCGGCGGCCAAGCAGATGCTCGCCGTGGGTGGCCTGGACCCCGTGTTCGGTGCCCGTCCGCTCAAGCGCCTGGTTCAGCGCGAGGTCGTGGATGCCATCGCCGCCGCTATCATCGACGGCACGGTGCGCGAGGGCGATCAGGTGACGGTCGATGCCGACAAGGACGGCGGCTTTACCGTCGTGTGCGACAACACGCCGGCGGCCACCTACGAGGTCCCCGACGCCGAGTAGGTTTTGGGCCATGCCTTAAAATCTACCAGCCGTCTCTAAACGCCAAGGGCGGCGGATCCAATTGGGTCCGCCGCCCTTTTTCGTGCGACAATCGATGATATTGAACGGATGCGATGCGAGGAGCTATGCAGATGAAAGACGAGATCAAGACAAGCGCGCCGGCGACCGATGCCGCACCCGCCGCACCCAAGCCTGTGCCTAAGCCGGCGCCCAAGCCGCGCGACCCCTACATCCGTGCCGAGAACGAGGACGATGACGGCTACGATCCCTACAGCGATCGCCGCCCCGAGCGCGAGCCGCTGTTCGAAGCCGACCCCTGGCGCTAGTTGCATCAAGTAGCTAATTTGGCGATGATTTCCTGGGACGGGGTAGTCAAAAAAGTCCCGTCCCAAATCGACTGTCCAGGGAGTCGCATTCGAGCTTGGTTGCCCTCTCAGCCACTCGGCATCCTTCGAGCAGTAATAGTGAAAAAACTTGCTTAAGTGTTAATCAAGTCAGACATAATCTTGATCTCTAATTAATCAAGAATCGCTATAATTTTGATTAGCTAGAGAGCAAGATTGGAGAATCATGGCATTCAACGACTTGATCGCCCAGAAAATAAAGGACTTTGAACAGCAGGGGGTTCCGCAGGTCTTTGAGCGAGACCTTGATCTAGGAAACCCACAGGAGCCAAAGCGCGACAACATCGTAAATGTGATTGTGGGGGCCCGCCGTTGTGGAAAGACGTATCGCCTGTATCAGGAGATGCGGCGGCTTCAGAGCCGGGGCGTCGAGCTTGACCGGATGCTTTACTTCAATTTTGAGGATGAGCGCTTGCGCCCGTATGAGCCATCGCTGCTGGCGGACGTGCTCGACACGTTCTATGCGCTGTATCCTGTTGCTCGAACCGAGGGCGCTTACATTTTCTTTGACGAGATCCAGGAAATTCCCGAATGGGGTGCGTTTCTGCGGCGTGTAGTCGATACGGAGAAAGCGACCGTCTATGTGACGGGATCTTCTTCTAAGATGCTGTCCTCAGAACTTAAGAGCGAGTTCAGGGGTCGTTCTCTTGTGCGAGAGCTTTTTCCGTTGAGTTTTTCGGAATACGTTCGATATAAGACGGGGAGCGTTCTCGAGTCAGATGCGACCTTTTCCCCGAGCGATGCAGCGCTGCTTCGACATCATCTGATCGGGTATCTTGAACGAGGGGGATTCATCGCGACACTTGAGCAGACGCCTGCAGACGCGATTCAGCTGCTACAGGAATATGCTTCGCGAACGGTCGCCATGGACGTCGTTGAACGTTACGACGTCAAGAACCCTCGCCTGGCATCGCTGTTCTTGACGCGGTGTATGGCATCTTCGGGACGAGAGCTGTCAGTGAACAAAGTGTACAACGAGTTCAAGAGCAGACAGATACCCGTCAGTCGTAATTCGCTCAGCGACTTACTTGAGTATTATGAGGACGCCTACCTGTTATTTTCTGTGCCGGAGTTCACGCGTTCACTGGCAAATAACATGCGGTCTGCGTCTAAGGTCTACGCTGTCGACCCTGCGATGTTTGGAGCATTCTCTCCCGCATCGGCATTGGACCAGGGCCAGAGGCTCGAGACCGCAGTGTTCAATGCGCTAAGAAGAAGGACTCCCGCGGTGAGGACCGGCTCGGTCTGCCGCCTGCTAATCAAAGAGAAGAGCAAAAGCCATGAGGTGGACTTTGTGGCTGGGGATGCGCTTCTCATGCGGGCTTATAGCCTGATTCAGGTGAGTGCGGATATGGCAAGTGAGAAAACGCGCGAGCGCGAAATCGCCGCGCTTGATGCCTCGATGGCCCAGTTTGATCTTGGCGAGTCGGCAATCGTTACCATGGATGAACAGACCGATATTCCATGCGAGCACGGTGTGGTACACGTTATGCCCGCATGGAAGTGGCTCCTTGCCTAATCATCTATGGGCCTGTGGGGTCAGGACCTCCTGGCTCCTTCATCACGGTTGGGGAGCACCTTGCTGCGCCAGGCTAGTCCTGGGCTTTGATACTCGGCAGCAGGATCTGCGCGAGGTAGTCGGTTTCGAGCTTAGTGGCACCATCGGCCTTGCCGTCTTTACCCACCAGGTCGTTCTTGATCTGGCTATACGTATAGCGGTTGCCGGTCGTCAGCTCGACAAGCTCAATGGCCGTATCCATGGGGTAGGTCGACACGGGATTCTGCGTCCGCCCGTTGATGGTCTGGGGCACCACGTACGGATAGACGGGGCCGCTGGCGTAGACGGTATAACCGTTGCCTAGATTGGCCGCACCCAAAACCGTATCGCCTTCATCGGGCGTAAAGCTCTCGCCCTCGCGCACCGCGACGAGCGTCACGAGCGGCGTATTGGCGTCGTCGCCCAGATAGATGCATAGCGTGCTTCCGTTTTGCCAAGTTGCGACCTTGCCGTACCACTCGACGGGAATATCGAGCTGGTAGAGGTCGGTTGCCTTGTGGCGAGCGTCAGCATCACGGGACGCCTGTGCCTTTTGCGCGCTCACGGCATTGACGGCGGCGTCGCGCCGCGCGGTTGCTGCCTGCTGGAGCACTTTGGCAGCCGCGGCGGAGCTCGCACCGCCCTCCTCGGCATACTTGGCGGCGGCATCGATCTGGTCGTCAGTCACCGTGTCGGCCGAAGGCACCTTGAGCTTAAAGGTGGCCTGGGCACTTAAATCCTGTCCATCGCTCTTAACGGTGACCTGCGTCTTGGTGGTCGGGACGGTATAGATGGTGCCGTCGGCCGCGATGGGGGAGGCAGCGATGGAGAGCGTGTAATCGCCGGGCAGCAGTTTGATGCCGCGGCCGTGCTCGTCAACATAGAGCGTTTCGCTCACGGAGGAGCCGTCAGAATCCTGACCGCTCACCTGTACGGGAATCTTGGAGCCAGTGGAACAGTCGAGGCCCGCGGCATGCATGCCAATCTGCACCGACATCATCGTGTGGGCATTGGCGGCGACAGCGGCAGCCTGCTCTTGCTGATATCCGTTCCAGGCAGCATAGCCTGCACCGCCGGCGACGAGCGCGACGGCCACGACACCGGCGACCATCAGATTGCGGCGCTTGGGCGACATCTTGCGATGGCGGACCTCGGCCTCGCGTGCCGAGGGAACGGACGGCAGGGGTATATCGCCCATGGCGATGGTCTCGTCCACGGCTGGTGCGGAACCCAGGCCAGGAAGCTCGCGAGTCAGCGAATCCTCGGCCGGCAAGCTGTCGAGCAAGACGGTTTCCTCGCCCGTGTCGGATTCGGGCTGGTTGCCGGCCTCGCTTTCGGTGCCTTCGTGATCTGCCTCATCCTCGGCAGGCTCAACGTCGCCTGCATCCTGATTATCGGATTGCGCCTCGGTTTCCGGCTCATCCTGCACATCAACGCCCGAATCGTCAAACGCAATCTCATCGAGTGAAATCCGGTCTAAGCTCTCCAAGGCCTCAGCGCAAGCTTCTGCATCTTGGGCCGCATCCTCTTGGCCCATCGTCTCATCATTCATACATCCCCCAAGCTCAATATCGGGACAACACTGTACCCAAAAATGGAGCCATATAAAGCGCGTGCGAAATATAAGATCCGATTTAACCTGAGCGCATCGTTCGGCCGCATCCTCGCGGCGGCAAAAGGCCCCCGGAACGCGAACGAATCACATTCCGGGGGCTCTACAATGCGTTGAGTTGCGCGGAGCCGGCTATGCTGCTTCGTGCTCAAGCGATGTCTGCGCCGGGCGCGTTACTCGGCGTGTGCGTAATCCACCTTGGCGCGGCGAGCGGTAGCCTTCTCCCAATCGCTGGTGCCCTCAAAGACATCCTGCTTGTAGGGATTGCGGCCGAGCTTCTTGGCGCGGTAGGCGATGTAGATGATCGCGGCGACGTTGGCGACCAGTGCGGCGATCGAGACCGCGGTAGCGGCGCCGGGGTCGAGCGTGGAGTGGGTCACAAAGATGGACTCCTCCTGGAAGTAGGGGAATACCTGGGCAAACATGCACCAAATAGCCAGCGTAAAGGCGCGGTTCTGGATCCAGCCGCCCTTGTTCCAGATAAAGGCGGCGACGGTGGGCGCCAGCAGCAGCGCAAAGCCGCAGAACCAGGAGTGGGTGGGCAGGCAGTTGTAGGTGTAGCAGAAGTTCCAGATATCGTAGGCGATGATGTAGACCCAGGTCATGTCGGGCCACAGCATATCGGTCTGATCCTCGGAGGCGTAGACGCTCCACCAACCGGTCATGCAGAAGATGTTGATGAGACCGGCGATGCCGTTGAACACGTTGTTCCAGCCGGCCAGCTGCGTAGCACCTTCGGAGGTGACCCAGGTGGACTCGCCCAGGACAAAGAAGTGATAGGCGCTCTCAAAGTCGGATACGACGGCGATCATGATGTTGATGGCGACGATCACAAACGGCCATGCGCGGAACCAATGCGCCTTGCCGATCTTTCCCCACTGGTACTTAATGGCAATGAAGCCCCAGCAACCGGCGAGCGCCGCGTATACCTTGGCGTAGTGGAACCAGCTGTTCTGGTACACATGGGTGGGGTTGGTGAGCGCCCACTCGGCGCCTTGCGAAACGCCCACGGCGATGGCGACGCAGTAGATGGTCATGGCCAGCGGAGCCACGCCAAAGATGATTGCCGCGCCCAGCTTGGTGCGGCGGCCGACTTCGTTGAGCACGATCAGGCCAATAAAGACCATGGCCCAGCCGGCCCAGTGGATAAGGGTATCGCTACCCCAAACATCGAACAGCATGCTGCTCTCCTTTCACACGCCCGCGGCCCCTCTTCTGATCGCGGGCAGTTTGGCCAAATGTCGTCAGTTCTGGGGCTTGCGCTCCGGATACTTGGCGGTATAGCCCTCGATGTGGAGTGTCGAGGCGATGATTTCCTTGACCGTTTCGTCGGGCACATCGGGGTGCGTGCGGATATACATCAAAAGGCCCATAATGAGGGTGTAGAACGTCTCGTAGACATGGTCGATGCGTAGCTCATGATGGGCGACAAAATCCACTACGGTGGTGTCGCAGATATACTGCGCCACGCGCTGGACCACGTTGTGCAAAAAGCCGCCGTAGAGCGCGCCGCTGCTCGAGGTAAGCGTGCTCGGCAGCTCGTGGCCGCTGGCGACCAGGCGCTTAAAGAGCGGGGCGACGGTGTCGAGCGCGCCCTCGATATCACCGACGGTGCGGTCGGCGTTCCACCGCTCGAGTTCGGAGATAAAGTCGTCGATCGCCTCGTCCATAACAGCGGTGACGGCGGCGTCCATGTCGGCGAAGTAGTGGTAGAACAATGAACGCGTGCAGCCGGCTCGCTTGGTCACGGCCGATACCGATAGGTGGGACACGCCCAGCTCGGAGCTTACGGTGCGCACGGCATCGAGGATCTCGCGACGGCGTTCGTCGCCCGTCAGGCGCTTTGCCGCGCTATCGGATGCGGGGACGGCATCGACCACAGAGGTACCTGCTGTGTTATTGCCCATGTTTTGCCGCCTTTCATCCTCTTTTGCCTGACCGTTCGCCTAACAGTCTTGAATATTGTTGACGGTTCGTCAATACTATTTTTGACACAATGTCAACAATGGCGGGTGAACGGCATGGGGGCATGTCCGGCCTGCAAAAAAAGAGGGGCGCTGCGGTCCCGCCGGGCTGCGGCAAGAGAAGGGACAACCATGATTCTCAACGGACCGGGGATTAGTTACACCGAGCCCGACATCGGTTCGGAGTTCGTGCCGCCGCTGCCGGAGCATCCGCGCGAGGCCATCGTCAAGCTGTGCGAGCACTGCACCAACCGTCTGCTGCATCGCGACGAGCTGCTGGGCTACGAGTACTGGTCGTTTGCCGAGGCCGCAACCGACGAGCAGGCCGAAGTGCTCTGCAAGATGAAGATGCGCCGTCCCTATACGCTGCCCGAGATGGTCAAGCTCACCGGCATGCCCGAAGCCGATATCGAGAAGATGCTCGACGACATGAGCTACACGGGTCTGCTCGAGTACAACTGGGAAAACCCCGAGCGCGCCAAGCAATGGGTGTTGCCCATGCTGGTGCCGGGTTCTGCCGAGTTCCTCAACATGCGCGTGAGCCAGCTCGAGGAGCACCCGGTCTATGCCAAGTTCTTTGAGCAGGCGTCCAAGGGACCGCTGTCCAAGGCCACGCCGATGGTGCCGCCCGGAGGCGCCGGCATCGGCATGCACGTCATTCCGGTCGAGAAGGCCATCGACGCCGCGAGCACCTCGGTGCCGATCGAGCATATCGAGCATTGGCTCGACAAATACGATGGCAAATATGCCGCCAGCACCTGCAGCTGCCGCGCGAGCCGTCGCGTGATGGGTGAGGGCTGCGCCGACGACCCGGCCGATTGGTGCATCGCCGTGGGCGATATGGCCGACTACGTGGTTGAGACCGATCGTGGCCATTACGTGACCCGCGACGAGGTTTACGACATCTTGCGCCAGGCCGAGGACAACGGCTTTGTGCACCAGATCACTAATATCGACGGCGAGAACAAGATCTTCGCCATCTGCAACTGCAACGTCAACGTGTGCTACGCCCTGCGCACCTCGCAGCTGTTCAACACGCCCAACCTGTCGCGCTCGGCCTATGTCGCTAAGGTCGAGAAGGACAAGTGCGTGGCCTGCGGTCGCTGCGTCGAGGTGTGTCCGGCCGGCGCCGCCAAGCTGGGCCAGAAGCTCTGCAGCAAAAAGGCCGGCGGACAGGTGCCCGAGTATCCGCGCCAGGAGCTGCCCGATGCCACCAAGTGGGACCACACCAAGTGGTCGCCCAACTACCGCAACGACAACCGCATCGAGACGCATGAGTCCGGCACCGCTCCCTGCAAGACGGCCTGCCCCGCGCACGTTGCCGTTCAGGGCTATTTGAAGCTCGCGGCTCAGGGTCGCTATGACGAGGCGCTGGCACTCATTAAGCGCGAGAACCCGCTGCCCGCTATCTGCGGCCGTGTGTGCAACCGCCGCTGCGAGGACGCCTGCACCCGCGGCCGTGTGGACGCCGCCGTGGCCATCGACGAGGTCAAGAAGTTCATCGCCCAGCGCGATCTGGATGCCGCGACCCGCTACGTCCCGCCCGTGGTGACGCCGACGCGCGCTGGCGGCTTTGATCAGAAGATCGCCATCATCGGTGCCGGTCCGGCCGGCCTGTCCTGCGCTTTCTATCTGGCCGAGAAGGGCTACAAGCCCGTCGTCTTCGAGAAAAACGAGCGCCCGGGCGGCATGCTCACCTACGGCATTCCCAGCTTTAAGCTGCAGAAGGACGTCATTGAGGCCGAGGTCGAGATCATTCGCCTGATGGGTGCCGAGTTCCGCTATGGCGTGGAGGTCGGTCGTGATGTGACGCTCGACGAGCTGCGCGCGCAGGGCTTTAAGGCCTTTTACGTGGCCATCGGCTGCCAGGGCGGCCGCCTTGCCGGTATTCCGGGCGAGGATGCCGTGGACGTGACCGTGGCCGTCGACTTCCTTCGCGAGGTTAACAGCGGCAAGATCGATACCCTGTCCGGCCGCACCATTGTGGTGGGCGGCGGCAACGTGGCCATCGACGTTGCCCGCAACGCCTGCCGTCTGGGCTCTGGGCACGTTGAGATGTTCTGCCTGGAGAGCGAGGTCCAGATGCCCGCCAGCGAGGAAGAACGTCGCGAGGCCGTTGAGGACGGCGCTCACATCAGCTGCGGCTGGGGCCCCAAGGAGATTCACCTGGACGAGGCCGGTCGTGTGTGCGGTATCACCTTCAAGCGCTGCACGCGTGTCTTTGACGACGAGGGCCGTTTTGCGCCCGAGTACGACGAGAACGATCTGCGCCGTGTCGATGCCGACCGTGTCGTCATGTCGATTGGCCAGTCCATTGTGTGGGGCGACCTGCTGGCTGGCTCCAAGGTGGAGCTCGGCCGCGGCCAGGGCGCCCTTGCCGATCCCCAGACTTACCAGACCGCCGAACCCGACATCTTTGTGGGTGGTGACGTCTACACTGGCCCCAGCTTTGCCATCGACGCTATCGCCGCCGGCCACGAGGCCGCGGTGTCCATCCATCGCTTTGTGCAGCCGGGCTCCACGCTCACCATCGGCCGCAATCAGCGCCGCTACACCGCGCTCGACCGCGACGACGTTGTGCTCGAGAGCTACGACAACGCGAGCCGCGAGGTTGCCCACGTGGACCGCGAGCGCGAGAAGGCTGCGCCGTTTAGCGAGTACGTCGAGACCTTTACCGAAGAGCAGGTGCGCGCCGAGACCGCCCGTTGCCTGGGTTGCGGTGCCTCGATCGTCGACCCCAACAAGTGCATCGGCTGCGGCCTGTGCACCACCAAGTGCGCGTTCGACGCCATCCATCTGGATCGCGACCGCCCCGAGTGCTCCACGATGGTCAAATACGAGCAAAAGCTCCCAAGCCTCGGCAAGTACGCTCTAAAGCGTGCCATCAAGATTAAATTTGGTCGTAAATAGGTAGCCATGGCGGGTAAGGGGACGGCGCAGACTAGATCTCGTCGTCCCCTTGCTTTGAGTTTGCATCGAATCAACCTCTGCAGAAAGGGTTTCGCCTTGCATGAATTGGGAATCGTCTATCACATCATTCGCGATGTCGAGAACGTGGCGCGCGCCAATGGCGTGCGTCGCGTTTCGAGCGTCACGCTGCTGCTGGGCGAGGTCTCGGGCGTCGTTCCCGACTTGCTACTCGACGCTTGGCGCTGGGCGGCAGATAAAAAGCCCATCACCGAGGGTGCGGAGCTTATCGTGGAGCCCGTTGAGGCCGTGACACATTGCGAGGCGTGTGGCTGCGACTACGCGACGGTCGAGCACGGCAAGGCCTGTCCCCATTGCGGTAGCGGCGAGACCTATTTGCTGCAGGGCCAAGAGGTAATGATCAAACAGATCGAGACCCCCGAAGAGGATCCGGCAGGCGCTGCCCCCGACGGCCCTTCCGACGCGCCCGATGCCGTCGACGCCGCCAACCCACTCCACATCGTCTAGGATCCCCTATAAGTTGCGGTGAAATAGTTCCTAAATCCAGCCTTCTGGCTCTTAAACAAGAACTATTTCACCGCAACTTTTTTGAGTAGTTTTGTTGAGCATAAGTCGTGCAAATAGTCAAGCCATGTCTGTTTAAACAAAATAGTGACAGTACGAGCACATTCGCACTTGCTTAATATCGATATTAATGAACAGCTTGCTTGTATCTATAAAATACATAGCTTGATGAGCGACGCCTTGTCGTGTAATGAGTCAAAAAGCAGTAACGTAATCAACTTGTAACAAACCTAGACGTTTAAACAAATAATCCAACCTTTTGCGGATTTAGCTATAATTCCACAATCCAAACAGGTATACTCCTTTCATGTCGTGTAGGAAATACGTAGACAAAAAGGAGGTTATGTGATGGTAAGTATTGTTCTTGCTAGCCACGGGGACTTGGCAGCTGGAATCAAGCAGACGGGCTCGATGGTCTTTGGCGATCAGCCGTCTGTTGCCGTGGTCTCGCTCGAGCCGAGCATGGGCCCCGACGACTTCCGTGCCAAGGTCGAGGAAGCAGTCGCTTCCTTCGAGGACCAGGAGCAGGTGCTCTTCCTCGTTGATCTGTGGGGCGGCACGCCGTTCAACCAGATCAGCGGGCTCATCGAGGGCCACGATTCCTGGGCTATCGTCACCGGTGTCAACCTGCCTATGCTCATCGAGGCATATTCGCAGCGCTTTGACGCAAAGAACACTGCACATGCGATCGCAAAACATCTCGTGACTGAGGCTAAGGCTGGCGTGCGCGTCAAGCCCGAGTCTCTGGAGCCCGAGGAGAAGAAGCCGGCTACGGCCGCCGCTGCTCCTGCAGGCGCCATCCCTCCGGGAACGGTCATCGGCGACGGGCACATCAAGATCGCCCACGTCCGTATCGACACCCGTCTGCTGCATGGTCAGGTGGCCACCACGTGGACCAAGCAGATTAACCCCAACCGCATCATCGTGGTTTCCGACGGCGTTGCTCACGACGAGCTTCGCAAGACGATGATCGAGCAGGCTGCCCCTCCGGGAGTCCATGCCAACGTCGTGCCCATCAAGAAGATGGCCGAGGTCGTCAAGGACACGCGTTTTGGTGACACCAAGGCCATGCTGCTCTTCGAGAACCCGCAGGATCTGCTCAAGGCCATCGAGGCCGGCGTCGACATCAAGGAAGTCAACATCGGTTCCATGGCTCACTCCAAGGGCAAGGTCGTCGTCACCAACGCCGTCGCTATGGGCGATGACGACGTTAAGACCCTCGAGGCCCTCAAGGCCAAGGGCGTCAAGTTCGAGGTCCGCAAGGTTCCTTCGGATGCTTCCGAGGATCTCGACGCCATGTTGAAGAAAGCTAAGGCCGAACTGGCCGCTCAAGCATAGTAAAGGAGGGTCCGATACATGTCTGCAATCACTATTCTGCTTGTTGCGATTGTCGCGTTGCTTGCCGGTATGGAAGGCATTCTGGATGAGTTCCAGTTCCATCAGCCGCTCGTGGCATGCACGCTTATCGGTCTCGTAACCGGTCACCTTCAGGAGGGCATCCTCCTGGGCGGTTCGCTCCAGATGATGGCCCTTGGCTGGGCTAACGTCGGCGCCGCCGTCGCGCCTGACGCCGCTCTGGCCTCGGTCGCTTCTTCGATCATCATGGTGCTCGCCCTCAACGGCGGCGCCACTGATTCGGCCAAGGCCGTTACCGCGGCCATCGCCGTCGCCGTCCCGCTGTCGGTCGCTGGTCTGTTCCTGACCATGATCTGCCGTACCATTGCTACCGCTATCGCTCACGCCATGGACGGTTGCGCCGAGAAGGGCGACTTCTCCGGCATCGAGCGCTGGCAGTACGCTGCCATCCTCATGCAGGGCCTTCGTATCGCCATCCCGGCAGTACTTCTGTGCATCATCCCGGCCGAGGCCGTTACCAACGCGCTTAACGCTATGCCCGACTGGCTGTCCGGCGGCATGGCTGTCGGCGGCGGCATGGTCGCTTCCGTCGGTTACGCCATGGTCATCAACATGATGGCCACCAAGGAGACCTGGCCGTTCTTCATCCTCGGCTTTGTCCTTGCTGCCATCCCTCAGCTCACGCTGATCGCCCTTGGCCTCATCGGCATCTCCCTTGCCCTCATCTACCTTGGCCTTAAGGATCTGGCCAAGCAGGGTGGCGGCATGGGCGGTGGCTCCGGCGACCCGCTCGGCGACATTCTGAACGATTACGAGTAGGAGGGGAGTGATACATATGGCAGAGAACAAGATTCAGCTCACCAAGGCTGACCGCAAGAAGGTTTGCTTCCGTCATCAGTTCCTTCAGGGCTCGTGGAACTACGAGCGTATGCAGAACGGCGGCTGGTGCTTCGCAATGATCCCTGCGATCAAGAAGCTCTACACCAGCAAGGATGACCAGATTGCCGCTCTTAAGCGCCACCTGGAGTTCTATAACACCCACCCCTATGTTTCCGCCCCCGTCATTGGCGTTACCCTCGCTCTCGAGGAGGAGCGCGCCAACGGTGCCCCGATTGACGACGTCGCCATTCAGGGCGTCAAGGTCGGTATGATGGGCCCGCTCGCCGGTGTCGGCGACCCCGCCTTCTGGTTCACCCTTCGCCCGATTCTGGGTGCTCTGGGCGCTTCCCTGGCCCTGTCCGGCAGCATCGCCGGTCCGCTGCTGTTCTTCTTCGCGTGGAACATCATCCGTTACGCCTTCCTGTGGTACACGCAGGAGTTTGGCTACAAGGTCGGCTCCTCCATCGCCAAGGACCTCTCCGGCGGTCTGATGGGCAAGGTCACCGAGGGTGCTTCCATCCTGGGTATGTTCATCATCGGCGCCCTGGTCGAGCGCTGGGTGTCCATCTCCTTCACCCCGGTCGTCTCCAAGGTCACGCAGTCTGCTGGCGCCTTTATCGACTGGGCTAACCTGCCCTCCGGTTCTGAGGGTGTCAAGGAAGCACTGACGATGTATAACTCCATCGGTGCTAACGCCCTTGATCAGGTGAAGGTCACCACGCTTCAGGCCAACCTCGATCAGCTCATCCCCGGCCTTGCCGCCGTGTGCCTGACCCTGCTGGTCTGCAAGCTCCTCAAGAAGAAGGTCAGCCCGATCGTCATCATCCTGGCTCTCTTCGCCATCGGCATCATCGGTCGCGTCTGCGGCTTCATGTAAGCACGTTTCGGCTTAAGACCGAGAATTGCTAGGCAAGGGCTTTTGAGCCATTGAAACGGACCGCACCCGGTGGGTACACTGGATGCGGTCCGATTGTTTTATTTGGAGGGCGAGGCGCGCATGGCGCAATCTCAGAACAGCACGGTCGATCTGGCAACGCCGGCAACCTGCCTGATGGGGCTTACCAGCCACGGCAACGTGATGGTGGGCAATAAGGCGTTCGAGTATTACAACGAGCGCAATCCCGAGGATTATATTCAAATCCCGTGGGATGAGGTCGACTATATTGCCGCCGAGGTTTTACGCGGCACCAAGAAGATCACGCGTTTTGCCATCTTCACCAAGGACAACGGTCACTTTACGTTTTCGACGCGCGACGACAAAGAGACGCTTCGTGCTGTCCGCAAGTACGTCGACGAGGATAAGCTTGTGCGTTCGCCCGACTTTATCGATGTGACGGCCAAGGGCGCCAAGAGCATCCCCTCCGTTATCAAAAACCTCTTCCACAAAGGTAACTAGCTCCTCATAAGTTGCGGTGAAATAGTTCCTAAATACGGCTTTAGATGCTTCAGACAGGAACTATTCCACCGCAACTTCGAAGTCTAGTCATGCGACGTATTGCGATGCAGTAAATCTGCTACACTAGTACAACATGCCTCCGTAGCTCAGGGGATAGAGCACCGCTCTCCTAAAGCGGGTGTCGACGGTTCGAATCCGCCCGGGGGCACCAGAGGAATATCGAGCCCGGTACCGCTACGGTGCCGGGTTCTTCTGGTTCAATGCCATGTCAAAAACGAAGCGCCCGCTTGCTGGGGGAGCAAGCGGGCGCCTGTGAGCGAATATGTTTGCGGCGAGAGCCGTGATGAGCGGTGGGGTGGCGACTAGTTGGTCGTACCGGAATCGTCACCCGTGCCCGAGCCAGAGCCCGAACCCGAGCCAGAAAGTGCGACCGTCAGCGTAATCGTGCTGTCGGTGGACTGCTTGCCAGTGGGGGAGACGCCCGTAACGGTGGCATCCTCGTTACCGCTTACGGGATTGCCGTTCTGGTCACAGAAGCCGATGTTATAGAAACCGGCGTTGTTGAGCGCGGTGACGGCGGCGGAGATGCTCTTGCCGTACAGGTTGCCCGGAACACTGGCCTTGCCGGACTTCTTGGCAATGACGACGGTAATCGTGGCGCCGGGCTTCTGCTTGCCACTGGGGTTCCAGCTGATCACGGTGCCCTCGGTAACCGAGTCGTTCTCCTGGTAGCTAACGTCGACGCCAAAGCCTGCCATATCGAGGGCGTTGCGCGCCTGGGCCTCGGTCATGTCGGTCAGATCGGGGACGGACGTGGTATCCGGGCCGCTCGAGACCTTGTACGAGATGGTCGTGCCCTTCGCGACTTCCTTACCGGCTTCGGTGCCCTGCTCAAAGACCTGGCCCTCATCGGCCTCGTTGGCCTCCTCGGAGGCGTTGCCCTTCAGGCCAACGCTTGCCAGCGCGGCCTCGGCCTGGTCCTTGGTCAGGCCGACAAGCCGGGGAACCTCAACCTTCTCGGAGGGCTTGGGACCCTTGGAGATTACCAGGTTCACCTTGGTGCCCTTGGCCTTCTTGGTGTTGCCGTTGGGCGTCTGCTCGGCGACCTTGCCCTCGTCGACATCGTCGTTGTAGCTTTGGTCGATGGTGCCGACCTCGAGGCCGGCTTCCTTGATCAGCTCGACGGCAGTCTGCTGGTCCTTGCCCAGCACATCGGGCACGGTGACCTGCTCGCCGCCAAAGAGTCCTGTGGCAAAGGCCACCACGATGCCGATGACGGCAACGGCTGCCACCACGGCGGCGATGATCTTGTTCTTGTTGGATTTGGGCTTTTCGACCTCGTAGGAGCCGGTGGAGCCCGAAACCGAGCTACGGGCGGTATTCTGGCCGCTCACGCCCGAGACGGGACGCACCATGGCGCGCGTCTGATCGGAAAGCTCGCGAGTCTTGGTGGCGCCCAGCTCACCGGGGGCACCGATGATGCGCGTGGGCTCCGAGACGTTGACGGCACGGCCCGACAGGTAGCTGTTGAGCACCTGACGAAGCTCGTCGGCGGTCTGGAAGCGGTTTGCCGGGTCCTTCTCCATGCACTTGAGGATGATGCGCTCAAGGTCGGCGTCGACACCGGAGTTGATCTGGCTCGGCGGAATAGGCAGCTCGTTGACTTGCTTGAGTGCGACCGAGATGGCGTCGTCACCGTCAAAGGGAACGCGGCCGGTGGCGCACTCGTACATCACGACGCCCAGCGAGTAGATATCCGAGGTGGGGCCGAGGTCCTGACCGCGGGTCTGCTCGGGGCTGACGTAGTGGGCGGTTCCCAGCACGTTGTTGTCTTGCGTGAGGTGGCTGTTCTTGGCGCGCGCGATGCCAAAGTCCATCACCTTGATGTTGCCGTCGGGCAGCACCATGATGTTCTGCGGCTTAATGTCGCGGTGGATGATCTCGTGCTTGTGGGCGACCGAAAGCGCGGAGCTGATCTGCGAGCCGATCTGGGCGACCTTCTTGGGGTCGAGGGCGCCGTGGCTCTTGATGCCGCTCTTAAGGTCGGTGCCGCGCAGGTACTCCATGACGATGTAATAGGTGTCGCCGTCCTTGCCCCAATCGTAGACGCCCACGATATAGGGGGAGGAGAGACCGGCTGCTGCCTGGGCCTCCTGCTTAAAGCGTGCGGCGAAGGTTGCGTCGCCAGCATACTGCGGCAGCATGATCTTGACGGCAACCGTGCGGTCGAGGACCTGGTCCTGTGCACGGTAGACGGTCGCCATGCCGCCTGTTCCCACCTTATCCTTGAGGAGGTATCTTCCCCCGAGGACCCTCTGTTCCATTCCTGCTCCTAACATAACTATTCGCTCAACGATGTGTGTAGTACCTACGATGTGGCCGCTGGGGCCGTGTGGCGCGTTGCCGCTAACTCTTCGGCCGCGGCGCGCCTCGGGTGTCCGATTCGATCATGGGCATCACGCTCCCTGTGCGGCAAGCGCCGCGGTCAGGACGATACCGGCGATCTTGGCGGCCTTGACGTCATGCTTGTCGAAATCCTCCAAGGCCACCGAGATGGCGACCGTGGGTGAATCGTAAGGTGCAAAGCCAACGAACATCGAGTTGACGTTGGTGCCGCCGGTCTCGGCCGAGCCGGTCTTGCCGGCGACCTTGACGCCGGGGATCTGGGCATCGGTGCCGGTGCCGGACTGGACGACGGCAAGCATGGCCTGCTTGACCTGGTCGGCCGTGGCGGAGCTGACGGCCTGACCCAGCGAGCGGGACTGCGTGGTCTTGACCACGGTTCCGTCCGGGGCGAGTACCTGGGCTACAAAGTACGGGTCCATGACCACGCCGCTGTTAGCGATGGCGGCGGCAATCACGGCGTTTTGCATGACGGTGGTCTGCGGGCCGGGCGTGTGGTCCATGCCGACAGGCTGGCCGGCGCCGGCCCAGGCGGTCTCCCACTCGGTCATGAGCGACGGGTCGGCCATGATGGAGGCCGCGGAGGTCAGGTCCTGGCCGAGCTTTTGGCCGTAGCCAAAGGCGTTGGCAAACTGTACGAGCGTGTTTGCGCCAACTTCGTTTGCCACCTGGCCAAAGACGACGTTGGAGGACACGGCAAAGGCCTGCTGCAGGCTGATGGTGCCGTAGCTCTCGTTGGCATAGTTGGTGACCGGTGCGTTGCCGATGTCCATGGAGCCGGGCGCCTGGTAGGTGCTGGTAAGGCTGGCGGCACCGGTCTCGAGTGCCGCGGAAAGCGTAACGACCTTAAACGTTGAGCCCGGCGTGTACAGCGCGTCCATGGCGCGATTGTACATGGAGCCGTCCTCGCCGCCGCCCGTCTGCAGCAGGGCATCGATGTTGGTGTTGTCGTAGGTGGGCGAGCTGGCACATGCGAGCACCGCGCCGGTACGCGGGTCGATGACCACTACAGCGCCCTTAAAGCCCTTGAGTGCCTGCTCGGCAGCCGTCTGGATGCGCGAGTCGATGGTGAGCTTGGCGGTGTTGCCCGGCTGGGTCTGGCCCGCGAGCGACGCGATGGCGTTGTTCCAGCTGGAGTAATCCTTAGAGCCGGTGAGCGTGTCGTTCATGACGCTCTCGATGGCGGTGGTGCCATACTGCTGGCTCACGTAGCCAACCACGTGCGCTGCCAGGTTACCGTTGGGGTAGGAGCGTACGTAGGTGCCGTCCTCCTGTTGCAGCGACTCGGCCAGCGTCACGCCGTCGGACGTGATGATGGAACCGCGCTGGATGTACTTGGAGCGGGCGATGGTGTGGTTGTTGGTCGGCATGTCCTGATAGTCCTTGGCCTTGATGACCTGGACATAGGTGAGGTTGCCGATAAGGATGGCGAACAGCGCCGTAAAGGCGAGCACCGCGCGGGTTAGACGGTTGGCGAGCGCCACGCGGCCGAGCACACCGGATTCAGGTGTGTCGAGCAGGCGACGGCGCATGCGCGAGCCGACGGAATGGCTGCCGCTGCCGTAGGAAGACGAGGTGGCAAAGCGCGTGCCCGTCGGGGCGGCGGCAGATGCGACCTGATCATCGGTGATGGCGGCCATGGTGCCGGTGCCGGTAAGCTCGGCCTCGCGTCCGGTCGCCTCGTCACCGGCGCGCAGCAGGAGCGCGACGATGATAAAGCTCGCCAGCAGCGAGGAGCCGCCCTGGCTCATAAAGGGCAAGGTGACGCCGGTCAGCGGGATCAGGCGGGTAACGCCGCCAACGATCAAGAAGGCCTGGAAGCTGATGGCGGCCGTAAGGCCCGTGGCGCTAAAGGCGGCGAGGTCGGATTTAGCGCGGGCAGCCGTGGTGAGGCCACGCACGGCAAAGAGCATAAACAGGATGAGCACGGCGCCGCCGCCCAAAAGACCCATCTCCTCGCCGATGGCCGAGAAGATAAAGTCGGACTCGACGACGGGGATGTTGTTGGCCATCCCGTTGCCGATGCCAACGCCGACCAGACCGCCGTCGGCAAGCGAGAAGAGCGACTGGACGATCTGGTAGCCCTGGCCCTGGGCGTCCTTAAACGGATCGACCCAAACCTGGAAACGCACCTGAACGTGCGACAGGAACTTGTAGGCGCCCACGGCTCCAACGGCTAAGAGCGCAAGGCCGATAACGACATACGAAAAGCGCCCCGTGGCAACGTAGAGCATCAGCAAGAAGATGGTGTAGAACAGCACGGCCGAACCCAGGTCGCGTTCGAAGACGACGACGAGCAGGCACACACCCCACACGGCAAACAGCGGCAGCAGCAGTCGCAGGCGAGGGATCTTAAAGCCCAGGATCTTGCGGTTGGAGATGGAGAGTAGCTCGCGGTTCTCGGCCAGGTACCCGGCCAGGAACAGCACGATAAAGACCTTGGCGAACTCGCCAGGCTGGATGGTAAAGCCCGCGATGCGAATCCACAGCTTGGAGCCCGAGATCGTGGTGCCGATAAAGATAGGCAGCATCAGCAGAATGATGCCGATGATGCCAAAGGTGTACTTGTAGCGCATGACCACGTCGAGGTTTTTGACTAGTGCAAGCGTTCCCACCATGAGCGCCACCGAGACAAACAGGATGATGAGCTGTGAGATGGCGAGAGCGGGGGCGAGACGCGTCACGAACGTGATGCCGATGCCCGAAAGTATAAATACGATGGGCAGGATGGCGGGGTCGGCACCGGGCGCCAAGATGCGCACGGCAATGTGGGCCGCGGCAAAGGCGGCAAAGAGGCCGATCGGTACGGCGAGCGTCTCAAAGGAGATGGCAGCGCCCGCGGTGAGGACGTACATCGCATACAGCAGGATGACGGGGAACGCCGAGGCGATGAGCAAGAGCAGCTCGGTGTTGCGGCGACTCATAAGCGGCACTCCCTTTCTAATTCTTATCGGAGGCTTCGGCCTCGGCGGACTGTTCGGCGGTTTTCTCGGAATCTGATTCGGAGGTCGATCCCTGATTGGTGTTGTCGCGAATCGTTTGCGCGTCGATCACCTGGCGGGTCTGCTCCTCGTCGATCTGGTGGCGGTACTTGGATATCGTGTCCTGCGCATCGTCGACACTTGTTTGCGGAATGCCCGCCTTGAGGCGGTTTTGCGTGTCTTCGGGCAGGTCGGACAGCTTGATGCTGGTTTCGCTTTCGAGCCAGTGGAGCTTGAGTCCGAGTGGCTTGCCGGGCAGGCCGCGCCAGACGGCGACATTGCCCTGGTAGGTACCCAGGTAGTACGAGCCGGTGACACCCGTGTAGGCCCAGATGCCAGCTGCCAGCACAAAGACGAGGGCCAGGATGGCGGCGATAGTAACGTTGCGGCGACGCACGCGTTGCGCCTCGCGCATGACGCCATCGTCAACCAGGTCAACGACTACTACGGTCACGTTGTCGTGGCCGCCGGCGGCAAGCGCCGCGTCCACTAGGTTGTCGACGCAGATTTGCGCGGTTGAGGACTGCGTGGCGATGTTCTCGATATCGCTATCGGGAATCATGCTCGAAAGGCCGTCGGAGCACAGGATCAGGCGGTCGCCTTCCTCGATATGCAGAGTGAAGTGGTCGGCATACATGGCGGGGTCCGAGCCCAGTGCGCGGGTGATGACCGAACGGTTGGGGTGGACGCGAGCCTCGTCTGCCGTGATCTCGCCGGCGTCCACGAGCTCCTCCACGTAGGAGTGGTCGCGGGTCACGCGGATGAGCGTGCCCTCGTGGAGCAGGTAGGCGCGCGAGTCGCCCACGTGGGCGATGGCGAGCGTATCGTTTTCGATATAGGCGCAGGTGGCTGTGCAGCCCATGCCGGGCTTGCCCAGGCCGTTCAGGGCCGCCTCGATTACGGCGGCGTTGGCTGCCTCGACGGCTGCGGCCAGGCGTGCTGCGTCGGCGGACTGTGGGGCCGTCTTGGCTATAGTCTCGACAGCGATAGAAGAGGCTACCTCGCCGGCGGCGTGACCACCCATGCCGTCGCATACGCAAAAGAGCGGCGACTGCACCAGGTAGGAATCCTCATTGTGCGGG
The DNA here is from genome assembly GCF_003458415.1 of Collinsella sp. AF25-2LB. Taxonomy (GTDB): domain Bacteria; phylum Actinomycetota; class Coriobacteriia; order Coriobacteriales; family Coriobacteriaceae; genus Collinsella. Next base: position 76,109 of record NZ_QRUF01000011.1, read on the forward strand.
CGCACACAGCCAACGTCGGAGCGGGCGCCCCACATGAGTTGCGTGGTGGTACCGGCATCATAGGTCGAGTCGGTCTCGATGCGCTCCTCGGTCAGGGGCTCAAAGCTCATGGTCGAGCCGGGGTCTTTGAGCTTGGCCTCAACGGCAGCAACGTCGATCTCGGCGGTGTCACCGGGAGAGACGGTGTCGGTCTCGGCGTTTGATTCGGAATTGTCGGTGTCCGGGGAGTCGGGCTCCTCGGACACGCGGGCGGTCGACTCGTCGTCTTGCGGGCTGACGTCTATAGGCTCGGGCGCCGGCGTAGACGCGGGCGCAACCTCGGATGCCGGGGCTATGGGAAACGCCGGCGCGGCGGGCTCGGGTGCCGCAAACACCGCAGCGCTCTCGTTGATTGCCGCGGCGACGGGCTCTGCAAAGTGAGCCGGCGCCGGGGTTGCTTCGGGCGCTGTGGGCTGTTCCGCAGCATGTGCGCCGATGGGCGCCGCTACGGCATCCTCTTCGTCCTCGTTATCGGCGAGATCCGAAATATCATGCGTTACATGCGAAAGAGGCAGGGAGAACACGGTGTCCTCGGGCTCCACGGGTGCGGAGCCCGCCGGAGCGGCGTGGGCCGGTGCAGCTACGGCGGCAGCCGGTGCCTCGGTCATAGTTGCGGACTTGTTCTCCTCGTCGATCATCGACGGTTCACCTTCATGACCACGTCGCCAATCTGGACTTCGTCGCCCTCACGCAGCGTCGCGGGCTCCACGAGTTGGCGGCCGTTGACGAGCGTGCCGTTAAGTGAGTTGAGGTCCTCGATGATGAGCGCCGGGCCCTGCAGCGAAAAGCGCGCGTGCGAGGCTGAAACGAACGGTTCGTTGATGCAGATGTCCGAAGATGGCGAGCGACCGACGATGACGGGGCCGAGCATGTCTACGTGGATGCCGCGGATACCGCGCGGACCCTTGTCCACATCGATCGTCCAGATAGCCGAGTCGCGGCGCTGTCCACGCACAAGTCCCACGCCGGTCTTCATGACGGCGAACAGAAAGATATAGAGCAGGGCGACCAGGACGATGCGGCCTGCAAAAAGGACGATATCGATGTTCATAAGCGACTATCCCCTAAATTCAAAGGTACTCAGGCCAAACGTCAGCAGATCGCCGTTGCGCAGCGGGCAGCGCGTAATGCGGCGGTTGTTGACGAGCGTGCCGTTGGTGGAATTGAGGTCCTCGATCGACCAATCCGAGCCCGTAAAGGTGAGCTGGGCGTGGCGGCGCGACACGTTGGGGTCGCGCAGGGCAATGTCGGAAACTGAGCGCTCGCGACCGATGGTCACCTGTGCGGAGGTGATGCTATGGCTCTCGCCGCTCACGACGTCGACGAGCTGGGCGAGCGGGCGCTGCGGGGCGCGAGTGCTCGCCATGTTGGAGGCGATGCCGGCTGCGGCGCCTAGGCCCACGGCGGCACCGGTCGCGGCGGCTCCGCCCATGCCGGCAAGCGCGTCGCGCGAGACGGTCTGCGGCACTGGGATGGGTGCGGCGGCGGGGTCGGGGACGCTAGGCGCGAAGGGGTCTGCCACGGCAAGCGGGTCGGGAGCGGCGGCGCGAGGCGTCGGCTGCTGCTGGGGC
>NZ_QRUF01000012.1:0-48301 GCF_003458415.1 Collinsella sp. AF25-2LB
GCCTCCCATTTCTTGTGTCCAAGAAATGGGAGGCAGTTCACACTACGTGCGGCGGGGGTTCTTTCGTCCTGCGGAGTGTCCGCGAAGGTTAGACCTCAGATCCTGCTACGACTACGTCCTCGGATTGTGGGGCTGAACGAGGGGCGTGGTTGGTGGGGCCTTTTATCCCGGTCGCTGTTTCGCGGCTTTGCCGCGAAACCACGCGCTGCTTTGGGCATAGAGGGGGACCTGGTTGCGGACCCAGATGGCCTAGAGGGATATGGGTGCAAACGAGAAATCGTTGTTGGGGTCGTCCTTTTCCATAAACTCATCGAGACAGAATGTCATATAGATTGGAACGTAAAGGATCTTGCCCTCTTTGCAAAGGTTTTCGTGGCTCAGCACAACGGCCTCGGGAATTTTGTACTCGCCCACACTCATCAAACGGTCGAGGGCTGCATGTGCTCGAACTTTCTTGCCCGATTTGACTTCGATTGGGACAACATGCCCGCGGGCACCTTCGATTACAAAGTCGACTTCACCGACCTCACGCGTTTGGTAGTACCACGTATCTGCTCCGAGGGCAACGAGTTCCTGTGCGACCACGTTCTCATAGAGGCCGCCGAGGTTGGGGGTTTTCATGTCAAGGTAGACGGCGCGTGCCGTGCTGCCGGGATACCGCGATGCGAGCATACCTGTATCGGACTCGTATAGTTTAAAGGCCGTCGTTTTCTCCGTCCTCTTGAGAGGACTTCGTGCCTCCGTCACCTGGGGGACCATCAATCCAACGCCTGCGTTCACCAGCCATAGGAAATCCTGCTCGTATTTTTGAAGACGAGCTCCCTCGCCTAGAGACGAGACGATAAAGCGATGGGACTCCGCCTCAAGCTGAACGGGAATTTGCTCGAAAATGGAGCGAACGTTAAACGCTCGAGTCGATGCATATTTAGAGATATCGCTTTTGTACTGATCGACTAGCTGAATTTGAAGCTCACGCGTTCTCACGAGCGAATAGCCCGAATCGATATAGTTCTGAACGACCTCCGGCATGCCGCCGCAAACGATATAAGCTCTAAAGTTTTTGAGCATCGCCTCATGAATAAAATTTTCGACGGGACGCCTCTCGACAAGGCAGCTGCGGATGTCTGCAAGCACATTCTCGCTGATGCTGTTTGCCCAACAAAACTCTTCAAAATCCATTGGCCGCATAACAATGTGCTCGACATACCCCACCGGGAAAGAAGAGATCCCCTTAAACTCAGTCCCAAGCATAGACCCCGAGAAGACATAGCTAAAGCGTCCGTCCTCGACCAGCGCCTTCATAAGTGTAACGATCTGCGGATACTCCTGAATCTCATCGACGAAGATAAGCGTGTCTCCTTCAACAAGCGGTGCATCCGCAAGAAGGGCCACGCGGTTGATGAAGTCAATGGAGTTCTTAGCGCCAACAAGTACGTCTCTTGCCTCGGCATCAAGTAGCAGATTGACCTCATAATACGAAGCGTAGTTGCTCTTTCCAAACGCGCGAATCGCATAGCTCTTGCCAATCTGACGCGCACCGGTAACAAGCAGGGCCTTATGGGAGTTATTCTTCCAGCTCAAAAGCCTATCAGTGACCTTGCGGCGTAGCATTAAAACACCTCATTGACAAAAATTGGCAAATAGATTTGCCCCTAATCATACAAAAATTGACAAATAGATTTGACCCAAATCATACAAAAATTGGCAAATAGCAAAGCTCACTTAGGCCTCAAAGCCAGCGAACCAGCACGGTACTTTGCGAAAAGGCTGGCGGCGCCGTTGTTGAGGGTGGCCAGGTTGACAGTGGCGCCGTTAGCGTTCTCGGCTGCTTGGGCGCGCAGGAGCGAAAGGGCGTCGGCAGCGTTCATGCAGAAGCCGACGGTAAAGTTCCATACTGCGAACTCGCAGTCGCTTGCCGCGGGGTGAAGCGCGATCGGCTATCCCTTATGTTGGATGAAAAGCCCCATGTTTTTGCAGGGGTGCATACTCGTCAAATTAATGTATAGAATCGCGTATAGTGCGAGTAAGATATTGCGCTGTCCGTTTTGTGTTTAGCAAAGATATAGTTTGCATAATCTGGTCTAATCCCTGCTCTATTTAAATAAAGTTGCACGTAAATGGCGTAGATATGCCTGAACTGGGCTTCTTTACGCTGAGCGGGTAAAATCGACCGTTCGCCGCTTAGGTATTTTCAAAATGAATAAAATGAGCGATAAAGAGAATATAAACCTTAATAAACTCGCGTATCGCACGGACGCGGGTTATTAATGGGTTGTAGGCCTTTTACAGAAAGGATTCCAGCAATGTCTAAGCCTCTTGGCAAGCCCGATCGTATTGTCGTCGCCCTTGGCGGCAACGCCCTCGGCAACAACCCCGTCGAGCAGATCGAGGCCGTGAGCAACACCGCCCACGCTCTCCTCGGCCTCATCGAGCAGGGCAACGAGATCATCATCACCCACGGCAACGGCCCGCAGGTCGGCATGATCCAGAACGCCTTCGCCGCCGCCCACGATGCCATCGGCACCCCCGAGATGCCGCTGCCCGAGTGCGGCGCCATGTCCCAGGGCTACATCGGCTACCACCTGCAGCAGGGCATCGGCCGCGAGATGCACAAGCGCTATAAGCGTTGGCACGCCGCCACCGTCGTCACCCAGATCGAGTGCGATCCCGACGATCCCGCGTTCAAGAACCCGACCAAGCCGATCGGCCCCTTCTACACCGAGGAGCAGGCCAAGGAGTTCATGGCCGAGGACCCCTCCAAGGTCTTCGTCGAGGATTCCGGCCGCGGCTGGCGTCGCGTCGTCGCCTCCCCCGATCCCAAGAAGATCGTCGAGGCCGACTCCATCCTCAACCTGCTCGACAACGAGTTCATCGTCATCGCCTGCGGTGGCGGCGGCATCCCCGTCGTCCGCGACTACGAGAACAAGGGCTGCTACAAGGGCGTTCCCGCCGTTATCGACAAGGACCTGGGCGGCGAGCTGCTGGCCGAGGACTGCGACGCCGACGTCCTGTTCCTGCTGACCGCCGTCGAGCATGTCGCCATCAACTTCGGCAAGCCCAACCAGGAGGAGCTCGAGGACCTCACCGCCGACGAGGCCGAGCGCCTGGCCGACGAGGGCCAGTTCGGCAAGGGCTCCATGGAGCCCAAGGTCCGCGCTGCCATCAAGTTTGCCCGCTCCCGCAAGGGCCGCACCTGCATCATCGGCGCCCTGGACAAGGCCGCCGAGACCATGGCCGGCCTCTCCGGTACCCGCATCCACGAGTAGCCTCTACTCTGTTGCCTCTCCCGTGGGCGCCAGGCAAAGCGCCCACAGACTAGCCTCTCTTCATGAGCCCCGCAGTCCGCTCCGACTGCGGGGCTTTTGCTATTCACCTAGTCATTGGGGACAAACCCGGCACTTGGGGACGGTCCTTTCCTGCCGGCAGCTTGGGACAGTCCTTAATAGTCATTGGGGACGTTCTTAAACGACTGGTCAAAAAATGACTACTCATTTAAGTCTGTCCCCAATGAGTGCCCAATGACTAGTAGTAGGCCCACATGGCTTCGACTTCGTTGAGGACCTCTACGACGCCCCAGCGGCGGGCGCTGCGGCTGGCCGAGTTGGGGTCGTAGACGCCAATCTGGTTGGCATCGTCGATGCCGTAGAGCACGATGTAGTGGCCTACGTTGGTAAACGTACCGGGGCGCACTGCGGCGATGACGGGCGCACCCGAGCGAAGTGCTTGGGTAATCGATTCGCGATTGTTATAGAGCTGTGTTCCGTTGAGCCCCAGCTGCCACGCACCGCCTGTCATAAACGACCACTCGGTGGCACCAGTGGGGGCGTAGTTGCCGGCTTCGGCCAGTGCGCATATATCGACCGGCGTCTTATCGGTGTGGCCGGTCTTAAAGATATAGACCATGGTGAGGCAAGTGGGGCCGCAAGCGTTTTCGCGAATAGTGCCACCGGCATAGGGCAGCTCCGACCATGCGGGGTCAATTTGGTAGATGTGGGGCATGGTGCCGGCCTGCCACTGCGAGCGTGGGGTCGAGAACGCAAAGGAGTAACCGGGTGCGACGGGAGCTTTAAGCAGCTTGTCCTCGGCAGTGGGCTCGAGACCGGCTGATCCGTGAGAGATACAGGATCCCAAAAACACAAAGACGAGGCAGGCGGCGATGGAGCAAAACGCAAGGCGTAGGCGGCGGGCCGGAAGCGCGTGACTTGTGGTGTGCGACGCGGGGCGAGGGGCGGAATTGCCGCGATCGCGTTGAGGTCGCGAAAAGGAGCGCTTAACGTAGTAGTCGGTCTTACGGCGATCGTAGCGGCGTGGCTGCGATGTGTCGGTCTGGCGTTGGCGTGTGCTCGTACTCATTCGGTCTGACTGCTGCACGGTACGGCTTTGTTGCCGCGAAGAAGCCCCGAGCTGCTCTTGGGGGCGCTGCGGGTTGTCGTTGTCGGAGGTGCTTCTGGGCGTTGGCGTGGTGCGGCCGGCAAGGCGCACGCTTTGTGGCCGTTGGTCGCCGTCATTGTATCCATATGCCATTCGAATCACCTTGCCTCATGTGTAACTTGTCTATCCTACATAAAAAGATGCACGACACATGGGCATGTGCGCCAAAAGCCTGACAAATGGTATGAACGTTGCCGCGCCGCGCGCCAAGCGTCACGGCAACAGGTATTCAAAAGCAGCCAAGATGAAAGCGTCCAAGACGAATGACGTCTTCCTCCGTTCGTCCCAAAAACGGCGCCGCTCGTTTTGCAGTTCTGCCTTCGGTCGAGCCACAAGCGGCGCTGCTGTGCCAAGGCCGTATCTTAAAGCCACGAAATAAAAGCGCGCGGCAAAACAGACCGCGCAAGGGGTGACGCCAAAGAGGCGTCAATAAGGAAAGGAGGGGAACAATGGCGGACAAGAACGCAGAAGTTGCAGTCGAAGGTAACGGTGGCATGAAGAAAACGCTTTCGCTCTGGAACTTCTTCACCATCGGTTTCGGTGCCATCATCGGTACTGGTTGGGTCCTGCAGGTCGGCGACTGGATGGTCGTGGGCGGCGGTCCCGTTCCCGCTATGATCGCATTCCTCTTGGGTGCAATCTTCCTCGTGCCCGTCGGAGCTGTTTTCGGTGAGCTCACGGCTGCTATCCCCATCTCGGGCGGCATCGTCGAGTATGTCGACCGTAGCTTTGGCCGTACGCTGAGCTACATCACCGGTTGGCTCCTGGCCCTGGGCAACGGCATCCTGTGCCCGTGGGAGGCCATCGCCATTTCGACCCTCGTGTCCGAGATGTTCGGCAGCCTGCCCGGTCTTGAGTGGCTGCGCGCCGTCAAGCTCTACACCATCTTGGGCGCCGACGTTTACCTGTTCCCGACGCTAATCGCGCTCGGCTTTGCAGTCTACGTCATCTTCCTCAACTTCCGCGGTGCCAGCTCGGCCGCCAAGCTCCAGGCCTTCCTGACCAAGGCTCTGCTCTGCGGCATGCTGCTCGCCATGGGTGTCTCGCTGTTCACCGGTTCGCCGGAACACGCCATGCCCGTGTTCTCCCAGGTCACCGGTGCTGGCGGCGGCAAGCCCGCTACCGAGGGCACCAGCCTGTTCGCCGGCATCGTGTCGGTCCTGGTTCTGACCCCGTTCTTCTACGCCGGCTTCGATACCATTCCTCAGCAGGCTGAGGAAGCAGCCGAGGGCCTCAACTGGAACAAGTTCGGCAAGATCATCTCCCTGGCCCTGCTGGCCGCCGGCGGCTTCTACATGGTCTGCATCTACTCGTTCGGCACCATCCTCGACTGGCATGAGTTTGTTAAGAGCCCGGTTCCCGCGCTTGCCTGCCTCAAGGGCATCAACATGCTCCTGTACCTGGCCATGCTCGTCATCGCCACGCTTGGACCCATGGGCCCGATGAACTCCTTCTACGGCGCCACGAGCCGCATCATGCTTGCCATGGGCCGCAAGGGCCAGCTGCCCGAGAAGTTCGCCGAGGTCGATCCCAAGTCCGGCGCTCCCAAGCTCGCCTGCGCCGTCCTGGGCGTCATCACCGTCATCGGTCCGTTCCTGGGCAAGAACATGCTCATCCCTCTGACCAACGTGTCGGCTCTCGCCTTCATCTTCTCCTGCGGCATGGTCGCCCTCGCTTGCCTGCGCATGCGCTTCACCGAGCCCGACCTGCCTCGTCCCTACGAGGTGCCCGGCGGCAAGTTTGGCATCAGCCTCGCTGTCGCTGCCTGCGCCGTCATCATCGGCCTGCTCGTGGTCCCGTTCTCTCCCGCCTCCCTCAACATGGTGGAGTGGAGCATCGTGATCGGCTGGCTGGCCGTTGGCCTGGCCCTCATGGCCTTCACCAATTCCCGCAAAAAATAACGCCTAGCCGGGGCGGATCGGGTGCGCGGACCCCTCTCTTCCGCGCACCGAACCCGGCACCACTTGGGTAGCTTTGTGAGGCCATAACCCAACATGGCCTCGCCCACTATATGGATCCATAAGGAGGAACCATGTCCACTAAGTATGCAATCGTTGGCGGCAAGCTCATCGACGGTACCGGTGCCGAGCCGGTCGAGAACTCCCTCGTTCTCGTCGACGACAACGGCAAGATCGAGTATGCCGGTACTATGCAGGACCTTCCCGAGGGCGTTGAGGTTATCGACGCCGCCGGCAAGACCGTCCTTCCCGGCCTGATCGACACCCACCTGCACTTCTCGGGCAACCTGACCGACGATGACACCGACTGGGTCATGCAGCCGCTCCTCGAGAAGCAGGCCGTCGCCGTCAAGCAGGCCTACGACTGCCTCACCCACGGCCTCACCACCGTCTGCGAGATCGGCCGCTTTGGTATCCAGATTCGCGACTGCATCGACAAGGGCGTCTTCAAGGGCCCGCGCGTTCTGGCCACTGGTCTTGGCTTCTGCCGCGTTGCCGGCCACGGTGACTCCCACCACTGCACCCAGGAGCTCAACAAGGAATCCCATCCCTGGGGCGACCAGGTCGATGGTCCTTGGGATCTGCGCAAGGCCGTCCGTCGTCGCCTGCGCGAGAACCCCGATGCCATCAAGATCTGGGCTACCGGTGGCGGCATCTGGCGTTGGGATTCCGGTCGCGACCAGCACTATTGCTCCGAGGAGATCCAGGCCGTGGTCGAAGAGGCAAAGATGGTCGGCATCCCCGTGTGGAGTCACTGCTACAACAACCACGCCGCCGCCTACGACTCCGTTCGCTTTGGCTGCGAGCAGCTGATTCACGGCTTCGATATCGATGAGCGCACCATGGACCTCATGGCCGAGCAGGGCACCTTCTTCACCCCGACGATCGCCTTCCTGCCCACCTGGTACGCCACCTATCCGCCCGTCTACGTCCCCGAGCTGCACGACAAGTACGAGGGCACCCTGGTCGAGAAGGAGCTGCAGCGCAACTACGACTGCCTGCGCGAGGCCAAGAAGCGCGGCGTCGTCATGACGATCGGCTCCGACTCCTTCTCCTTCGTCACCCCGTACGGCACCTGCTCCATCGAGGAGATGTACGAGTTCGTCGACAAGATCGGCTTCACTCCGGTCGAGACCATCACCTGCGCCACCCTCAACGGTGCCAAGATGTGCCACATCGAGGACGAGACCGGTTCCATCGAGGCCGGCAAGTGCGCCGACCTGCTGGTTGTCAACGGTGACGTCGCCGCCGACATCCACGTGCTCAACACCGACAACATGGACGTCATCATGAAGGATGGCTGGATCATCGAGGCTGGCACTTTTGGTGAGGCTAACAAATACAGCGCCTAAGATACCGTTTGTCGATGGCTTGATGTAAAACACAGTTTTTGATTGCATAATGCAATGGAGAGGGTCGCTTGCGGCCCTCTTTATTGCTATGGGTGCTAAGGACAAGAGGGGATGACGGTGGATTTAAACAGGCTGATTCTGGGCAAGAGCTACAACTCTACCAAGGTCTTTCGTACGGCCCAGCATGTTGTTCAGGCCATCCTGCTCGGTATTGTCGTTCCGGCGCTTATCCTGCTGCTTATCTGGGATTTAACCGATAATCCCAATCCCGTTCCGGGCGTTGTCGTTATTGCCGGTCTGGTCATGCTGTGCTTCTTCTTCTCGTATGTCTTTGTGGTCCCCGACGACCTCACATCGAGCGCAACCGACCGTACGCTCGCCATCGCATCAAAAATATTCGCCTACACGTCGCGCGGCCTTACGCCCGAAGCGGCCCTGGGCGCCTCTAAAATTATCCTGTCCGAGACCATCGCCTCTGCCATCTGCTTTACCGATGGCAAACAGGTGTTGGCAAGCTGGGGCGAGGACTCGGCAAAGTGCCCTGCCGGCACCCCGGTTGTACTCAAGACCACGCTCAACGTGATCGAGTCCGGCGAGCAGAGTGTATTTTCGCGCGACGCCTCCAATGAGACGGACGGCTATTTTCCCCGCCTGCGCGCCGGCATTGTCGCGCCGCTTACCGTGCGCGGGCATTGCGTGGGTACGCTCGAGCTGTATTATCCCCGCCTGAGCAGCATCGATATGCGCCAGACGGCGTTGGCCTCGGGTTTTGCCGATCTCATCTCCACGCAGCTCGCCAGCTTTGAGCTCGAGCGCCAGGACGAGCTCACAGCCCGCGTGGAGCTGCGCGCCTTGCAATCGCAGGTCGATCCTCATTTTCTGTTTAACACCATCAGCACCATCGTGTCGCTCGTGCGTACCGAGCCGGACAAGGCCAGGTCGCTGCTCATCGACTTTTCCAATTACTACCGTCAGACACTGTCCGATTCCGATACCCTCACAACGCTCGAGCACGAGGTGGAACAGGGCACTCGTTACATCAACCTTATGCAGGCCCGGTATGGCGACGGCCGTCTGCGCGTCTCGGTCGATATCGACTTTGAGGTGCGCGACAGCATGGTGCCGCCGTTTATCTTGCAGCCGCTGCTCGAAAACTGCATCAAGCATGCGCAGCGCGAGACCGAGCCGCTTTCTATTCATGTTAGGGCTTTTGAGACCGATGACGGCTTGGAGATCATCGTCGAAGATGACGGCATCGGTATGAGCGAAGAAGTCTGCGCGCATCTGTTTGAGCAGCATCGCCGAGAGGAGCCCGAGAGCATTACCGCCGACGGCTCCATCAAGCGAGGCTGCGGCCTGGCGCTCTTCAACGTGCTTCAGCGCATCCATTTCTTTTACGGAGAAGATTCTGGCATGCGCGTGAAGTCCCAGGAGGGCGTGGGAACGCAGGTCATCGTCGAGCTGAACGGCGAGCCGCATGAGCCGGCGCCGATGAAGGTGTAGCGCGCGGTTGGATTGAGAGAAAAAAAGAGGGGAAGCGCATATGTCCGAGGGATGGAACATCTTGGTGGTTGATGACGAGCCTCCTATTAGGGCTGAGCTACGTTATCTGCTGGAAAAGGATGCACGTGTGGGACAGATTGCCGAGGCGGGCAATGTCACCGAGGCCGTGGAGTCGATTCTGTCGAACAAGCCCGACGTGCTGTTTTTGGATATCACGATGCCCGGCCGCTCGGGAATCGAGCTTGCCGAGACGCTGCAGAACCTAAAAACGCCGCCGGTCGTGGTGTTTGTGACGGCATTTGCCGAGTATGCGGCCGATGCCTATAACCTCGATGCCATTGATTACGTCGTCAAGCCGGTCGAGGATGCCCGCCTGTCAAAGGCGCTCGATAAGATCGAGGCCGCCCTGGGCGTTCGTCGTGTCGTCCATGCTCCGCGCCAGCCCTTGCGTCTGACGGTGGATCGCGGGGGCAAAAAGGTGTTCATCCCCGTGGCGGATGTCTGCTACTTTGAGGCGCGTGCCGATTTTTGCAACGCCGTCTGCGCCGAGGGAACATATCTGATCAATGAGTCGATCTCTTCGCTCGAACGTCGCTTGGGCTCCGAGGGCTTTATTCGCGTTCATCGCAGCTATCTGGTCAATTTGGAAGACGTGCACAATGTTGAGATTGGCTCCACGGGGTTGATGGAGCTCAGGCTCGACCGCGTGAGCTCGACGGTGCCGGTGTCCCGTCGTCGTGCCGCCGAGGTCAAGTCGCACCTGGGGCTTGCGTAAGAGGCTTGCGTGCCGTCGTTTACCATCGCAGGTTTGGCATGGGCGCGCGGTGGGCATAATGGGTGGCATCGAATGAAATCGAAAGGATCATTATGCCCGCGCTTATCACCCATCATCTGTTTGGCGAGGAAAGCATCGACCGTCTTCCGCAGGGCGTCATCACGTCCGATGAAGAGCGCATTGCCTTTATCTTGGGCAACCAAGGCCCCGACCCGTTTTTCTTTCACATTCTGACACCGCGTGTTTCCGACTGCACGCTGCTGGCGCAGGTCATGCATCGGTCGCGCATGTCTCGCCAGTTCGCGTGCCTGCGCGATGGCGTGTCGCATCTGCTGCCGCGCGACGCCAGCTTGGGTCGTGCCTTTGCGCTGGGCCTGCTGTCTCATTACGTGCTCGACCGCAACGCTCACCCCTTTGTCTATGAGCAACAGTTTGGCATCGTGGAGTCCGATTCAGAGCTTGAGGATTCGAGCAGTCAGGTCCATGCCGTGATCGAGAGCGACCTGGATGTACTGATGCTGCAGCTTAAACGCGATGGCGCTACGGTTGACGATTACCCGCCGGCGGGCGAGATCGTCACCACCGATCGCATCAATCGCGTGGCCGGCGTGCTGATGAGCTATGTTGCCGGACGCGTGTACGGCATTGACATTCCGGCGGGGGAGTACGGTGCTGCCGTTGCCAATATGCAGCGACTTTACCGCGCGATTGAGCCGGCCGGCTCCGCAAAGACGCGCGCGATCTCGCTGGTTGAGGGCTTGGTGCACGACTACTCGCTGCTCGACGGCCTTGCGCACCGCGTGACGACCGAGCTGCCCGAGCGTACCGGCAACCTGGGCCACTTGGCATGGAAGAACCCCTTTACAGATGAAGTCTCGACCGAGAGCTTCCCCGAGGTCTTTGACCGCGCGCTGCTCGATTACGAGTGCACGGTTGCCCGCTTTATCGAGACCGGCGATATGGAAGCCGTGACCAACCATGTCAATTACAGCGGTCGCGTGCTCAATGCCGATGAGGAGTTCGACCGCGAGGAATAGGGCTCATGCGTGCCCCTTTGCCGAATCCTTACCGGTGCTTCTGGACAATTGGGGTACGATGAACTAACTGCATATCGGGCAAATACGAAGGGTCCCTGTCCATGAAATACACCAAGCTCGAGCGTAACTGGGTTATGTACGATGTGGGCAATTCGGCCCTCGTGCTGCTCAATACCTCGGTGGTGCCCATTTACTTTAACGCCATCAATACCGGCGCTTCCTCGGCCGACCTGGTGGTCGCTTGGGGCAATGCGCAGACGATCGCCTCGCTGGTCATCGCCATGCTCATGCCCATTCTGGGCGCACTTGCCGACTACGCCGGCAACAAGATCAAGTTCTTCTTGGGCTTCTTCCTCACGGGCCTGGTGCTTTGCCTGGCGCAGGCTATCCCAATGTCCGCCATGGCATTTTTGACCGTGTACGTGCTGTGCACCATCGGCCTTAACTCTTCTATGACGTTCTACGACGCCATGCTGCCTGACATTACCACCGACGAGCGCATGGACGCCGTGTCCAGCTCGGGTTATGCCTGGGGCTACATCGGTTCCACCGTGCCGTTCGTCATCTGCCTGGCGCTCATCATGGGTGGCCCCGCTCTTGGCATCCCCACCATGCTGGCAACGCGTCTGTCGTTTATCATCACTGGTGCCTGGTGGCTCATCTTTACCCTGCCGCTCATTCGCGCCTATAAGCAAAAGTACGGTCGCGAGCGCGGTCCCGAGGATACTATTGGCCACATCGTGGGCGGTGTGTTCTCCGAGGTCGGACACACCATGCGTGAGATCGCCCACAATAAGACCGTGCTGGTCTACATGATCGCGTTCTTCTTCTACATCGACGGTGTGCACACGGTTATTTCCATGGCAACCAGCTACGGATCGGCTCTGGGCATCGACTCGACCCAACTGGTGCTGGCTCTGCTCGTTACGCAGTTTGTGGCCTTCCCGTCCGCCATCATCTACGGTAAGCTCGCCGGCCGCGTGGGCACGCTCAATATGATCTTGGTGGCAGTCGCCGCCTACATGGGCATCGTGCTCTTTGCCGCGTTCTTCCTCAAGACTGCCTTTGAGTTTTGGGTGCTTGCCATTATGGTCGGCCTGTTCCAGGGCGGTGTGCAGGCGCTCAGCCGTAGCTACTTTGGCCGCATTATCCCCAAGGAAAAGTCCAACGAGTACTACGGCTTCTTTGACATCTTTGGTCGTTATGCAAGCGTTATGGGCACCTTCCTGGTGTCGGTCGTCACCTCGCTGACCGGCAACCCGTCGCTGGGCGTCCTTTCCATTGGCGTGCTGCTGGTCGTTGGCTTTATGCTACTGGTCCGCCTGTCCCGCATGACTCGGGCGGCAGAGCATGCCGCATAGGAGCGAGCGGCTATTGTGCCTGTCCACGGTACTCTTTTGGGGTTATCCGCAATAAACATTGCGACTTGCGAGCAATGATTTGCCCAAGTGGGTATGATGGAATCAGCTAGGTCGCGGGGCGTCGCCTGTGTTTGGCGGCGTCCCGTTTTTGTGTTGCAGGGAGGGTAAGGCATGAACGCCACGGTCGTGATTCCAACGTATTGGGCGGGCGATGACGCTTGCGCAAACGCCCCTGGCACCTATGACCATTCGACGCGACTCAACGCCGACAATCCCGAACTCGACCGCTGCCTGGCCTCGCTTGAGCAGGTGTGCGACATCCCGCGCATCATCCTTTTGGTGGTCTGTCCTGTTTCTGCCACAGCCGATGTGTCGCTGCGCGTGCACGAGATTGTCGACGCGCATCCCACGCTCAAGGTCACCGTTGTCACCAACACCCAGGCCTCGCGCATCGCAGACCGGGTTGCTCAGATCGCGCCCAAGGGTTCGGGCGAGTGCGTGAGCCTGCGAGGCTACGGTGCCATCCGCAACATGGGGCTAGCCTGTGCCGCTGTGCTGGGGCATGACGCGGTTATCTTTTTGGATGACGATGAGACTGTCATCGATGCCGACTTTATGAAGCGCGCGACCTACGCGCTGGGTCAGCAGACGCGCCAGGGCCTGCCGATCTTGGTCAAGAGCGGCTATTTCTACGATCGCGACGGCTCGCCGCTGGCTCCCACGGACAAGGCGGGCATCTGCCATCGTTGGTGGACCAAGCGCATCGAGTTCAACCGTTGGATGAAAAAGGCGCTCTCGGGCACCCGCATCTCGCGCTCCAACTACGTGTGCGGCGGCCTGATGGCCCTGCACGCCCGCGCCTTTACGCGTGTGGCCTTTGACCCGTTTATCACCCGCGGCGAGGACTTGGATTACCTCTTTAACATGCGTATGTTTGGCTACGACGTGTGGTTTGATAACGAGTGGACCGTGCGCCATCTGCCTCCGGAGTCCGAAAAGCGCTCACCGCGCTTTATGCAGGATGTATACCGTTGGTACTACGAACGGGCCAAGTTGACGTTCGCCGCGCATCAAAAGGAGCTCATCCCCGTTACGGCGGCATCGCTCATGCCCTACCCGGGCCCGTGGATTTCGCGCGAGCTCGACGACCGCGTGCGCAAGACCGCTATGGTCCGCAGCGTGTTTACCCGCGAGCATGAGGGCTACCTGCGCATCTGGCGCCATGGTATCGACGAGGCAAAGGCCTATGCGCGCCAAAACGCTGCAAGCTATCTGCGTTTCCAGAGCTTTTGGCCCAAGATTATGGACGGGCTTTGGCGTGACGCACAACTGATCAGTATTCTGGAGGGGGCCGAATGATCGACCGCCGCGCCCAGCGCGATAGTTCAATATCAATCTTTCGCATCATTGCCGTCGCCTGCGCCATTTGCGTGCTGGTGTACTTTATTTTCGCCTTGGTGACCGGTATCGAGCCGATCGCCACGGTGATTGCCTGCGCGCTGCTGTGCATCTTTCTGTGCATCTTTATCTTTTTGACGCTCAATCCCGATTCGGTGCGCTCCCAGTACACCGAGGAGACGCTCTCGGTGGCCTCGGCCATGCTCGAGGACATTAAGGGCGGTCTGACGCAGGAGTCGGCGCGTTTGGTGTGCCGGCGCATTTTGCCCGAGACGCGCGCCATGACGGTGGCCATCACCGACGAGGACAACGTGCTTGCCTGCGCGGGCGAGTTTGAGGAAAAACTGCTGCCCGATACTCCCATCCACACGCTTGCCACACGCTACGTTATCGAACATGGCATCGTGCAGTCGTTCAACCGTATGGTGGATGTCGTGGGCTCGGACGGCTCGCACAACCAAGTCCCCGCCGGCATTATCGCCCCCATCAAGGTGGGCGATCGTACCGTCGGTACGCTCAAGTTCTACTACAAGACCCCGCGCGCCGTCGACCGTACCCAGTACGCGCTTGCCTCGGGCTTTGCCGAGATCTTGTCCACGCAGCTCGCCATCCACGAGCTCGAGGTGCAAAAGGAGCTCACGGCGCGCGCCGAGGTGCGTGCGCTGCAGGCGCAGATTAACCCGCACTTCCTGTTCAACACGCTGAACACCATTGCATCGTTTACGCGCACCGACCCGCTGCGGGCCCGCGAACTGCTTCGTGAGTTCTCATCGTTCTATCGTGCCACGCTCGACAACTCGGGATCGCTTATTCCGGTCTCGCGCGAGGTCGCACAGACCAAGCGCTACCTTACCTTTGAGAAGGCCCGCTTTGGCGAGGACCGCGTGCTTGCGACGTTCGATGTGTCCGAGGACGTGGAAGATACGCTGGTGCCGGCGTTCGTGATCCAGCCGATTGTCGAGAACGCCGTACGTCATGGTATGGGCGATGACGACGCCCTGAGGATCGACGTGACCGTTCACCAAGACGGCGAGGATGCAATCTTGATTGCCGTGGCCGATAATGGCGTGGGCATGGATGAGGGTACCGCCGCCAGACTGTTTGACGAGCGCTCTGCCCGTCCCGACGCCAGCTCTCCCCAGGGTGGCGGCGCCGGTGTGGCCATGCACAATATTTCGGAGCGCATCCATCGCTTTTATGGGCCGCACTCCTATACGCGTGTCGAATCGGCGCCGGGCAAGGGCACCAAAGTGCTCCTTCATCTTGATTTGTCAGAGAGCATCTTTGACATTCAAGAGTAAAATAAAAGGCTACGGGCTCAACGTCATGCGACGGATGCCCGGCGTAGTTAGTTGACGAAAGGTTTTATCCCTATGCTGCGTGCGATGATTGTGGATGATGAGGCGCCGGCTCGCTCGGAGCTTCGCTTCCTGCTCGAGCAAACGGGCAAGATCGGCACGATCACGGAGGCGTCGAGCGTCCGCTCCGCCATCGAGATGCTTATGGAAAGTCGCGTGGATGTCGTGTTTCTCGATATCTCGATGCCCGGTGCCTCGGGCCTGCAACTTGCCGAGGCGCTGCATAAGCTCAAAAATCCGCCGGCGATTGTGTTTGTGACCGCGTATAGCGATCATGCCGTCGAGGCGTTCGACGTAGATGCTGTCGATTACCTAATGAAACCGGTTGAGGAGGCACGCCTGGATCGCGCGATCGAGAAGGTCATGCAACGCGCCAAGCCGGTTACGGACAGCAAAGTGACCATCGAGCGTATCCCGGTGGAAAAGGGCGGCCGCAAGGTGCTCATTCCCGTGGATGACATCCGCTTTATCATGGCAAAGGACGATTACTCCTGCATCTATACCGTCGATGATCGCTTTTTGTCGACGACCTCGCTGGCGCAGTTTGAGGCCAAGCTCTGCGACTTTGGCTTCTTCCGTGTTCACCGCCGCTATATCGTCAACCTAGCGTGCGTCACGGACGTTGAGACGGTGCCCTCGGGCGCCATCCAGCTGGGCATTACGGGCGTCGACGAACGCGTGCCGGTTTCGCGCCGCCGCGTCGTGCCGCTCAAGAAGGCTCTGAGTCTCTAGCACACTGGCCCCGCAGCCCTGTAGACCCATCGTCTGCGGGGCCGTGGGGCCTTTTTTGTATGTATCTGCCGAATCGTTTTTTGCGGAAGGGATCCCATGAACAGCGCAAGCGCCAAGCGCATCGACATCATCTCGGACACCCACGGCTATTTATCGCCTGCGCTCTTGGATGAGCTTGAGGGCGCAGACCTGATCATCCACGCCGGCGACCTTACGTCAGAGATGGACTACGAGCACCTATGCACCATCGCCCCCGTGCGGGCCGTATTGGGCAACAACGATTACTACCGCGACTACGGCCCCGATGTAGACCGTCTTGCGCTCTTTACCTACGAAGGCCTCAAATTCGCCGTAGCCCACTACCGCGAAGACCTTCCGGTGGGATCCGTAGACGTAGCCATCAACGGCCACACCCACGTAACCAAAGAAGCCCAAGTGGGCCGCTGCCTAGTCCTCAACCCGGGCAGCGCCAGCTACCCCAGAGGCACCCGAGGCCCCACCATGGCCAGAATGCTCGTCAAAGACGGCAAGATCCTAAGCACCAAGTTTATTGACTTGGACTAACCGCAACAAAAACGGGGGATGCAGATCGCGTCTCCCGTTTTTCTTTGAGCCAAAGGCCGAAGTTCAACAAGATCCATCAGACCAACCCCGCCGCGGAGCACGCGGGCTAGCCGCGCAGCGGCGCGCGCCCGCAAAACTGGTTGAACAATGTGACGGCAGGGAGGGTCTCCGGGGCTGGGGGCGGGGGTTAAGTTTGTCGCGAGTTCCGCACGCAAAGGAAAGCACTTAATGTGCTTTCCGTCTTGCGCAGGACTGTAGAGCAGCAAACTTAACCCCCGCCCCCAGCCCCGGAGACCCTCCCGGAGGGACCGAAAAATTTTTTCAAAAAAGTTGTTGCGCGCCGGACAGACTTCTGTGTATACTAATCCCCGCAGCGCACGCGAGCGGAAACAAACGCGAACGTCTGCCTGGGGAGTTAGCTCAGTTTGGTTAGAGCGCCGGCCTGTCACGTCGGAGGTCGCGGGTTCGAGCCCCGTACTTCCCGCCAACGCAATTAAAGCCACGTCTTCGGACGTGGCTTTTTGCGTTTGATGCACTTTGTTTCGATAGAACGATCGCCCTGGCGCATCTTCGCCCAGAATCCCCGCCCCTTCGGGAACGCAAGTAAAATCTAATAAGCATATCTGTCTAAACAACAGCTTTGTTGCGCAACACCTGTTCAACGAAGCAGGGGGTTAGGTTATACTAAATTGCACTGTGGGCCGCATCTGATGCATTTCGCTCCAAGCGCGGCATTCAGTGGATATCCGATTTACCATTTGGATGTCCTGCGGTCATTTAGCGTCTCGACACAAGCTCGGCCCCGGAGCTCGTTCGAGCTGTTCGTATTCCTTGAAAGGGGAAAAATGGACATATCGAGGAAGACTGATTACGCCCTTCGTATGCTGGCGATGCTTGCCGAGGATCCGGAGCGTTTGCTTTCTGTTCGCACCGCTGCCGAAGAGGTCAATGTTCCGTATTCGTTTGCCCGCTCGATTCAGCACGGTTTGGTCCAGGCCGGTATTGTGGAGAGCCTGCGTGGCGTCCACGGTGGCATGCGTCTCAAGGTCAGTCCGGACGACGTCACCATCCGCCAGGTCGTCGAGGCCGTTCAGGGCCCTATGGTTATGAATGATTGCACCGCACCCGATGGCGACTGTGCACGCATGGGCACGTGCTGCTATCATCCCCTGTGGGCCGGAGCTCAAGCGTTGATGCGCGATTACCTCGATTCCGTTTCGCTCGGCGACATCGTCGCTCACCGCCAGTTCCCGGCCGTCGATCCCAAATTCGCCGACCGCGAAGCGTTTCCCGAGTACGCCACCTGCGCGTGCGCTTGCCGGGAGGAATAGCGCCGCATAAGGAGCATAGATATGATTCAGGACCCCTTTCGTTCGATGATTCGTTCGGAAGGGGTCCTGCGTTATCGTGACCTTCCGTGGCGCCGCACGCGCGATCCGTACATCATTTGGCTTTCTGAGGTCATGCTGCAGCAAACACAGGTACCACGCGTGGAGACGCGTATGCCGGCGTGGCTCGATCGCTTTCCGACCGTGCAGGCGCTTGCCCAGGCCGCGCCTTCCGATGTTTTGGACGCTTGGCAGGGCATGGGCTACAACCGACGCGCTCTGGCGCTTCACGGGGCCGCTCAACGGGTCGTAGAGGATTGGGGCGGGGAGTTTCCGCACGAGACGCGTGACTTGGTCGCTCTGCCTGGTATTGGCCCGGCAACGGCGCAAGGTATCCGGTCGTTTGCGTTTGATCTTCCGGGCGTGTATCTGGAGACCAACGTGCGCACGGTCTTTCTGCATCACTTCTTTCCCGATGTACCGGCTGTTCCCGATCGCGAGCTGGTGCCGCTGATTCAGGCGGCCTGTCCGGCGGCCCCCGGTGCGGCGACCGACGAGATCGCTCCCTTTGCCGTGCCGCTCGATGATGCCGATACGCCGCGCGCGTGGTATTACGCGTTGCTAGATTACGGCGCATATCTAAAAAAGACGTTGCCCAATCCGTCCAGGCGCTCGGCGGGCTATAGCCGTCAATCAAAGTTTGAGGGCTCACGTCGCCAAAAGCGCGCGCATATCGTGCGCATGTTGCTGGCAGCGCGCGATGGCCAGCCGGCGGGGATTACGCTTGCTGATGCCGTGGTGGGCGTTAACGAGATGGAAGCGGCGGCTGGGCGTGGACCGGTCGAGCGCGAGCTTGTCGCGGGCATTCTGGCCGACCTGGAGCGTGAGGGCTTTTGCCGAGCCGAGGGCGATCGCTGGCTGAGCATCTAGCCCGTGCAAATCTGAAGAACAGGATTGTAAGGTTTAGATTTTCGGCATGAGGGCATCCTAAAGACGAGGCCGCTCGAAGCCTACGGGCGGCATGCGTTGAAGGGAAGTACACCTATGGATTTTGAGAATTCTCAAACCAAGAAGAACCTCGAGACCGCTTTTGCCGGTGAGTCCCAGGCACACACCAAGTATCGCTACTATGCCTCCAAGGCCAAGAAGGACGGCTACGTTCAGATCTCGAACATCTTTGCCGAGACGGCTGGCAACGAGTCCGAGCACGCCAAACTGTGGTTTAAGTATCTGCACGATGGCGCCGTCCCCGATACCCTGGACAATCTGCGCGATGCCGCCGCGGGTGAGAACTACGAGTGGACCACGATGTACGACGAGTTTGCCAAGACCGCCGAGGAAGAGGGCTTTGCCGAGATTGCCGCAAAGTTCCGTGGTGTCGCCGCCGTCGAGAAGGCCCACGAGGAGCGCTACAACAAGCTCGTCGAGCGCATCGAGTCGGGCGAGGTGTTTGAGCGTGAGGGCGTAAAGGTGTGGAAGTGCCTGAACTGCGGGCACCTGCACGTTGGTGCCGAGGCGCCCGAGGTGTGCCCGGTGTGCAACCACCCGAAGGCGTACTTTGAGGAGCAGGTGGTGAACTACTAGCGCGTGGCGCTGGCTGTTGCGGAGCGCAGGGCGGGGGAAACACCTTTCCCTCTCGCTCACGGCTCCGCAGGGTCGCGCGAGGCAAAGGTGTTTCCCCCGCCCTGCGCTCCGGCTTCGGGTCGTCGCGTGCTCGTTACTGAAAAGCTGATATTAAAGATTGTGTGCCGCCCCTTTTTGGGGCGGCACGTTTTGTGTGGGGTCTCGGTCTCCACAATTTTCGTCAAGCTTTTGGTTAGATTTTGGTTAGTTGGCGGGTTGGCGGAAGGGCAAAAGACCATTCGATAAAAAAGCTCAGAGAAAGTGCTGGTAGGGGAGTTGTTGAGGTTTTCGACAGCTTTTGTCAACAAGAAACTTTGCGGCTATTGCTACGGATTGCGTTGTCGCGGTCATGGCGGTGCGGGATGCTGGGCGTAAGCGTCGAATGCTCCGATTTTGGAGGCCAGCATGGATTTGTTTCTTGAGACTCCGCAGCAACAAGCTGAGCGCATGCTGCGTCAGCAGCAACGACTCATGGAGATGCAAATGCAAGGGGCGGCAGTCCAGCCCTTTGCGCAAAATGTCGTGCCCGCTGCTGTACCTGCAGCTGTGCCCGGGTGTGAATCGGCACCAGAGGCCTATTCCGTACAGCAAGATTCATATGCGCAGGAGCTCGCGTTCGACAAGCGTCGTGCGCGTCGTCGCCGCGTGGGCCAGCGCCTGCGCACCTTGGCGATGATCGTGCTCATCCCGCTGGGGCTTGCGGCCATCTTTCTGGCGTCGTATGCCCTCACGTGCATCCTCAACGGCGCATCGCCCAACGAGGTGCTCCAGCATCTAGCGGCCCTAGGCCAGCGCTTAGGTGACGTCATAACAACCATCCGCGCCGGCTGGGAGAGTTAGCGTTTGTCACATTAGGACTTCTAGGGTGTAGGGATTCTCGCCACGAGTAGGATTCTTGCATCCTGTGGGTCCTGTCGTGCGACTGAATAGTATTATTGAAGATGAATAATAATAGGATTTGCTATGTATAAGCAGGATTTAGAGCAGACTCTTTTGGATATTGACGAAGAGGCGGAGCTGGAAATAGGTCCAAGAGACGATAGGCCGAGCGTTGTATTGGTGGGAGGAAGCGCCTTCATGCTAAACGATGTGACGAATCGGTCGGTTACACATGACATTGATGTGTTTGAGGCAGACAGGCGCCTCCGCGAGATCATAGCTCGATACCCCGAGGTGAATGGCATGGTAGTGGCATATTGCAACCAGATGCCATTCAATTACGAAGATCGACTGATCCCATTGGAGATCGGGGCGCATTTTATCAGGTACTTTACGCCATCTTTGGAGGATCTGGCGGTGATGAAGCTTTATGCCTATCGTCCGAACGACATCGTCGACCTCCATAGTCGAACATTTATCGACCGACTTGATTGGGATCTGCTCGAGCGGCTTATATTCGATGAAGGAGAGGCGTTGGCCTCGTCGCCTTCAGAGCGGAGTTATCAAGAGATGGTCTGTGCATACAGGCAATACAAAAAGGAGGTGCTCGGTTGAATCTGACTTTTGAGGGATTTTTGAAAGGCTATTGCCGAGAGCTGTCCGGACAGCAGTCGCTGAGTTTTAGGAAGCTTGTAAAGCAGGCAACAACGGTTGAGCCGCGTGTGGCGGAGCCTCTGTTTTTGCTCGCTTTGGCGCAGGGTAAGGCCGAATACGTTCTGGGTTTATCCGAGGGCTCGTGGATGGAAGAGGGCTATCGAGGTGTTTTGTCTCTGTATGGCCAAGCGAGTAGCCTGGCATCTCTATGCTCCGAGGATAAGCTCCCCAATCGTTACGCCAACGTTTGGCGTGCGTATAGAGGGGTGAAAGAAAAGCCAGCGGCCGACAGAAGGGTGAACGCCCTGATGAGAAAGAGAACACTTAAAGCATTGGAGGAATCGGGTGTAACGCGCTACGGTCTCTGCCGCGATTTGAATCTGAATAAGGGAAACGTGTACGCATACTTAGCCGGTGATGACTCGAAGGTGAGCAGGAAGACAGCGCGTCGCATTATGGAATATGCGGAGGAGAGAAGCACCCAAGAAGGGGCCGGGCGCCCGGTGCGTGTGGCGGGGTAAGATTGATCGCGGTTTTGATTGATAATCGATTGGGTTTGTTGGGCGGAGTCTATGTCTGCTATTGATATTGTGCTTGTTGTGATCGCCTTGGTGGCGGTGGGGGTCGCTGCGGCCTGTGCCCTGCAGCTCAAGGGCCTTCGTGCCGAGTTGCGGGAGCGTGGCGACAGTAGCGCGGAAACGCTGGCAGCACTCGAGCAGGCCAACAACGCGCTCGATGCCCTGAACGTCGCGCTGGCCGAAACACGCCGCACGGCCAATGCCATCGCGCAGCAGCAGACGACCGATGCGGCCGTGGAGCAGCAACGTTACCTGGCCATCGCACGCGAGTTCTCGCAAGCTGGTGACCGGATGGATGACCTGCGCCGTGAGACGGCCCAACAGCTCGGCGCCAATCGCGAGGGCATCGAGCATCGCCTGGACAAGGTGCGCGAGACGGTCGATGCTCAGCTGGGCGCCATCCGCAAAGACAACAACGTGCAGCTCGATCAGATGCGCGCGACGGTGGACGAGAAGCTCTCTCGCACGCTCAACGACCGTCTGTCTGCATCGTTTAAGCAGGTGAGCGACCAGCTCGAGGCCGTGTATAAGGGCCTGGGCGACATGCAATCTATCGCCACTGGCGTGGGCGACCTTAAGCGCGTGCTGGGTAACGTCAAGGCGCGCGGCATTTTGGGCGAGGTGCAGCTGGGCGCGATCCTGGCGGATATCCTCACACCCGATCAGTATCTGGAAAACGTTGCCACCAAGCCCGGCGCCTCGGAGCGTGTTGAGTTTGCCGTCAAGCTGCCGGTAGACGAGGGCGACCCCGTACTGCTGCCGATTGACTCCAAATTCCCGGGCGACGCGTACGAGCATCTGCTCGATGCCCAAGAGTCGGGCGACGCGGATGCCGTCGCCGCCGCGCGCAAGACGCTTGACGCTATGGTCAAGCGTGAGGCAAAGGACATCTGCGAAAAGTATCTGAGCGTGCCCGTGACTACCAACTTTGGCATCATGTTCGTTCCGTTTGAGGGGCTGTACGCTGAGGTCGTCAGCCGCCCCGGGCTTATCGAGACCCTGGGCCGCGACTATCACGTCAACGTAGCCGGTCCTAGCACCATGGCGGCCATTCTCAACAGCCTGCAGATGAGTTACCAAACGTTTAAGCTGCAAAAACGCACCGACGATGTACTGCGCGTGCTCTCCGCTGTCAAGGCCGAGCTGCCGCGCTATCAAAAGGCGCTGCGCCGCGCCCAGCAGCAGATCGAGACCGCGGGCAAAACGGTCGAGGGCATCATTACCACGCGCACCAACGTCATGGAGCGCAAGCTCAAGGACATCGACGCGCTGGAAGACGCCAAGGAGGCCGACGAGGTCTTGGGGCTCACGTCCGCGGGCCTGCTCGCAGACCAAGAAGACGAGGACTAGCGGCACTTGACGGCGGGGCACCTGCGCAGGCGCAGGGCGCGGGTGCTTTTCGCATCGCACTTGCCTAAAGCGCACTTTAATGTGCAACAATGGCCTTTCGCCCTATCAGACGCGAAAGGAAGCCCATGTCTCAGAGAAGCACCAGCCCGCTCAAACGCTCGACCGTGCGCCGCACGCTGCAGCGTTTTTGGGATGTCACGCGCACGCAGCCGCTGATCGTCTTTCTCTCGGTGTTCTCGTCGGCGGGTTACATCTTTTTGCTCACGTTTGCCAACACCTACGTTATGGCCCTCATCGTCGATCGTGTCCAGGCCGGCCCCGTAGCGGGCGACCAGGTGTTTGAGGTCTTCGGTCCCTACATTTTGGCGCTCGTGCTCGTCAACCTGGTGGGCCAGATCCTCTCCAAGCTGCAGGACTACACCGTCTACAAGCTCGAGATCGCGGGCAACTATCACCTGGCGCGCCTGTGCTTCGACACGCTCTCCAATCAATCCATGACATTCCACACCAGCCGCTTTGGCGGATCGCTTGTGAGCCAGACGAGCCGTTTTATGAGCGGCTACACGGGTCTGGTCGACGTGACGGTGTATTCGCTCATTCCCACCATCACCTCGGTTGTCTGCACGGTGACGGCGCTCGCTCCGGTGGTGCCCACATTTACCGTGATCCTGGTGGGCATCATGGTCGTCTACATCGCGTTTGTCTGGCTTATGTACAAGCGCATCATGCCGCTTTCGGCCGCGACGTCCGCCGCGCAGAACAAGCTCTCGGGCGTGCTCTCCGACGCGGTCACGAACATCTTGGCCGTCAAGACCTGCGGGCGCGAGGACTTTGAACGCGATCTGTTCGACACCGCCGACCGCGCCGCGCGCGATGCCGAGACGGTCTCGATGCACGCCATGATGCAGCGCAACTTTACGACCTCGGGTCTTATCGTCATCACCATGGCCGTGGTGAGTGTGTTCGTGGCGGGCGGCAACGCGTGGTTTGGCATCTCGGCCGGCTCGCTCGTCATGATCTTTACCTACACCTATAACCTCACCATGCGCCTGAACTACGTGAGTTCCATGATGCAGCGTATCAACCGCGCTTTGGGCGATGCGGCCGAGATGACGCGCGTGCTGGACGAGCCACGCTTGGTGGCAGACGACCCGGATGCCCCCGAGCTCAAGGTGAGCGAGGGCGCGATTGATTTTGAGCACCTGAGCTTTGCGTACCGTGACGCTGCGGCGGGCGAGAACGTGTTCGATGACCTGACACTTCATGTGGCGGCGGGCCAGCGCGTGGGCCTGGTGGGCAAATCGGGCTCGGGTAAGACGACGCTCACCAAGCTGCTGCTGCGCCTGGACGATGTCCAGGGCGGCCGCGTGCTCGTGGACGGTCAGGATGTCTCGCGCTGCACGCAGCAGAGCCTGCGCCGCCAGGTTGCCTACGTGCCGCAGGAAGCGCTGCTGTTCCACCGCTCCATTCGAGAAAACATTGCCTACGGTCGTCCCAACGCCACTGATGAGCAGGTTCGCGAGGCTGCGCGCCTGGCCAACGCCCTGGAGTTTATCGACCGCTTGCCTCGTGGCTTTGACACCATGGTGGGCGAGCGCGGCGTCAAGCTCTCGGGCGGCCAGCGTCAGCGCGTGGCCATCGCCCGCGCGATTCTCACCGACGCGCCGATTCTGGTGCTCGACGAGGCGACCTCTGCCCTGGACAGCGAGTCCGAGGCGCTGGTGCAGGAAGCTCTCGAGAACCTGATGCGCGGCCGCACCTCCATTGTGGTGGCGCATCGCCTGTCCACCGTGGCGGCGCTCGACCGCATCGTGGTACTGGCGGATGGCGAGATCGTCGAGGACGGCACGCATGTGCAGCTCGTCGAGGCGGGCGGCGAGTACGCGAACCTGTGGAGCCGTCAGACCGGCGCATTCTTGGAGGCGTAAACGTCTCGGACGTGGGACAATTGTGCCCATAAGTTTATTGTGCCGTTGAGCCGAGGAGTCGTTATGCCACGCGAGACCAATGCCGCCAAGCGCGAGCGCGCCATCGAGGTGTGTGAGCGCCTCAACCGTCGCTATGGCCCGGTCGAGTGCTTTTTGGACCACGAGAATCCCTTCCGCCTGCTGATCGCGGTGCTGCTTTCGGCGCAAACGACCGATGCGCAGGTCAACAAAGTGACGCCGCGGCTGTTTGCCCAGTGGCCCACGCCCGAGACCATGGCCGGGGCGAGCGTAGCTGACGTGGCGGACACCATCAAGTCGCTCGGCTTCTACAAGAGCAAAGCCAAGCATGCCGTCGAGGCCGCGCAGATGATCGTCACCGACTATGACGGCGAGGTGCCGGCCGACATGAAGGAACTCGTGAAGCTGCCGGGCGTGGGACGCAAGACGGCGAACATCGTGCTCAACGTGGGGTACGGCATCGTGGAAGGCATCGCGGTGGATACGCACGTCAACCGCATTGCGCACCGCCTGATGCTGAGTCCCAAGACGCATGCCAAGGAACCGCTCAAGACCGAGCAGGATCTGCTCAAGATTTTGCCGCACGAGTATTGGGAGTCGGTCAACCATCAGTGGATCACCTTTGGTCGCGAGATCTGCGACGCCCGCAAACCCAAGTGTGACGAGTGTCCGCTGGCAGATTTGTGCCCCAGCGTGCGCGTGGCGGGGTAGGGCGGAACGCATCTTCGTCTGGCGTTTTTTGCGGGGCTGGGTTTGCCCTTGAGCCGGAGTCCTCTCCATGCGCTACCATGACAGACAATGTATTTGACGTACGACCCGCCGAGCTTGCCCCGGCGGGCTTTTGGCGTTGCGATGCCGGAGGAACAGCATGCTCATTCACCGTATAGCCGCGCAGCTCTACACTGCCGAGGCGCTGCAGACCGTCGAGGCCGGACTCGATGCCGGCGAGGACGTGACGCTGGCCGTGTCGCAGTCGGGCCGCACGCTCATGGCGGCAGCTCAGTTTGCGCGCCGTCCGCGTCCCACGGTCTACATCGTGAGCGGCGAGGACGCGGCCGATCGCGCCGCGCGCAGCCTGGCCGCCTATGTGGGTCTGGCGCATGTGTGCCGCTTTCCCGAGCGCAAAGACTATCCATGGCGTGAGCAGGCGCCCGACGACGCCGAGGTGGCCCAACGCTGCGAGGCTTTAGGGCGCATCGTGCGCGGCGATAACTGCATCATGGTCGCCTCGGCCCGCGCGCTACTGCGTTGCGTGCCGCCGGTCGAGAGCCGCTATTGGGAGTCCACCACCTTTGCGGTGGGCGAGGAGATTCCCTTCGACGAGGTGCCGCAGCGCCTGGTGGGCATGGGCTACACCAATGCCGGCGCCGCCGACGCGCCCGGTCTGTTCCGCGTGCACGGCGATACCGTCGAGGTGTTCCCCGCGCAGGAAAAAGCACCCGTGCGCATTGAGTTCTTTGGCGACGAGATCGACCGCATCCGCCGCATGGTGAGCTCCACGGGCCAAACCATCGGCAACGAGGACAGCATCGAGATCTTCCCGTGCCGCGAGCTGGCGCTCACCGACGAGGCCGTCCACAACATGCATGTGGCGCTCTATCGCGCCAGCCAGAGCGATAGCAAGCTGGCGGCGCTGCTCGAGATGGTGGACGCGCGCATCGTCACGCCCGAGCTCGACCGCTTTTTGCCGGTGATGTACGGCCAGACCGTGAGCCCGTTGGCGCACGTGAGCGGCAAGGCGCTTGTGGTCCTGTCCGAGCCGCGCTCGCTGTTCGATGACTGCCTGCGCGCCTACGAGGATATCGAGGCCCGTGCCGGCGAGGCGGGGATTGACCGTCTGGACGGCCTGTACGTGCGTGCCCAACAGCTCGACTTTGGTGCTCAGCAGCGCCTGAACTACGTGAGCCTGATTCGTGCCGGCGGCGCGGTTACGGCCGAGCTCAAGATTGAGCAGCCGGCCATTGCGGGCTCGGACAATCGATTTATGACGCGCATTCAGGAGGTCGTGGGCAAGCGCTATGCCTGCGTGTTTGCCATTCCCGACCGCGGTGCGCGCGAGTCGATGGAGCTCACCTTTGGCGACGAAGGCATTACCTTTGAGGAGTCGCTGACGGCCGCCCCCGAAAACGCCGGCGTTATCGGCGACCGTGTGCGCGTGGCGGCGGCGGATTCTGCCGACCGTGCTGACCGTCAGGAGGCCCATGCCTCGATTCGCGAGCGCCATGCCGATGCGCTCAACGCCCGCTCGCTCGAGGCGGGTGCGGCCCAGGCTGCCGCCGGCGCCGCCGTGCCCACCATCTCGCGCGGGCGCGTGACCTTTGTGGACGCCGCCCTGCCGCAGGGCGTGGTGGTGCCCGATGCCAATCTGGCCGTGTTCTCGATCGCCGACCTCAACGCCCGCATGGACGCCAACCGCGCCCGCAGCCGCCGCAAGGTCGATATTACGCAGATCACCTTCCCCTTTAAGCCGGGCGACTACGTGGTGCACGCAACGCATGGCATCGCGCTCTTTAGCGAGATCGCGCGCCAGGAAGTGGGCGGCAAGGAGCGCGACTACTTTTTGCTGGAATATGCCGATGGCGACAAGCTCTACGTGCCGCTCGAGCAGGTCGACCGCATCACGCGCTATGTTGGCCCCGACGGCGACAAGCCGCGCCTGACCAGGCTCAATACCGCCGACTGGACGCGTGCCACCAACAAGGCACGCAAGAACGCCAAAAAGCTGGCGTTTGACCTGGTCGACCTGTATACGCGCCGCTCCTCGATTGCCGGTATCGCCTGCCCGCCCGACACGCCCGAGCAGATTGAGATGGAGGAGAGCTTCCCCTACGACGAGACGCGCGACCAGCTGGAGGCTATTGCCGACATTAAGGCGGACATGGAGGCACCCAAGCCCATGGACCGCCTGCTGTGCGGCGACGTGGGCTTTGGCAAGACCGAGGTCGCCCTGCGCGCAGCGTTTAAGTGCGTGGACTCCGGCCGCCAGGTCATGGTGCTCTGCCCCACGACCATTCTGGCCCAACAGCACTACGAGACGTTCTTTGAGCGTTTTGCCCCGTTTGGCCTGGAGGTCGAGGTGCTCAGCCGCTTCCGCACCCCGGCGCAGCAAAAGCGCGCGCTCAAGGCGTTTGCCGAGGGCACGATCGATGTGCTCATCGGCACGCACCGCTTGCTTTCTGCCGACGTGAACCCCAAGAACCTGGGCATGGTGATCATCGACGAAGAGCAGCGCTTTGGTGTGCAGCACAAGGAGCAGCTCAAGAACCTGCGTGAGCAGATTGACGTGCTCACGCTTTCGGCGACGCCCATCCCGCGTACCATGCAGATGGCTACGAGTGGCGTGCGCGACATGAGTCTGATCACTACGCCGCCGACCGGACGCCGTCCCGTGATCGTGCACGTGGGGGAGTACGATCCCGACGTGGTGAGCGCGGCGATTCGTCTGGAGGTGGGCCGTGGCGGCCAGGTGTATTACGTGTCCAACCGCGTCAAGACTATCGACGACGCTGTGGCGCGCGTGCACGAGGCCGCGCCCGAGGCGCGCGTGGGCGTGGCGCACGGCAAGATGAGCCCGCGCGAGGTCGAGGACGTGATGATCGAGTTCGCGACCAAAAAGATCGACGTGCTCATCGCCACGACCATCGTGGAGAGCGGTATCGACAACGCGACCGCCAACACACTGATCATCGAGGACTCGCAGCGCCTGGGCCTGGCACAGCTCTACCAGCTCAAGGGCCGTGTGGGCCGTTCTGCCACACAGGCCTACGCATACTTTATG
Source organism: Collinsella sp. AF25-2LB (assembly GCF_003458415.1). Classification (GTDB taxonomy): domain Bacteria; phylum Actinomycetota; class Coriobacteriia; order Coriobacteriales; family Coriobacteriaceae; genus Collinsella. The sequence goes on from NZ_QRUF01000012.1 coordinate 28,606, forward strand.
TTCCCGGGCGAGCTGCCGCTCACCGAGGAGGCCACGGCGCGCCTGACTGCACTGTCCGAGTTCCAGGACCTGGGCAGCGGCATGCGTATCGCCATGCGCGACCTGGAGATTCGCGGCGCTGGCTCGCTCATGGGTGCCGAGCAGCACGGCAACTTGTCGAGCGTGGGCTTTGACCTGTTTACGCAGATGTTGGGCCAGGCGGTAGCCGAGGCGCGCGGCGATGACGACGCCGGCGTGGAGGCGGCGAGCGTGGGTATTAACCTGCCGGCCGACTACTTCTTGTCCGAGGAGTACCTGCCGGCGGTGGACCAGCGCGTGCTCGTGTACCGTAAGCTCGCAGCGGCCGAGGACCTGGAGAGCATCGACGAGGTGCAGGAAGAGACCGAGGCCGCGCATGGCGAGCTGCCGTTGGCGGGACTCAACCTGTTCAATCGCGCGCGCATCCGCATTCGCGGCGAGCGCCTGGGGCTCGAGAGCGTCACACTCAGCGGCGGTCGCATCACGTTTTTGGGCGTCGACGTGCCCAAGAAGGTGGCCTTTGAGCTTAAGACCCGCTATGGCGCGGTGAACTTCCCCAAGAGCCGCAAGCTGTCGGTGCCCTACAAGGCGGGCGCCGGCGCGGGCAGCGGCCTGGGTCGCGGCCTCGACGCCAACGACGGCACCGGTCCCGTGGCGGCGGCGCTCATGCTGCTGCAGCAGCTGGGCGCGTCCGACGATGATTAACGGGTCGACGCTGCAAACACCCCATTTGGGCACTCTGGTTCCATCGAAAGGAAAGCATGTTCGGATACATCTATAAGAAAGATGTCGCCATTATCGCGGTTGTCCTGTGCCTTTGTCTGGGCGTGGGCAGCTTTTTCGATTATCAGATCTCGAGCGCGCTGTTCAACATCGGCAGCATGTACGGCCGCTTTATCGAGGCTGCCGGCGAGCTGCCGTTCGAGCTGACGGCGAGCATCGCGGGCGTTATGCTCGTGCGCGCGGTGCGCCCCGACTCCAGGGGGAGTAAATGGCTCGCCGTGCTCGGTATCCTCGTCAACGTCGGCCTGGCCGGCTACGAGATCGTCTCGTCCCTGCGGGTTGGCGGCAAGCTCATCGCAGCTCAGTTGGTGCTGACGTTTGCGCTGGCTATCGTCGCCAATCTTATCGTCTATCGCCTCACGCGCGACACCGAGCCCGACGAGCTCACGCGCTGGGCGTTGATGGTGCTTGCCGTGTGGGTCGCTCAGGCCATTATCCTCAACGTGATCGTCAAACCGCTGTGGTCGCGCCCGCGCATGCGCGTGATCGAGGCGACGCAGGGGCTCGATTTTCAGCCGTGGTGGGTGATTGGTAACCCCGACAAGTGGGCCTATATCGCCGCCGGCGTGATCAAGGACGGCTTTAAGTCGTTTGCGAGCGGACACACGGCGCATGCGGCGATCGGCCTTATGCTCGCCGGGCTTCCCGCGGCGGCCTTTAAGGAAAAGCCGTCGCGCCGCCGCGTGGTCTTTTGGTTCGCTGCCGTGGTCGCGGCGCTCGTCGCCTTTGGCCGTATCGTGATCGGTGCGCACTTTTTGACTGACGTGAGCTGCGGCTTTGCCTTGGTGCTGGCGCTTGAGTGCCTTGCCGCGCGCATTGCCTATCCGGGCGGCGTACAATAGCGGCACCTGAATCATCGGGCTCGTGCCCGGCTAGAGAGGATTGCCATGCTTGCGTTCAACAACGATTATTCCCACGGTGCACATCCGGCAGTGCTGCAGGCGCTCGTCGACACCAACATGGAGCCGCAACCCGGCTACGGTACCGATGCGCACACCGAGCGTGCCAAGCAGCTTATCCGCGAGGCCTGTCAGGCGCCCGATGCCGACGTATTTTTCCTAGTGGGCGGCACGCAGGCCAACGCGACGGTGATTGACATGCTGCTCGCGCCGTACGAGGGCGTCGTTGCTGCCGAGACTGGCCACGTCGCCTGTCACGAGGCGGGCGCCATCGAGTTTGGCGGCCACAAGGTGCTCACCATCCCTGGCTACGAGGGCAAGATGCATGCCGAGGACCTCGAGAATTATATCCAAGTGTTCTACGAAAACGAGAGCTACGAGCACACGGTGTTTCCGGGCGCGGTGTACGTGAGCCTGTCGACTGAGTACGGCACGCTGTACTCCAAGGCCGAGCTCGCGGCGATTCACGCGGTGTGCCAGAAGCGCGAGATTCCGCTGTTTGTGGATGGCGCCCGACTGGCCTATGCGCTGGCAGCCGACGAGTGCGACCTCATTCTGCCCGAGCTGGCGCAGCTGTGCGACGTGTTCTACATCGGCGGCACCAAGTGCGGCGCGCTTTGCGGCGAGGCTGTGGTGTTCTGCGGCATGCACGCTCCGGCGCATCCCATTCCGCGTATTAAGCAGCACGGCGCGCTGTTGGCCAAGGGCCGCCTGACGGGCGTGCAGTTTGAGGCGCTCTTTACCGATGGCCTGTATTTTGAGATTGGTCGACAGGCGATTCAGACGGCCCAGGCGCTGCGTCGTGTGCTGCACGAGCGCGGCTACCAGTTCTTTTTGGAGACGCCCACAAACCAGCAGTTCGTGATTCTGCCCAACGAGGACATGGCCCGCATTCGCGAGCATGCGGCGATCGAGTACTGGGAAAAGTACGACGATACCCACACGGTGGTGCGCTTTTGCACCAGCTGGGCCACGACGCAGGAGGACATCGACGCGCTGGCGGCTGTCCTGTAGCCTGATGTAATGACGAGGGGCCGCCTTGCGCTGGGTTTGGCGCAAGGCGGCCTTTGTTTTTGAGAGAGAAGGGTTGTATGACCGAGATGTCCGAGCCGGCGATTCGCCTGGCGACGCCCGAAGACGCGCCGGCGTTGCTTGCCATCTATGAGCCGTATGTGCGCCAGACGGCGATTACCTGCGAATACGAGGTGCCGAGCGTTGAGGAGTTCGCCGGGCGCATCGAGCACACGCTCAAGCGCTATCCGTATCTGGTGATGGAGCTGGACGGGCGTCCGGTGGGTTATGCCTATGTGAGTCCGCTCAACAGCCGCGAGGCATACGACTGGTCGGTCGAGACGTCGATTTACCTGGCACGCGACGTGCGCCACGGCGGGCTGGGCCGCAAGCTGCACGATGCGCTCAAGCAGTGCCTGATCGCGATGGGCATCACCAACATGTGCGCGCTCATCGCCGTGCCGCACGACAAGGACGACGAGTATCTAACGCACAACAGCCAGGACTTCCATGCCCATATGGGATATCGCTTGGTGGGTGCTTTCGACCGCTGTGCCCAAAAGTTCGGCCGCTGGTACGACATGTGCTGGATGGAGCTGGTCCTGGCCGAGCGCACCCCCAACCAGCCCAAACCAACCTGGTTCCCCGACCTCCTCGCCTAAAACCACCACGAAGGTGCCTGTCCCCTTTGCGGTGGTTAGCCGATGGGTTCGGTGTATTTGGCGCGGTCGGTGCGTTGGATGCGCTTGGAGACATGGAGCGGGCGGCCGTCGGTGTCGTAGACGTAGTCGGTGATCAGGATCAGCGCCTGCCCGCGCTCAACGTTGAGCAAAAATGCCTCGTTTTGCGAGGCATAGCACACCTCAAAGGTCTTGTGCCCCTGTGCCGGCGCGCGATGGAATTCCTGGCGCAGCGTGGCGTAGAGCGAACCGTTGATATCGCGATCGATGAGCGACCCAAAGCTTGGCGGCAAATAGGTGGTCTCCAGACACAGCGGCGCATCGTCCAGGTAGCGCAGGCGGACAAGTTTGACGAGCTTGCTGCCCGCGGCGGCGTCAAAGAACTTGGCTATGCTGCCGGCCGCCTTGGCAAAGCCCGAGTCCACGGTGCGCGTGGTGGGCTTCATGCCCTGACCCTGGACCTGTGCCGTATAGCTCGAAAACACCAGGTTGTTCTCGTGGAGCGCGGGCGTGTCGGCCACAAAGGTGCCACGTCCGCGCTCGGTGCGCACCAGGCCCTCGTCAACTAACACCTTAAGCGCGTGGCGCACGGTGCTGCGCGACAGCCCCGATTCGTCCATGAGCTCCATCTCGGACGGCAGCTTGTCTCCGCGTGCGTAGGTGCCGGCGGCGATGCGGTCACGCAGCGTACCCGCCAGACGCTCGTATTGGGCCAAGTTCTTTTTTGACGAAGTGCTCATGCGAACAACCTATATCTAACTTGTATGCTTACTGAACCAAGCATGTATCCAACATGACAACAAAACCGCTGGTAATGGATTGCCGAAAACTTTACCATCAAAATATCTAAGACAAATATAGCATACAACTAGTCGACATAGCCAAAACATGTATATAACTTGTATGCCATCGAGAGCATCAAACGAGAAGAAAGGCTGATGCACGATGACTACTCAGGAACAGGTTAAGGATGTCGTCTCCCAGGTTTTGGCTGACAAGGCGGACAAGGGCGGCATCAAGCGCGTCGTGTGGATCGGCGCCGGCGGATCCAACGGCGGCAACTATCCTGCCCAGTACTTTATGGAGCACGAGGCCACGCAGGTTGTGAGCTCCAGCTACACCAGCAACGAGTTCGTGTACGCCACCCCGGCCTACGTCAACGAGAACACCCTGGCCGTCGTCGTGTCCATGCGCGGCACCAAGGAGACCATCGTCGCTGCTCAGGTCGCCAAGGATCACGGCGCTAGCACCATCGCCATCTATGTTGACGAGTCCGGACTCACCGAGGTCTGCGACTACAAGATCCAGTACGACAGCCTGGCCGTCGACGAGTCCTGCATGGGCCGCACCAACTCCGCCGTCGTGACCATGATCGCCATGGAGCTTACGCAGCAGACCGAGGGCTATGCCGAGTACGAGACCGCTATGGCCGCCTTCGACTTGGTCGACCCCATCTATCGAAAGGCCGTCGAGTACACCCGTCCGCTTGCTGCCAAGTGGGCCGAGCAAAACGCCGACAAGCCCTGCATCAACGTGATGGCTCAGGGTCCGCTCTTTGGTGCCGCCTACGTCTTTAGCATCTGCAACGTGCAGGAGATGCTGCAGATCGACTCCTGCACCATCAACACCTGCGACTTCTTCCACGGCCCCTTCGAGATTCTGGACAAGCGTACCTCGCTGTTCCAGCTCATCAGCGTTGGCCGCAGCCGCTGCAACGACGAGCGCGGCATCCGTTTTGTCAATCAGTACGGTGGCGAGCGCGTCTATCAGCTCGACGCCAAGGAGCTCGGCCTCAACGACATCAAGGACAGCGTGAGCGAGTACTTCAACCACCTGATCTTTGCCCCGATCCTCAACAACGTCTACATGCGTGCGCTCTCCGCCGTCACCCACAAGGACTACATGACGCGCCGTTACATGTGGAAGCTGGATTACTAAGGGATAGAGCGGCCTAACAGCCCAATACCCCTCATGAGTTGCGGTGGAATAGTTCCTGTTTGGGAGTGTGAAGCCTCTGTTTGAGAACTATTTCACCGCAACTGCTAGAGCGGCACTTGGGGACGTTCCCTTTCTGCCGGCAGTTAGGGATGTTCCTTTTAATATGAGCAGGACATTGTCAAGAGGCAAAATCGGGCCTGGCCCCAACGATATGGGGTCAGGCCCTCTCCCTATATCAACCCGTCCGCGGCGACCTCGGCGTGTCTTACCGACGCTCGTCTTTGCAGTTTAATATCCGCCCGTGGCGATCTCTCGCTGGGCAATCCGTTGCTACGGCTGAGGCTTCTACGTCGAACCGACAGTCTGTGCACGCGTGTGGCGCCCTGGGCGCTCGCAGAAAAGGGACCTGAGGTTCGCCTCAACGGCTTCGGATCGAACCGCTTCCGGGGTGACTGGCTTATGTGCGGGGGACCGCCCCCCTACGCCTCCTCGGCCATGAGGCCGACCGCCCACACCCAGCAGGCGAGCTCGCGCGCCGTGGCCACGTTCGCCTTGTTGCTGTGGACCCCGCGCGCGAGCAGCGCCTCCCGCCTGTCGACCAGCCTCCGCACGCCCTTGGCGGCATGCCTCCGGGCGCCCCGGTCCGGGGCCTGGCCCTTGGCGAGGTCCTTCGGCCGCCCCGAGCACGTCAGGTAGTGCCATGCGGCCTCGACCAGCGTCTTCCTCAGGTGCTTGTTGCCGGCCTTGGTGATCGCGCCCCTGCGGTCGCTCTCCCCGCTGGAGTGCTCGGAGGGCGTCAGGCCGACCCATGCGGCGAACGAGCGGGCGTTCCTGAACCTGGAGAACTCGCCGGCCTCGAACACGAGGTCGGCGGCGGTCGCGGTGTCGACGCCCTTGAGGCAGCGCAGGGAGTCGACCCTCCTCCTCCACCTGGGCTTGCGGGCCTCGGCCCCGACGAGCCCCTCGAGCCTCGCCTTCTCCTCCGCCGCCCGCCTGACCGCGTCGACGTAGTAGGCGAGCACCTCGTTGTCGGCCCCCTCCGCGAACCTTATCGACTCGATCCAGGACCAGTGCGCCCGGGTCCAGTTCCCCTTCCTGCGGCCGGTGGGCGTCCTCTCGTCGAAGACGAGCCCGTGCCTGAGCAGGAACTTGGAGAGCCGCTGCTTCGAGCGCGAGAGGTCGTCCCTCGCGTCCTCGAGCGCCCTGGTCAGGTCGCGGGCGGCCTCGCACTCGTCGTCGGGGACCCACACCTCGACCACGTTGCCGACCGACAGCATGCGGGCGAGGAACTCGGCGTCGTTGCGGTCGTTCTTCCTGCGCCTGTCCGCGCTGGGCTTGATCATCTTCGAGACGGCGCCGACCGCGCAGTCGACCCCCAGGCCGGAGAGCCTCTTCTGCAGGTCGAACCCCGTGACCCCGGACTCGTACACGCACCTGGCCTTTGGGTCCACGGACCGGACCCACGCCGCGACGGCCCCGGCGTCGTAGCCGAAGGTCGCGCAGCGCACCTCCCCGGTCATGACGTCGAGGGAGACGGCCTTTATCGAGCGGGCGTGGACGTCGAGGCCGACGAAGGTGGTAGTATCGAGCATGGGAGCCCCTTCCATGAATGCGGCGTGGCCGCCACGGCTGGATTAGACACTCACCATTGTCGGCCTAATCCGCGGACTTTCATGCCGGGGGCTCCCAATGTTTTATGTCCTGCTCATATCGTCTGTGCCGGCAGTTGGGGACACTCCTTGTGTCGAGAGATTTCCCGTTCGCCGATTTGTGCCTTGAAAAATGTATATAACGACTATAACGTAGTATTAAACATATTGGAAATAATACTGAGGAGGCTGCGTTGAAGAGGAGCAATCTGGGCTATGTGCTGGTGCTGATCGCCGCGCTTATGTGGGGCAGCATCGGAATCTTTGTAAACGGCATCTCGGCCATGGGCGTTTCGTCCCAGAGCATGGCTGCCTTTCGCTTGTTGGTCGGAGCGCTTATCTTGGCGCCGGTCCTGATGTTTATGGGCTGCCGTCCGGGCGAGGGGTCTACCGTGGCTCAGGGCCCGCTGGCCCTGTTCAAGGCAAGCCCTAAAGAGCTTGTTTCCTGCGCGCTTGTCGGTATCGTCGGTTTGGCCGCCGCCAACACCTGCTATTACGAGTGCATGGGCGAGGTGGGCATGTCCACGGCCTCGGTGCTGCTCTACACCTCGCCGGTGTTTGGCGTCATGCTCGGCCGCGTGCTTTATCGCGAGGACGTGACCCCCAACAAGCTCGTTGCCATTGTCTTTAACATCGTAGGCTGCGTGCTTGCAGTGACTAATGGCGACCTTTCCGGTTTTCATTTTTCGGTTTGGGGCGTCACGTCGGGCGTGATTGCAGGCCTTTGCGGTGCGTCGCTCGCGGTGTTTAGCCGAATAGCAACCAAGACGGTCCACCCGCTGGCTGTCACGTTTTGGGGCTTTGTTTTTGGCGGTGTGGTTATGGCGGCTATCGCGGCCCCGTGGCCGGATGTCGCCGCGGCAATGTCGCCACAGCTGCTGCTGCTGTTCCTTGGCTTTGGACTCATCCCCACGGCCGTGGCTTATATCTTATATATGCAGGGTCTATCCATGGGGCTCGAGACGTCGAAAGTTCCCGTCGTAATGTCATTCGAGACGGTCGTCACCGTACTGGTGGGCATTGGTGTCTATGCCGAGCCCGCCGGCGCGATCAAAGTCCTGGGCATCGTGCTGGTGCTCGCGTCCATCCTGATTATGAACACCGACTTCTCCAAGCTGCGCAACAGTGTGTTTGTCGGTCATGTCATTGAGAGCATGACCTTTAAGCCCAACGCTTGGTGGACCGAGAAATCGCAGGACATGGATCTTTTCAAGGAACGCACGGGCATTGCGCTGGAGCCCACCGTGCAGGAAAGCCCCTGGTACTTCGTGCGATAGGGGATTGGCGCCCAGTGTTTGATCGGGCGGTGTCGACCCAGCGCCGACCTACCCAAGCCCAACGTTTCAATTGCGTTAAACCCGCCAACGGTCGTTTTTCACCCGCGAACGGTTTATATACTAATTATCAATATAAGCAACGTATAAGACGTTATAATGACCATAACGAAAAGGAGGAGGCAAGATGAATCAGATCATTCTCGCATCTCATGGCGGCCTGGCCGCAGGCGCCAAAGACACGCTCGAGATGGTTCTCGGCGACGTGTCGAACGTCCACGTCGTGTCGCTTGCTCGTGACGACAAGGAGCCCATCACCAATAAGGTTGAGGCTATGATCGCCACGTTCAACGCGGACGACACCGTGTATGTGCTAACCGATATGCTCGGTAGCTCGGTCAACAACAACATGGTCGAGCTTTCCAAGAACGGCACGAAGTTCACGGTTGTCAGCGGTTTCAACATCCCGCTGGCGCTCACGCTTGCCATGAGCCCCGCCCCCGTCAAGGGTGCCGAGCTCGCAGCCCTCATCAACGAGGCCCGCACCGGTCTGACCAACCCCAACGCACCGGTCGAGGCCGCCGCGGCTCCCGCCAAGAAGGCCAAGGCATCCCGTCACAGCTCCGGTCCCGCCAAGATCGTCCTCGCACGTCTTGACTACCGTCTGCTGCACGGCCAGGTCGTCTTTACCTGGACCACCAAGGTTCAGGCCGAGCGCATCATCGTCGTCGACAACGCTGCCGCCAACGATGACATCAAGAAGGGCGCTCTTAAGCTGGCCAAGCCCCAGGGCGTGCGCCTGAACGTCTTCACCGTCGAGCGTGCCCTCGCCAAGATGGACAAGCTCAACACCCTCGGTGAGCGCGTCATGTTCGTCTTTGGCAACACGGCCGAGATGCTGCAGTTCTGCCAGGGCTACAAGCTCGACGCCATCAACCTGGGCGCCACCGCCAACCACGACGGTGCCGATCAGATTGGCGGCAAGGACAGCTCCGTCTTCCTCGACGCCACCCAGAAGGCCGACGTCAACCAGCTGCTCGACATGGGCATCAAGCTCTATGTCCAGCAGACCCCTACGTATCAGAGCGTCGACATCGACGCCAAGCTGTAATCAACCAGGCTTTTGCCTGACTGAAAGGAGAAGGGTATGAATACGTTCATCAGTGCGGTGCTCGTCGGCCTCGTCGGCGTGTTCTGCATGTGGGACTCCCGCCTGCTCGGTCGTCTTAACTTCGAGCAGCCCCTCGTTGGCGCTACGCTCGTCGGTCTGCTGCTGGGCGATGTGCCCACCGGCCTTGCCGTCGGTGCCGCCGTCGAGCTCGTGTCCATGGGCCTGGTGCAGGTCGGCGCCGCCGTTCCGCCCGATATGGTCCTGGGCGGCATCGTGGCCGCTGCCTTCGCATGCCTGACCGATGCTTCCGCCGAGACCGCCATGACGATCGCCATCCCGGTCGCCGTCCTGGGCCAGCTCCTCGGCATCGTGTTCCGTTCCATCATCGCCGCCCTCACCCATGTGGCAGATAGCGCGATCGATAACGGAAAGTTCAAGACCGCCTACCGCATGCACATCTGCGCCGGCTCCGGTCTGTACGCCGTCATGTACTTCCTGCCGATCTTCCTCGCCGTCTTTGTTGGCACCGACCTGGTTCAGGCCATCGTCAACATGGTTCCCGAGTGGCTGTCCACTGGTCTTAACGTTTCGACCAAGATCATGACCGCCTACGGCTTGGCCCTGCTGCTCACCATGATGATCAAGAAGGGTATGACTCCGTTCCTGTTCATCGGTTTCCTGCTCGCCGCTTACCTCAACCTGTCCGTCATCGCGGTCGCTCTGATCGGTGTGTGCCTGGCTGTCGTCTTCATGGGCTTCAAGTTCAACGGTTCCCATGCAGCCGCCGGTGTCGATTCCGACTACGATCCGCTCGAAGACGACGAAGACTAAGGAGGAACACACTATGGCAACCGCAACCAAGGACGTGTCCCTGAACAAGAAGGTCAGCCAGTTCTTCTGGCGCTCCTGGGCCATCCAGGCCTCTTGGAACTACGAGCGTCAGATGAACATGGGCTTCCTCTACGGCATGGTTCCCACGCTCGATCGCCTCTATCCGGACGAGTCCGACCCCAAGCAGCTCGCTGCTAAGAAAGAGGCTTACCACCGTCACATGGCGTTCTACAACTGCACCCCGCAGACGAGCGCTTTCATCCTAGGCCTCGCCGCCTCCATGGAGGAAGAGTACGCCAAGGATCCCGAGAACTTCGACCCCGATTCGATCAACGCGGTCAAGACCTCCCTTATGGGTCCGCTTTCCGGCATCGGTGACTCCTTCTTCCAGGGCACCATCCGCGTTATCGCCTTTGGCCTGGGTGTTCAGCTGGCTCAGCAGGGCTCCATCATGGGCCCGATCCTGGCCATGCTCATCTCCATCGTGCCCTCCGTGCTGATCACTTGGTTCGCAGCCAAGATCGGCTACCAGGGTGGCCACGAGTACCTGAGCAAGCTCCAGGGCGGCGACCTCATGGAGAAGCTCATGTATGTCTGCGGTATCGTGGGTCTTATGTCCGTGGGCGGCATGATCGCCACGCTGATCGGCGCCACCACCCCGCTGCAGTTCGCTGACGGCACCGTCGTGATCCAGGACATCCTGGACGGCATGATGCCCCAGATGATCTCCCTCGGCCTCACCGGCCTTATGTACTGGCTCATCAAGAAGAACGTCAACACCGGTTGGCTTCTCGTGATCGCCATCGTGGGCGGCATCGCCCTCTCCGCGGCCGGCATCCTGGCCTAGTCGCGACCCAATGCTTCCCCCGGGGGCCTGCCTGGCATCCCATACCCCAGGCAGGCTTCCATCCCTAAATGTGTCAAAGGACAGTCCCTTTGGCACATCCTCAACGGGCCGGCGACTCGGTCCAAATCACGGTAACCCTGCGAGCGTCCGGCAATGTGGCGCCGCAAAACATCGAAAGGAATGTGTCAGATGTACGAGATCGACCTTAACCTCCCTAAGCAGATCGTCGCTGACGTCCTGTCCAACCACGAGATCCACAGCGTCGCCTTCGTCGGCTGCGGCGCTTCCATGTCCGACCTTTACCCCGCCAAGTACTTCCTGGCCAACAACACGGACAAGCTGAACGTTCAGATCTTCACCGCTAACGAGTTCAACTACGACACGCCTTCCTGGGTCAACGAGCACACCTTCGTGATCACCTGCTCCCTCGGTGGCTCCACGCCCGAGACCGTCGAGGCCAACAAGACCGCCAAGAAGCACAACTGCCCGGTCGTCTCCCTCACCAACAAGGCTGGCTCCGCTCTGACCGTCGACGCCGACCACGTCATCGTTCACGGCTTCCACGCCAACTACGCTGCCAAGTGCGAGAAGCCCGGCTACGCCATCGCTCTTGCTCTCGAGATCCTTCAGCAGACCGAGGGCTATGACCACTACGAGGACATGATCACCGGCCTCACCAACGTCTTCGATCTCTGCGAGAACGCCGCTCAGCACTGCAAGAAGCTCGCCAAGAAGTTCGCCGAGGACTTCAAGGACGACAAGATGATCTACTTCATGGCCTCCGGTGCCTCCGAGAAGATGGCTTACTCTCACGCCGCCTTCCTGTTCACCGAGATGCAGTGGATCGACGCCGCCGCCTACAACACCGGCGAGTACTTCCACGGCCCGTTCGAGGTTTCCACCGAGGGTAAGCCCTACGTCTTCTTCATGTCCGATGGCGCTACCCGTCCGATGGACGCCCGCGCCCTCACCTTCCTTGAGCGCATGGGCGCCAAGGTCGCTCTGATCGACTCCAAGGACTACGGCCTGGCTGACGCCGTGCCCGCGAGCGTCATCACCTACTTCAACCCGCTGCTGCACCTCGCCGTTATGCGTGAGTACGGCAACCAGATCGCCGAGGCCCGTCAGCACCCGCTGACCATGCGTCGCTACATGTGGAAGCTTTCCTACTAATCACAAGTAAGTAGACCTTACGGGTTGATTGAGAGGGGATGGGGTTTGCGCCCCGTCCCCTTTTTTGCTCTGGGGAGGGCGTGTCTGTCGTGTCGCAAAACCCCAGATTAAACCTACCAAAATAAACCTGTCCCTTTTTGGCAGGTGGGAGGAGATGCGTATGATCAAGGCAGTGCTGTTTGACATGGACGGCGTGCTGGTCGATACCGAGTGGTTCTACAACCGTCGCCGCGTGGCATTTATGGAAGAGAAGGGCTTCCACTTTGACGAGATCCCCGATCTTTCGGGGTCTAACGAGCCCGCCATTTGGAAGGCGCTGGTGCCCGACGATGTTGAGCTGCGCGAGCGCCTGCGCGTGGAGTACAAGCAGGTCTACAGCCCGGACCACCCCGTTCCGTATGCCGAGCTTCTCAACGAGCAGACGGAGCCGGTGATGCGCAAGCTGCACGAGCGCGGCGTGAAGTGCGCCATCGCGAGCTCGTCCTATCGCGAGCTCATTGACGAGCTGGTGGAGATTGCCGGTATCGCCGACGTGCTGGACTACACCATCAGCGGTCACGAGTGCAGTGCGTTTAAGCCCGACCCCGAGATCTACCTGCGTGCCATGGAGGCGCTGGGGGTGGAGCCTGCCGAGTGCCTGGTTATCGAGGACTCGCCTTTGGGCATCGAGGCCGGTAAGTGCTCCGGCGCCCGCGTCCTGGCACTGCGTCCGCACGAGGGCGTCAACCTGGATCAGTCCGCCGCCGACGTTGTCATCGACAACCTGACCGACATCCTACCTGCCATTTAGGGACAGGTTTATTTTGGCAGGTTTTATCTGGGCAAATGCCGAATTCGCCGTGAAGGGATCGCTCTCTTCACGGCGTTTTTCTTTTGAGCGGCCTCACGGTCCTTCTGATGGTTGTCGAGAGAGGGTGAATTGAAGCGTCCTATCGCGCTCCATGCTACAATCGCCGGCATGCCCCACAATTACATCTGCCTTCGAAAGGAGCCTACGTGGCGAACGCCATCGATCAGCTCACGGACCGCGTGCTCGTGCTCGGCCGCCTCACCATCGTCCGCCGCGCCATTACCGCGGCGGCGGTCACGATTTCTGCCGTTCTCCAGACATTTCTGATTCAGGCGTTCATTCGGCCCGCCGACTTGCTTCCGAGCGGCCTTACCGGCGTCGCGGTCCTGCTCGATCGCGTTACCTCGCTCGGCGGCGTTCACATCGACATCTCGCTCGGTATGCTCGCGCTCAACATCCCCGTGGCGCTCCTATGCTGGAGCGGCATTAGCAAGCGTTTCGTCATCTTCTCGATGATGCAGGTCGTGCTCTCGTCGCTGTTCCTCAACGTCTTTCACTTCGCGCCGTTTTTGGGTGACAAGATCATGCTCATCATTTTTGGCGGCGTGGTCTCGGGTCTGGGCGCTGCCATCGCGCTTAAGTCCGGCGCATCTACCGGTGGCACCGACTTTATCGCGCTGTGGGTCTCCAACCACACGGGCAAGACCATTTGGGGCGTCATCTTTGGTTTCAACTGCTTTATCCTGGCGATCTTTGGCTTTATATTTGGCTGGGACAATGCGGCGTACTCCATCGTGTTCCAGTTTATTTCGACCAAGACCATCGACAGTTTCTATCGTCGCTACGACCGTGTGACGCTGCAGATCACGACGCGCAAGGCCGACGAGGTCATGACCGCCTATGTTGACCATTTTCAGCACGGCATTAGCTGCGCCGAGGTCATTGGCGGATACAGCCGCGAAAAGATGTATCTGCTGCACGCCGTTGTCTCGACCTACGAGAGCCAAGACATTATCAAGCTGGTGTGCGACATTGATCCCGGCGCCGTGATCAATGTGTTCCACACGCTCAACTTTGTGGGCGGCTGGTGGGGCGGTCATGTTGACGAGCCCATGCCCACGGCCGTACCCGATCCCGACAAGCCCGCGCGAATGGCCAGCAGGCAGGCGCGCCTCAGCGAGCAGGACAGCCTGCAGCAGGATGACGGCAAGTAGGGTTTTGGCTTTTTGCCGGTCAAGCGCAGCCCATTCGAATGAGCCCCCCGAAAGCCCCGTTGCTTTCGAGGGGCTCTCGTTTGACCAGATAAAACCTACCAAAATGAAGCTGTCGCTTTTTGGTAGGTGGGGTGTATCGTTTTATCAATATGAGGTAACATGAAACTAGACGTTATATACGTATTAGTTATTTCGATATTTCGATAAGAGTGATTAGATATGCCTGCACCCAAAAATGCACCGCTTTACCAGCAGATTTATGACGAAATCAAAGATGCGATCGAGAAAGGTGTTTATGCACCCAAGGAGCGTATTCCGTCCGAGCTCGAGCTTGCCGAGCAGTACGACGTGAGCCGAATTACGGTGCGTCGCGCCGTCGAGGAGTTGTGCTCCGATGGCTACCTGGTTAAGCAACAGGGCCGCGGCACCTTTGTTTCCACACCGCACATCAATCGTCAGTTCCATGCCTCGACGCTGCAGACGTTTACCGCGCTGTGTGCCGGCAACGGCATGAAGGCCGGTGCGCACGTGGTCGATCGCCAGATCGTTCCGGCGCGCCAAAACGAGATGGAGTTCTTTGGTCTGCAGAAGGATGCGCTGCTACTGCATATCAAGCGCGTGCGTACGGCCGACGGCGAGCCCATCTTTGAGGAGAACATCTTTGTGCCGTTTGACGCCTACCGTGAGCTGTTGACGGCCGATCTTGAGGACAAGTCGATTTTTGCCGAGGTCGAGCGTGTTGGCGGAACACCGATTGTCTCGGTTGGCTACCGTACGGTCGAGGCCGTTCGTGCCAACGCCGAGCAGGCCACCGAGCTGGGCATTGCCCCGCACGATCCGCTGCTCAACCTGCGTGCCGGCTTTATCGGCCCCAATGGCGAGCCGGTCCTGATGGGTAAGCAGTACTACGTGGGATCGCGCTACGTTATGGTGATGTAGCTCTAGTTGCGCGGTTTTCCAAACCGCGCAACGGCTCGACGCTGCAAGCCCGTCAGAGCGGCAATCTGCCTTTCAACTTCGGCGGCATGATCAGAAGTTTTGTTCCGTCGTTCTAACGAACGACGGACCGGTCGACGCTGCAAACGCCCCTAGGCGGCAATCTGACGTTCAATCGTCGGTCGCGTACCGAAGTACGCTTCCTTCCTCTTTCACGTCACCTTGCTCGCTTAGGGGCGTTTTCGCTGACTCATGCTCAACCAGCGACGTTTCCACGCTCATCCGCCTTGGATCGTATTGCCCGTGGCCGGTAGCCGTGCGGCACTGGTCCGCGTGGCGGCGTATAATCGGCGGCAGATGACTTGGACGTTAGGAAACCATGACCGATAGCATGCAGCAGACGGCGCTCGACACGCTCGGCGCCTATTTTGGCTACACCTCGTTTCGCCCGGGGCAGGACCGTATGGTCGATGCGATCCTTGCCGGCTGCGACGCGCTGGGCGTTATGCCCACGGGCGCCGGCAAGTCCATTTGCTACCAGGTGCCCGCGCTCATGCTTCCCGGCATCACCTTTGTGGTGAGTCCGTTGCTGTCGCTTATGGAGGACCAGACCCGCGCGCTGCTCGCGGCGGGTGCGCGCCCCAGTTATCTCAACTCCAGCCTTACTCCGGCCCAGCAAAACACCGTGCTCAAGCGGGCGCGCGAGGGCCGCTACCAACTTATGTACGTGGCGCCCGAGCGCCTGCTCGAGCCGCGCTTTTTAGCCTTTGCGCAGGAGGCCGCGGCGGACGGCGGCATTGGCGTGCCGCTTGTGGCCATTGACGAGGCCCACTGCGTGAGCCAATGGGGCCAGGATTTCCGCCCCGCCTACCTGCAGATTCGTGAGTTCATCGATTCCCTGCCGCAGCGCCCCATCGTGGCGGCCTTTACCGCTACGGCAACCGAGCGCGTGCGTGCGGACATCCAGCAGATGCTCGGCCTGCAAAACCCCGCGACGGTGGTGACGGGCTTCGATCGCAAGAACCTCTACTTTGGCTGCGAGGAGATGGGCGACAAAGCCAAGACCGCCTGGGTGCGCGACTATGTGATCGCGCATTCGGGCGAGAGCGGCATCGTGTATTGTTCGACCCGCAAGACGGTCGATGCGCTGGCAGGCGAGCTTGCCGAGGCGCTGGGCCCCAGCGGCATTCGCGTTGGCCGCTACCATGCCGGCATGGGCAACGACGCCCGCCGTCAAAGCCAGCGTGCCTTTATTGACGACGATCTTCAGGTGATGGTTGCCACCAACGCCTTTGGCATGGGCATCGACAAGCCCAACGTGCGCTACGTGATCCACAACAATGTGCCCGAGAGCATCGAGGCCTACTACCAGGAGGCGGGCCGCGCCGGCCGCGATGGCGATCCGGCCAGCTGTCACTTACTGTGGAACGGCAACGATTTTCGCATGCGCCGCTTTTTAATCGACCGCGGCGATGCGGCCGACGAGGCGCTCGACGACGAGCAACGCGCGTGGGCGCTCCAAAATCGATATCGTCTGCTCAGCCAGATGGAGGGCTACTGCAATACCACCGGCTGCCTGCGCGAATATATGCTGCGCTACTTTGGCGACGAGGCCGCGGCCGAGCATGCTGCTGCGGCTGGTGCGGGCGCCACCGCCACGGACGAAGCCGAGGGCTGCGGCAACTGCAGCAACTGCCTCACGCAGTTCGAGGTCGAGGACGTCACCGATATGGCCCGCGCCGCCGTGCGCTATGTGGCCACGCGACCCATGCGCTTTGGCAAGTCGCTGATCGCCGACGTGCTCCACGGCGGCAATACCGAGCGCATTCGCCAGATGCATCTGGACGAGGACCGCGGCTACGGTGAGCTGTCGAGCGAATCGGTCGGGCGCATCAAGGACATCATCGGCCAGCTGTGCGGCCGCGGTTATTTGGCCACCTCGCAGGGGCAGTACCCGGTCGTGGGACTGGGTCCGCGTGCCGGCGAGGTCGAGGATGAGGCGTTCGCCTTTACCGTTAAGCGTCGCGCGTCCAAGCGCAAGGCCTCGGCCCGCGCCCGCCGCGCGGTGGATCTGCTGCGCGAGGAGGCCGAGCTGGATCAGCGCCCGCGCGTGGGCGACGATGCCGAGCTGTTCGAGCGCCTGCGTGCCTTGCGCAAGGAGATCTCGACCGAGCTGGAGATGGCGCCGTATATGGTCTTTTCCGACAAGGCTCTGCGCGGCCTGTGCCGCCTGCGCCCTCAAACGCGCGAGGAGCTGATCCGGGTCAACGGCATTGGCGAGAAAAAGGCCGACGCCTTTGGCGAGCAGTTTATGGCGGCGATTGAAGAGTTTGAGTCCGAGCATGCACGGGATGGAGCGTAATGATGGCATCCGACGATAAAACCGAGCGCACTGAGGTGTCCGCTGTGCCGCTGTACCAGCAGGTTATGGATGACCTAAAAGGCGAGATCGCGCGTGGCGTGTACGCATCCGGCTCGCGCATTCCTTCCGAGATGGAGCTCGCGAAGTCCTACGGCGTGGGACGCATCACCGTGCGCCGCGCCATCGAGGAGCTGTCGCGCGCGGGGTATCTCAACCGCCAGCAGGGGAGGGGCACGTTTGTGTGTGCGCCCAAGCTCAAGCGCAAGATTGTCCAGAAGGGTGACGTTCAGAGCTTTTCCGAGGGTTGCGCCGCCAACGACATGGTGGCCGGAGCACGCCTGGTGTCGCGCACGGTGGTTGCGGCGACGCGTGAGGACGCGGCGTTTTTTGGTGTGGAACCCGGCTGCGAGCTCATCGTTGTCGAGCGCGTGCGCACGGCAGACAGCGTGCCCGTCATGCTCGAGAACAACGCCTTTGTGCTGGCCGACCATCCCTATCTGCAGACGCTTGCCGACAAGGACCTCACGGACAATTCCATCTTTGCGCTCGTTGCCGAGCATTCGGGCCGTTCGCCGCTCAAGTCCGACCCCTGTACTGTGGAGATTGCGCTCGCCGATGCTCAGGCGGCCCCGCTGTTGGAGGTGCCGGTCGGCGAGCCGCTCTTCTATATGGAGGCGTACTTTACCGATGCGGACGAGCGGCCCTTGCTGCTCGGACGCCAAAAGATCGTGGGCTCGCGCTACGTGTTCGACATCTAACATCCACAGATAGAACAACATAGAACAAGTTTGGCGAAATGGCTTCACGAGCGTTATTACACGTGTTATAAATAGAACAACATAGAACGACTGCAGGTACGAGCTGCCGTCGTCCAAAGCCGCCACACAAGGAGGAGCGTCACCGTGAACGCACACGATCTGATTCAGGAAATTATCGAGCGCAAGGGTAAGATCGAGAACGTCTTTTGGATCGCCTGCGGCGGTTCGATGATCGACTTAATGCCGGCCAACGAGCTACTCAAGCGCGAGGCCACTACGTTTGCCTCGACGGTCTACACCGCGCGCGAGTTTTGCCTGATGGCCCCCAAGAGCCTGGGGCCGAAGTCGCTCGTCGTCGCCTGCAGCCACAGCGGTAACACGCAGGAGGTCGTCGACGGTTGCGAGATGGCGCTGGCTGCCGGTGCCGAGGTCGTGACTATGACCGACTATGCGGGTTCCAAGATCGACAACGGCAAGTGGACAACCTGGGTCTATCCGTGGGGCAAGGGCGAGTCGCAGGCCGAGGTCCCGCAGGGCATTGGCGTTCTGATGGCTGCCGAGCTGCTCGACCAGCAGGAAGGCTACGAGGCGCTCGCCGACATGTACGCTGGCCTCAAGCAGATGGATGCGCTGCTGCCCGCCGCCCGCGAAAAGGTCAACGCCGTGCTGGGCGCCCGCTTTGCCGAGCTCTGCCAGCAGCACAAGTTCTTCTACATCCTGGGCTCCGGCCCCAACTTTAGCCAGACCTACGCCATGGCGATCTGCTCGCTCATGGAAATGCAGTGGCAGCACTGCTGCTATATCCACTCCGGCGAGTACTTCCACGGCCCGTTCGAAGCCACCGAGCCCGGCGTGTTCTACTTTGTGCAGCTCGGATCGGGCGAGTGCCGCCCCATGGAGGAGCGCGCGCTCGCGTTCCTCAACACGCACACCGATACGGTCATGGTGCTCGATGCGCTCGAGTACGGCGTGGGCGAGGTGCCCGCCAGCGTGCGTTCGTTCCTGGAGCCGATCTTCTTCTACGCGATGAGCTGCGAGCTGCGCGCCGCCCGCGGCAAGGTGTTCGACCACAGCCCCGAGGTTCGTCGCTACATGGGCATCGAGCAGTACTAGGTAACGGGAATTATCTTTTTTGACGGGGTCTGCGCTGCGCGCGGGCCCCGTTTTGCGTTGTGGCGGCCGGATTCGTGTCTGCGCGAAAACGAAGGTGAATACTTTTCCGCGAAGTGAACGACCTATTTTGGACCCCCGAAGCATCCACACTTTTTGACGCCAAAACTGCAGGAAAAACTCGGCGAAACCGCAGGAAACGGCGTCTGAAAAGTGTCGATGCTTCGGGGGCTCGTTTTTGCTCGTTCACTTCGCGGAAAAGTATTCACCTTCGATTCGCAAGGGCACTGCGTGAGTCAAAAAAGCGGGGCC
>NZ_QRUF01000012.1:48311-65149 GCF_003458415.1 Collinsella sp. AF25-2LB
AGTCAAAAAAGCGGGCCGCGCCGGGGATTTCCGGCGCGGCCCGCTTAGTATCGCGCTTAGATTCGCAAGGTTGCGGCAGCCAGCGGCCTACTTTGCGTCGTAGGCCTCGGTGTCCCACCAGTCGAGCTGGGCGATGTTGTCGCGGATGTGCTGGCAGCTCTTGTGGAAGCCCTCGAGCTCGTACTCGGACAGGTCGAGCGTGTAGACCTCCTCGACGCCCTCGGCACCGATCACGCACGGCAGGGAGGTAAAGATGCCCTCCTCGCCATACTGGCCGGCCATAAGCGTGGAGGCCGAAAGCACGGCGTGCTCGTTGTGCAGCACGGCGGCGCAGACACGCGCGGCGGAGTTGGCGACGGCGTACTCGGTGCACTGCTTGCCGGCGTAGGTCACATAGCCGCCCTTGCGCGCGAGCTCCTCGACCTCCATGTGGTCGAAGGCGTACTTGTCGGGGTTCTCGGCCTGAAGCTCGGTGAGGCTCTTGCCGGCGATGGTTGCGGCCTTAAAGGCGGCAAGCTGGCTAAAGCCGTGCTCGCCGATCATGTAGGCGTCGATGGACTTGGGGCTCACGCCGATCTTCTTGGAGATCTCGGTGCGCAGGCGGGCGGAATCCAGGCCGCAGCCCGAGCCGATGATCTTCTTGGGATCATAGCCGGTCAGGTGCCACAGCTCGGTGCACACGACATCGCAGGGGTTGGAGATTGAGACGAAGATGCCGTCAAAGCCGGCGTCGACGATGCGCTTGGCAAAGGTGCGCGCGGCGTCGGTGGTAAAGAACAGCTCGCCGTCGCGGCTGCTGGCGGCCAGCGCAACCTTGCCGGCGGCGTTGACGATGACGTCGCAGCAGGCCAGCTCCTCGTAGTGGTCGTAGCAGTTGACGATCTTGGTGTTATACGGGACAAACGAAAGGGAGTCGCGCAGGTCCTGGACCTCGGACGTCACCTTGGCCTCGTTGATATCGCACAGGTACAGCTCGTCGGCAATGCCCTGCATAAGCAGGCTGTTGGCGACATGTGCTCCTACGTGGCCCTGACCGACCACACCGATCTTACGCGTCTGGTACATTTACGTATCCTTTCGGCCGAGTTTTTCGCGTCGGACCATTGTAGCGTCCAGGCGTCACTTTGCTAGACTAAAGTGCCATAGATTTTTGGGACCTACCCGAAAATCTACCGCTGGGAGATGTGCTCGCGCGGATGGGGCCGCTCGTTGTACCATAACTGCAACTGACTCGTAAGGAGCATCCATGCCCATTCGCATTCCCGACGCCCTCCCTGCCGCCGCGCAGCTCGAGAGCGAGAACATCTTTGTCATGACCGAGTACCGCGCGCTGCACCAGGACATCCGTCCGCTGCGCGTGCTCATCCTCAACCTCATGCCCACCAAGATCGCCACCGAGACGCAGATCATGCGCAAGCTCTCCAACACGCCGCTGCAGGTGGAGGTGGACCTGCTGCGCACCAAGACGCATGAGGCCACCCACGTGAGCGCCGGCCACCTGGAGACGTTTTACCGCACGTTCGACGACATCCGCGACATCCACTACGACGGCCTGATCATCACGGGCGCGCCGGTGGAGCAGATGCCGTTCGAGGAGGTCGACTACTGGCCCGAGCTCTGCCAGATCATGGATTGGTCCACCACGCACGTGCACTCTACGCTGCACATTTGTTGGGGCGCGCAGGCCGGTCTGTACCATCATTACGGCATTCAGAAGTATGACCTGCCGGCAAAGGCGAGCGGCGTGTTCGAGCATTATTTGGTGAAGCCGCAAAGCCCGCTGGTCCGCGGCTTCGACGACCGCTTCTATGCCGTGCATTCGCGCAACACCGATGTGCGCCGCGAGGACGTGGAGGCCGAGCCGCAGCTTGAGGTCGTGGCCGTGTCCGACGAGGTGGGGCTGTACATTGTCAAGTCGACGGACAGTCGTCGCTTCTTTGTCTTTGGCCATCCCGAGTACGATACCGACACGCTGCGCCTGGAGTACGAGCGCGACGTGAAGCGCGGGCTCAACCCTCAGGTGCCGGCGCATTACTTCCCGGGCGACGACCCTACCGCCGAGCCGCGCAACGTCTGGCGCAGCCAGGCTCAGCTGTTCTACACCAACTGGCTCAACTACTACGTCTACCAGACCACGCCCTACGACCTGGCCCGCGCCGGCGAGGAGCACTAGGCCGCCGGGAGGTGCACCAGCCGTTAGGCGCTGATGATGTGGGGTAGCGGCAGGTCGTGGGCGTCGGTGGGAACGTGGTCGACACGCTGCTCGTCAAAGGCGATGCCGATAATTTGGCATGCGGGCGAGAGCATAGGCAGGTAGCGATCGTAACAACCGCCGCCGTAGCCCAGGCGCGCGCCGGTTTGGTCGAAGGCCACGAGCGGTACGACGATCATGTCGAGAGCTTCGGCAGGCACGATGGGGAAGCGGCCGCTGTCGATGTCCATGGCCGCGAAAGCCCGTGTGGGGTGGGCGATAAACGGAGCCGCGGACGCATCGTCGGCGGCAACTGCCCGCATACACATGCGCTGGCCACAAGCTGCGGCGTCTGTTGCCGAGAGCATGCACGGATAGGCCACGCGCCAGCCACGTTTGGCGGCAGCTGCGGCAAACGCGGCTGAGTCGACTTCGGAACCCATCGCGGCATAGACGGCAACGGTGTGCGGCGCCGCGGCATCCAAGCGGCCCAGCAGCTCGGCCAGCCGCGCACAGATAACGGCAGACTTCGCTGCCCGCACATCCAAATCAATCGCATCGCGCCGGGCAATCACTGCTCGCCGCAATTTAGCCTTGTCCATCCTAACCTCCTCTAGCAAACCTGCCAAAAAGGGACAGGTTTATTTTGGCAGGTTTATCTGGGCAAACAGCAAAACAACCACGAAGGGGATACATGCACCTTCGTGGTGGTCTGTGCTGTGATGGGCGTCTGCGGCGGTTTGTCTCGATCTGTAACATCAAGACGGCAATATCGGCTCCAGATGTTACAGATCGAGACGTTTCCAGACGACGCCGACCTTTTGTCTCAATCTGTAACAACTAGGTCCAATTTTGCCGAGTTACTGTTACAGATCGAGACAAACCGCCGCGGTGGGCTGCGCCGCCTCGCCCAAGCCGCAGAAAAAGGTAGATTTTCAGGCATGTCCTAAAAATCTACCTTTGTGCATTAGCCCAGCAGGTCGATGACGTTAAAGCCGGCGTTGCTCTTGGCGATGACGTCTCGGCCGCCAAAGACGCAGGTGGGCGACTCGGCTGCGATGCGCGTCACGTCGGCGCCGAGCGAGCGCAGCTCACCGGGCGTGGCGGCGAGCATCTGGGCGCGGCGCTCCTCGCGTGCGTGCGGATCGAGCCCGGCCAGGTAGGTCGTGTTGCGGCGCTTGGTGAGCGCGTACGGCTTCACCGGCGCGTCCATGCCGCTCACGCAGCTCACGATAAAGCCCTCAAAGGCGGCCTCGTCGGGCTCAAAGCTGCCGAGCCATTCGCCTGCACGCGCCACGCGCTCAATCGAAGGATCGATCGCCGGGTCGCGGTAGGTGTAGAACGCCGTCTGGCGCTCGCCGGCTGCGCGGAATCCGCAGCCGTACGCACCGCCCTTCACGCGAATCTCGTTCCACAGGTAATCGTAGGAGAGCGCGTTGGCAGCCACGGCCCAAGCGCCTGTCACGTCAATGCCCAGGCGACGCGGATCGCACGCACGCGCGGCAAAGCAGATGTCGTTGGGGATCACGAAAGCCTCGTGGCGGTCGCACGGCGCCGGCACCGCGAGCGCGTCGCGGCCGGCACCATCGCCTGCACCCAGCCCCAGGTCGCCCGCGGCATCCCAGTACGCGTCAAAGTCCTCGTCGCTGCCGGTAAAGCTCGCCATGCAGCCGTCGGCCACAAAGATGCGGCCCGCCAGCTCGGTAAGCTTGGCGCGCAGGCCGTCCAGGCGCTCGTCAAAGTGGTTGAGCAGATCGCGCAGGAACAGATAGAAATCAACGCCCGAAAGCTGCTCGCGCACCACGGCCGAAGGCGAGCTGTAGCTCATCGCGCGACCGAGCGCCGCCGAGTGGCCGTTGTTGATAAAGCCCTGCTCAAGCCCAATGCGAATCTGCGTGAGCACGTCGCGCATGCGGTCGGCGTCGGCGTCTGCCAAAAGCGTGCTCGACCATACCTCGCGCGGCAGACTCGCCAGCGCATCGATCTTCTCGGACAGGGCGCCGGCGCTCACCAGCAGGTAGGGGCGCACGCCGTCTACTTCGGGCTGCGTCATGACTTCGGTCGTAAAGCTCAAAAAGCCGAGCTTGCCGGCGAGCAAGTTATCGAGTTCCTCGGCCGAGTGCTCGCGCGTGGGCAGCTGCTTAAGCAGGCGGCAGAGCAGTGTCACATAGGGCAGGTCCTCAAACGCGACGCAGCTCAGGTCGAAATACTGCATGGCGTAGGCCAGACGGTTGGTGGGGATGCCGTGGCGCAGGCAGGGGATGGGCGCGGTCGTGTCCACGACCAGTGGCGGCTCGGGGCGCGCCTCGCCAATGTCGGACACGCGCAGGCGCGGCAGCGTGGCCTTGGCCTCGGGTGCGTCTTCCGCCTCCTGCGCGGCACGCAGCGCGGCCGTGCGCTCGACCACGTCGGCCAGCTCGGCATCGGTCATGGCATCGCGCTTGGCTGCCAGCTCGGCGGCCTCGGCACCCTCTGAACCATCGGCGGCGTCCACCGGCACCAGCTCGACCAGTGCCATGTGATCGTTCTGCAGCACCAGTTCGCGCAGCAGGTCCTCAAAATAGCTGCCGTCCAGGTCGCCGCGCAGCTCCTCGTACACCGGGCCGTACTTGAGCGCCAGCGTCGCGGCGTCGTCATCGTAGAGCCACGTGCTCAGCGCGTCGCACGCAATGGCCACGCCGTCGGCGATACCGTAGTCGCGCTGGCGCAGGTCGTATTCGTTGCTGCTGATGATGGCTTCCAGGCGCTCGCGCGAAACGCCGTGCTCGCATAGGTCGCGGCAGGCGTCCTGGAACACGCGGCGCAGCTCGCGCGCCACGCCGGGCTGCGCGTTTTGCAGCATGATGAGCTCGTAGGGCTGCAGGCTCTCGGCCGCGGTGTAGCTCACCACGTTGCCGCCCAGGCCGGCGGCCAGAATGGCCTTCTTAACCGGTGCTTCGTTGGAGCCCAGCAGTGCCTCGAACAGGATATCCGCCGCGATCGTGCGTTTGCGGTCGAGCGCGCTGCCCAGCACCAGGCCCAGGCCCACCAGGGCGTTCTCGGGTGTAGTGGCCATCTCGACGCGCTTGTACTCGCAGGTCACGGGCGCCTGCACGCCCAGCGGATTGGGCGCCAGCGTGGACGGGTCCTCGCCGGCGGCGACGGCAGCGTCCATGCGGCAGCTCGCGGCACTCGGCTGCGACAGATAACGCTCGTCCAAAAACGCCAGCGCGCGGTCCACATCTAGGTCGCCGTAGAGCGTTATATAAGAGTTGGAAGGATTGTAGTGGCGCGCGTGCGTGTCCAGGAACTGCTCGTAGGTGAGCGCGGGAATCGCGCGCGGGTCGCCGCCGCTCTCGTGCGCATAGGCGGTGTCGGGATAGAGCGCGGCGTTGATGGCGTCGTCCAGCACGCTCATGGGGTCGGACAGCGCGCCCTTCATCTCGTTAAACACCACGCCGTTATAGCGCAGCGTGCCCTCGCGCAGGCTGGCGGGGCTGCCGTCGCCCTCGCCCTCGGCGCTCTCTGGCAGATCCAGCTCGTAGTGCCAGCCCTCCTGCTCAAAAATGGTGGGCTTGGTATAGATGGCCGGGTTGAACACCGCGTCCAGGTACACGTCCATCAGGTTATACAGATCCTGCTCGTTGGTGGTGGCAACGGGGTAGATGGTCTTGTCGGGGTAGGTCATGGCGTTGAGGAACGTCTGCATGGAGCTCTTGATCAGGTCGACAAACGGCTCCTTGACGGGAAACTTGGCCGATCCGCACAGCACCGAGTGCTCAAGAATATGGAACACGCCGGTGGAATCGGCTGGCGGCGTCTTAAAGCCAATGGCAAAGGCCTTGTTTTCGTCGTCGCACGCCAGGTACAGCAGACGAGCGCCCGAGGCAGTGTGTCGCAGCACGTAAGCGTCCGAGTCGAGCTCGGGCACGGTCTCGCGGCGCTCGACGGCAAAGCCGTGGCAGGTAGTGCCGGGCACCAGCAGTGCAGCGGCTGCGGCGCGCGGGTCGGTTGAGGTGGTGGGCATATGCAGTCTCCTTTGACGCCCCAGCGGGGGCGAATCGAGTCGAATCCTCGAGAGTATACCCATATGGGGCCGCGACCCTGCGGCGAACTGGAGACGATACAGCCGGATTGGGCATAGGTCCCGCGTGCCCGCCGCACGAGCGTGGAAAATTGGACACTCGCCAAACGAGAGTGGATATTCGGACGGACGAGCGAGGATTTCCGGATACCTATCGAACGAGAGTGGATATTTGGACGGAATTTGCCGCAAAAGCCCCAAAAACCGTCCAAATATCCACTCTCGATATCCGACCGTCCGAAAATCCTCGCTCGTCCATCACTCGCGTATCTCTCATCTCTCACTCATCTCTAATACGAGAGATAACAGAAAGACGAGAGATAAATATGAGAGATAACTGAGCAGCAAAGAGACAAGCAATCATGGTATTATCTCAATACCGATTGTTCTACCAGCAAAAACATGTTTATATGAAACAGATGGCAGACATCTTATCTTTTATCTCTCACTCATCTCTAATATGAGAGATAACAGATAGATGAGAGATAATTACGAGAGATAACTGAGAGACGAAGGAAATCCATTCGCGGCATTCTTCGCAGAACCAAGCGAAAGGACGTGCAGATGAACGAAAACGAACTGACCGGTCTGCTCGAGTCTTTAAGGCGCATGGGCTCGGACGATCTTAACGTCGAGGTCAAGGAGAGCGCCACGACGCTTTCCCGCGACGTGTGGGAAACGGTGAGCGCATTCGCGAACACTGCCGGCGGAATCATCGTGCTCGGAGTGAGTGAGCGCGCAGGTTTTGTCCCGGTTGAGAACTTCGAGACCGAGAAAGTGCTCAACCAGTTTGTGTCAGGCATGGGTGATGCGGGCGGTCGAGGAAAGCTGGCCAATCCGCCCAAATACACGATCGAGCGAGTGGAGCTTCAGGGCGTCATCGTTCTCGTCATTACGATTGAGGAGCTCGATCCGTCGAGCAAGCCCTGCTATGTCATAGAGCGGGGCGCCCAGGGCGGCAGCTACAAGCGCATCGATGACAAAGATGTCCCGCTTTCGTCGACCGAGGTGCTCGCATTGGCGTCATACGGTCGGGCGACTCCGAGCGATCGCGACGCGGTGGCGGGCGCGGACGCGGACGATCTCGACGAGACGCTGGTCGACCGTACGATAGATCGGGCTTTCTCGTTGACGCCCCGGGCGATGCGCGGCGCGCCGGACAAACAAACGAAGCTGGAGCGCCTAAATTTCCTTGATTCCCAGGGCAATGTCACCAAGGCTGGACTCCTAGTTGCGGGCACCTACCCTCAGCAGTTTTATCCCAAGCTCTTTATCGACATGGCTGTCTATGCGGGGACCCGGAAAGGCACGGCGGGGTCGCTGAGGTTCATGGACCGCACAATCTGTGAGGGAACGTTGGGCGAGATGATCTCGGATGCTGTCGCGGCCGTCGCCAAGAATTTGCGGCGAACCTCGACCGTCCAAGGCGTCTCGCGTGTCGACTCGCTGGAGATTCCCGAGGAGGTTCTGCGCGAGGCAATCGCCAACGCCGTAATCCATCGAGAATACGGGGATCGGTTCTGTGGACAATCGATTGCCGTCGACGTCTTTGACGATCGTGTCGAGGTGACGAATCCTGGCGGCCTTTACGGGGGAAAGACTCGCGAGAACTTGTTTGACGGCAGCTCCCGATGCCGTAACGCGACGCTTGTGAAGCTCATGTCGATTGTTCCGCTGCCGGATGGCGCAGGTTCGCCGGCTGAGGGCAATGGCTCGGGCATCCCGATGATGATCGATGCCATGCGCGCGCATGGTCTGGCCGAGCCCCTGTTCTGCCCGGGGTTCGATCGGTTCAAGGTCGTACTTTACCGTTCAAAGATCGAGCCGGTCGATCATGGCGGGGGCTTAATTGTGACGGCACTCAAACACTACGGCGAGCTGGGGACGCGTGAGCTGGCAGAACGCACGGGGCTTACAATTTCCCAGGTTAGGTCGCGCGTCAACGCGCTCATTGCTCAAGGCGAGCTTGAGCCCACGGCGCCGTCGACAAGCCGCAACCGCAAATATCGACTGTCAGAGCGCGTGGAATAAATGCGTTAGTGGACGAGGCGACTCAATAATCGACCCTCGATTGGCGCCCACTAAGGTAAAGCGGTTGTTGCCCAGTCGACGGTGATGCTAAAGACTCGGCTTACGCCGGCATGGCCCCGAACCCGTCCATCAAAAACAGCCTAAGAACCAGTTTGATGACATATCCCGGTTTGACTTCTGCCGCGTCAAAGACGTGGCGCTCGGCGAGCTCGCTGCAGTATGCATAGATGTCGCGAATAAGGTCCGCGCCCGAAAGCGTAAACATGTAGCCTGCGTCCGAAAGCGCATTGGGCGCGGCGGGCAACTTGGCCATGTGGCAGAACGTTTGCAGGTCGGGCGCCATAACATTCTGGTAGTCGAGGTGGCCGCTGGCATCCTGTTCGGCAAGCTCCAATTGGCGCACAAAATCCAGCGCCGCCGCTAACACAAAGCTCGGCGTAGGCGCATTGACGTCCTGAGTGGTCGCCACAAGCCTGCCCGCCGCCTGCGTGACAAGCCAAGCGACCTCGCGCTGGCAACGCACGGCCTTGCGCGTAACCGGCTTGATGGACGAAGAAGAAACGCTTCCCTTAGGCGGATTCGAAACAGCCACAAGAACCTCCCATGAACGACCCGGCCCAACAAGCCCGGATGAAACACGTGCTACATCAGTATACAGGGGAGTGGGGTAGCGGGGTACAAGCGCGCCAGCGGCAAACCGAGAGCATCAGCGATGTGCCGATCGCGGAATGAGATCTCGTAATAATTGACTCTCGGCCATATTATTGAGGGGCATGACTCGCGTTCGTATGGTTGTAGGTGCTGGCGATGAACGACATTGACCTTGCTGTTCCGTTGATGGATGGACCAAGCTATGACCGCGCCTGCAGTCTCGTGCTTTCCGAATACGTTGAGGCATGGGAGTGGTTTCTGGGTGAGGAACAGCGCGGCGGCGTTTGGACCAGCCTTCCGCACCACACCAAGGAAGATAGCCCTCAGTATCAGTATCGTTTGAGAATTGGCTCGGACTTCTTTCCCGTAACGCGGGATTCAGGGATCTTCTGGCCGGGCCAGG
Organism: Collinsella sp. AF25-2LB; assembly: GCF_003458415.1. GTDB lineage: Bacteria > Actinomycetota > Coriobacteriia > Coriobacteriales > Coriobacteriaceae > Collinsella. The sequence continues at coordinate 57,651 of NZ_QRUF01000012.1, forward strand.
ATCGGGTGAAGCAAGATCCCAATAAGATCTTTGCGCTTTCGGTCCATAACTCTAAAAAGAGCTTCTACACCGATGTGCCTCCGCTCTATTTGGACGATGGTACGTGGGTCATTAAGTACTCGGTTCAAGCGCCGGGTACCGTTGGTTTTCGAGACCAGAATTACAACCGTAAAATGCTCAACTGCATGGAATGTGGCGTTCCAGTCGGAGTCATATTTGCAACCGAGGTGGGCTACAAGGTGCTCGGCCTTGCGTTTGTTGAACGGTTCGAGCCCGAAAACGGATGGTTTGTTCTGCACGGTCCTGTTCATAAAGGCGGGCCGGACCCTCGTTTTGCACCCGACATGAGTTATCTGAAGCACATGCCCGTCGATATTGAGTTTGCCGGACAGGGTGCGACCGACGACGAAAAGGTCCGCTATGCGTTAAGGCGCGAGCGATTGGGGCAGCAATGGTTCCGCAAGCAGCTCGTTGCCGCCTATGACGGCCGTTGCGCGGTGTCGGACTGCGGCGTCAGCGAAGCTCTGGAGGCTGCACATATCGAGAATTACTCGGGACCCAAATCGCAGGTTGCCAGCAATGGCATTCTGCTTCGGCGCGATCTTCATTCCCTATTTGATGCTCACCTGATTTCGTTTGAGCCTGTTTGCGGCGAATATCGGCTGTGCGGATCGTACCTGCTGGATAAGACCGACTACGCTTCCTTTGCGGGTGCGACGCTAAGGCAGCCGAATGAGCGTCAGTGGCGACCCAATACGGTGTTTCTTGAGGCCCATCGCATCGAGTTCGATCGCTCGGAAAAGAAGCGTGAAAAGGCGGGGCTTCTGCCGTATTAGCGTATTTGGCTTTGGCATTCTTTGACGATCGTGTTGTTTGATCGGATCGCGTGGCGATGCAATCTCGCGCACGCCCGCCGGTGCATGCTCTTCCTGTTTTGTATAGCGAGAGGGGAGCGTGTATGAGCTGGCGAGGCGATATTGCGATGGGGAAGTACGGAAAACTGCCGTGTGCCCTTATAGACAACAATATGTTTCCGAGCGTAGAGGTTGATTGCGGGTCGTTTGTCGTCACCTGCCCTCGCTGCGGCTCGCAAATACCGTGTCTCGACATTCGGTTCATCGATGCGCGCGACAGACTCAGCGACGAAGTGAGAAAACAGACAGGCGTTCATATGCCGGTGTATCCGGAGAAATGCCCTGTTTGTGGCCTCGATATCGTGTATGACGCCGGCGACGAGGGATAGGTGATGCGGAGGAGCTGGCTGTGAGTGTCTTTTGCCTCTACAAATAAATCCCCTCACCGAGTTGCTTGTGGAACTCGGCGTGATGGTCGCGTGCCCAGGTAAAGAGCGCCTGGTCAAAGTCGGTGCGCGTGGCCGGGATGCCAAAGACGCCGGCAACTTCGACGCGCACAAACTCCAGTGCCGGCAGCTTGTTGATGGCAGTGAGGGCAAACGGGGACGAGGGCTCCTCGAACAGATAGCGGCTGCCTTGCAGCGCGTCGCAACTGGTGCACGTGTTGCCGAGCGACGGGGCTTTGGAGGCTCGCGCGCCTACGGGCTTGTAGCCGCAGCGCTTATGAAGGTAGTCGCGGATCTCGCCCGGCACGCAGCCAAGAGCGGGCACGATGGCGAGTGCGTTGGCGTTGGCCGTGTCGATGGCAATGTGCCCGGATTCGTTGGGCGCGTGCGCGATGGCGACGCTCTCGTCGTTATCGGTTCGATAGGGAATGCCGAAGGCCGCGACCGAGGTCTCTTTGTGACACTTCCAGCACTCGCGCTTGCCCAGTACTAGATATATATACGGCGCTGAGGGGTCGGATCGGTCAACACCGGGCAGCCACTCGGCAAAGGGCTCGGGGTTGACGCCGCTGGGTACATACCAGACCTTCTTGGTCCGGTCCCATTTGGCGCCCAGCGCCTTGGCTTCTTCTTTGTGCGAAAAGGGGACATCGAGCTCGGTGCGCATGGCGGCTCCTTGGTGCTGCAGGTGCAAGTGGCCCAAGGATACCGCAGGGCGCAGACATCGCGGCGTTTTGCTGAGAAGTTGCGGTGCGGACTGATTGGTTATGCCGATGGATAGATCGGCAAGTAGATGGTCGGCTTTTGGCTAGTTGGGCGGTTGGAACTGCCGGCGGATTTGGCGACATAAAACAAAACAGCCCAGAGGACATAGCCTCTGAGCTGCGAACATTTGGTGGGCGTTAGAAGATTTGAACTTCTGACCTCTTCCGTGTCAGGGAAGCGCTCTCCCCCTGAGCTAAACGCCCGATCAAGGGTGCGCAAGCGCGCAAGGGATAATATAACGGAGCCTGAACTCGGTGGCAAGAACATTTTTAAAAATCGCTTACATTGTGGAATTCGGGGGCTTTGCCATATCCATTTCAAAAGAGCCTGCTGCCGCGATTTGGCTGTCGCATAATGCAAGGCCATTGCGGTATCGAGCTATGGAAAGACGCCTGCGGAATTGTCCTACCGATAAGCGGACAAGCCTCCAGCTGGTGACTTCGCCGTGGTAAGGTAAGCCGAATTGCTTCCAGACTGTTTCGGGGGAGTGGAATGAGCAAAGAGTGTGTCGAGCAGGTCGAAGGCGCAGGGGCTTCGGTGCCGATGGCCGATATATCGAACATTGATGTGCCCGAGGGCACCGACGAGCTCAGCCGCAACACCCGTCGCGCCTGGCGCGAGCGCCTTAACGATGCGTCGTCGCGCAAGATGATCACGGGCGTCTTGGCTACGCTGGTGGGCGGTTCGTTTTGGGGCTTCTCGGGCACCAGCGCGAGCTTTCTGTTCGATACCTACCACGTCGACACCTTGTGGCTTATGAGCGTGCGTCAGATTCTCGCCGGTCTACTCTTTATGGCCGTGGTTGTTACGCGCGACCGCGAGCGCCTGGTTAAGCTCTGGACCACACCCGCCGATCGCAAGCAGCTGCTGCTCTTTACCGCCTTTGGCCTGCTGTTCAACCAGTTTTGCTATCTTTCGGCCGTGCGCCTGACGAACGCCGGAACCGCGACGGTGCTCCAGTGCCTGCAGCTCGTTATCATCATGGGCTACGCCTGCGTGACCGATCGCCGCATGCCGCGTACTCGCGAAGTCATCGGCATTGGCCTGGCTCTGGGTGGAACCTTTTTAATTGCCACCGGCGGCGACCCTACCAGCCTGAATATTTCGCCGCTTGGCCTGGCAGCAGGTCTTATGTGTGCGGTCAGCGCCGCGTGTATGGCGGTGATTCCCGCCAAGATCCTGCCCGAATACGGCAGCCCCATCGTCACGGGTTCGGCAATGCTCACGGCGGGCGTGGTCTCGTGCGTCTTCGTGCAGCCCTGGGCGCATATGCCGGCGCTCGACGCTGCCGGCGTCGAGGCGCTCGCGGTGTTCGTGGTTATCGGCTCGTTTTTTGCTTACATGCTCTATATGCAGGGCGTTAAGGACATCGGCTCGGTACGTGCGAGCCTCATCGGAACTGTGGAGCCGGTTTCGGCGACCATCACCAGCGCCGTTATGCTGGGTACGGTGTTTTTGCCGACCGACCTTATCGGCTTTGCCATGATCATCGTGATGATGTTCCTTACGGTGTAGTTGACGCCGCCGCCAAGACGGAAAAGGTGTTGTGCCGCATTTTCGCCAATTGACGTCCGTGTCTGGAGTTTAGCTGTCGATGCTCAAAATGCCATAAACTAGTAACGTTATGGACTTTTTCATTGCGACTCAATTGCGAGGATTTCTTTATGGCTGGTAATCACTTTAAGGGCAGCGATAGCGGCCGTCCTGCAGTTCCGCCGCGTCCGAACGGGGCTGGTAAGGCCGGCACGCCGGGCGGCGCTGGACAGGGCGGTTCCGGTAAGCGCGTGTCCCCGGGCGAGACGGCGATGTTCACCGCTCTGTACGAGCAGTCTCAAAAGGCAAAAAAGACCGGCCGTGCAAGAGGGAATGTCTTTGCGGGCGGTGCAACCTCCGCGTCGCAGCCGAGCGGGGCTCCTTCGGTGCCTGCGAACAACGCAGGTGCTGCCAACGCCGCGAATGCTGCCGGCAACGTTAATGCCGGCAAGGCCGCCAACAATACTCCCTCTGCCGGTGGCGCGGGGCTTACGGGTAACCTTGGCACGATTTACACCGGCGCCTCCGAGACTGGCACGTTCGCCCGCCTGGATGATAGCGGTGCCGAGTTTGCGGGCTCGGGTTCCAAGGAAGATTATTACGATTTTGGCTTGAACTACGGTAGCGATGCTTCGTCGAGTTCGACCTCTGACGGTCTGGTCCGTCATCGCCATCGCAAGGGCGAGCGCAAAAAGCGTCACACCGGCGCCATTATTGCCGCTGTAGTCGCGGTGCTTCTCGTTGCGCTTGGCGCAAGCGGCTTTATGCTGCTTAACTCGGCAAAGACCGTAAAGAGCGAAGCGAAGGAGGCTGTCGAGATCGTCGGTGGCCTTAAGGACAAGGTCACGTCGGGCGATTTTTCGACGCTGCCTGACGACGCGAAGAAGATCGATGAGCTCTGCGACAGCATGAAGGCGGAGACTTCGAGCCCGCTGTGGACGGCGGCTTCGTTTATCCCGGTGTATGGCAGTGACATCAACGCAGCCCGCACCATGATTGACGCCCTGTCCGATGTCTCGAGCAATGCGCTGGTTCCCATGGCCGACAACCTTTCGCAGGCCACGCCCGGCAAGCTGTTCCAGGACGGCATGATTAACGTGTCCGCGCTGCAGGCGGTCGCCGATTCGCTTTCCAGCAGCTCGAAGGTGTTCAAGAGCGCCAACGAGAAGGTCCAGGGCATTGGCGATACTCATATTTCCCAGGTGACCGAGCTGGTCGATAAGGCCAAGGACGGCTTTGCCACCCTCAACGGTGCGGTTGACGCGGCGGAGAAGGTCGCCCCCGTCCTTCCCCAGATGCTCGGCGCCAACGGCCAGACGCGCAACTACCTTATGTACGCCATGAACAACGTCGAGATTCGTGCTTGCGGCGGCTTTGGCGGTTCGCAGGGCCTGATTTCGGTCACTGACGGCCAGATGTCGATTGGCGAGTTTGTTCCCCGCATTGGACTCAGCGAGGATGAGGCAGTCGAGAGCGTCGACGAAGAGGATGAGGCGCTGTTCGGCAACCACAGTAACCTGTACAACTCGGGCAATACCTATTCGCCTGATTGGCCCCGCAACTCGCAGCGTGTCGCCGCGCTGTGGAAGTCCCAGTATGGACAGGACGCTGATGGCGTCATCGGTATCGACCCGGTGTTCCTGCAGTATCTGCTGGGCCTGGTCGGTAACGTGTCACTGCCCGACGGAACGGTTGTCGACGGCACCAACGCCGCAAAGGTCCTCATGCACGATGTGTACTGGAACTATCCGGTCGAGGAGTCTGACGGCATCTTTGCATCCGTCGCCAGCGCTGCCTTCGACAAGATCCTTGGCGGTATCGGCGATGTCGATGTTACGAAGCTTGTCAGCGCCGTTGAGCGCGGTGCCGAAGAGGGCCGCCTGATCGCGTGGATGAGAAACGATGATGAGCAGAGTGCCATCAAAGAGACGGGCATTGACGCTTCGCTGCCCGATCCGGATGACCCGAGTGCCGATCCTGTTGCCGGCGTTTACTTTAACAACCTGAGCTTCTCCAAGCTCGACTGGTATCTGAACGCCGACACGCAGATCGGCCAGGGCATCAAGAACGGCGACGGCACGTGCTCGTATCGCATCACCGTTACTCTGACGAACATCATGACGCAGGAGGAGGCAGGCAAGCTGCCCGACTACGTTGCGGCGAGCGCACCCGATGCCGCGCGTGACGACGAACGCCTGAATGTCTCGTTGTTTGCCCCGACGGGCGGCAACATCAGTGACCTTACGGTTGAGGGCACACAGTTTGGTCTTGGCGCCGCTACGTGGCATGGAATCCCCTTCTATTCGGGCACCGTTGACCTGCATGCTGGCGAGACGACGACGATCACGTATACGCTGACCACGTCGGCCGAGGCGGGGGACAAGCCGCTTACGCTGCGTCAGACTCCTACATGCCAGGCGGCTCGCGACAGCGCGTCGGCGTAGGGTTTTTCTGGTAGCGCAGATAATCGAGTACCATTTTGGGGCGGACAGGCAATCTGTTCGCCCCTATTTTGTAAGGAGAGCGCATGAAGTACTTTGGCACCGACGGCTTTCGCGGTGAGGCCAACGTTGGGCTGACGGTAGAGCACGCTTATAAGATTGGCCGTTTTGTGGGCTGGTATTACGGCGCCAACCGCGAGCGCAAGGCACGCGTGATCGTGGGCAAGGACACGCGTCGCTCGAGTTATATGTTTGAGGCGGCGCTGGTGAGCGGCCTGGTCGCGAGCGGTGCGGACGCCTATATGCTGCATGTGATCCCGACGCCGGGCGTAGCGCATCAGACTGTGGAAGGCTGCTTCGATTGCGGCATCATGATCAGCGCGAGCCACAACCCGTTTTGCGATAACGGCATTAAGCTCGTCAACAGCGACGGCTTTAAGATGGACGAGGACGTACTGGAGCTCATCGAGGACTATATCGATGGCAAGAGCGAGGTGCCGCTGGCAACGGGCAACCACATCGGCGCCACGGTGGACTACATGCAGGGTCGCAACCGCTACATTGCTTCGCTCATCGCCAGCGCGAACTTTTCGCTGCAGGGCGTCAAGATCGGTATCGACTGCGCCAACGGCTCGGCATCCTCGGTGGCCAAGCCGGTGTTCGACGCACTGGGCGCCGATGTGCGCGTGATCAATGCCGCGCCCGACGGCTTTAACATCAATGTCGACTGCGGCTCTACGCATATTGAGCGTCTGCAGCGCCACGTGGTGGAGCAGGGCCTGGATGTGGGTTTTGCCTACGATGGCGATGCCGACCGCTGCCTGGCCGTGGACGAGCGCGGCCGCGTGGTCGACGGTGACCAGATCCTGTACGTGTGCGGTGTGTACCTGAACAAGCACGGGCGTCTCTCGGGCGGTACCGTGGTGCCGACGATCGCCAGCAACTTTGGCCTGATCAAGTCGTTGGAGCTTGCCGGCCTGAGTGCCGTGACCAGCGGCGTGGGCGACCGTCACGTGTATGCCAAGATGCGCGAGGGCGGCTACAGCCTGGGCGGCGAGCAGACGGGCCATACGATCTTTGGCGATATCGAGCGCACGGGCGACGGCATTATGACCTCGCTGCGCGTGATGGAAGTGATTCGTGCCGAGCGCGAGACGCTCTCGCAGCTCACGGCTCCGTGCAAGCTGCTGCCACAGGCGCAGGTGGCCGTGCACGTGGCGGACAAGGACGCCGCGCTCGAGAATATGGGCGTGCAGAACGCCATCGCCGAGGCCGAGGCTGCGCTGGCAGGCGAGGGCCGCGTGCTCGTGCGCAAGAGCGGAACCGAGTCGGTTATCCGCGTGCTGGCCGAGGCGCCCGACCAAGCATCCGCCGATGCCGCCATGAAGCGCATCGCCAACGCGCTCGAGGCTTTATAACTACGCGGTTTTACCAAACCGCGTAGCTGCTCGACGCTGCAA
>NZ_QRUF01000013.1 GCF_003458415.1 Collinsella sp. AF25-2LB
GGCCGCTTATTAGCCCGTCCAAGAATTGGGGCGCAGTTCATTCGAGCTGCGGGGTTTTCCTTTGTGCCTCCGATGCGAAATGAATCGCTCAGATATTACTGATAATCGACGACGTCGATCCAGTTCTTCAGGAACTCATCGTTCACGTTGCGCTTGCGAGCGAGCTCGGAAGCGGCGACGATGCTCGTCCACTGACGCACGACCTGCATGGGCATGTCGGCGCGGTCGCAGTAGAGCTCCAGGTAGGCCTCGGCCTGATCCTTGCTGTTGAGGGCAAAGAGCAGGTAGGTGGTGGCAACGTCGGCAGCAGGGGAGCCCTGGGTAGCGTGTGCCCAGTCGCACACATAGAGCTGACCGTCGTCGCCGACGATGACGTTGGAGGGGTTGAAGTCGCCGTGGCAGACCTTGAACTCCTTGGTCATGCCGTCCAGACGCTCCTGAAGGTTGTAGCGCGTGGTGGCATTGAGCTGATCAAGGCTGTCGATCATGCGGGCGTACTTGTCGCGCTGACGGTTGAGCAGCGGGGAGGTGTAGCCGTGGATCTCGATCTGGAGGTCGACGAACATCTCGAGGTACTCACCAAAGCGCTGGGGCTCGGCAGTCATCTTCTCGGCAAGGGTGGTGCCCGGAACCTTCTCGGTCACGAGCGCCCAGCCGTTGGCGTTCTCGAGCTGGGAAACCTCGAGCGCCTTGGGGCTGCGGATGCCGCACTCATTGATGCGGGCAAGATTCAAAGCCTCGTTGAACACGTCGGAGACAGGCTTGGTCTCGTTAAAGACCTTGACAATCTTGTCGCCCAGGTCGTAAACGACCTTGTTGCCACGGCGGACGAGCTCGGTCTTGGAATCGGGTAGCAGCATGGTTGCATCCTTTCAACGATGCGATAGAAGCGACGGCGGGGGTGTGTGAAACACCCGTGCACCCCCGCCGTTAAAAACCGTGCTAAAACTAGCAGACGGCGTAATCCTGGGGCTCGCGGCCGTAGTAGGCGTCCAGGTAGAGCTCCTTGATCTCGCTCATGAGCGGGTAGCGCGGGTTGGCGCCGGTGCACTGGTCGTTGAATGCCTGCTCGGTCATTTCGTCGAGGGTGTCGAGGAAGTACTGCTCGTCAACACCGTAGTCGGCGATGGTCTTCTTGACGCCGATGAAGTCCTTGAGCTCCTCGAGCTTCGTGATGAAGTTCTCGAAGACCTCCTTGTCGTCCTTGCCCTCGATGCCGCAGTACTTGGCCATCTCGGCGTAGTTGTGCAGCGCGTTGGGGTAAGGATACTGGGAGAAGGTACCCATCTTGACGGGTGCCTCGGCGGCGTTGTAGCGCATGACGCGGGTCAGGATGACAGCGTTTGCGAGGCCGTGGGGCAGGTGATGGAAAGCGCCGAGCTTGTGGGCCATGGAGTGGTTGAGGCCCAGGAAGGCGTTGGCGAAGGCCATACCGGCCATGCAGGAGGCGTTGTGCATCTCCTCGCGGGCGTGCGGATCCTTGGCGCCGTTCGTGAAGCTGGAGGGCAGGTTCTCGAAGACGAGCTTGGCAGCGCGCTCGGAGAGGCCCTTGGTGTAGTCGGAAGCCATGATGGAGACGTAGGACTCGATGGCGTGGGTCATGACGTCGATGCCGGAGGCAGCGGTCAGGCCGCGCGGGGCGGTCATGCAGTTGTCGGCGTCGACGATAGCCATGTTGGGGAGCAGCGCGTAGTCGGCGAGCGGCCACTTGATGCCGGTCTCCTTGTCGGTGATGATGGCGAACGGCGTGCACTCGGAGCCGGTACCCGAAGAGGTCGGGACGGCGACGAAGTAGGCCTTCTTGCCCATCTCGGGGAAGGTGAAGATACGCTTGCGGATGTCCATGAAGTCCATGGCCATGTCCTCAAACTTGCACTCGGGGTGCTCGTACATCATCCACATGATCTTGCCGGCGTCCATAGCGGAGCCACCGCCGACGGCGATGATGACGTCCGGCTCAAAGAGAGCCATCTGCTTGGCGCCGCGACGTGCGCACTGCAGCGACGGATCGGGCTCGACGTCGTAGAAGCAGTCGTGGGCGATGCCCATCTCGTCGAGCTTGGCCTCGATGGCGCGGGTGTTGCCATTCTTGAAGAGGAACTGGTCGGTGACGATGAAGGCGCGCTTCTTGCCCATGACGTTGCCCAGCTCGTCGAGGGCGACGGGCGTGGAACCCTTCTTGAAGTAGACCTTCTCGGGAGCGCGGAACCACAGCATATTCTCACGGCGCTCGGCCACAGTCTTAACGTTGATCAAGTGCTTCACCCCAACGTTCTCGGAGACGGAGTTGCCGCCCCAGGAGCCGCAGCCCAGGGTCAGAGACGGCTTCATGCCAAAGTTGTACAGGTCACCGATGCCGCCGTGCGAGGACGGGGTGTTGATGACGATACGGCAGGCCTTCATGACGTGCTCGAACAGGCTGATCTTCTCGGCCTGGGCGGGGTGCACGTACAGAGAGGCGGTGTGGCCCGGGCCACCGGCAAGCACCAGGTGCTCGGCCTTGTCGACGGCCTCCTGGAAGTCCTTGGCGTGGTACATGGCCAGGACCGGGGAGAGCTTCTCGTGGGAGAACTCCTCCTTGGCGGGGTCGGTGGAGGTGACCTCGGCGATCAGGATCTTGGTCTTGGCGGGAACCTCGATGCCGGCGAGCTCGGCGATCTTGGCAGCGGCCATGCCGGGGATGCGGTGATCGAGAGCGCCGTTCTTGAACATGGCGGCACGCAGGGCCTCCATCTCGGCACCCTGCTTGACGAAGTAGCAGCCGCGCTTCTGGAACTCGGCCTTGACCTGGTCATAGATGGTGTCGATGACGGTCACGGACTGCTCGGAGGCGCAGATCATGCCGTTGTCGAAGGTCTTGGAGTGGATGATGGAGTTGACGGCGAGCAGCACGTCGGCGGTGTCGTCGATGACGACCGGGGTGTTACCGGCGCCAACGCCCAGGGCGGGCTTGCCCGAGGAGTAAGCGGCCTTGACCATGCCCGGGCCACCGGTGGCGAGGATGATGTCGACGTCGCGCATGACCATGTTGGTCAGCTCGATGGAGGGGACATCGACCCAGCCGATGATGCCCTCGGGGGCGCCGGCCTTGACGGCGGCGTCAAGCACGAGCTTGGCGGCGGCGATGGTGCACTTGGCGGCAGCCGGGTGCGGGGAGATGATGATGGCGTTGCGGGTCTTCAGGCAGATCAGCGTCTTGAAGATCGCGGTGGAGGTGGGGTTGGTCGTCGGGATGACGGCGCCCACGATGCCGATGGGCTCGGCGATCTTGGTGATGCCGTAAGCCTCGTCGCGCTCCAGGACACCACAGGTCTTGGTGTTCTTGTAAGCGTTGTAGATGTACTCTGCGGCGTAGTGGTTCTTGATGACCTTGTCCTCAAGAACGCCGCGGCCGGTCTCCTCGATGGCCATCTTCGCCAACGGGATACGAGCCTTGTTGGCGGCCATGGCGGCCTCATAGAAGATCTTGTCGACCTGCTCCTGCGTGTACGTAGCAAAAAGCGCCTGGGCCTCTCGCATCTGAGCGAGCTTAGCCTCAAGCGCCTCTACGTTGTCCACAATTGCGGGAGTAGTGTTTTCCGGTGACTTTTTCACCATTTGTGTCTCCTTGCGATCGGAGATTTACCCTACGCCTTGCATGATAGCAAGAAATTATTCGGCGAACGGTAAGATTCCCGTAAAAGGCACACTAAAACGCTTCAATAAACTGAAACGCTTTAACTAAAACTATCTGCCTGCTGCATCGCCCCGCTCATTGGGGACAGACTTACATGAGAATTTCAATCGGAAAACGGGAAGAACGGGGCATCTTCTTGACAATTGCTATTCGCGGGTCGCGGTTGAGTCAGACACGCAGGCGGTGCAGCTGCTCGACTATATTCGTCTCAATCTCGTGAAAGGTGCGCTTGGCTCAATCGAGGCGTACCGCTGGTCAAGCTACAGGGCATACCAGCTGGGTTACGATCCCTTTGACATCTGCAAACACTCATGTAAGTCTGTCCCCAATGAGTGCAAAAAGGCGCCCTCCGTAGGGGAGGACGCCTTTGGTAAGTTCTATATGAACGCGAGGTCTTTGACCCGGAGAGTCCGAGGTACTTGTTGGTAAGACCTTATTTAGGAGCGCGCAACCTTGCCAGACTTGAGGCAGGTGGAGCAAACGTTCATCTTGCGACGGTGACCATCGACGACAACGTAGACGCGCTGGATGTTGGGGCGGAACTTACGGTTGGTGACGCGGTGAGAGTGGCTGATGGAGCGACCGGCAACGGGGTGCTTACCGCAAACTTCGCAAACTTTGGACATAACTGACCCTCCTTGGGCGACAAACGAACATGTCGCGTTAACAAACAAGCCTGAACTATAGCACAGAAGTCGCTCCCTGTGCGCAATCTACACAGAGATATTCCTCTTTTGGCGATAGTGCCCACGCCACGGCCCTGGACGTAGATCCGATTTGCGTGCAGCAGAGGGGATTATGCCAGCTCGTGCGTGCGTTTTCAAGCTCGTCCCACAAATATATATAGGTTTATGGAGCATTGGGCTCCGTTTACGGATTGCTCTGTATTTATGCTCGCAATTAAGCTCGAGGTTGGCTACACTATCCCTTGACCATTAAAGGGGTACGAGATACCCACATGGAATTACATAGCTGCCATGCGAGCAGCCTTTCCTGTGGGTGTCTGGTCCGCTTTAAGCGGTCGGGCATCTATTTTTTTGACTGTGTCAGCAGTCAAGACATGTGAGGAAGGAGATCGATGGGCACGACTTCCCCCAAGGCGGTCATCATGGACGAGACCGCCGTCAATCGAGCGATGACCCGCATCGCGCACGAGATTCTCGAGCGCAACGAGGGCTGTGAAGACCTCGCTCTGGTCGGCATCGTCACGCGCGGCGACCTTCTGGCAAAGAAGCTCGCCGAGGAGATCAAGGAGATCGAGGGCGTCGAAGTTCCGCTCGGCAGCCTGGACATCAGCTTCTACCGCGATGACTATGCGACCAATTTCGCTCCCGCGATCCACGCCACCAACATTCCCTTTAGCGTCGACGGCAAGCGCGTCGTGCTGGTGGACGACATCCTGTACACGGGTCGTACCATCCGCGCTGCTCTGGACGCCGTCATGGACCTGGGCCGTCCGAGCCGTATTGAGCTGGCAGTTCTCGTTGACCGCGGTCACCGCGAGCTCCCCATCTCGCCGGACTTTGTCGGCAAGAACGTTCCCTCGTCGCATGAGGAGAACGTGCACCTATATATGAAGGAAGTCGACGGCCACACCGCCGTCGAGATTAACGACGTCGCGCCGGGTTCCCACGTGGGCTCCGCGCCGCTGGGAGGTGAGTAGTACCGTGGCGTTCAACCATAAGCACCTGATCGACATTACCGAGTACTCCGAAGAGGACATCAAGCTCATCCTCGAGACCGCCAAGGCGTTCTCTGAGGTCAACGAGCGTGCGATCAAGAAGGTCCCCACGCTCAAGGGTAAGACCATCGTCAACATGTTCAACGAGCCCTCGACGCGCACCCGTAGCTCCTTCGAGCTCGCCGAGAAGCGTCTTTCGGCCGACAGCCTCAACTTTGGCGGCTCCTCGACCTCCACGGTCAAGGGCGAGAGCCTCGTCGACACCGTCGAGACCCTCAACGCCTATAAGATCGACTGCATCGTCGTGCGCGATAAGCACGCCGGTGCTCCCTACATCGTCACGCAGAACTCGCCCGCGAGCGTCATCTGCGCCGGCGACGGCAAGCACAACCATCCCACGCAGGCCCTGCTCGACCTGTACACCATCTGGGAGCACAAGGGTGACTTCCACGGTCTGAAGGTCGCTGTCGTCGGCGATATCGCGCACTCCCGTGTCTGCGGCTCGCTGATTCCCGCCCTTAAGATCATGGGCTGCGAGACCTACGCCGTCGCCCCCGGCACGCTGTTGCCGCCGGCGCCCGAGGTCCTGGGCTGCGACCACGTGACGAGCGACCTCGATTCCGTCCTGCCCGAGCTGGACGTCGTCTACATGCTGCGCGTGCAGCAGGAGCGCCTCGAGGGTGCCCCGTTCCCGACCATTCGTGAGTACCACAAGCTCTTCGGTCTGACCAAGGACCGCGAGAAGCTCATGAAGCCCGATGCGATCATCTGCCACCCGGGCCCCATCAACCGCGGCGTCGAGTTCGACTCCTATATGGCCGACCACCCGCAACGCTCCGTCATCCTGGAGCAGGTCTACGCCGGTATCTGCGTGCGTATGGCTATCCTGTATCTGCTGCTTGGAGGTGCCGATAATGGCCTTGCTTCTTAAGAATGCCCACGTCGTCGACCCGTCCGTCGAGCTTGACGGTGTCGTTGACGTCCTGATTGACGGCGACAAGATCGCCGAGGTCGGCGAGAATCTCGCCGTCGAGGGAGCCGAGGTCCGCGACCTTTCCGGCAAGTACCTCGTCCCTGGCCTGGTGGATATGCACGTTCACCTTCGCGAGCCCGGCTACGAGGTCAAAGAGGACATCGAGAGCGGCACCCGCGCAGCTGCCAAGGGCGGCTTTACCGGCGTGTGCGCCATGCCCAACACCGATCCCGTCACCGATAACGGCACCGTCGTGGAGTTCGTCAAGTCCCGCGCTGCCGAGGTCGGTCACTGCCGCGTCTATCCGTCGGGCGCCATGACCCGCGGTCTTAAGGGCGAGGCCATGTCCGAGATGGGCGATATGGTCGCCCACGGCGCCGTCGCCTTCACCGACGACGGTCGCGGCGTGCAGGGCGCGGGTATGCTCCGTCGCTGCATGGACTACGGCAAGATGTTCGGCAAGGTCTTTATGAGCCATTGCCAGGACGAGGACCTGGTCGGCCACGGCCAGATCAACGAGGGCAAGGTCTCGACCCGTCTGGCTCTCGAGGGCTGGCCGGCTGCCGGCGAGGAGCTCCAGATCGCCCGCGACATCGAGATCGCCAAGCTGACCGGTGCCAAGCTGCACATCCAGCACATCTCCACCGCTCACGGTCTCGAGCTCGTGCGTGCCGGTAAGGCCGCTGGCGTCCAGGTGACCTGCGAGGCCACCCCGCACCACATGTTTCTGACCGAGAACGACTTGGACGAGACCTACAACACCTCGCTCAAGGTCAATCCGCCGCTGCGCACCGAGGAGGATGCCGAGGCCATCCGTCAGGGCGTCATCGACGGCACCGTCGACGTTATCGTCACCGATCACGCTCCTCACACCCCGTGGGAGAAGGCCCGTGAGTTCGAGCTTGCGCCCTTTGGTATGATCGGCCTCGAGACCTCGCTGTCGCTCGTACTCACCGAGCTGGTCAACACGGGCAAGATGAGCATGGGCCGCATGGTCGAGCTCATGGCCATCAAGCCGCGTGAGATCCTGGGTCTCGACCAGGTTCAGGTCAAGGCGGGCTCCGTTGCCGACCTGACCGTGTTCGACGCGTCCGCCACCTGGACGGTTGGCGAGGACGGTTACGAGTCGCGCGCCGAGAACTCCGGTTTTGCCGGCCGCACGCTCACCGGTCGTGCCACCGATGTGTTTGTCGGCGGTAAGCAGACGCTTGCCGACGGCTGCATCTGCTAGCATAGCCTTATCGCTTTTGTGCGCGGCGCCCTTGCGGTGCCGCGCTTTCTGTTCGTTTGGACCATGCAACCGCATGGGGGATTGGAGCGTCTATGCCCACACCTTCCACTGCACGCATGCACGACTTCGAGGTCGTCTCGAACCGGGAGATTGCCGACGGCATCTTCTCGCTCGTCATCTCGGCCCCCAAGCTTGCAAGTGCGCTCAAGCCCGGTCAGTTTGTGAACATCGCCGTACCCGGCGATGCGTCCTCGCTGCTTCGCGTGCCCCTGAGCTACTACCGCGCCGACGCCGAGGCTGGCACCGTCGAGCTGTGGTACGCCGTCGTGGGCGACGATACCCGTCGTTTGTCCCAGATGGGCCCTGGCTCCACCTCTAACCTGCTGGGCCCCGGTGGCCGTGGCTGGATGGTACCCGAGGGCACCAGGAAGGCCCTGCTCGTCGCCGGTGGCATCGGTGTTCCGCCCGTGCTGTGCCTTGCCGACAAGCTTGCCGAGCAGGGTGTAGCCGTCGACGTGTGCCTGGGCTTTGGCACCGCGTCCAAGGCCGTGGGCGTCGATGAGTTCCGCGCGCTGTGCGATACGGTTAACGTGTGCACCGATGATGGCACGCTGGGCACGCACGGTTTTTGCACCGACCCGGCATCCGAGCTGCTCGGCGAGGGCGGCTACGACTATGTGGCCAGCTGCGGCCCCGCCGTCATGATGAAGAAGGTCGCCGCCGCTGCCGCCGAGGCCGGCGCGTACTGCGAGGTGTCGCTCGAGCGCATGATGAGCTGCGGCTTTGGCGCCTGCAACACCTGCAATGTCGAGACGGTCGACGGTATGAAGGGCGCCTGCATGTGCGGCCCCGTGTTCGATGCTTCCAAGGTGGTGGTCTTCTAGTGGGTACCGTGAACATGGCCGTCGATTTCGGCGGCGTCAAGATGCAAAACCCCATCAACACCGCAGCCGGTACCTTTGGCTACGGCTGGCAGTTCCAGAACTTCTTTGATGTCTCCCAGCTGGGTGCCATCACCACCAAGGGTTGCGCTGCCGAGCCCTGGCCCGGCAATCCCGCGCCCCGCATGGCCGAGATTCCCGGCGGTATGATCAACTCCGTGGGCCTTCAGAACCCCGGCGTGGCCGCCTTTGCCCGCGAGTCCGGTCCGTGGCTCGAACAGCTGTCCAAGGACGGCTGCCAGGTCATCTGTCAGGTTGCCGGCCACTCCGTTGACGAGTTTGTCCGCGCACTCGAGATGTATGTCGAGCTGTGCCCCTGGGCTGCCGGCTACGAGATCAACGTGAGCTGCCCTAATATCGCCGCCGGCGGTGCCGCCATGGGCTCCACGCCCGAGGGCGCCTCTTCCGTTATGGCTGCCTGCCGCAAGGTGACCGATAAGCCGCTGTTCGTGAAGATGGCTCCGGTCAACGTCGCCGAGATCGCCAAGGCCCTCGAGGCTGCCGGCGCCGACGGCCTTTCAGTCATCAACTCCATCCAGGGCATGGCCATCGACGTCCATACCCGCAAGTCCCGCGTGGCCAAGCCCAAGGGCGGCCTTTCGGGCCCGCTGTGCCACCACATCGCCGTGCGCATGGTCTGGGAGGTTGCCCAGGCCGTCGATATCCCCATCAACGGTGTCGGCGGTGTCATGACCGGCGAGGATGCGGCTGAGTTTATCCTGGCCGGCGCCACCTGCGTGTCGGTCGGCATGGCCAACTTCGTCGATCCGTGCGCTTCGCTCAAGATCGCGCACGAGCTCGAGGCCTGGGCTGAGTCCCAAGGCGTGAAGGACATCAACGAACTGGTAGGTGCTTTCGAATGCTAGAGACCGATGCCCGCGACCGCGTAATCGTCGCTCTCGACTGCGACCGCGAGCGTGCGCTCGAGCTTGCCCACGAGCTTTCGGGCCATGCCGCCTGGCTTAAGGTTGGTATGACGCTCTATTACGCTGAGGGCCCCGAGATCGTCAAGACCTTTAAGGACCTGGGCTTTAAGGTCTTCCTTGACCTTAAGTTCCATGATATTCCGCATCAGGTTCGCGGTGCCGCCCGTTCGGCCTCGCTTGCCGGTGCCGACCTGCTCTCGGTTCACGGCTTGGGTTCGGGCGCCATGCTCGCTGCCTGCCGCGAGGGTGCCGAGGAGGCGCGCGAGGACCGCGCCAAGCTCGTCGCCATCACCGTGCTCACGAGCATGAATCAGGATGCCTTGAGCGAGATTGGCGTCGAGTCGCCGGTGGCCGAGGAGGCCGCCCGCCTGGCAAAGCTCGCTCAGGCCAACGGCATCGATGGCATCGTGTGCTCGCCGATGGAGGCTCACGACATGCGTGAGCTGCTGGGTCCTGATGCCCTGATCGTGACTCCGGGTGTGCGTCCGGTGGGTGCCGCCTTAGGCGACCAGTCCCGCGTGGCGACGCCTTCCCAGGCTATCGAGCGTGGCGCAAGCCACATTGTGGTGGGCCGTCCCATCACCGGCGCCGACGATCCGGTTGCCGCCTTTGACGCCATTGTCGCCGAGCTGGTCGAAAACATCGCGTAAAAGATTCCCCTAAGTCACCACTTTTGG
The DNA here is from genome assembly GCF_003458415.1 of Collinsella sp. AF25-2LB. Taxonomy (GTDB): domain Bacteria; phylum Actinomycetota; class Coriobacteriia; order Coriobacteriales; family Coriobacteriaceae; genus Collinsella. The sequence goes on from NZ_QRUF01000013.1 coordinate 10,106, forward strand.
GTCTCATTAGCACAAAATAGCCCCTGTGCCTGCGTAAACTTTCCCATCCTTTGTGTGGAATCGCAGGTCAGGGGCTTAACTTTGGGCGCAGTATATTGCACTTTTTGCGGGTATCGTCTAACCTATGGAGCCGCGATTGGGCATTTTGTACGTTCTACGTGCTAAAATGCCAATTATTGAATCAGATATAACCCAACTATTTGGAGGTACGAATGGCACTCCCTCAGCTTACCGATGAGCAGCGTAAGCAGGCTCTTGAGAAGGCTGCTGCCGCACGTCACGCCCGCGCTGAGCTTCGCGAGCAGATCAAGAAGGGCGAGAAGTCCCTCGAGTCCGTGCTCAACTCCGATGACCCCATCGCTTCCCGCATGAAGGTTTCCACCCTCATCGAGTCTCTTCCTGGTTATGGCAAGGCCAAGGCCGCCAAGATCATGGAGGAGCTTGGTATCTCCGCTACCCGTCGCGTCCAGGGCCTCGGCGTCCGTCAGCGCGAGCAGCTCCTCGAGCAGCTGACCAAATAAGTGAGCGCTCAGGATTCCAAGCTCTTTGTGATTTCTGGACCGTCAGGCGCAGGGAAGGGTACGCTCGTCACTCGTGTGCGCGAGCGCCGCTCGAACCTGGGCCTGACGGTTTCGGCTACCACGCGAGCACCACGCAAAGGTGAGGTCGACGGCGTCAACTACTTTTTTCTGACGCGCGAGGAGTTCGACCGCCGCGTGGCAAACGGTGAGTTTGTTGAGTGGGCCGAGGTCCACGGTAACTGCTACGGCACGTTGGTGAGCGAGGTCACATCCAAGCTCGCCTCTGGCGCATCTCTGATTTTGGAGATCGATGTCCAGGGCGCCCTGCAGGTGAAGGAGCGTTTCCCCGAGGCCGTGTTGATCTTTATCAAGCCGCCTTCGCTTGAGGTACTCCGCGAGCGCCTGGTCGGTCGCGGTACCGAGACGCCCGAGACGATTGAGCTGCGTATGGCAAACGCCGCCGATGAGCTTGCCCTTGCCGACCGCTACGACGACGTCGTGGTTAATGACGATCTCGACCGCGCGACCGATGAGCTCGTTCGCGTTCTCGATATGCATGAAAGGATCTGAGGTCCGTGTCCGTTGTAAAGCCTTGCATTGACGATCTTCTGGAGAAGACCGATCACAACCGCTTCCTGCTCGCTTCGCTTGCCTCCAAGCGCGCCTGCGACATTAACAGCATGCTGCGTGGCCAGCACAACCGCGTGCTTGCCGTCCAGGATGTCGATGACATCACCATCGGGCTTTCCGGTGCCGATACCATTTCGATGGCTATGGACGAGATTGTCGACGGCGACATCTCTTACGACGAGGCCCGTTACGAGAAGGCGCTCGGCCACAAGGTTGCTGAAGCCTAAATGGCGGCTCGCGTCTGCCTGGTCCACTATCACGAGGTTGGACTGAAGGGTAAGAACCGCGCACATTTTGAGCATATCCTCATGGATAACATCAAGGCGGCCTTGGCCGCCTTTTCCGTGAATGCCGTGTCTCGAATTTCCGGTTATATTCTCGTGACCTTTAACGAGCATCAGGCCGATGAGGCGGCGCGTGTCATTCGCACCGTTCCCGGCGTTGCTCGTGTGTCTTTGGCGTATCACACCAACCGCGACCCGCAAGAGTACTGCGCCGCCGCCGTGAAGGCACTGCGCGAGTTTGGTCCTTTCGATTCGTTTAAGGTGCACGCCAAGCGCTCCAATACTGACTATGAGCTCACCTCGATTGATATCAATCGTCAGGTGGGCGAGGTACTGTGCGAGGCCTTCCCCGATAAAAAGGTTCAAATGCGCGACCCCGATGCGATGGTGCACGTACTGGTGGTCCAGGGTAGCGTCTACGTGTATGCGCGCTCCGAGCGTGGCGTGGGCGGTCTGCCGGTGGGTTCTGCCGGCAAGGTCGTGACGCTGTTGTCGTCGGGTATCGATTCTCCGGTGGCGACCTGGATGCTCGCGCGTCGCGGCGCGGTGTGCGTGCCGGTACATTTCTCCGGTCGTCCGCAGACGTCCGATACGAGCGAGTATTTGGTGCAGGACATCATCCGTGCGCTTGAGCCAGGTGTCCAGATCGGCCGCCTGTACGTGGTGCCGTTTGGCGACTGCCAGCGTGAGATTTCGGTCACCTGTCCCAGCAACCTGCGCGTGATTATGTATCGCCGCATTATGTATTCGGTTGCCGAGCGCATTGCACACATCGAGGGTGCCAAGGCCATCGTTACGGGTGAATCGCTTGGGCAGGTTGCCTCCCAAACGCTTGAGAACATCATGGCCGTCAACGAGGCCGTGAAGATCCCCGTGTTCCGCCCTCTCATCGGTTCGGACAAGCAGGAGATCATCGCGCGTGCCGAGGAGATCGGTACGTTCGATATTTCGACTGAGGCCGCTCCCGACTGCTGCACGCTGTTTATGCCGCGTCGTCCCGAGACGCACGCTAAACTCGATGCCGTGCATGAGGCCTGGGAGTTGTTCGATCATGAGGAGATGATCGAGCACCTGCTCAAGCAGACCGAGTACATTGACTTCGAGAGCAACACGTATAAGGCCCCTAAGACCTTAAAACGCAAACATTCGGAGCTTGCTACGCGTGAGATTTACCAAGATCACGAGTAATTTTGTGCATAGACCGACGATGCGTCTGCATCGTCGGTCTTTTGCTATCTGGGCATTTTGCGGCTAAGTGTTCATTTGCTGACGTGTGCCTGAATAAATGGACAGTATTTCGCAAGGTTTTGGTCGGCTTTTGGTTTGACCGCGAAAACCGGTTTTGGAGAATGGCTGTTGCAGGACTCTTTTCCTGACACGATGTTGTTGGGAGGTTTTGCTATGGCGCAGCGCGAACAACACGAACGGGTCAAACGGATGGACCGCTTGGCGGACAAGCTGCTCGGTCATAAGGCAGTGGTGATGGCGATACTGGTCGTCATTGCGATGGCGAGCGGCTTGGCGATGGCGAACCTTGGCGGCGGTACTGGCGGCGTGTCGTTTGAGCGCACTGATGGTTCGGGCTCGTTAGTGGAGCCGGGATCCGGCGATGCCTCGAGCGGAAAGACATCCGAAGGCTCTTCGTCTAAGGCGTCTGCCGCGGCAGAGGTTTATGTCGATGTTGATGGTGCCGTTGTGTCGCCCGGTGTATATCGCGTCAAGGACGGCGCGCGGGTGGCTCAGGCGATAGATGCCGCCGGCGGGCTGGCGCCCGAGGCAGACGTTACGGGGCTCAATCGGGCATCCAAGGTCGTCGATGGGCAGAAGATTCACGTTCCAACGGTGGGGGAGCAGCAGGCGTCCATTGCGGAAGCCGGTGTTGATGGTGGGGCTTCCGCATCATTGGGCGTGAGTGGCGCAACGGGCCTAGTCAACATCAATACGGCAAGCGCGGCAGAGCTGCAGACGCTCTCGGGCATCGGTCCCTCCGTGGCACAGTCGATTATCGATGAGCGTACAAAGAACGGTGCTTTTGCCTCGGTTGACGATCTGATGCGTGTGTCGGGAATCGGCGAGAAGAAGCTTGCCAAAATCAAAGATTGCATCTGCGTATGAGTGCGACCGAGCGCGAACATGTGATGCCTCCGCGGCCCCTGATGCCGTGGACGATGGCCCTGTGTGCCGGCATGTGCATGAGCTGCGCCTTGGTGCTCAACGTGGCCGCTGATGCGCTGCTGAGGGAGCAGGCGCCGGCGGTCGGGCTGCTATGGGCCATTCCCGTTGCGGCGACGGTATTCGTTGTGCTGGCTCAATCTTGTGCGCGGCTTGCCCCTTGGAAGCGGTGGCTGTATGCCGCGTCCGTCGGTCTCGTGGCGGGAGCGGTCGTCTCGGCGTGGTGGGCTGCGGGCGCGCTCAACGCCTCGAAGGCGCTCGACGGTCGAGCGGCAAGCAGCCTCGAGTTTGTCGTGCAGGGTGATCCATCCATAAACGACGACGTGTATTCCTATACCTGCGAGGTACGCGCGGACGGTAAGAACTTGGCAACGGTTCGCCTATCGTGCGACCGCGAGCTCAAGGTCGGGGCGCACGTGCGTGTTATCGGTCGCGTTTCACGTTTTGAGAACGATGCGTATGGACGATTGCGCGTGCTCCGAGGCGAGGTGCGCAAGGTTAAAGCCGTTCGGATTGTGTCGGTCGATGAGGGCTCTCCGGGGCCGCTGCTTCGGCTGCGAAATTGGCTGCTTGCGTCCATCGCGCCTGCGACCGACCCGGCACGTGCGCTCATAGCCGGTGTCGTCTGTGGTCGTTCGGCCGAGCTGCGCGCCCAGCCGGCGGGCGACTGGTTTTCGGTGACGGGAACGGCGCATCTTATCGCCGTCTCGGGCAGCCATCTGGCTATCGTGGGGTTTGTGATCGAGGGCGTATTGCAAAAGACTCGGTGCTCACGTGGTTTTCAGCGGGTGATATTGGCGATAACGCTTGTGGGCTACGCTGCCTTTACGGGCGCGTCTCCCTCGGCCGTGCGCGCGTGCTGCATGGTGTTCGCGACGCTTGTCGTAAACGGAGCGGGTCGTCGTCGGCACGGCGCATCGGCACTCTTCGTAACCATGTCCATCTTTGTGCTACTGAGGCCGACGGTGCTGTTCGAGATGGGCTTTCAGCTTTCATGTGCTAGCGTCTTAGCCATTCTGTGCTTTTGCCCCTATGCGACCTACGCTTTGGGTGAGCTGGGTGTGCCATCGGGCGTTGCCGGCATGCTTTCCGTCACGCTGTGCTCGCAGTTGGCGACCCTTCCCATTACCATTCCTGCATTCGGTACGTTCTCGCTCATTGCTCCGTTGGCAAATGCGGTCATCGGTCCGGTGGTGAGCGTACTGCTTGCTGTGTCCATCGTGCTGGTTCCCTTTTCGCTCGTGGGACCGTTGCGGACTTGGGCGCTCGTTGTGCCCATGATTGCCGCCCGTTGCGCGCTGTTTTTCGAGCAGCTGTTTGCCGCCGTGCCGGGTGCATCCGTGAGCGTGCCGCCCGATAGCATGTGGATTTACCTAGTGCCGTGTTTGCTGGCGGTTCTGCTGGTCTGGTGGCCGCGTCCCCGTGCACGTCTTATGGCGGTGGGGCTTGCATGCCTGGTGCTCTTGGCTGCGATTCCGTACGTCTACTGGGATCGATTCGCTCCGCCTTCGGTGACGGTACTCGATGTGGGCCAGGCCGATGCGATTCTTATCCGCGAGGGCGGCGCAGTAGCGCTCGTCGACTGCGGGCTCGACGAGCGCGTGGTAGCGGCGTTGGTTCGCAACAATGTCCACCATATCGACGCCGTCTTCGTGACACATTGGGACGAAGATCATTGGGGTGGTCTTCCCGATGTGCTCGATCGGTTTTCGGTTGGAACCATTGCAGTTGCAGCGGATGCGCTGGACGGTGCGCCTGCTGAGGTCCTGAATCGCCCCGGCGTAACGTATCGGCAGGTGGCTCGCGGGGATACGGTCGATATCGGCGCATTTCGGGCTCGTGTGATGTGGCCGTTTGACACGGTGGATGGCGAGGGCAATGAGGACTCGCTTGTCTTGCTGCTCTCCTATGCCCGGGAATGCAAGAGCCTGCGTATGCTCCTCACTGGTGATGCCGAGCTCGATCAGGAGCGCGAGTTTGTACAGGAGGTGGGTGATATCGATGTGCTCAAGCTGGGGCATCACGGCTCAAAAGTTTCCGTCGACAAAGACCTGCTGGAAACGCTTAAGCCCGAGCTCTCTATGGCGAGTGCGGGCGAGGGCAACCGCTACGGCCATCCATCCGATGCCTGCATCGATGCCGTTCGCGATGCGGGCGGCGCGTTCGCATGTACCATTGAACAAGGAGACATTACCGTCTCGCCGACCGTAACAGGTTTTGCCATGCGATGCCAGCGACCGTGATGCTGCCGTTGGCGCGGGACCAACCCCTGGGCTAAAATGGCACGGTACGAATTCGAGAGTCTGCGGGAGGGGAGCGCAATGTCCGAAACCGGTCTGCTGCCGGCATATCTGATCGTCGGTACCGACGGAGTCAAGCGCGATCACGCCGTCTCGCGTATGAAAGCGCGTCTGGAAAAGTCGGGTATGGTCGAGTTCAACCTCGACGAGCGCGATATGACCAAAGACCCCGATATCGAGTCGATTATCGGATCGCTCAACACCTTTCCCATGGGCAGCGAGTTTCGCCTGGTAATCCTTGACGGCTGCTCAAAACTCGCCAAAGCGATCTCCGAGCCGCTTGTCGACTATCTGGCGAGTCCCAGCCCCACGACGGTTTGTCTCATCATCGCCGACTCGCTTGCCAAGAACACGCGCCTGTATAAGGCGATCGCCAAGATCGACAAGAAGGCGGTGATCGATTGCTCCGGTACCAAGCGCTGGGAGCTACCGCGCCGCGTGCAGCAGATGGCGACGCAGCACGGCAAGTCGATCTCGACGGCGGCCGCCGAGGAGCTCGTCTCGCGTTCGGGTGAAAACACTCGCATGCTCGATAACGATTTGGCTAAGCTTGCCCAGATGGTCGAGGCGCCCCAGATTGAGCTTGCTGATGTGGAGCGCTGGATTGTGCGCACGGCCGAAGTCCAGCCCTGGGACTTTCTCAATGCGGTCTCGGCCCGTGACATGCGACGCTCGCTCGAGCTCTTCAATCTACTGCCCGCCAAGAGCTACGTGTGGACTTACACATTGCTGTGCGGCCGCATCCGCGAGCTTATCGTTGCCAAGGCGCTCGATGCGCGCGGACAGGGTCGTGAGCTGGCCGCAACGCTTAAGCTCCAGTCCTGGCAGGTCAAGAATCACCTGACCTGGGCACGTCGCTTTTCGATGGCAGAGCTCGTTGCCGCGCTCGAGGGCGCGGTCGATGTGGAGCTCGCGCTGAAGGGTTCGGCCGATTCTCAGACCGCGCTTTTGCTCTGGATTACGTACATCTTGAGAAAATCGTGATGATACCTGCCTATTTGACAAATTCGTTCTATCCCTTTGAGGGGGAGCGTGCTATAGTAGGCGCTTGCATGACCTCACCGTGTCTCAGAGGTGTCATACATTTTTTGCAAGGAACTCGAAAGGAACTCCAGAAGTGGCAAACATCAAGTCTCAGAAGAAGCGTATCCGCACCAATGAGGCAGCTCGCATGCGTAACAAGGCTGTCAAGTCCGAGCTCAAGACGCTGACCAAGCACGTCCAGTCCGCCGTTGCCGAGGGCGACGCCGAGAAGGCCCAGGCTGCCCTCAAGACCGTCACCAAGCGTCTCGACATGGCTGCCGCCAAGCATGTTATCCACAAGAACCAGGCTTCCAACCGCAAGTCCGGTCTTGCCAAGCTCGTGAACAGCATCAACGCCTAAGTTGTAAATTTCACACCACACAGATTACGCGCATAAATGGAGCCTGTTTTATGGAACAGGCTCCATTTTTTGTACCGCTCGGGTAAGATAGTCCGCATGAATACTTCAATTGACATTTCCCACATCCGCAACTTCTCAATCGTTGCGCACATCGACCATGGCAAGTCCACGATCAGCGATCGCATCCTCGAGCTCACCCATACCGTCGACGAACGCGACATGGAGTCGCAGCTGCTCGACACCATGGATATCGAGCGCGAGCGCGGCATCACGATCAAGTCCAATGCCGTTCGCGTGTCCTATGACGCCGACGATGGCGAGACGTATCAGTTCAATCTGATCGATACGCCGGGCCACGTGGACTTTACCTATGAGGTCTCGCGCTCGCTGGCAGCCTGTGAGGGCGCGGTGCTCGTTGTCGACGCCACGCAGGGCGTCGAGGCGCAGACCGTCTCCAACGCGACGCTCGCCATGAACGCCAATCTGGACATTGTGCCGGCCATCAACAAGATCGACCTGCCCTCGGCCCATCCCGACGAGGTTAAGACCGAGATCGAGGATGACCTGGCGATCCCTGCCGATGATGCCGTGTGCGTCTCGGGCAAGACCGGCGAGGGCATCCACGATCTGCTGGAGTCCATTGTCTTTTTGATCTCTCCGCCCAAGGGCGATGCAAATGCTCCGCTCAAGGCACTCATTCTGGATTCGTACTTCGACGAGTATCGTGGCGTCGTCGCCACGGTGCGCATCTTTGACGGCTCCATCAAAAAGGGCGATACCCTGCGCATGATGCAGGCAAAGGGCGACTTTTTGGTCGATGGCGTGGGCGTCAAGCGTCCCGCCGAGACCCCGGTCGACGCGCTCACGGTCGGCGAGGTCGGATACGTGGTCACGGGCCTGAAGGACCCCGAGGCCGTTCGCGTGGGCGATACCCTCACGTGGGCGTCGAATCCCTGCCCCGAGCCGCTTCCCGGCTACCGCGAGGCCAAGCCCATGGTCTATACGGGCCTGTTCCCGATCGATAACAAGGACTACGAGAACCTGCGTGACGCGCTCGATAAGCTGCACGTCAACGACCCGTCGTTGGTGTGGGAGCCCGAGACCTCGGTGGCGCTCGGCTTTGGCTTCCGCGTGGGCTTCTTGGGCCTGCTGCATATGGAGGTCGTCAAGGAGCGCCTGGAGCGCGAGTTCAATCTTGACCTCATTGCCACGAGCCCCTCGGTGGACTATCACGTCTACAAGACTGACGGCGAGATGATTGATGTCCGCAGCCCGCAGGATCTGCCCGAGGCTACGCGCATCGAGCGTATCGAGGAACCCTACCTCAAGGCCAAGATTATCTGCCCGCCCGAGTATACGGGTGCCGTCATGCAGCTCGCTATCGAGCACCGCGGCATTACTACCGACATGATTCATCTCACGAGCAAGTCGGTCGAGATGCGCTTTGATATGCCGCTCGCCGAGCTCATCTTGGACTTCTTTGACCAGCTCAAGAGCCGTACCAAGGGCTATGCCTCGCTCGACTACGAGTTCAACGAGTATCGTCCCTCCGAGCTCGTCAAGCTCGATATCTTGCTTTCGGGCGACGAGGTGGACGCGCTGTCGTTTATCGTCCATAAGGACAAGGCCTATGGCCTGGCCCGTGGTCTGTGCGACAAACTTAAGGAGATCATCCCGCGTCAGCTGTTCGAGGTTCCCATCCAGGGTGCTATCGGCAACAAAATCATCGCCCGTTCTACCGTCAAAGCGCGTCGCAAGGACGTTCTTGCTAAGTGCTACGGCGGCGATATCTCGCGTAAGCGCAAGCTGCTCGAGAAGCAGAAAGAGGGCAAGAAGCGCATGAAGGCCATCGGCTCGGTCGAGGTCCCGCAGGAGGCCTTTATGGCGATCCTCAAGGTGGACGAGTAGGTCTATGGCGCTTTCCGAATACAGCAAGCGGCTGCTGGGCGCCTATGCCGAGCAGCCGTTCCTTATGGCTCCCATGGCGGGCGTAACCGATCCCGCTTATCGCATCATGTGCCGCCGCCGCGGTGCCAATCTCGCCTATAGCGAGATGGTGAGCGTGGCGGGCCTTGCCTATGCCAGCAACAAGACCTGGCGCCTGGTGCTACCGGCCGACAAGGAGCAGCAGATTTGCGTGCAGCTCTTTGGCTCCAAGCCCGAGCAGTTTGCGAGTGCCGTCGCCGCCGTCGAGGAGCGTGTGGGCGATCGCCTGTCATTGATTGATATCAACATGGCCTGTCCGGCTCGCAAGGTCGTTACTAAGGGCGAAGGCTCGGCGCTTATGCGCACGCCCGACCTGGCCGAGAAGATTGTCGAGGCAGCGGTGGGCGCGGCGCATGTTCCCGTGACCGTGAAGATCCGCAAGGGTTTTTATGCCGAGGACCGCAACGCCGCAACGTTTGCCCAGATGCTTGAAGGGGCGGGCGCCTCTGCAGTTGCCGTGCACGGTCGTTGTGCCACGCAGCTCTACACCGGCCAGGCCGATTGGTCGGTTGTCGATGAGGTTGCCGACGCCGTCGAGATTCCCGTGATTGGTTCGGGTGATGTGTTCTGCGCCGAGGATGCCGCGGAGCATCTGCGCAGTTCTGGTGCCAGCGCGGTGTTTATCGCGCGCGGCATCTACGGCAATCCGTGGGTGTTCGGTGATGCTCGCGCCCTTGCGCTCGATGGCATGCCGGTGCCGGCGCGCAGCTCCGTTGAGCGCCTAGACGCCCTGCGTGAGCACCTAACGCTGACGCATGAGCTCCTGCCGCTCATGTCGCGTGCCCGTACGTACGCAAGCTGGTACTTAAAAGGCATGCCCCATGCCGCCGCTTGGCGTGCCCATGTGGTGCGCTGTTCCACTTACGAGGAGTTTATGGCGCTGGTCGATGAGATCGAGCGCGATGTGGTGGCCTGCGAGGCTGCCCTTGCCGCCGGCGAATCGGTGCCTCCACATCCGCTGGAGGCTTAAGGGTGGCCGTTACCGCGCTGTACGTGCACGTGCCGTTTTGCGCCCAAAAGTGCCGGTACTGCGACTTTGACTCGCGCAGTTTTGCTCCGTGCGACCTGAGCGCTGCGCTCGATGTCTATTTTGAGCAGTTGTTCGCGCGCCTCGATGCTTTTGGCAAGGCTAGGGCCCTTGAACAGATCCGCACCGTCTATGTTGGCGGTGGTACGCCGTCGCTGGCGGGGGAGCGCCTGGTGGAGCTGGCGCGGCGTATTCGTGCGTGGTGCGCCCCCGTTGAGTTTACCTGCGAGGCCAATCCCGAGTCGCTGACCGCCGAGCTTGCCGCTGCGCTTGCCAAGGTTGGTGTCACACGCGTCTCTCTGGGCGTGCAAACGCTCGATAACATCGAACTTACCGCTATCGGCCGTATTCACGATGCCGATCGGGCGCTCGCCGCCATCGCGACAGTCAAGAACGCTGGGCTTGACGTGTCGTGCGACCTTATGTGCGGACTTCCCGGGCAGACCGCAGCGAGTTGGAGGCGCACGCTCGATGGCGTGCTGGCGGCGGCTCCGCATCATGTGTCGGTCTACCCGCTCACGCTTGAGGAGGGGACTCCCCTTTATCGCATGGCGTGCCGCGACGAGTCGGTAGAGCCCGACGAGGATTTTCAAGCTTCGTGCATGGATGTGGCGCGTGAGCGTCTGGGTGCGGCCGGCTATCACCCGTATGAGGTGGCAAGCTATGCGCTCGACGGACATGAGTGCGCCCATAACATTGCCTACTGGACCGGCCAGGGCTATTTGGGCCTGGGTCGCTCTGCCGCGGGCATGCTCGATGCCGAGGATTTCGATCGTCTTGCAGGTTTGTTCCCCGGCGTGTCTTCTCGAGGCGATTCGTACCGCGTGCGTCTGGTGCAACGTGACGATGACGCGACGGCGTTCGAGGCCGAATATCTGTCGCAGCGTGAGGCTGCGGCTGAAGACCTGATGCTCGCTTGTCGCTTGACGCGCGGTATTGCGTCCGATCTGTTGGTTCGTGCAGCTTGCGTCATCCCAACGGGCGAGCTGGCAGCTGTCTGCGATCGCGCGCTCGAATTGGGTCTTGCCACTTGGGTGCCCGAGACGCTCGGAGTCCATGAGGGACCCTTCACTTCGGCAGACGTCCTCGCGGGCCATGTCCGTGCTCGTTTAGCGCCCACCCACTTGGGCTGGCTCGATGGAAATGTGCTGTTCGAGCTGTTTTGGGGTCTAGCCTAGGCCGCTCGGGTAGAATTACCGCAATATATACGCTGCTGTGAGCAGGAGGTTGCCGCGCATGGCGACGATGAACGAAAAAGATTACTACGAGATTTTGGGTGTCTCCAAGGACGCCACCTCGCGTGATATTCAGAAGGCCTTCCAGCAAAAGGCCCGCAAGCTCCATCCGGACGTCAACAAAGAACCTGATGCCGAGGAAAAGTTTAAAGAGGTTTCCGAGGCCTACGCCGTGCTTTCGGACGAGCAGAAGCGTGCGCGCTACGACGCCATGCGCTCGGGCAATCCCTTTGCCGGTGCACCGACGGCTTCGCCCTATGGCGGTGGCTATGCCGGCAGCGCCGGTTACGGCAATCCCTTTGACGGCGGTTTCCCCTTCGGGGGCGCCTGGGGCCAGCCGCGTCGCGGGCAGGCTGCCTATAATCCCGAGAACGGCGCCAACGTGGTCGTCGATATTAAGCTCGACGCCAAGGAGGCCAAGGGCGGTGCCCGCAAGACCGTTCGCTATACGCGCTTCGATACCTGTGGTCACTGCGGAGGCTCGGGTTCTGTTTCGTCCGAGCATGCACATACCTGTCCGAGCTGCGGCGGTCGCGGCCACATCGACGTCGACCTGTCCTTCCTGTTCGGTGCCGGCACGTTCCAGTCGGTCTGCCCCGAGTGCGGAGGTTCCGGTAAGGTCGTCGCCGACCCCTGTCCCGATTGCGGCGGCAGCGGTCGAACCCGTGTGACCTCCGAGCAGACAATTGAGTTTCCTGCCGGCACGCACGATGGCGACGAGGTCCGCATTGGCGGCATGGGTCACGCCGGCACCAACGGTGCCTCGGGCGGCGATCTTGTCGGCCGTGCCCATGTTGAGGCCGAGCGTCTGGAAGGCAAGGCCCGTACCGGTTTTTACCTGATGGGCATCGTGGCGCCGTTTTTGGTGCTGTCGGCCATATCGGGCGTGTTCTCGGCCTTTGCCGTGATGTGCTTTATTCCGTTTGCCATGGGCCTTTTCATGGTGGTCTCGGACGGCGTGCTGCACCGCAGCCTGCTGTGGTGGAAGCGCGGCGCGATGCAGTTTGCCAACGGTTTTGCCAACGGATTTATGTTCGCGCTCGTGTCGGTTTGGTTTGCGAGCTGCTCGCAACGTGCCATGCTTTCGCCCTACGCAATGCAATAACATCTAGCCCTCTGTTTGCGGCCGGCCCAGCTTGGGTATAGGACGCACTGTGACAATAATGAAAGTCGGAAGGATTCGGTCGTGTCGGAAAATAGGGATTACTACGAGGTACTTGGCGTCGACAAGGATGCCGATGCGCGGACGATTAAGCGCGCGTTTCTAAAGAAGGCCCGTACCGTACACCCGGACGTTTCGGACGACCCCGAGGCCGAGGCCAAGTTCAAAGAGCTCAACGAGGCTTATTCCGTTCTTTCCGACGAGCAGAAGCGTGCTAACTACGACCGTTACGGCACCGCGGACGGCCCTGGTGGTTCGGGCTACGTCGATATCAACGATATCTTTGGCGGCATGGGCATGGACGACCTCTTCTCGTCGTTCTTTGGCGGCGGTGCCGGCGGTGGCGCCCGAAATCGCCGTGAGCGTCGTCGCGGCCGCGATATGGCGATCTCCCTTTCGGTGACCCTTGAGGAGGCGGCGCTCGGTTGCAAAAAGACGATCAGCTATGACCGCCTTGCCCCCTGCGAGGATTGTAACGGCACTGGTAGGGCCGAGGGCGCACAGGAAAAGCAGTGCAGCCGCTGCCACGGCACAGGCTATGTCACGACGGTCCAGCGCTCGTTCCTGGGCCAGGTTCAGTCCTCTTCGCCTTGCCCCGACTGCCACGGTGAGGGCACGGTCATCGACCATCCCTGCGAGACCTGCGACGGTCAGGGCCGCACACCTTCGCACGAAAAGATCGACATCGATATCCCCGCCGGCGTTTCGACCGGTCGCCAGCTGCGCGTGAGCGGCTTTGGCGAGGCAGGCCTTCGCGGTGAGCCCTCGGGCGACCTGATCGTCAACGTTCGTGTTGCCGACCACGAGCGTTTTAAGCGCAACGGTGACGACCTGTACCTCCTGAGCGATATCTCGATTGCGCAGGCTGCGCTTGGCTGCGAGATCGAGGTCGAGGGCATTATGCCCGACGAGGTCGTCAAGGTGACGGTTCCCGCCGGCGCCCAGTACGGTGACACCGTGAGCGTCAATAATTACGGCATGCCGCGCATTGGCGGTGGCGGTTCGCGTGGCCGCTTGATCGTGCAACTGCGCGTGGTCGTTCCCACCAATCTTTCCAATAAGCAACGCGAGCTGCTCCGCGCTTTTGCCGATGAGATGGGCGATGACGTCGCTTCCGGTAAGAAGTCGGTGACCGACCGTATCAAGAGTGCCCTCGACGATATCCTCGATTAAGGAGCCCGCGTGCTCGCACCTCATATCTCTGTCGTCAACCTCGGCTGCCGCGTCAACCGGGTTGAGTCCGACCGTATCACTGCCGATCTTATGCGCCTGGGATTTGCTATTGTGGAGCCGCAGGATGCCGATCTGATCGTCATTAACACCTGTGCCGTTACGGGCGAGGCCGAGGCCAAGACCCGTAAGGCCGTCCGTCATGCGCTGGCCTATCCGGGCGAGCCTTACGTGGTCGTAACCGGCTGCGTCGTCAACCTGCATCCCGAGGAGTTGCTGGAGCTCTCCGATCGCGTGATCGCCGAGCCGTCCAAGATTGACGTCGCCGAGCGCGTCTGCGAGGTGCTGGGTGTCGAATCCGATAGCGTTCCCGCCTGCAGCGATGGCGAGGTGGTCGATGCGCTCGGTCGCTCTCGCCTGGGCGTGAAGATTCAGGACGGCTGCAACCATCGCTGCACCTATTGCATTGTGTGGAAGGCACGCGGCCCCGAGCGCTCCGTGCCCGTCGAGTCCGTGCTCGAGCAAGTTCGCGAGGCCCAGGAGGCCGGCGTGCCCGAGGTGGTGCTGACCGGTGTGAACCTGGGTGCCTACGATGGCAAGAGCGCGACCGACGAGCACGTCGAAATCGATGAGCTGCTCGAGGCCATCATGGAGCGCACGTCTATTCCGCATGTGCGCATTTCCTCGGTCGAGCCCATGGATATCTCCGAGCGCCTGCTTAAGGTTATGGCGCGCTATCCGCAGCGTATCGCCCCGTTTTTGCACCTGCCCGTGCAGTCCGGTTGCACGGCGACCCTGCATCGCATGGGCCGTCCCTATAGCGCCGAGGCCTTTGAGGACACGGTGCGTATGATTCGTGCCATCTTGCCCCAGGCGTCCCTTTCGTGCGATGTCATCGTCGGTTTTCCTGGTGAGACGGACGAGGAGTTCGAGGAATCGCTGGCGCTGTGCCGCCGTGTGGGTTTCTCGCGTATGCACGTGTTCCGCTACAGCAAGCGTCCCGGTACCCTTGCTGCCGACATGCCCGACCAGGTGCCACCCGAGGTTATGGCCGAGCGCAGCCGCCGTATGCGGGCCGCCGCACAGGAGCTCGCTATTGCCGACGCTCGTCGTCGCGTGGGCATGGTCGAGCGTGCCGTGCTCGAGTATGGTGACAACCTGACGCTCGGCTCGTTCCATCATGCCCGTCTTGACGATACCTGTGGACTTACAGCCCCGTGCCTGCTCGATGTTGCTATCATCGGAGTCGATGATTCCGGCTTGGTCCATGCACGCAGGGAGGTTCATGGAAGCCTCGAAGATTAGACTTACCGTTCCCGAGGGAATTGATCCCTCGTGCGTTTTGGGCGCCGGCGACGGCGTCCTTCGTGCGCTCGAGAGCTTGGTTCGCGCCCATGTGGTCGCCCGTGGCGATAGCATCGCCGTGAGCGGTGACCCGGATGAGGTCGAACTCGTGGCGCGTTTTTTCGAACATGCTTTTCGCGAGGCGGCCGCCGGGCGCACGCTGTCTGCCGACGATGTCTCTCGCTGCCTGGCCGTCTTGCGCGACGGTGAGCACGAGGCTACGTCGCTTCGCGATGACATGCTGCTTTCGTATCGCGGCCGCGTCATTCGTC
Source organism: Collinsella sp. AF25-2LB (assembly GCF_003458415.1). Taxonomy (GTDB): domain Bacteria; phylum Actinomycetota; class Coriobacteriia; order Coriobacteriales; family Coriobacteriaceae; genus Collinsella. The sequence continues at coordinate 25,593 of NZ_QRUF01000013.1, forward strand.
CCAAGACGCTCGGGCAAAAGCGCTACGTGGATGCCATTCGCTCGCATACCATCACCTTTGGCTTGGGTCCAGCCGGTACCGGTAAGACCTATCTGGCCATGGCGCTCGCCGTTGCCGCGCTCAAGCGTCACGAGGTGGGCCGTTTGATCTTGACGCGTCCGGTTGTCGAGGCGGGGGAGAATCTGGGCTTTTTGCCCGGTACCCTTGAGGAAAAGATCGACCCCTACATGCGTCCGCTCTACGACGCCCTTTTTGACATGATGGATCGCGAGCGCACCGATGAGCTTATGGAGCGTGGCGTGATCGAGATTGCCCCGCTTGCCTACATGCGCGGCCGCACGCTGAGTGATGCCTTCGTGGTGCTCGACGAGGCGCAAAATACCACGCCCGAGCAGATGAAGATGTTCCTGACACGCCTTGGGTTCAACTCCAAGTTCGTGATTACCGGCGACCTGAGCCAGCGCGACCTGGTGGGTCGTCGTGGCGGTCTTGCTGACGTTGAGCAGATTTTGGGCCGTGTCGACGATGTCGCATTTTCTCACCTCGAGCGTGCCGACGTGGTGCGCCATGCCCTGGTGGGTCGTATCGTCGAGGCATATGAAGCTTATGATGACGTGCGCGAGCAGCGCCCGCGCGACCGAAAGGAGTCCCGTTGAGTGTATTGATCAGCAACGATGCCGAGCTCGATACGCTGCTCGACGCGCAGGAGGTGGAGCACATCTGCGAGGTTGTGCTTGCCGCCGAGGGCGTTGAACGTGGAGTCGAGATTTCCCTTTCGTATGTCGACGAGGACGAGATGCACGAGCTCAACCACGAGTGGCGCGGTATCGACCGCACCACCGATGTGCTCTCGTTTGAGTGCGATTCGGCCTTTGACGATGACATTCCCGCCGATGAGACGCTCGAGCTCGGCGATATTATCTTGGCCCCGCAGGTTATTGCCCGTCAGGCCCCCGGTTTTGGCAATAGCCCCGCTGACGAGTGCCGTCTGATGCTCGTACACGGAATGCTGCACCTGCTGGGCTATGACCACATCGAGGACGACGAGGCCGAGGTCATGGAGGCCCGCGAGGACGCCATCCTGCGCGATCTGGCGCTCGAGCGCGGCGAGGACCCTAAGCTAGTCCACGTCGGCCCCATCACCAACCACGCCCACGACTAGGAGCCGTCTATGATTCCCGGATCGAACAAGGACCATCCGTCCTTCTTAAAGTCGTTTTCCTACGCCATGGAGGGCTTCGTCACCGCCGTCAAGACCGAGCGCAACATTAAGGTCATGCTCGTTGCGGGCGTGTGCACCGTCATTGCCGGCTGCGTCGTGGGGCTCGACATTGCCGAGTGGGCCACGATTATCATCTGTTGCGGCCTGGTGATTCACGGCGAGCTGTGCAACACCGCTATGGAGGCCATCGTCGACCTGGCGACCCAGGAGCTCCATCCGCTGGCCAAGCGTGCGAAGGACATCGCCGCCGCTTCCGTATACATACTTTCCATCACCGCCGCGATTGTGGGCGTGCTGGTATTTGCCCACGCGCTCGGCTTTATTTAGAAGGGGATTCCCATGTCCGACAATATGCAGCCTACCGATGAAGTTTTGGATGACGAGCTCCTTGACGCGGTGGATACCGAGGAGCTCGAGGATGTCGAGGAGTTCGACCCGTTTGAGGGCATGAGCGACGAGGAACTCGACTCCCTGTGCGACGAGGACGACGGTCCTATGGGCTTTGGTGACGTGGAACCCGGTTTCCGCAGCGGCTTCGTGGCCCTGGTCGGTCGTCCCAACGCCGGCAAGTCCACGCTGCTTAATGCCTGCTATGGCAAAAAGGTCGCCATCACCTCGCCGGTGGCACAGACGACCCGCCGCCGCATGCGCGCCGTCGTCAACCGTCCCGGCTACCAGCTGGTCTTTGTCGATACCCCGGGTATTCATAAGCCCAAGGACGGCCTGGGGTCCGAGCTCAACAAGAGCGCACTGTTCGAGTTGAACGATGTCGACGTCGTCGCGTTTTTGATTGATGCCACCAAGCCGATCGGCAGGGGAGACGCCTGGGTTGCCGAGCGCGTCAGATGCGCTCGTTGCAAGAAGGTCCTGGTGCTCACCAAGGCCGATGAGGCCGACCCCGCACAGGTCATGGAGCAGCTTAAGGCTGCCCACGAGCTTATGGAATATGACGACGAGATTGTGACGTCGTCGGTCAAGAACTTCAACGTCGATGCCTTTATCGAGACCGTTGCGCACTTTTTGCCCGAGGGTCCGCGTTGGTTCCCCGAGGACATGGGTACCGACGCTTCCGATGAGACGCTCGTTGCCGAGTTTGTGCGCGAGAAGGTCTTGCGCCGCACCCGTGATGAGATCCCGCACTCCGTTGGCGTGATCTGCGATGCGCTCGAGCAGACCAAGAAGGTGCTGCGCGTGCACGCCACCATTTACGTCGAGCGCGAGGGCCAAAAGGGCATCATCATCGGCAAGGGCGGCGAGATGATCAAGCATATCGGTATCGACGCCCGTCGCGATCTTGAGCGCATTTTTGGCACGCAGGTCTTTTTGGAGCTGGACGTGAAGGTCAAGGCCGGCTGGCGTGACGACGAGGCCCAGATTCGCCGCTTTGGCTACAACGCCGAGGACTAAGGACGCGCGGCGCGCATGGCAGGCTCCCGGACATATCGCACGAAAGTGCTCGTGCTCGATAAGACTAAGCTCAAAGAGACCGACCTGATCTTGACGATGCTTGACGAGCGGGGGCGGCAGGTTCGTGCCGTGGCAAAGGGCGCCCGCAAACCCGGCGGACGCCTGGCTGCGCGCTGCGAGCTGTTCTGTACGGTAGATATGCTGCTCGCACATGGACGGTCACTCGACGTGGTTTCCCAGGCCGAGCTTATGGAGGCGCCGCTCGGCGTTGCGCCCGATTACGAGACGACCTGCGCCGCAAGCGCGATCGCCGAGGTCGCGCGCGTGTGCTCGTTCGAGGACGCCGAGGACCCGTTTACCTTTGCTATAACGCAGCGAGCGCTTGCCCTGGTGGGCAGCGGGCTCGACACGGCGCATATGGATCTACTTGTGGCGGCATATGTCTTTAAGCTGCTGTCGCACGTTGGCTATCGACCCGATTTTTCGGCCTGCGTGCTGTGCGGAGACCCCATGCTGTCGTATTTTTCGCCCCAGGCGGGCGGCCTCATGTGCGGGTCGTGCGCGTCGAGCGTTCCAGGTGCCGAACTGGTGTCGACCGGTGAGGCCGCATGGCTGCGCGCCCTCATGTCCATGACCTTCGATGCGCTTTTGGCCGAGCGAATCGACCCGCATACCGCAGCCTTTTTGCTGGGGCTTTCGCATGTTTGGGCTGCGACGCACACCGATCAGCGCCTCCGTGCGATGGAATTCATGTTGGGTCGGTGATGATGCGCAGGCGCGGGCTGCTTGTGGTAACATACCGACCTGTTGGTACCTCGACCTTGGTTGCTCGCTCCACCGGCGGCTTCCCAGTCCGAGGCGAATCGAGTCGCCCGATGGCGACGCAAAAAGAAAGGTGAAACAATGACTGTTTCCAAAGAGCGCAAGGCGGAGCTGACTGCCCAGTTCGGTAACACCCCGGTCGACACCGGCAACCCCAAGGTTCAGGTCGCCATCCTGTCCGAGCGCATCAAGGAGCTGACCGAGCACATGAAGTCCCACCAGAAGGACTTCCACACCCGTCGTGGTCTGCTCATGCTCGTCGGTCGTCGTCGTCGTCTTCTCTCCTACATCAAGAAGAACGACATCGTCGAGTACCGTGAGCTCATCAAGGCTCTGGGCATCCGCGACAACATCCAGTAGGATTTGTACATGCTAAGAGCGTCCTGCGCAGCGGGGCGCTCTTTTTGTGTAAGGGCGCGAACAATCACGCTCTGAAGCGTGGCGGGGGCAGGGGGTCCGCGTCACATGAGAAGCCCGCAGGCAAGGGGCCTGTGGGGTAAAGGAGAACAATGACACTCGTATCCAAGACCTTTGAGCTGTACGGCAAGACCTACACCTTTGAGTCGGGCGAGCTTGCCAAGCAGGCCACCGGCGCCTGCCTGGTCAAGCAGGGCGACACCACGATGCTCGATACCGTGGTCGTCTCCAAGGAGCGCAAGAACTATGACTTCTTCCCGCTGACCGTCGACTTCAACGAGAAGATGTACGCTGCCGGCCGCATCCCGGGTGGCTACCTCAAGCGTGAGGGCCGTCCCAGCGAGAAGGCCACGCTCACCGCGCGCATGATCGACCGTCCGATTCGCCCGAGCTTCCCGGACGGCTTCCGCAACGAGGTGCACATCGTCGCTACCTCGCTTGTCGCCGACCAGGTCAACCCCTTTGACGTCATCAACGTCATGGGTGCTTCCCTGGCCATGACGCTCGGCGGCGTGCCCTTCGAGGGCCCGCTTGCCTGCGTGCGCATCGGCCGTAACGTGGAGACCGGCGAGTTTATCGTCAACCCCACCTACGAGGAGCGCGAGAACTCCGATCTGGACTTGGAGCTGGGCGGCTCCGCCGACTTCATCTCGATGGTCGAGGCCGGCGCCGAGGAGATCTCTGAGGACGACATGCTCGCCGCCATGAAGTTTGGCCAGGAGGCCCTTGCTGCCTTCTGCCAGGCTCAGGATGAGTTCGTCGCCGAGTGGGAGCAGGTCAACGGCCCCATCGTCAAGAAGGAGTACCCGCTCGACCAGCCCGTCGAGGAGGTCCAGGAGCGCATCTTCGCCCACTACGACGAGATGGCAGCCGCCTTGCGCGACGCCGACAAGCTCTCCCGTATCGGCAAGGTCGAGGCTCTGAAGGAGTCCATCCGCGCCGAGTTCACCGAGGAGGAGCAGGCTGCTTGGGAGCGCGAGATCCCCGTGGCGCTCAAGAAGCTCGAGAAGAAGGCCATGCGCACCATGGTCGTCGAGACCGGCGAGCGCGTCGACGGCCGTGCCGCCGACGAGATCCGTCCTATCATGGTGAAGGACAACTACCTGCCGCTCGTTCACGGCTCCGGCCTGTTCCAGCGCGGTCAGACTCAGGTGCTCTCCGTCCTGTCGCTCGGTATGCTCAACGAGGGCCAGCGTCTGGATACCATCGAGCCCACCGAGGGCAAGCGCTACATGCACCACTACAACTTCCCGCCGTTTTGCACCGGCGAGACCGGCCGCATGGGCAGCCCCAAGCGCCGCGAGATCGGTCACGGCAACCTGGCTGAGCGCGCTCTGCTTCCGGTGCTTCCCGACGAGAACGAGTTCCCCTACGCCATCCGCGTGGTCTCCGAGGTCATGGAGTCCAACGGCTCCTCTTCGATGGCTTCGACCTGCGGTTCCACGCTCGCCCTTATGGACGGCGGCGTGCCCATTAAGCGCCCGGTCTCCGGTATCGCCATGGGCCTGATCCAGGAGGAGGGCAAGACCGTGGTCCTGTCCGACATCCAGGGTCTCGAGGACTTCCTGGGCGACATGGACTTTAAGGTCACCGGCACCACCGAGGGCATCACCGCCCTGCAGATGGACAACAAGGCCACCGGCCTCACCTTCGATATCCTGGCCCGCGCTCTGCAGCAGGCCAAGGAGGGTCGCGCCTTCATCCTGCAGAAGATGCTCGATGTTATCCCCGAGCCGCGCCACACTACGCGCAGCACCGCTCCGCGCATCGTTTCCATCCAGGTTCCGACCGACAAGATCCGCGACGTCATAGGTTCCGGCGGTAAGGTCATCCGTGGTATCCAGGATGAGACCGGCGCTTCGGTCGACATCCAGGAGGACGGCACCGTCTTTGTCGGCGGCACCGGCGAGTCCGTCGACCAGGCCGTCGAGCGCATCAAGCTCATCATCAAGGTTCCCGAGCCGGGCGAGGAGTACACCGGTCGCGTGGTCTCCATCCAGCCCTTCGGCGCCTTCGTTAACCTGCTGCCCGGTAAGGACGGCCTGCTGCACATCTCCCGCGTCGCCAAGGGCCGCGTGGAGAAGGTCGAGGACGTCCTCAACGTGGGCGACGAGGTCAAGGTCGTTGTCATCGAGGTCGACGATCGCGGCAAGATCTCGCTCGATCGTCTTGACAAGCCCGAGGCCCCGGCTCGCGCCGAGGGTGCCTCCGAGGGCGACGGCGAGCACTTCCAGCGTCGTGAGCGTCCGCGTCGCGAGCGCTCCGAGCGTAGCGACCGTCCGCGCCGTCCCGGCGACAACGGAGGCCGCAAGCCCCGCCGTCACCACGACGCCGAGTAGCAGCTCCACATAAGCAGTTCAACAAGGGCGACTCCGCAATGGGGTCGCCCTTTTGCTTGCGCCCGGGAGGGACGCATATGAAGTTTCCTGCTCTTCAGTCCTGCGCAAGACGGAAAGCACATTAAGTGCTTTCCTTTGCGTGCGGAACTCGCGATAAACTTCATATGCGTCCCTCCCGGGCGCAAGCAAAAGGGCTGGTTAATGCCGCTCGCTATTTAGTTAGACAGTCTATTCAGTAGTCAGATTACAGATCTGTAGATAACCGCAGCAGCATCTTCCCAGATAAAACCGACCAAAATAAATCTGTCTCTATTTGGCAGGTTTCCCGTGGGGCGGGCACTGATGAAGTTTATCGCGAGTTCCGCACGAACAGGAGGCCACTTAATGTGGCCTCCGTCGTGAGCAGGACTGTAGAGCAGGAAACTTCATCAGTGCCCGCCCCACGGGAAACCGGCGGGATGGACCAGTTCAGATGGGGCTTTGATGCATGGGTGGTCTGTTGGTGGGCAAATGGGTATCATACTGTGGTTACTGCGTCGACTCTGTGATGCATGTTTGTACGTTCCCGGCGGTCGGTTTGCCAGAAGCGCCCCGTCGGTTGTTCCAGACCCGTTTCGAAGAAAGGAAACCACACTAACCTATGGCAGCTAAAAAATCATCTCCCTTGAAGATCATTCCGCTCGGCGGCCTTGACGGCATCGGCAAGAACATGACGGTCTTCGAGTGCGGCGACGACATGGTGCTCGTCGACGCCGGTCTCATGTTCCCGGATGACTCCCAGCCTGGTATCGATCTGGTGCTTCCCGACTACACCTATGTTCTGGAGAACGAGGAGAAGCTCCGCGGTATCGTCGTCACCCACGGCCACGAGGACCACACCGGTTCGCTTCCGTACCTGCTGCAGGACCTCAACAATAAGGTGCCCATCTTCTCGAGCAAGCTGACGCTTGGCTTTATCGAGGGCAAGCTTTCTGAGTTCCGCATCCGCGCACCCAAGTTCCGCGAGGTCAAGGGCGGCAGCCATGTCAACCTCGGCGGCATCTCGCTCGACTTCTTCTCGATGACGCACTCCATCCCCGGCGCTCTGGGCGTGTTCATCCGCACAAATCAGGGCACCGTTATGCACACCGGCGACTTTAAGCTCGACCAGACGCCCATCGATGGCGTCACGCCCGACTATGCCGCTATCAGCCGCTTTGCTAAGCAGGGCATCGACCTACTGCTTTCCGACTCCACCAATGCCACGGTTCCCGGCTTTACCAAGTCAGAGGCCGAGGTTGGTCCCAACCTGCTGCACGCCATCAAGAACGCCCCGGGTCGCGTGTTCGTCGCGTCGTTCTCGAGCCACATCCATCGTTTGCAGCAGATCTGCGATGCCGCCCGCAAGTGCGGCCGTAAGGTCGTTGTGACCGGTCGCTCCATGCTCACTAACACCCGCGTGGCGCGCGAGCTTGGCTACCTCAACATCGACGACGCCGATATCATCGATGCCTTTGACATTGATAACCTGCCTGACGACAAGATTGTCGTCATGTGCACCGGTTCGCAGGGCGAGCCGCTGTCGGCCCTGTCCCGCATGGCCAATGGCGAGCACAAGACGCTCTCCATCCACGAGGGCGATACCGTTATCCTCTCGGCAACTCCTGTTCCCGGCAATGAGAAAGCCGTCCAGCAGGTCGTCAACAGCCTGGCCAAGCTCGGCTGCGACGTGTGGGATAAGAACCGCGCTCTCGTTCACGTTTCCGGTCACGGTAGCCAGGAGGAGCTTAAGCTCCTGATGGCCATGGCCAAGCCCACGTACTTTATGCCGGTTCACGGTGAGGCCGTGCATCTGCGCGCCCATGCCCAGCTGGCCCGCAAGATGGGCATCAAGGATGATCACATCTTTATCCTCGATAACGGCGACACGCTCGAGATGCGCGGTGGTATCGTCAAGCGTGGTACGCCCGTCGAGTCCGGCGTCGTCTACGTCGACGGCCTGCGTATCGGCGATACCGACCCCATCGTCCTGCGCGATCGCCAGAAGCTCGCCAATGACGGTATGGTCACGGCCGTCGCCATCGTCTCGCTCAAGCACAAGAAGATTGAGGCCATCGAGTTCTCGGGCCGCGGCGTCTCGTTTGCCATCGACGACCAGTTCTCCGAGGATGCCTCCGCGTCTATTATGAAGACGATTGAGAAGGGCAAGTTCAGCTTTACGAGCAGCGGTTCCGATGCCATTCGCAAGGCCGTGCGCGACTCGCTCTCTAACTTTATCTGGAGTCGTACGCGCACTCGTCCGATGATCATCCCGGTCGTCATGGAGGTTTAGTTTGGCGCGCGGATCTGCACAAAACGCCAAAGGCAATAAAGCCAACAACCAACCGGCATCTGCTAAGGGTGCCGGTTCCCATCTTCGTGCCAATAAGGGCCACGAGACCGACTTCGACGATTTTGAGCCCCTGGTCGAGCCCTCGGCCAACCGCGATATCGCCGGCGTGGTCATCGCCGTTTTGGCGATTGCGTCCTTCATTGCCGTGATTTCGCCGGCGACTGCACCCGTTACGGCTGCGGTTGCCGGTTTCTACCACCTGGGCTTTGGTCTGGGCGCCTACGTGCTGCCGATCGTTATTTTGCTGTTTGCCGCCACGCTCTTTTTAGGCGAGGACTCGCCGCTCAACGTGCGCTCTGTTGCGGGCGGAGCCGTGGTCTTTATCGCCGTCGTCTCCATTCTTTCGCTGATGGTGCCGGGTACGAGTGTCTCGTGTGACCTTATGTTCACGCCGCAAAATTTGTCCGCCTCGGGTGGCTACATCGGTGCGTTTATTGCGAGTGCGCTGCAGAATGCCCTGGGTAAGCCTATCGCGATGGTAGTCCTGTTGGGCCTTGTCGTCGTGGGCTTGGTCATCATCGGCTTTTCGGTGGGTGGCGTGCTGCGCTCTGCTCGCGACCGTGCGGCCGATTTTGCCGAGCGCCGTCGTGCCGATGTCAACGCCAGCCCGTGGGGTGACGACGAAGCCCTGTCGGTGCCCGGCGTTGCCCGTCCGCACCTGAGCATTCTTCGTCAAAAGGGCTCCGATGCTGCCGTGACCACGGTCATGGACAACGATGTGGACCCGGTTTTGGACGATGACGACGAGGACGAGAATCCGTTTGTCGACGTGTCCGAGTCGGTTGAGGTTGAGCGCGCTAAGACGACGCTGCTGCCGCGCCGCCATGCCAAGAAGGGCAAGGCTGCGCCTAAGCTCAATACAAGCGAGCCCGACCCGTCTTGGTCCGATAGCGAGATTGAGCTCACCGAGGGCGATGACGAGGACGACGAGGCTCCGATTGAGACCGCAAAGACAACTTTGCTGCCGCGTCGCCATGCAAAGCGCGACCAGGTAACCGGCCAGCTTTCGATGGAAGACGACCCCGATAAGATCGACGAGTTCGAGCCGCCGTTTGCCGTGAATCCTGTCTCGGCAGCACCTCAGATTCCCGACTTCTTGAAGCATCCCAAGGTTGCCGATGCGCCTGCCTCGAGTGCCGTCGAATCGGCTGCGGCTAGCGATGGGGGAGCGGACGGTGGCGCCGCAGATAACGAGGGCGAAGAAGAGGACGGCCTCAAGCTTCCGCCGCTCGAAATCCTGCATGCCAACCCGCAGTCGGCTTCCGCCGCGTCTTCGGACAAGGAGTTGGAGCAGACCGCTGAGTCACTGCAATCCACCTTGCTTGAGTTTGGCCGCAGTGCCCGCGTGGTCGGCTGGATCGCCGGCCCCACGGTGACGACCTTTAAGCTGCAACCTGGTGAGGGCGAGCGCGTGAGCAAGATTTCGAGCCTCGAGGACGATATCGCGCTTTCGCTCGCTGCCCAGTCGGTACGTATCTTTGCCCCGATCCCCGGCACCTCGCTCGTGGGCATCGAGATTCCCAACCGCAAGCGCCAGAACGTCAACCTGGGCGACGTGCTGCCCTATGTGAAGGGCGGTCCGCTCGAGCTCGCCATCGGCCGCGATGCCGAGGGCACGCCGGTTGTCGCCGACCTTGCCAAGATGCCCCACCTGTTGATTGCCGGTACGACCGGTTCTGGAAAGTCGGTGATGATCAACTCCATCATCACGACTCTGCTCATGCGTACTCTTCCCGAGGACGTTCGCCTGATCATGGTCGACCCCAAGCGCGTCGAGCTTGCGGGCTATAACGGACTGCCGCATCTCTATGTGCCCGTGGTGACCGAGCCCAAGCAGGCCGCGAGCGCTCTGCAATGGGCCGTGTCCGAGATGGAGCGTCGCCTGAAGGTCTTCGAGCGTCTCAACGTGCGTAAGATCTCGACCTACAACGAAAAGCAGGCCGCCGGCGAGTTTGAGCATTACGACAATCCGCCGCAAAAGATGCCCTACCTGGTCATCATCATTGACGAGCTCTCGGACCTGATGATGGTCGCCGGCAAGGATGTTGAGGCCTCGATCGTACGTATTGCACAGCTGGGCCGTGCCGCCGGCATTCATCTTATCGTGGCCACGCAGCGCCCCAGCTCCAACGTGGTGACGGGCCTCATTAAGGCCAACATCACCAACCGCATCGCCTTTAACGTCGCCACGGGCATCGACTCGCGCGTCATCATCGACCAGATGGGCGCCGAAAAGCTCACCGGTTTGGGCGACATGCTGTTCTCCAAGGTCGACTGGGGCAAGCCCCGCCGTATCCAGGGCTGCTTTGTCTCGGATGATGAAATCAACGAGATTGTCGAGTTCGTCAAGTCGCAGAGCGAGCCCGACTACCACGAGGAGATCCTGTCTGCCGTGACGCCCGCTTCCATGTCCATGGCGGGTGGCGGCGGCATTGTCCGCACCGTAGTCGCCGAGCCGCAAGACGACGATCCGCTCATTTGGGAAGCCGCCCATATTGTGGTGGAATCGCAGCTTGGCTCCACATCTGGCCTGCAACGTCGTCTGAAGGTTGGCTATGCGCGTGCCGGGCGTATTATGGACATGCTGGAAGAAAAGGGTGTCGTTGGTCCGCCTGACGGTTCCAAGCCGCGTGAGGTTCTGCTGGACGAAGAGGGTCTTGCCGCGCTGAAATCTGTCGACGCCGAGATGGCACGTGAAGATCGTGAGTTTGGAGGATTCTGATGGCTGCACGCTTTGGTGACATGCTGCTCGAGCAGCGTCGCCGAATGGGCCTTTCCATTCAGCAGGTCGCCAACACCATCAAAATCAGGCCGCAGATCATCGAGTTTTTCGAGACCGGTAACTTTGCTTCGATGCCGCCGCGCGGCTATGCGCAGGGCATGATTTCGAGCTATGCTCGCTTTTTGGGCCTCAATCCGCGCGAGGTCGTCAATGCCTACTTTGACGACCTGATGGCATACGAACGCGAGACGTCGCAGCAGGGCGGTCGTTTTCAGGACGCCGCTGGCTACGTCAATTCGCGTTCCTCGGTCGATAACGGGCGCTTCCTGATGGTTCAGGGCGGTCGTTCGACGCGTTATGGACAGCGTCCTCAGCAGGCCGGTTATATTACCGAGACGGGTTCGGGCGAGGAGATTCGTTCGCAGCGTGACCGGTTCCGCAGTACGCCGATGCCCGAGGACCGTGCACTTCCCGCTGCCCGCGGCGTGGCTCGTGACCCTCGTGCCGGCTACGGCGACGGCGGCTATTCCGATCGCGGTTACCGTGGGGTCTCTTCTGGTCGCTCTCGCGGTGGCTATGCGGATGCCGATACCACGCAGGTGACGCCGCGTCTTCGCTCTCAATCACAGCCGTATGGCCAGCGCTCTTCGGCTCCGCGTTCGGGCCAGCGTGGCTATCAAGGCCGCGGTGAACTTGCGCCCCGCTCGGGTCAGCGCAGCCTTCAGGGCCAGGGTGGCTATCGCGGCCGTTCCGATAGCAATCGTGGTCGTATGCCTCAGGGAGGCGGCCGCAGCAGTTCCAATCGTGGACGCGGCGGATCACGTACTCCTCAAAACAACGGGCTCGATCCGCGTATCGTCTACGCCGGCATCGGTGCCGTTGCGCTGTTGTTGATTGTGCTCATCGTGGTGCTTCTGCGCGGCTGCGCATCTTCGGCGCCCGAGACCACGCCCGAGACGCCCACTGCTACCAAGACGACGACCAAGAAGTCTTCTAAGAAGACCGAAACGGTCGACGAGGACGAAGACACCGATGAGGCGACGGATGAGTCGACTGACTCGGACGCTACCAAGACGACGGCCAAGAAGGAAGAGAACGAGGTCACGAAGGTCAAAGTCTCCGTTGCCAAGGGAAAGACCGCGTGGATTGAGGTCAAGGTCGACGGCAAGTCGGTCTATGGCGCCCAAGCGACTGGCCCCTTTGAGCAGGAGTACTCGCCCGAGTCCTCGATCGAGATCACCACGTCCAAGCCTTCCGATGTCACCGTTACCAAGAACGGTGAAAAGGTTCGTTACGATACCAAGACCTCGGGCGTGGCGCGTGTGACGATCACCGTTCCCAAGAAGGAGACGACTGATTCCGAGAATGGTGAAAGTTCTGATGGTACCGATACCACCGATGGTGCCGATACCACCGACGTTACCGATGCCCAGTCCACGGATGGCGCCGATACCGCAACTGACGGTCAGACACCCACCGATTCTATTGACTATTCGTACGATAGCTACTAAGCCGCTCGTACGCGAAAGGAAACATCATGGCTAAAGATTCCAGCTTCGACGTCGTGTCCGAGGTCAACATGCAAGAGGTCGACAACGCCTTCCAGCAGACCACGCGCGAGATTTCCCAGCGCTATGACCTTAAGGATTCCGGCGCCACGATCGAGCTTTCGAAGGGCGACAAGCTCTTTACGATCAGCGCCCCGGCTGACTTTGTCTCTAAGCAGATTATCGACGTGCTGAGTTCCAAGCTCATCAAGCGCGGCATTGACCTCAAGGCTGTCTCGTGGGATGCTCCTCAGGCGGCATCGGGCGGCACCGTGCGCGTGCTCGGCCATATTGTCGAGGGTATCGACCAGGCGACCGCCAAGAAGATCAACAAGGACATCAAGGACCAAAAGCTCAAGGTCAAGGTGACCATCGAGGCCGACAAGCTGCGTGTTTCCTCTGCTTCGAAGGATGCGTTGCAGACCGTAATCCAGTTCCTGCGCGACCAGGACTACGGCCAGCCGCTACAGTTCACCAACTACCGCTAATATCATTCGAAAGGACCGCTCTCCAACATGGATACACCGTTGGGCTCCGTGCTCTACATCACCCTCGGGTGCGCTAAGAACGAGGTCGACACCGACCGCATGCGTTCTCTTTTGACTGCTGCGGGCTACGAGGATGCATTCGACCCGCAGGATGCCGATATCGCCATCGTCAATACATGCTCGTTCCTCGCCTCCGCAACGTCCGAGAGCATCGAGACCACGCTCGAGCTCGCCAACGAGGTTCAGGACGGCGTTCGTTCTTGCCCCATCGTTATGTGCGGCTGTGTGCCGTCGCGCTATGGCGACGACCTGCCTGACGAGCTGCCCGAGGTCGCTGCCTTTGTGAAGGCCGACGAGGAGGACGGCATCGTGGCGGTCATCGATGGCGTGCTGGGTGTCGAGCGCGAGATTGCAGCCTATATCCCGCAGGTCAAACGTACCGTCGAGGGTGCTGTCGCCTACGTCAAGATTTCCGATGGCTGCAACCGCTTCTGCAGCTTCTGCATGATTCCCTACATCCGCGGCCGCTATCATTCGCGCAATGCCGAGAGCATCATCTCCGAGGTGCGCGACCTGGTTGCCGGCGGTGTGCGCGAGATCGTGCTGATCGGCCAGGACACGGGCATCTGGGGTACCGACTTTGCCGACGAGGACGTCGCCGATGGCTCGCCGCGCAATCTGGCGCAGCTGCTGCGTGCCGTCGCCGAGGCCGTGCGCCCGCACAACGTCTGGGTCCGCGTGCTCTATCTGCAGCCCGAGGGCATGACTGACGAACTCATCGAGACGATTCGCGATACGCCCGAGGTGCTGCCCTATATCGATATCCCCGTGCAGCACTGCGACGCGCGCATTCTCAAGGCCATGCGCCGTTCTGGTTCGCGCCAGGAGCTCGAGGACCTGTTCCGCGATCTGCGTGAGCGTATCCCCGGCATCGTGATCCGTTCCACGGCCATGGTCGGCTTCCCGACCGAGACCGACGACGAGTTCCGCGACCTTATCGACTTTATGGACACCGTCGGCTTTGACTACACGAGCGTCTTTGCCTACTCGCAGGAGGAGGGCAGCCTGGCCGCTAAGATGGAGGGTCAGGTCGACGAAGAGGTCAAGCTCGAGCGCGCCCAGGAGGCCATGGACCTGGCCGAGTCGCTCGGTTTTGCCGCCACTGCCGCACATGTGGGCGAGCGCGCCCAGGTGATCGTCGACGGTATCGAAGAGACCGAGGATGGCGCCGAGCTGATCGGCCATGCCTGGTTCCAGGCGCCCGATTCCGATGGCGCGGTGCATCTGGACGCCAGCGAGGCGTCCATGGGCGATATTCTGACCGTCGAGTTTACCGATAGCTTCTGCTATGAGCTTATCGGTCATGTTGTGGAGTAGGAGAGCGTCGTGGCTAACGAGAGCAATAAGGAACTGACGAGTGTCTGGACGCCCGCCAACATCGTGACGTGCGTTCGCATCGTCTTTATCCCGGTGTTCATGATCGTGTCGGCGCTTTCTCACACGAGTGTTGCCGGTACGGATTGGAGCACCTTCGACGGCCCGCTCGCCGCCGCTGCCTTCATTCTGTATGTGATCCTGTCGTGCACCGATAAGGTCGACGGTTATCTGGCGCGTTCGCGCAACGAGATCACCGACTTCGGTAAATTCTTGGACCCCATCGCCGATAAGCTGCTCGTGTTCTCGGCCCTGCTGCTGTTCTTGGATTTTGGCGCGGTGACCGTGTGGTCCGTGTTCATTATCCTGTTCCGCGAGCTGCTGGTGAGCGCCCTTCGCATGGTCGCGAGTGCGGCCGGTGTGGTCGTTGCGGCCGATAAGCTCGGCAAGTACAAGACGGCAACCACGATGGTCTCCATTTGCGGTTACCTGTGCGTTTTTGCTATGGCCGGCTTGCACCTTGGCCCGGTGGCGCTGACGCTCGGCATCTACTCGGTGTCGCGCTTCCTGTACGCCGTTGCCGTTGTCCTGACCGTTATCTCGGGCGCCCAGTACTTCTGGAACTGCCGCAAGATCGTCTTTTCGGTCTAGGTCCTGGTGGGTATGACGGACTCTTTTGAGCAGATTTCCGCACATAACGAGGAGCTGGCGCGTGATATTGTCGAGCGCGCGAGCGCTCGGGGCGTGACGGTTTCGACGGCTGAGTCGCTGACGGCGGGTATGATCGCCTCGACGATTGCCGATATCCCGGGCGCCTCGGCGGTGCTGCGTGGCGGTGCGGTGACCTATTGCGATGAGATTAAGCATCGTGTTCTTGGTGTTGAGCAGGAGACGCTCGACCGCTATACCGCGGTGTCGCATCAGACCGCGCGCGAGATGGCGGTGGGTTCGCTGGAGCTGTACCAGAGCGATATTGCAGTGAGCGTAACGGGTTATGCCGGCCCCGGCGGTGGCACTGAGGACGATCCGGCGGGCACTTTCTATATTGGCTGGGCGCATCGTTCCGCCGATGGGGGCGTGCCGGTCGTGGACTCTGTGCGCTGCCACTATGAGGGCGACCGTTCGTGTGTTCGTGCCCATGCGGTCGCGGAGGCATTGGGGCGCATTGCCCTTGTGCTCAACTCTATGGAATAGACATGTTTTAAGGGGCCTTAGGGCCCCTTAATTGTGGAGATAGGGACCTCTGACAAATTTAGCGTTTGTGCTGGTTGTAGATGTATTTTTGCCTGCCTTGTTCATATTTGGTCCTTTGTGGTCAAGTATTTGGTCAGTGTTTGGTCGGCGTTTGGTTGGGTTTTGGAAAGACCGCCTGCATATGATTGGCCTGAACGGTTGACCACGAACAGCCGTTCGTTTATTATCGATGCAGGTTGTTAAGAGGAGGGCTATTCATGGCCAAGAATTCAGGTCCCGTACGTACCGTTCATGCTCGCACGACGGGTAAAGAGCGCGATGAGATGATCGCCACCACCAAGGCCGAGATCGAGAAGAAATTCGGCCAGGGTTCCATCATGAGGTACGGCGACGGTGGCCCCGAGCTCGAGGTCGAGGCCATTCCCACGGGCGCCCTGGCCCTCGATGCCGCGCTGGGTATCGGCGGCGTGCCGCGCGGCCGTATCGTCGAGATTTACGGTCCTGAGTCCTCCGGTAAGACGACGCTTTCGCTCGAGATCCTGGCCGAGGCCCAGGCAATGGGTGGCGTTGTGGCATTTATCGATGCCGAGCACGCGCTTGATCCCACGTATGCCGCGCGCATCGGCGTGGATATCGACGAGGTACTGATTTCCCAGCCCGATACGGGTGAGCAGGCGCTCGAGATTGTTGACATGCTCGTGTGTTCCGGCGCCATCGATGCTATCGTCGTCGACTCCGTCGCCGCGCTGACCCCGCGTGCCGAGATCGAGGGAGAAATCGGCGACACTACGGTCGGTCTTCAGGCTCGCCTGATGAGCCAGGCGCTCCGCAAGCTCGCCGGCTCGCTGTCCAAGTCCAACACGACGTGCATCTTCATTAACCAGCTGCGTGAGAAGATCGGCGTCATGTTCGGCAACCCCGAGACCACGACGGGCGGCCGCGCCCTTAAGTTCTTCTCTTCGGTGCGTATCGACATTCGCCGCATCGACAGCATTAAGCTTAAGGACGAGGTTATCGGTAACCGCGTGCGCGCCAAGGTCGTTAAGAACAAGGTGGCAGCTCCGTTCCGTTCTGCTGAGTTCGACATCATGTACGGTACGGGCATCTCTAAGGAGGGCTCGATTCTGGACATGGCTGTCGAGTGCGGCATTTGCAAGAAGATGGGCTCCTGGTTTGCCTATGGCGAGGATAAGCTCGGCAACGGTCGCGAGGCCGCCAAGGCGTTCCTGCGCGAACACCCCGATTGTGCCGACGAGATTGAGCATAAGGTCCGCCTTGCCTGTGGACTTGAGTTTGATGACGATGCTCCGTCCGAGGTCGAGCTGACCGATCAGCCTGCGCCTGAGGAGTTTGACGAGCTTTACGCCATCGATGGTTCCGCCATGCTCGATGATGACGACGAGTAGCGGTTACGCTCATGTCGTATACGGTGACCGAGGCCACGGTCGTCTTTCCCGATAAGAAGGCGGCCTCCTCGTTCTCGAGCGGGTATGCGTCCAAAAAGCCTTGCGCACATATCGATTGTGAGCTTGAGGGCGGTTTTGAGCGGTCCATTTGGATTCCCGTGCGGGTCGCGTGGCTGTATGTCAAAAACCGCCCCGATCTTCCCTGTGATTGGGACAACTTCCGTGAGGCGGTGCAGCTCATCGAGCGTAAATGTGCACTTACCATGGTGACCGAGATGCTATCGCGCCGCGACCATGCGACGGGTGAGGTCCGTGACAAGCTGGCTCGCTACGGCTTTCACCAGCCCGCGATCGATTTCGCCGTCGAGCGCGCCACCGAGTATCACTTTTTAGACGACAACCGCTTTTGCTCGTACTTTATCGAGGAGCGCAAGCGGCGCGGTTGGGGACAGCGCAAAATCGAGACCGAGCTCAAGCGCCGTCATGTCGTGCTCGATGACATTCCCGGTTATCCCGAGGATTATTTTGCCGTCGAAGACGATTTGGCGCGTGCGTCAGCCCTGCTCGCCAAGCGGCGTGTTCCAGAGACGCGCGGATTCGAAAAACTGGTTCGGTTTTTGATGGGCAAGGGCTTCTCGTATCACATCGCCGCCGATGCCGTTAAGGCACGTCTCGATGCCGAACGCGAGGAATGTGCGGTTTAGGCGTATGCGTTTTGTGACCCTGCCGTTCACCGCGTTTTAGCCGCCGTGCCGGGGCCATTTATTTGACAGTTGTTGTGGTTCAACGTACGATAAACACTGTCATTTGCTTTGTGATATGTGCTCATCTGTGATGAGTTTGTTTATATGTTTATCTGTATCCGACCCGCATAAGCTGCGCCCATATTACTCAAATGTCGCGAGCCGTTCGTAAGGACGGTTCGCTTTGTTGTGTAACGAATCCATAAAAAGGAGTGAGCATGCCTATCATCGCAGCGCTCGTTGGCATCGTTTTGGGTGCCATCGCCGCCATTGCCTACATGCGCACCGCCAAGCAGGGTAGTCTTCACGAGGCCGACGAAAAGATCCAGTCGGCACACGCACAGGCTGAGTCCCTGATCGGTGATGCTAAGCGTCAGGCCGAGACCCTCAAAAAAGAGGCTCTGCTCGAGGCTAAAGAGGAGATCATCAAGAACAAGCAGGCCGCCGAGGCCGAGGACAAGCAGCGTAAGAGCGAGATTCGTACGCTCGAGAACCGCGTGATGCAGCGCGAGGAGTCCCTCGATCGCCGAAACGATGCCCTCGACAAGCGTGAGCACCAGCTGTCCAGCCAGGCCGGTCAGGTCGAGAAGCGCTCCCGCGAGCTTGAGGAGCTCTGCGCCAAGCAGACCTCCGAGCTCGAGCGTATCGCCGACCTTACCCGCGAGGACGCCCACAAGGAGCTCCTCGATAAGGTTCGCGGCGAGGTCACCCACGAGGCTGCCACGATCATTCGCGAGTCCGAGCAGCAGGTTCGCGCCGAGTGCCACAAGACCGCCCAGGAGATTCTGTCCCTGGCGATTCAGCGCTGCGCTGCCGACCACACAGCCGAGGTCACCGTTACCTCCGTGCACATTCCCTCTGATGACCTCAAGGGCCGTATCATCGGTCGCGAGGGTCGCAACATCCGGACCTTCGAGCAGGTTTCCGGCGTCAACCTCGTGATCGACGACACGCCAGAGACCGTCGTTCTTTCGAGCTTCGACCCGGTCCGTCGCGAGACCGCCCGTGTCGCCCTCGAGAACCTCATCGCCGACGGCCGCATTCACCCTGCCCGCATCGAGGAGATGTATCACAAGGCTGCCGACCTGGTTCAACAGCGCGTGCGCGAGGCTGGCGAGCAGGCTGCCTTCGATACCGGCATTCACGACCTGCACCCCGAGATCGTCAAGACCCTTGGTGCCCTGCGCTACCGTACTTCGTTTGGTCAGAACGTGCTTCAGCACTCCCTCGAAGTCTCTGACCTGTGCGGCGTGATGGCTTCCGAGCTTGGCCTGGACGTTGTGACCGCCAAGCGCGCCGGCCTGCTGCACGACCTGGGCAAGGCAATCGACCATGACGTCGAGGGCCCGCATGCCGTCATCGGCGCCGAGCTTGCCCGCCGTTATGGCGAGAAGCCCGTTATCGTTCACGCTATCGAGGCTCACCATGCCGACGTCGATCCCAACACGGTGCTCGATGTCCTGGTACAGGCCGCCGATGCTGTCTCTGCCTCTCGCCCCGGTGCCCGTCGCGAGTCTGCCGAGAACTACATCAAGCGTCTTGAGAAGCTCGAGGAGATCGCCAACTCCCATGAAGGCGTCGAGCGTACCTATGCCATGCAGGCTGGTCGTGAGGTCCACGTCATGGTTCAGCCGGACAAGATCTCCGATGCCCAGTCCACGGTCCTGGCTCACGACATCGCCCATCAGATCGAGGAAGAGATGGAGTATCCCGGTCAGGTGCGCGTCGTCGTGATTCGCGAGAGCCGCGCTGTCGATATCGCTAAATAACATGAGCGACGCGAACGAGCTCATCTCATTTATCGCGTCGATGTCGGGGGAGGGCAACCTTCGCGTCGAGGAGAACCTTGGCGAGGGGTATGTCCGCCTCCGCGTTTCGGAGGCCGAGCGTCGCCAGGCAAAGCACGACATTCAGCATGTCGAGGATATCGTCATCGAAATGCTCCGTAATGCTCGCGATGCTGGCGCCGACAAAGTCTATCTCGCTACGACCAAGGAAGATGGCGTCCGCACGCTTGTCTTTCTGGATAACGGTTCGGGCGTTCCGCAGGATATGCAAGAGCGAATCTTCGATGCTCGCGTTACCTCCAAGCTCGAGAGCATGAAGATGGACCGTTGGGGCGTTCACGGTCGTGGCATGGCATTGTTTTCGATCAAGCAGAACACCGACGAGGCCCGTGTGGTCACGTCCGGTGTCGATCTTGGTTCAGCCTTTAAGGTGAGCGTTGCGGCCGACCGCCTCAGTGAGCGTGCCGATCAGTCCAGCTGGCCCCAGGCCGTCAAGGATGAGGACGGACGTTATGTCTGTGCTCGCGGCCCGCATAATATTATTCGCGCTGCCTGTGAGTTTGCGCTCGAGGAGCTGCGTGGTTGCGATGTCTATCTTGGTTCTCCGTCTGAGATTGCCGCGACCCTTTATGCTCAGGCGTCAAGTCGGCTCGATACGTCTCGTCTCCTGTTTATTGATGACGAGAGCGAGCTTCCGGTTGTCGATCGTTTAGGCCTTGCCTCTGATGCCGAGGACTTTATCCGTATCTGCTCGGGTTTGGGTCTTGAGATGTCCGAGCGCACGGCACATCGCATTTTGGCAGGGCAGATTAAGCCCGTTCGCGGTGTGACTGCGCGTCTGCTGCGCGAGCGTGATTCGTCCTCGCATGCGCCGGCTCCTGTCGATCTCGCGAAGGATCGTCGCGGGCTACGTATTGCCAAGGATGACATGGCACAGTTTTCGCGTGCTGTGGAGCGCGACTTTAATGACCTTGCCGCCCGGTACTATCTCAACCTTTGCGGCGACCCAAAGATTCGCGTTTCGCGTGATCGAATCACCGTGACCTTCGATCTTGCCAAAGAGGAATAGTGCCTTTACCGAGTCCACTCGGTACGATAAAGTTATTGCAGTTAAAACGTACTTTTAAACGCAGGAGTTTCTTCATGGATTGCCTGAAGGTATCAAGCAAATCATCGCCCGCGTCCGTTGCCGGCGCCATCGCCGGCATGGTCAAGGATGGTGTACCCGTCAACATCCAGTGTGTCGGCGCCGGTGCGGTTAACCAGGCCATTAAGGCCGTGGCTATCGCGCGCGGTTTTTTGATTCCAACCGGTTTTGATATTTCCTGCGCGCCCGTGTTCTCCGACATCCTCATTAATGGGGAGTCGCGCACGGCCATCCGCCTTTCTATCTACGTTCACCAGATCAATCGAGCTGCAATGGATAACGTCGTCATGGATGATGTTAAGCCTGTGGCATAGCTTCTGCTTGCCTCGATTCGCCTCCCTTCCATCGTTAGGACTTATGCACATGGACCAGCGTTCCGTACGCGATATTCTTGCCGGTAAAACCTACTTTATCCGCACCTTTGGCTGCCAGATGAATCAGCACGACTCTGAGCGCGTGAGCGGTCTGCTCGATTCGTATGGTTGCCTTATGGCACTCGATCCCGAGCATGCCGATATTGTTGTCTTCATGACATGCTGCGTGCGCGAGGCCGCTGATACTCGCCTGTACGGTCAGTGCAATTCCTGCAAAAGCCTACCGCCTTCGCCTTCGGGCAAGCGCGTGGTTGCCGTTGGTGGTTGCATCGCGCAGCGCGATGGCGAGGGGCTGCTCACCAACGTCGATAACGTCAATGTCATCTTTGGTACGCATTCCATCGCACATGTGGCCGAGCTCATTGCCGAGGCGTTCCTTGACGGCAAGCGTCATATCCGCACCAATGAGCATGAGGATAGGGATGCCATGAGCATGCCGTGGCATCGCGAGACCCAGTATCACGCCTGGGTGCCCATCATGACGGGCTGTAATAATTTCTGCACCTATTGCATCGTGCCGTACGTGCGCGGTCGCGAAAAGAGCCGCCCCTTCGAGGAAATTGTCGACGAGGTGACCGGTTTGGTGCGCCAGGGCGTGCGTGAGATTACGCTGCTGGGCCAAAACGTTAACTCATATGGTCGCGATCTGTTTGGCAAGCCGCGTTTTGCCGATCTGCTGCGTGCCGTGGGCGATACGGGTGTGGAACGCATCTTCTTTACGTCTTCGCATCCCAAGGACCTGTTGCCCGAGACCATCGACGCCATGGCCGAGACGCCTGCCGTTATGCCGCAGCTGCACTTGGCCGTCCAGTCAGGTTCGACGCGGATCCTCAAAGAGATGAATCGCCGTTATACACGCGAGGACTATTTGGGCCTGGTCGATCGCATTCGCAACCGTATGCCCGATATCGCGCTCTCGACCGACATTATCGTCGGCTTCCCAGGCGAGACTGAAGAAGACTTTGAGCAGACGCTCTCGCTTGCCGAGACGGTCCGCTATGCCCAGGCCTATACCTTCATCTATTCCAAGCGCGCCGGTACCCCGGCCGCCGAGATTGACGATCCTACGCCGCATGAGGTTATTCTCGAGCGTTTCAACCGCCTGGTTAAGGTTATCGAGACCACGGCACATGAGTATAACCAGGGTGAGCTTCATACTGTGGTGCCGGCGCTCATTGAGGGAACGAGTAAAAAGAACGACGCGGTCCTGCTTGGCAAGAGTCCCAAGAATCAGACCGTGCATGCGCCTATCCCCGAGGGTTACAGCATCGATCAGCTTGTTGGCAAGATCGTTGATGTTGACGTTGACGTTGCCAAGACCTGGTATTTGTCCGGTTCCGTTGTGGGCGAGCCGCGCTAATGGTTTCTTCCGAGGCAGGTCTTTCCGCCGTTGCGATCGTCGGTCCGACGGCGGTTGGTAAGAGTGATGTTGCCGACCGTTTGGCCGCTCGTCTTTCGTCCGAAGTGCTGTCGTGCGATGCGATGCAAATCTATCGCGGCATGGACATCGGTACCGCAAAGATGGCGCCCGATGAGTGTACGGCGCCGCTGCGTCTCGTCGACATTGTAGAGCCGGGTGTGGCATATTCTGCTGCGCTTTATCAGGCTGACGCTCGCGCGCATGTTGAACGTCTCCTTGGTTCGGGTTGCCTGCCGGTTTTTTGCGGAGGTACGGGGCTGTATCTCAAGGCCGCCCTAGATGAGATGGATTTTCCCTCGGGCGAGCTTGAGGACGATCGCCGCGCGGAGTATCAGGAGCTTGCCGAGCGCATTGGCGAGGAAGCGCTGCACGCGCTGCTTGCCGAGCGTGACCCCGAGTCCGCTGCGGTCATCCACCCCCATAATGTTCGTCGCGTGATTCGCGCGCTCGAGATGCATGATGATGGTATCTCCTATGCACAGCAAAAAAGTCAGTTTAGTGTTCCGCGCGAGCATTATCATGCCCTATGGTTTGGTCTGACGCGTAATCGCGAGGTGCTCTACGAGCGCATTAACTTGCGTGTCGATATGATGTTTGAGCAGGGTCTTGTCGATGAGGTCCGCGGTCTTATGGGGCAGGGGCTGGGAGATGCCCTGACGTCGATGCAGGCAATTGGCTATAAAGAGATTATCGATGCCTTTAACGGCGTGATTTCTATGGATGAGGCTCGCGAACTCATCAAGATGCGTTCGCGTCGCTATGCCAAGCGTCAGCTTTCGTGGTTTAAGCGCGATGACCGCATCGTGTGGTTTGATATGGATGAATGTACGATCGATGAGGTCGTTGAGGATATCCTGCATCGTATTGAGGCTGCCTAATGGCCCGTTTCCCCCTTGTTCCCACGTCGCCCGAGCCCGAGCGTGCCATTTTAGTTGGTGTTGAGTGGCGCGACAATGCATGGCCACTCGGTCGATCGCTCGATGAGCTGGAGCGCCTTGTCCATACGGCTGGTGCCCAGTGCGTGTCTCGCTTGTCTCAGCGTTTGGTAAAGCCGTATCCTAAATCGTTTATCGGTTCCGGTAAGGTTGAAGAGCTGTGCGGCCTGGTACATCGTATGGATGCCGATGTCGTTATTTTTGACGACGACCTGACGCCCTCGCAGCAATCCTATTTGGAGAAAGCCGTGGGCGAGCCGGTAAAGATTATCGATCGTACGGCATTGATCTTGGATATCTTTGGCCTGCATGCTCAGACGCGTGAGGGGCGCCTACAGGTACAGCTGGCACAGCTTCAATATCTGTTGCCCCGTCTGCGTGGCATGTGGAGTCATCTCGCCAAGGAACAGACGCGCGGCGGCATCGGCTCACGCTTTGGTCAGGGCGAAAGTCAGCTCGAGGTCGACCGTCGCCTCATTCGCAATAAGATTGCCGCGCTTCGTCGTGAGCTTAAGCAGGTTGAACAGCGTCGCGATGTTCAATCCAAGAGCCGCATTGAGTCACCGGCGTTTCGCGTCGCGTTGGCCGGTTATACTAATGCGGGTAAATCGACGTTGCTCAATCGTCTGACCGGATCTACGGTACTTTCGCAGGACAAGCTGTTTGCTACGCTCGACCCGACGACGCGTTCGTATCGCCTGCCCGGCGGTCGCGGCATGACGATTACCGATACCGTCGGCTTTATTCAAAAGCTGCCGCATGGTCTGGTCGATGCCTTTAAATCGACGCTTTCCGAGGTGTTAGGTGCCGATCTTATTCTCAAAGTCGTAGATGCGTCTGATGAGGACTATGAGCGGCAGCTCGAGGCGGTCGATCGCGTGCTTGATGAGATCGGCGCTGGAGAGCGTTTAACGCTGACCGTATTCAATAAAATCGATCTTCTCGATAGCGTTGATCGATTGAGCTTCCGTCGTCGCTATCCCGAGGCCGTGCTGTTCTCGGCCCAGACGGGCGAGGGACTCGACGATCTCGTCGACCGCATTGCTCGTGAGGCGGCTGCCACCGATGTGTTGCTCTCTGCTGATATCCCGTATCGTGAGGGCGCCCTCATCACGCTGGTGCATGAGCAGGGAACCCTTCTGCATGAGGAATATCTAGAGGACGGAGTTCGCATTGTGGCGAAGTTGCCGGCCCGAATCGCGCCGCGTCTAGAGCGTTACCGCACCGAGTAGGCGAGCTCCAAAATGCCCAGAATGATGGGCTGATGCAGCAGATAAAAGGGGAGTGCATGACGTCCAAGGCTGGCGAGCGCCGGCAGGGGGTTGGCGTAGGCCCAGCTTGGGGCGGTCTTACCGATTCCCTGCGCTATGTGTGCGGCGAAGTATCCTGCAAGATACATAAAGATAAACGGGATGATGGGGTAGTAATCACCTGAGATAAATCCAGGGCTCGGAAATCCTAGCCACGCCAGGTATGGGACAGGGTAGGTCGTCTTGGGGATGCTCCAGGTGAGGGCGAACAACACAAGGCATAGGGACATGCCCCATCTCGCCGAAATCTTTTTAAGGACGGGATCGGTCAACGCGACGATGCCGGTACATGCGGCCATACAGTAGATGATGCCAAAATTAACCGAATCGTCTACTGAGACAAGTGTTGTTGCCAACCAGACGACGAGTGCTGCTAAGGCGTATTTGGCGGCACGTTTGATATTGTTGCGCGAAAGAGTGCACATCCAACCCGCGATAAACAAGAATACCCAGCTGATGCTGGCGCGCCAGATGTCTTGAAAGACAGTCTGGGTAAACCAGGGCATATCCCAACCGTACAGGTAGGCGAGATCGTAGCAAGCGTGAAAACCTGCCATTGAAATCATCGTAAACCCGCGGACGGTATCAAAGATGGTGATGCGTTTTTGCATTACGAGAACCGGCGCATCAAGCCGACGACTTTGCCCAAAATAACGGGATTTGTTGTATAGATAGGCTCCATGGTGTCATTCTCGGGCTGCAGGCGTACGCGTCCCTGCTCCTTGTAGAACGTCTTGACGGTCGCTGAACCATCAATCATGGCCACGATAATTTCGCCGTTCATGGCACTCTTTTGTTCACGGACGATGATGTAATCGCCATTGAAGATGCCGACATTGATCATTGAGCTCCCATGCACCTCAAGGATAAAGGAACCCTGATCAGTGGCGATTTCGGTCGGGATAGTAAACGTGTCTTCGATATTCTGCTCGGCCAGAATGGGAATCCCAGCCGCGACGCGACCAACGAGCGGTAGCGAGACCGTTCCGCGAGGTGCGGTGGGCTCGTCAGATTTAGAAATTGAGACAGAGGAACCGTCCTCGTTAAAGAGTTCCAGGGCGCGCGGTTTGGTGGCATCGCGCTTGAGTAGCCCGCGCGCCTCCAGGGCAGATAGATGGGCGTGCACGGTGCTGGGGGAGGAAAGGCCCACGGCAGAAGCCATCTCGCGCACGCTGGGCGGATAACCCTTCTCCTGCTGATATTCCTTGATGAAGTCGTAAATTTGCTGCTGACGCTTGGTAATTTTGCGAGCCATCAGGGCATCCTCTCTACCCATGTCAAACAAATGTTCGAATTTTGCTTGACAGGAACAACTGTTCGAAGATAATAATAACCGAACATTCGTTCTCGCGCTAGACATTTTTGTCCGCGCGGCTTGATAAAACTGTTCTCAGCAAAACACGCGAGAGGAGAACATGATGAACGCAACGAATATGGTCCAGGGAAACCTCGCCCTTAAGCTCGAGACGCCTGCAGAACCCACTTTTACGGTTGTTCAGGGTGGCCGCTCCGGCTTTCAGCCTTTGACCGTAAAGCCTGCCCGCAATCAGCAGGCTGTACTCGCGCCAGCTCGCGTTGCCCTGAAGGTTCCGACGATTGTCGCCGTTGCCGTTGCGCTTACGCTCTTCTTTGTCCTCGCTACGTCGGTCTTTAGCGCTCGTCACGCCGCGTATGCCGAGTCCGTTTCCAACGTTACCTACGAGACCATTCGCGTTCAGCCTGGCGATTCTCTTTGGTCTCTTGCCGAGGAATATCCAATCGAAGGCCTTTCCACGCAAGAGACTTCCGACATGATCCGTAACGTCAATCATCTGGAGCATGGTTCGCTCGCCGCCGGTGCGCATCTTAAGGTTCCTGCTCGTTCGTAATCATTATCGCGCTGCGCATGGTACCCTTGTTATCGTTTAAGAGGAGGTACCATGCGCTGTCCCAAATGCGGCAAGGCACATACCCGCGTCGTTGATTCCCGTATGCAGGAGTCAAATAACACCATTAAGCGCCGTCGCGAATGTTGCTCGTGTAACTACCGCTTTACAACGTTCGAGCGATGCGAAGACCCAATCGAGGTCATTAAGTCGGACGGAACCAAGCAGCGGTTCGATCGCAATAAGCTGCTCGTCGGCTTGATGCGCGCCACCATCAAGCGTGATATCGACACTAAGAAGCTCAATGAGATTATCGACGATATCGAGGTCGAGCTGCGTTCTCGTACGCTGACGGCCGTCACGTCCCATGAGTTGGGTGACATGGTGCTCAAGCGCTTGGCCAAGATCGACAAGGTGGCGTACATCCGCTTTGCCTCGGTCTACCGCGATTTCAAAGACGTCGATGAGTTTCTGCAAGAGCTCGACAAGCTAAGGTGATTCCATGTCCAACATTACCGTCAACATAAAGCGTCTCGACCCCACCGTTGAGCTTCCCAAATACGCCCATCCCACCGATGCCGGCTTGGATCTGCGCTCCAACGAGGACTGTGTTCTGAAGCCCTTCGAACGCCGTCTGGTCTCTACTGGGTTGGCCATCGCCCTGCCCGACGGCTACGCCGGCTTTGTCCAGCCCCGCAGCGGCTTGGCCATCAAGCAGGGCCTGTCTATAGTCAATACGCCGGGCCTCATCGACGCCCACTACCGAGGAGAACTCAAGGTTATCCTCATCAACCTGGATCCCTCCAACAACATCCAAATCAACAAAGGCGACCGCATAGCCCAACTCGTCATCCAAGAAGTCCCCACGGTCAACCTCGTAGAAGTAGAAGAACTAGACGAAACCGACCGAGGCAAAGGAGGCTTCGGCTCCAGCGGCGTCGCCTAGGGGCGCTCGTATCCCGCCCGCCCGGGGCTTACCTATATCATTCCATGCTCAAACATTCTCGCGTCGCTTCGCTCGCTGCGAAACTGCGCGTGGAACGATATAGGTAAGCCCCGGGCGGGCGGCTACTCGCTTGAAACAATATTTACTTTTCTAGTAAGCCGATGCGATAAAGGGGCGCCTCCTTTGTCGCATCGGCTTACTGTATTTATATTTTCCTGTTTTGCCTTTGCAGGTTCTAATGGAGGGGAAACCGAAGTAGCTGCTAGTAAGTAAACGCAGCCGTTCTGCCGGAGCCGCCCTTATATCGTTCCACGCGCAGTTTCGCAGCGAAGCGAGAATGTTTGAGCATGGAATGATATAAGGGCGGCTCCGGCAGAGCGGCGGACATTCGACTAGCGGATATGCGCGGGCTTTCCTCCCCAGTAGAAGCGGCAGAAGGCTCGTTTGCGCTTTTGGGGTTTGCCTACGAGCTCCATGGTTGCGATGGCTATATCTTCGGCTGCGTGGGGGCGGCGTAGTACTTCGCCGTTGATGAGTAGGGCTTTGAGTGATTCGGGATGATCGTGCAGATGGCGCAGGGTTACGATGAGTTCTCGTGCGGTGGTGACATGCATGCTGGCGCCCATTCCGGTGAGCATCGTGGTGTTGGCCTTTTCCTGGCCATAGGACTTGCCCAGCAGGATCATCGGCAGATGCGCGCACAGACACTCGGTGACGGTGAGTCCGCCCGATTTGAGGATTGCCAGGTCGCAGCCGTGCATGAGGGCCGCCATGTCGTCCACGTAGTCCAGAACCGTGACGTTGTCGAGCTTCATGGCGTCGAAGAGCGTTTTGAGTCGGGTGGCGTATTCCTTATCCTTGCCCGGTAAAAAGACAAAGTGCATGTCCTCAAAGCTGCGTAAGAAGGGGAGCGTGTGGTCCATCGCGGCACGGAAACGCACGTATGGTTGGGGCAAACTGGCGCCGGCCATCACCAATACGACGGTTTTGTCTATGGGGAGATTGAACTTGCTCAGCTCATCCTCGCGTTTGTAATCTGAATCGAAACCGGCTCGGATGGGGATGCCCGTTATGCGGATCTTTGACTCGGGAACCTTGCGCGGGCGCAGCGTTTCGGCCATAAACTCGTTGGCTACGCAGAATAGGTCGGTGTCCTTGTGGGGCCAAAAGCCTTCGACTTCATAGTCTGTTGGTACGCAGATGACCGGGTAATCGATACCCGTGATGACGCGGGCGCCCACAGCAACATTGGCTGCCGTAATGTGTGTTGCAACCACGGCCATGGGCCTGCGGGTGCGGACGTATTCGTTGAAGGCGGGGAACATAATACGTGACCATGCCGTGCCGCCACCCCAGAGCAGATGTCCCGTAAACGTATATCGCCAGGTTAGGTCATATATGGGGCGCGTGGCGCCGGTAAACGAAGCCGCTGTTTTATTACCATCGAACCTAATGCGTCCAAAATCGAGGATATCCAGGACTTCGATCTCAACATCCTCAGGGATTCCCTTGGTGCCGCGGATAAGATCAAATGCTTGTGCAATCGCGTTGGCGGCGGCTTTGTGGCCCGATCCAACCGATGCGTGCACAATGGTTACTAGGGGTTTTTGTGCAGGTGAAACGGTCATTAGCTCCGGTTGGGGAGTGGCTTGCATGGGCAGGGGAGCGCTATTGCTCGTCTGCGTTTGATCCATCGATAACTCCCCTTCAGCTTTGTTACGCGATTTATCATTGTAGTGCATGAGTGTCATGTTCACGTAAATTTGGGTATGAGCGCAAAGAACGCCAATCTTTCGACAGGAGGTCTCTTCATGACTACCCATCAGCCGATCGATGTTGCTATTATCGGCGGCGGCCCTGCGGGCTATGCTGCAGCCATTTACGCGGCGCGCGCCAACCTAACGACGACTGTGATTGAGCAGGGCATGTCGGGAGGACAGATCGCCACAACCAATGAGGTCGAGAACTATCCGGGCATTCCGCTCTTGAGTGGCGCCGAACTCGGCGAGCGTTTTCAGCAGCATGCAGAAGGCCTGGGAGCACAGGTTACATGGAGCATGGTTACGGGTATCGATTACGATGCCGATACAGCGCTGTTTACGGTGCATCACGATTTGGGCGATACGTCGGCCTCGAGCGTTATCGCTTGCATGGGTGCCACGCCGCGATCTGCTGGTTTTGTTGGCGAGGATGCGTATCGCGGTCGCGGCGTTTCGTATTGCGCGACGTGCGACGGCATGTTCTTTCGCGGCAAGCAGGTTTTTGTCATCGGCGGCGGCAATGCTGCCTGCGAGGAAGCTCTGTTCTTGTCAGAAATCGCCAGCAGCGTGACCATCGTTTTGCGCCGCGATCAGTTCCGTGCCTCCGATGGTGTGGTTCAAAAAGTTCTTGCAAAAGATAATATTTCAGTTAGGTACCAAACTAGTATTGTGGAGCTCTCGGGCGAAGCCATGCCAACGACGATCACCTTTAAGGACAATGCATCCGGCGAGACTCATGCCGAGTCATTTGAGCCCGGCTTTTTCGGCATCTTTGTCTATACCGGGACGCAACCCCATACCGAACTTGTCGAGCATCTAGTCGATCTGGCGCCTGATGGCGGCATTCTGACTGATGAATCCATGGCGACCCGCACGCCAGGTCTATTTGCCGCTGGCGATATCCGTTCCAAGCGTTTGCGCCAGGTTGTGACCGCGGTTTCTGACGGAGCCATAGCGGCAACCAGCGCATACGCATTTCTCCGTAGATAAGTACGATAATATATCTTATGTAAGGTTGTTATCAATTAACTAAATGGTGGGACGATGCATCAGTGCGTTGTCCCACCAATTTTCTTGTCTGCTATGTGGTATGCAAAACTAGATAACGTAGAATACAATATAGAAAATGAACGGAGGAACCTTATGAACCACGTTAAACACGTTATTCCGATGTCCGATTCGTCGGTCAGCATTAAGCCTGAGGATATTCAGCCCACTGTGCTGCCCGATGCATTTATTCAGTCCGATATCGTGCGCAAACTTAATACGTTGAGCCTGCCGCGCTATGACCAGTTGCCCAATGTGACGCTCTACCGCGACCAGGTCATTGAGTATGTTGCGCTGTGGATGGAGCCGCTGTCCCTTTGCGTTGAGCAGCCTATCATTACGCCATCGATGATCAATAACTACGTAAAGGTTGGCCTGGTGCCTGCTCCGGTCAAAAAGCAATATGGCCGCGAGCAGATTGCCCGCCTGATCGCTATCTGCATCTTTAAGCAGGTGCTACCTATTGCTGCGGTGCAGGCACTCTTTAACATTCAGCGATTGAGCTACGATGCCCCGACGGCCTTTGATTATGTGGTCGATCAGCTCGAGGCATCGATTCGTGCGGCGTTTTCCGTCGAGCAGACTCCCGTGCCCGATACGGCGCATCAGGTAACGCGTGAGTCGCTGCTTGTGCGCAGCGCGGTATCGTCCTTCGTTTCGAAGGCGTACCTGATGAGCTATCTCAAGTTCAACGGGTTTAGTAGTTAATTGATTTGAAAGGTGGTGGGACAAAGAATTACTGACTAATTTGTCCCACCTGACTCTATTTGCCCGAAGCTACGCCCATGCCGTAGCCGATGATGAGGCCGTGCATCTCGGCGTAATAGGAATCCAGGCCGTTGCAGGGCATGATGATGGTCTTGGAGCCGGGCCAATGCTCGACTATGCGGTCAGTAAGCGCCTGGGCTCCAGCTTCGTTCTCAACGTGATCGATGACGACCTCACCGCCCGTAAAGCCCTCGGCTTCCATAGTGTCGATGATCTTGTTGAGCATCTTCTTTTCGCCACGCGTGTGCCCGACGAGTTCGATTTTACCGGCCTCACTCGCTGTGCCCAAAATGCGGATATTGAGCTTGTTGGCAATGACGCCGGCTGCCTTAGGGATACGTCCGGCTTTGGCGAGGTTTTCGTAATTGCACAAACTGAAGAGGATTTTGCTGTTCTGTTCAAGGCTATCGAAGTATGCGCAAGCATCCTCGAATGAGACATTCGGATTGCTTGCAAGATAGCGGTCGAACAGCAAGAAAATGAGGTCCATTTTGCCGCCAGCTGCGCGTGAATTGACTAGATGAATCTGTCGGTCGGGCTCCTCGGCAAGAACCATATCGCGAGCCGTGGCTGCCGCGTTGTAGCTGCCCGACACGCCCT
Source organism: Collinsella sp. AF25-2LB (assembly GCF_003458415.1). Classification (GTDB taxonomy): domain Bacteria; phylum Actinomycetota; class Coriobacteriia; order Coriobacteriales; family Coriobacteriaceae; genus Collinsella. The sequence continues at coordinate 57,604 of NZ_QRUF01000013.1, forward strand.
CAGAGATCGGCATGCAGATGGTCTTGTCTGCCAATTTGAAGAGCTCGGCCCACTCCCCTACGCTGGGACAAGCGCTCGAAGAAGCGTTCGTCTCCGCCTGAACAGCGCAGTTGAGCTCATGAACATCGAGCGAAAGGTCATCGACGAATTCATGCTCCCCCACTCGAATTTTGAGGGGCGCAAATGCAAAGGTGGTATGGGGCGCGGTCGGTTGCCAATCGCGGAGGTTGCAGCTTGAATCGGAGATAAGTGCCCAGCTCATAGAGGGTCCTTTCTAATCGTTCCCATTCAATTATAGCCATCTTGCAGACCGATTGGGCCGCTATCTAGTATTCAAAACTAGATAGCGGACTGCACTAAAGGCAAAAGAATGGACCCCATGACTCAAAGCCACGAGGTCCATATCCGTTTGCTTTATCTGAATACTTAGTAGCGCACGAAAATGTAGTTGTTGTTCATGCCGGCGGCAACGGAGCTGATGATAACACCCGTGTTGTAGTCAGAAGCATGAATCATCTGACCACCACCGATGTAAATGCCGGTGTGGTACGAGTTGACTACAACGTCACCGGGCTGCGGATCGGACACACGCGTCCAGCCCATAAAGGTGCCCGTGGTGCCCAGGCGGCAATAGCGACCAGTAAGGCAATAGCTTACAAAACCAGAGCAGTCGAAGCTGTTCGGGCCAATTCCGCCCCAGGAATAGGCGCAACCAAGCTTGCTGTATGCACGCGAGACAACAGAACCGCCGTCGACGGACTGGCTCGGAGCAGAAGGCGTCGGAGCCGGAGCAGGCGTGGAGGGCTGCGGCGTCGGAGCAGGTGCCGGCGTAGGAGCCGGAGTGTTGCCGCCCTGGTTGTTGTTATTGCTGGTCTGGCCACCGTTGTTGGTGTTCTCGGTCGTACCGGCAGTCTCGTTGCTCACCGTGGCCTTCTCGGCGGTGCTGGCGTTGATGCCGGCCTGCAGCGCGGCGTTGGCCTCGGCCTCGGCGGCAAGCTCGGCCTGCAGCTGCGAATCCAGGGAGTTTACGACGTTCTGGGCTTCAGCCTGCTGGGCGTTAAGCTCGTCGACCTTCTTTTGCGTGGCGGCGACGTTCTTCTCCTGCTCGGCCTGCTTATCGGTGAGCTGCTGCTTAAGCTCCTTGACCTCTTGAATGGTCTGAGCTTGCTTATCGGAAACTTTGCCGTAGTAGAACAGACGGTTGAGCATATCGCTCAGGTCATCGACACCCGTCAGAACCTGAAGCAGGCTCAGACCGCCGGTTTTGTACTCGCCGGCGACATAGGTTGAGAGCTTAGCCTGACCATCGGCGATCTCCTGCTGCTTTTGCGTGATCTCGCCGGCAGTCTGATCGAGCGCCTGCGTCTGCGTGGCGAGCTCATCGTAAATCTGCTGAGTTTGGGTACCGATCTGCTCGAGCTTCGTACGAGCAGCGGCAAGGTCGGATGCGGTATCGGCGTAGGCAGGAGCCGCGAGGCCCAAGCCCAAAACACAAGCGAGGGTTGCCGTAGCAGCGCAGCGTGCCATGTTTTTGTGCGTGTTTGCTGTGCGCATGTAGCTTCCTTTCCAGTAACTAAGGGTAACGGCTAGTCCACCGTCACCAGGCTAAAGAGCTCCACATCGTCATCAGACGGCGTGAGCTTCTCGCGCGGGTTGAGAAACGCAAGCTCAAGGATACAACCGTAACCGATAAGCTTTGCGCCCATATCTCGCACCAGTTTACCTGTTGCCTCGACGGTTCCGCCCGTCGCGACCAAGTCGTCCAGAATCAACACGGTATCTTTAGAGCTGATAGCGTCGGCATGGATCTCAATGGAATCCGTTCCGTACTCGAGCTCGTAGCTCTGGCTCACAGTCTTGCGCGGTAGCTTGCCCGGTTTACGTGCGGGAACAAAGCCGGCGCCAAGGGCTACAGCTACCGGTACGCCAACCATAAAGCCGCGAGCCTCGGGACCCACGACCTTGGTGATTCCCATGCCGGCAAAGTGCTCGGCGAGGGCATCGGTCATGGCTTTGAGCGCCTCGGGATTGCCAAAGAGCGGCGTGATGTCTTTAAAGATGACTCCGGGCTCGGGATAGTCGGGGATGTCGACGATTTGAGATTCGAAGTCGTACATTGCATGACCTTTCAATGGGTTCCCGAAATTTCAGCAGCGGTTATTTGCCCGCGGTGGCGGTGCCGGATTGCGAAGGGGGGACGACCTTGAGCGGCTTGACGAGAGAATCCTTGTGCGAAGCCGGCGCGGCTATCTCTTCGTTTTTGGCCTTGGTGGACTCGGAGCGAGTGATTTCCTCATCGAGTGCATCGATGTCGGCGTCCTCGACCACGGCGTTGAGCGACTCAAAAACGCGGTTCTTGAGCAGCGCGGTGTGCACGCCCTCCGTCAGGTCGTGAAGCTTCTTAAACGCACGCTCGAGCTTGGCGTCGCGCTCGTCATCGGAGGTATCCATGCCGAGCATGCTCACAAGCACCTGCTCAAACATCGAGGACTCGCGGTTGGCGGAAGACACGTACTGACGCAGGTTGCGCGGCTCGATATGGAAGCGCGACAGCTCGGAGCAGTAGCGGATGATCGGAAAATCGCGACCATCGACAAGCTCGCGATTCTGCGGACTCTTGATGATGCGAATGAGGTCGTTCTCGGCGAGCGAGCGGATAAACGAAATTTCGACGCCCAACATATCGGGAATGGTCTCGATGGGATGCAGCTTTTGCTTAGTCTCCTTGGGCTCCGTCTTGAGCGGAACATCGGATAGCAAGCCCACCTCGTAGGCGAGCGTTGACAGGTCCGTGGCGTTTTCCAAGCGCTGCTTAATCACGTTGAGCGGCATGTAGCGGGTCTTCTGCAAGTGCAGGATGACCTCCAGACGATCAACGTCCTCCTTAGAGTACTGACGGTATCCCTTAGGCGTACGATGAGGGGTAATGAGCCCCTCATCCTCTAGAAATCTAATTTTTGAGTTCGAAAGATCGGGGTATGCGCCTCGAAGTAGGTTGACGACTTGGCCGATACTCAGATAGTTGCGTTCGGCCATGCCCTACTCACCGGTTTCGATGCGCTCCGGCGTGCTCTCGTGGTAGATGAGCGTAAACGTACCGATCTGAACGGAAGAACCGTCGTGCAGCGGGGCTGCATTGACAATGGCACCGTCGACCCAGGTACCATTGAGCGAGCCCAGGTCCTCGATGCGAGCGCCGAGGCCCTCGCGAATAATGCGCGCGTGGCTGCGCGAAACGGTCATGTCATTAAGGAAGATGCCGTTCGCGGGATCGCGGCCGATGGTGGTCACGTCGTCCTCGAGCTCAAAGGCGGCACCAGTCTGCGGACCCTTGACGATGGACAGGACGGGGGCGGTGATGCGCACGTTGGCCATGAGGTCGGGAACGGTGACGTCGCTTGAAGGCACGCGGAATACGCAGGTAGCGTCAGCAGTCTTATCATTCTGAGGCATATTGTTAACCATGTTGTCCATGACAACCCCTAACTTATCGCGGACGTGCCGCAAATAATGAACCGTACGTAATCATACCCCAACGAATCAGTCTTCGATTTCAGGGTTCAGAAAGTCGATGTCCTCGTCCTCGGGATGCGCGAGAGCCTGTTTAATGGCCACTCCGCCCTTAATGGAGTAGATGACAGCCGTGAGCATGGAGAAGATCACGCCGCCGTACACAAAGAAGATGCCGAGGGGCACCGAGCTTCCGTTGAGGCCCGGGAAGGCCGTAAGGGTTGAAGATAAAAGGTGCAGGCCGTCAATAACGGGGAAACCGAGCAGCATGAGTGAGAAGCCGGTCATGAGCAGCGCCGTGGCAATCTTTCCGGGAAAGACCACATCGATGGGGCGACGGTGATAATGACGCACGATAAGCGTGCCGATGCCCAGATAGATGTCGCGGCCAATAATGAGTACGCAGACCCAGATGGGCAGCTCTCCGCGGACCACCAGTCCAAGTACGCCGGTGAACAGCAGCGCACGGTCGCAAATGGGATCCATGACCTTGCCGAGCCACGAGACCGTCTTAGTCATGCGGGCGATCTGACCGTCCATCCAGTCGGTGGAGGCGGCAACGGCGTAGATAACGATGGCGATGACACGGTTGTTATCCGTCACAAACAGGTACAGAAATACCAGGGTGAGGATCAGGCGCGTAAAGGTGATGAAATTGGAGATCGTAAAGATCTTATTCGACGGGTAATCGGAAGTGCCGATAAGCTCCTTTTTGATCTTCTTTTTGATGCCCACAGGACTCCCCCGCTGGTTAACGACAAAACTTTCGATACTATACCCGTTCCAGCGATGTCTATCCAGCGCAGCCATAGAGAGTCCAGACATGTGGAGGGCGCCTCTGGGCTGCGCTGGATTCTGCATTTGTGTACATCAGCCTCCAAAAGCGACATTTTTCGGCATCTTTGGTGGCTGGTGTACACGTTTTGATTCGGTGATTACATCGATCGGGAAAGTTGTTGCTTTAAGCAAATGCGTACGGGTCGAGAAGGGCTGGCACCAAAAGAGCCCAACGGCCGTTACGGCTTCGTTAGAAACGCGCCCCATCATGGATGGTGAACCCGAAAGGTAAGGCGCGCGGGCACGGCGACTCGGCCCGCGCGCCCGGAAGAGAAAGGATAAGCCCATGGATTACATGCTCGAGACGCGCGGGCTCACCAAGCGCTTCGGCCGCGGCGACCAGGCGCAGGACGCCGTGGCCGACGTGAGCCTTCATATCCGCGAGGGCGAGGTGTACGGGCTGCTCGGCCCCAACGGCGCCGGCAAGTCGACAACGCTCAAGATGATCTGCGGGATGCTGCGGCCGACGGCCGGGGAGATCCTCTTTGCCGGGCACGCCTGGCGCCGCGAGGACCTCTACGCAATCGGCAGCCTCATCGAGGAGGCGCCGCTCTACCCCAACCTCACCGCGCGCGAGAACCTGCGCGTGCGCACCACGCTGCTGGGCCTTCCCGAGAGCCGCATAGATGAGGTGCTCGCCGCCGTGGACCTCGCAGACACCGGGAAGAAGCGCGCCGGGCGCTTCTCGATGGGCATGCGGCAGCGCCTGGGGCTCGCGCTGGCGCTGATCGCCCGGCCACGCCTGCTCGTGCTCGACGAGCCCACCAACGGCCTCGACCCCATCGGCATCGAGGAGCTGCGCGACCAGATCCGCGGCTTCGCGGCGGCGGGCACGACGGTGATCGTCTCGAGCCACATCCTCTCCGAGGTGCAGCAGATGGCGGACACCATCGGCATCATCTGCGGAGGGCGCCTCGCCTACGAGGATGCGCTTCGGCCCGGGCAGGACCTCGAGGAACTCTTCATGAGTTTCTGCCGGGAAGGGCGACGAGCACGCGGGGAGGTGGCGGCATGACGGGCGAGAAAGGCGGCCTGCTCGCGGGCCTGCGCGCCGAGGCCCTGAAGTCGCGCCACGCGGCACCGGTTCGCCTGGCCGTGCTCATGGCGCTGCCGATGCCGCTGCTCGGCGCGATGCCCTACCGGGGCGTGCAGATCTTCAGCGCGTGGAACTACTGGTACGCGCTCTTCCTGCCCGTGTCTCTCTCGCTCGTGGTGGCGTGCGTCGCGCGGGCGGACGCTCGCACGCGGATGCGGGGGCTTCTGGGCCTGGGCTTCCCGCTCGGGCGCGCCTGGTGGGCCAAGGCGCTCTGGTGCCTCGCTCTCTGCACGCTCTCGAACCTCGTGGTCTTCGGCATCTACCTCGCGGGATCGGCGTTCTCCTCGCAGGGCCTCACGGCCGCGGGCACCCTCACGATGCTCCTCTGCGCGCTCGCCAACACGGTGACCGCGGCGTGGATGATCCCCGCAGGGCTCTTCCTCACGGCGCGGCTCGGAATGCTCGCGGGCATCTTCTGCCCGCTCGCCGCGCAGCTCGTGGGCGGGTTCGCCTGGTCGCTGGTGCCGCTGCCGCAGCTCTTTCCGCCGTCGGCGAGCATGGTCATACCCACGAGCTTCATCCCCGTGCTGCCGAGTGGCGAGCCACTCGCGGCGGACATGGCGCTCGGCGGGGCGCTCGCGGCGGACGGCATGCTCACGCTAGCGGGCCTTGCGGTCAGCGCGCTCGCGTTCGCCGCGCTCACGGCGGCGGGCGCGGCCTGGTTCGCGC